>JAQTIA010000002.1:137500-694226 GCA_029433415.1 Acetobacteraceae bacterium ESL0709 | reverse complement strand
ACAGTTGTTAAGGTTAAAGAAATATCAGTTCCGGACGTTAGCAACACAGAACGCCATGGCCGAGCTGAATGGTAGACGCCAGGCGATAGGTGATTTGCCTTCTTCATTTCCGGACATAAGCTCGATAAACAGGCAGAATATTCTCAGCCGACTCCGGACAGCGATGAAGGCCGCGGCGTCATCACGATCCGCCGTGAATGCGTTTACGATCGCCTGATCGCAAGGCAGGCCATGTCAGAACACCGCCGAGCGATCGCCGCGCTTTTTTTGGCGGTCGTATGCGGATCTTCGGTTTCATCAGATATGTCAGTTTTCCAGGTGATGGTTTTCTTGTCAGTTTGGCAGCCATGATTTTTGCATAGATAGCCCATTATTGTGCCTGGTTTTCGCGTAGACAGGTTTCGGTGTCATCGTCTGCCGGGCGGAGCCATTGCCAGATGAACATAATCGCTGATTCATAGTACCCGAAGAGCTTAGCTCGATCATGAAGCAGGTGACGAGCTGATGCTTCCTGAGCTGCACGGTGAGTGCGCCAGCAATACTTTTACGATAATGTTCGAATATATCGTGTCGCATCGATGTACCTGCGAGGCAACAGGCACGCGCGGTTCAGCGTTTGAGAATATCCCGCTTTTAGCAAATGAAAGGGTAGCGGTAAGAGGTCGTCGTCTTTCGGCGGGTATCTGTCTTTTATTTTGTTACTGCACAGGTCAGATTTAAGTCCTATTTCACATTTATTGATATTAGCTGCTGATGTCATAATATGAAATAACCGAAAATATAGATGGGTACAGTTAGTCCAGACGCATCAGAAGCGCGCGATCTATAGAGGTGGCACCGGCGATTTAGGTATCTGCGTAATCAGAAAGGCGTTACGTTCATGAACGGTGCTCAAAAGTTATTCCCGAGACTGGTATCGATGGTCAGGTTGCGGTGGTGAAATGTCTTATCAGCAATCCTCAATTAGCCAGAACAGCGCTGAGTTTCAGCGCCATCACCGCGTCAGCCCAAAGTAGAGCTGGCGGATGCGCCGAGCTTGTCATAGCTCGTGATATGAACATTGATATTGGAAGATCAAATGTGGCCCAGATTGGCACAATTAAATATATCATAGGTCAACATAGTGTTCTGGAGTGCTCGCAGTTTCTCCGTCATTATTGCGATAACTGCTTTATAGGTACCTCTCTGTTGGCGCATGCTTCTCGACACATTGGTTGCGATATAAAGCCATATTAGTTGAATGTGCCAGGTATATCGCTTCGAAGATGTGGTAGTTTTCGCTTCGTGCCGCATCGTCAAGCAGCTACGCTGAACGCGTCAAATAAAAACATTCATTGTTGCGCGATCGATGACAGTGGCAGCCTGCTTCGATAATAGATCTTTAAATGTTCAGTGAGTTTGTGATAAAGCCGTTTAGTTGTGTCCCGAGAATGGAGCGGTGTTTGTTAGTCACGATCGTTCATTTGCGTACAGAATAGAAGAGCGGTTCCTTTCTTGCAGACATAGAGGTTCCCGCAGGAGAGATGGGCGCATGATCTTTCGCCGTTCGAGAGGAGCGTTTGACGGGCGCCGTCGCCATTGGCAGACAAGCCAGCTTCTGGCAGCACCGCTGAAAGAGCAGTTCGTCCCTTCTCGATCACAGGCAGACGAGTATTTATCGTACGCGCCGGATGGAGCAAAGAAAGAAATCTCTCTGCCCAGGTGAGCCCGTCATCCCTCAGAAAGGGTTTAGTGTGATTAATGCCAAGGGAGGAAGAATCCACATCCATGGGCCACTGAGAATGATGGCGCAAAAGCCTTCTGATCAGGAAGTTTTTCGAGTTCGCGTTCGTCACGAGGCCTGGATAAACAGCCCAATGTCGCGCGGCACACGACTCATTCGCCGGAAGGTTTTTGTAGCCTGCCCGAAAGCGATCTGGTGTTACTGGGCGGCTTAACTGACACGCCGGAAGATTTCTTGTCGCCGCTATTGCCGAGGCGGAAAGGCGGCGACGTAGCAGAGCCTGATACAGGAGGCGGAAATCGCCAGACGCGCAGCGCGCCAATGTTCGTTGTTTGTCCCGTAAGATAGACAAGCGCGATGAATGCGTTTCTGTTGCCTTCTGGAGCCTGACGCAGACGGCCCAGGTGTCTGGGATCTGGCGTTATACTAATTATTTACGGAAAGATGAAAGGCAGTGATGTGGCATCCCAAACGTCCAATGCACGAATTTTCAAAGGTCAGCGTACAGGCGGTGTTCAGGTAGCAGGTAAATCGCTGTTCAGAGCCTCGCCCTCTTCCATCGGTCGCAATAGTCCCGTCAGCCCACAGGCTCTGCGAGCAAAGCGACATACAGCGCCTCTGCGGGAGCCGTTGGGGGCGTTCATTGGGATCGTTACAATAACTCACCATAGTTCACTATTTGGTCATTACGCACGGAATATTCATGAGTCATGCTTCGTCAGATAAAGATAGCTATAATTTGTTTGCCTGTGCTCTCGTGTCATAGATCAGAACCAGATAGTAATGATTAATTTTGTCAGCATTTGTTATATAAATATATTTTTGGTTATGAAATTTTTTATTCAAGATTGAAAGGGTACAGATAAATAGTGAAAATGGTCGAGAAATGCTAAGAGTTTCAGCGGAGTGAATATTGTCGTCAGATAAGACGGTGTGTTTAACGTTTCGTCGCACCAGACATTGTAACGCAAATATTGGCGTTAGTTAATAGGCCGAAATCAGACTCACGTTGCACCGGCAGGGTCGTTGCGCCAGCCAGTGCCAATACGTTGTTGGCGCCGTTCGTCGGCCGTTAAATGGGATTTGAAGTTTGATCCGTGCTATCTCTGAGCCGCAAAATTTGATCCGCATCAGTGCCGTGAGCGGCCGCCTCAGTTTCTGGCAGCACCAGAATTGAGTCTGTCTGCTGTTCTTTTAGAGCTGTTTCTATTTACGATGGTCTCGCCAGCTTTTCGTTTAGCCAAGCACGCCCGACGCAGCGAACTTCAAATAGATCTTTAACGGTACAGCGGCTTATCGTTGGCTAATTAGCTAGCACCAGATGCCATATTGCTTCAATGTTCACAATCATCCGGTCAGAGCGAAAGTAATTATTCGACATCTACAGGTGTTGCCGTTCAAAAAGACAGTACTGACAAATTATTTGGGAAAGAATAATATAATGTTCTAGTCTGTTGCGATGTTGTTTTGAAGAAAATGGTTTTGGCATCGTGACGGAGATCACGGTTTCATTGCCTGATGTGTCAGGTTATTTAGCGGGATCTATTTGACAGCGTGAGCTTGTTCCTGGCCACGGCAGCATGATGTTCAATCTGATACAGCAAAGTTTAGTAGTTGCATTATTTAGGAAGATCAGTCAACATCATTTTATATTAGTTTGGCGGTAGCTTAGCTTTCCGTTATGTGGAATGTCATAACAGCCTGATGAAAATATTTGTTAAAATATGCGTTAACGTAGCAAAGAAACGCCGATATAGTGTCAAAGAGTTTCAGCGAAAGTGCAAATGCCAAGAATTGTCCAGAACGCAATATTGTTGACCCAGATAGCCGCTTAATGCCTGATGATGTGTCAGCGAATGATATCTCTGATTACACGGATAATTTACGGCGAGTATTACAATATTGGAATTCGCGTTTCTGCGCTGAGATATCTCAGCATAAAGACAGTCATTTGCCGTTGGCATCTGATTTGAAGCCCTTCGGCTCCGGGTGGGCGACACTGGCCGGACTTAGTTTTTATCCCGCTTGAATTGGCAAAACTTTCGTCCCGGCAGTGACTCCGCGCAGTCTGCGCGGTCAGATGCTCGAGCAATCTTCATGATGAGCTTCAAAACGAAATTGAGTTCACCAGCCGGTTCGTCAGATGTATGACGGGACCTCTTGTTGCAATCGGTACTCTGCAAATAATTTCGAGCGAGAAACGTTTGATCGCGGAGAGATCTGGTGTTATGAGATCGATAGAATGCATGTTCGCCGTATAGCATTAAGAGCTTTCATGACTTTGTGTCGCTCGATGTCGTTCATCATGGCAATGAATTCCGATTATATATGTTCCTCTGTCAGTTAATGTTAGGGAAGCGGCGGTAAAATGGCATCTGCAAATCATCCATATGACCCCGGCTACCGCCAATGTTATGCGCAGTGCCGTATGACTCAACTGCCTATCATAAGGGGGATACTTTTCTGAGGTGGTCTTCGAGGTATCTCAGCATCTGCTCGAGATGATCAAACCCCATGTCATAGGATAAAAATGCGATTGGACACGTGACAATAAGCCTCCTTTTTTTTTAAAAACAGGCAACCCTATGAAGGCATCACCTTCTATGCTTCTAATGGAGCTTTCCTGTCCCCTTGCAGAGCAGGCCTCTGTCTTTTTTTGATATCTTTTTAGAAATTCATCAGGTTTTAACGCTGGAACAAAATGTCATTGCCCGGTAAATTCGGCCATATGAGGCACATTTCATTTCCTCGACGATATCGACTCAATCGATCCATGAGATTCTGGTAGCCCCCATCCTGTGCTGAAACAGGTGGCAACGGGCAATGAACTCCATACTGGAGGCCATAAAGCAACCTTGCCGGGTATGTTTTCTGCCATGCAGCACCTGGCATCGGGCTCGCCTTCGTTCAGTTACGCATTGCCAAGCGTTAAAATCATACATGTTTCCTGGACAAGCCCTCGCACACCCAGCGGGACGCGGAAATCATCTCAAGAAAGCAAGGCATCTCTCCGTGCATGAAGAGTCAGGACACTTTCTGTCCCAATCAATAAGCCGAGGTTATGACCAGCAATCAAGCCTGACGCCATTATCGTTCTTGAATAATCATCCTTCTAGAAGCCATCGGGACCTTCTCGAAACCTGTGCCTCAATATCCATGCCAGCCTCTTCCCCGATGGCATTTTCCCATTCGACCATCTTTCGGGCTGGCGACCCAAAATGCTCATGCGCCGTCTGCATCATGCAGATGGATGAAGGCCCATGAGGCTGGTTTTTCCGCACTCAACCGATTTCACCGTTCCTGGACTTGAGGGATTATCCACGCTGCATGAAATCCTCGCTCTCCTTGAGTGCCCCCGCCCTGCGGGAGCGAGAAAGCACTCTCAGAATCACGTCGTGCATACCTGACGCCCAGAACAGCCCTCGGACCTGTTATGCCCCCGCCTTCAGAGGAAGGACGGCAAAATCGACTGGGAGCGTTCCGCCCACGAGATTGACTGTCATTATCGTTGCGGCCTATGGCCTCAAATTTCCCAAGGGCCGTGATCCATCCGCATCCGGTGCCTCAATATCCATGCCAGACTCCTGACCCGCTGCGCGACCAGGGACGGGTTGAGCATTCATCTCATTATAGGCGGGGGGCAAGGATCCGTCTGCATCATGCAGATGGACCCGGACGCTGGATGATGGGTTCAGCTGTTCTCTTCCGCTCTTGAGGGATTCACTGGCACTGGACACCGCCTCCTGGCGTTTTGATAACGCTCCCCCTCCCGGCCGCAAGACGCTGCTGAAACAGCTCTGAAACTCGGAATAACCTTCAGTCAGGATTATGTGGGACTCCGCCGCAATCTTCAGGAAGGACGGCAGCTTCATCTAGGAAGTGCTGCCCTTGAGCCGACGCCATCGTTTCGGCCTACAGGCATCCTTCCCAAAGAAATCCGACCATTCTGGGAAAGGGGGTGCCTCCGCGGGCATGCCAGCCTCCTTCCCCGGCGGGGAGTATGGACAAACCCTGGGGACCGCAAACGGGAATCTGCATCATGCAGATGGATGAAGCCTGGATACAGGCGATGGCTCTTCCGCGCTGAAACGGATATCACTGGCACGGACACGCCTCCATGCTGCATGCTGCCCCCGTCTCCCTTGGCCGCGATGCCCGCTTTTCAAAGCACTCTGGAAAGTCACGTCGCCATACCACAGTCAGAAGAAGCTCCCTTATGCCCCCGTCTTCAGAGAGAGACGGCAAACCGACTGGGAGCGTTCTGCTATGCGAGATTGACCAATCAGATTCTGCGCTTTTACGCCCTGGCTGGAAATTTCACCATTCTGGAGAACAGATCATCCGCATCGGTGCTCCAAACATTATCAATGACCATGATCCACAGACGGAAACCAGGGACGACTCTGATGATCATTCACTATAGCCTGCGGCAAGGGCACCCTGCGCTCGAACGCCTCCAGAAACCCGGACGCTCCATGATGGAAGCTGACGCTTTTCTGAGGGGTTGCCCCATACCCAAAGGAACGCATTTTGAATAACGCCGCTCCATTTCACACCAAGGCGCTGGGCCTTAAAACTGGAATTTGATGGACGGCATTATGCAGAGGCAGGACGGATAGAAACAATCCAGCTGCTCAAGAGGCCGCATCAAGACGTCAGGCTCACAACCATAACGTCGGGCGACGCGGGCGCACACGCTTCCGGATGGTCGTTTATATGGACGTCCCTGCGGACAAGGATATTTCTGCCTGTTCCATGCGTGATGGCATTAATTTTCATCTCAAGCCCCATCCTGTCGTTATTCTAGAGGCTGCCCCCGTCTCCCTTGAGTGGAATGCCCGCTTTTCAGCGCTCTGGCGACGCTATCGTTATACGATTCAACCGTCCCTCACGCCCGACTTTTACGGAAGGCACTGTCTGGCATGTCAAACCGCCACTGGATGCCGAAGCTATGCAGAAAGGTGCCAATTATCTTCTGGGGGCGTCATGATTTCTCATCTTTCAGAGCTGGGCCTGTCAGGCTAAAAATCCGCATTTTGACGATCACCCTTGATGAGGGCGTCATGATTTCTCATCTTTCAGAGCTGCGGCCTGTCAGGCTAAAAATGCCCTCCGCACCCTTGATGAGCTGACGATCACCCGTCAGGGCGAGCTGATTATCATTGAAACACAGGCCCGCTCTTTTCTACACCATCAGGTCAGGAACATGGTCGGCACATTATCACTGGTCGGACGGGAACAATGGCGGCCCGAAAAAATGCACGAAGTGCTCAAAGCCTGTGACCGGCGTCTGGGCGGCCCAACGGCACCGGCAGGGGGCTTTGTTTTATTGGAGTCGGCTACCCCGAAGATCCGAAAATCCCTGATCGTAAAATAACCTGCGGAACAAGAGTTAAAGTAAAATTTCTCCTTCAATCACCTTTTTTTCAAGAGTTAACAAAAAATTTCTCCTTCCTATCACCTTTTTTTTAAGAAATTGGATGTTTATTAATGGGCAATACTTACAATAATCATTACGCCTTTAAGAACATGCCATGTTTATTCAATGGGCAATATCAAAGTTATACTATTTGATACCACGGGAAGATGGATTCGTTAAATTATACGAAATAGATGATCCTGTCTATAAGATTCTGGAAGTAGACGACTTAAAGGCATTTTATCTTACTCTTATTGAAATTGAATAGTTTTCTATTATAGGAGGGCAAGATGGTATTCTCTCTGCTGAGCACGACTATTTATACAAAAGAATATACTATTTGATATCAGGAAACTATGGTTCTACCAGAATTTCCTGATATCAAAAATTCTCATAAATTTCCAAAATCATAGATCGAACAGATAACTCAAGAGAACTTGACAATCAATTTAAAAGAAATGTGACGATTTTAAAGAATCTTAATAAATATTATGAATATAGATATTATTCATAAAAAAATACTTGGTTGTATTGATCAAAATTTTGGATGGGACATACTAGAATATTACTTAAAGATAAATCCTCGATATGGTGCTCTTAGAGCGGATCTTCTCAGATATTTATGTATCTATAGAGACGGCGGTGTCTATTTATGAAGTCGGTGCCAATATGATCGCTATGAAGTCAGGTGCCAATAAGCCCTCTCCGATATTATAAAACCCGGCGATGAATTTCTTCTTTCATTATGGGATAACACAAAAAGAGCAAAACTCTAAAATGGGCCGATGGTGGCCTTCCATATCTCATATTGAAGAAGATGAAAATATTACAATGGTTTATCATATGTTCGGCAGGACATCCGCTGATGAAAAAAATAATTAGGCGGACTTTGGAAAATATCAAATATTATAATGAAAATCTTATAACACATTCGGTGGGCATAATGCTCTACGAGTAACTTGGCTCGTAACGTATTCCAGCGTATTATATCCATATATAAAAGGTAAAAAAAATCAGCTATGAACACATTAGAATGATAGACATCAATAAAGAAGATATAGAATTATATTAGTATACCATCTTACATGAAGAAAAGTGACTATGGGATACAGACAAACCAATACTACTAATTGCAATTTTATAAATTTCTACTATATTGCAGAGTCATATATCACATATAACCCTGCAACATAAAACCACCTTCCCCTAACACATTAACTTGATAGGGGGAGACCTGTATACATAATCAGATTCATTGCCATATTGGACGGCCTCGAACGGCCTAAAGGGTCATAAGAAATGCTAGTAAAGCTTCCCCGACTATACGGCGAACACCATTCTATATCGGTCTCATATGAAACCAGATCCTCTCCACGATCAAAGCAAACTATATCGAAATTATTTTGCAAATTACCGATTTTAACAAAAGGTCCCGTCCCGCTACATCCTTGACATGAACCGAGCTGAACAGACCCAATTTCACGTTTGGAACCATCGGAATCATGAAGATTATGAGCATCCATTGCACGCAAAAAAAGACCACGCGGGTCGCTAACCTTGTTCTCGGGATAAAGTTTTGCCAATTCCGGATAAAGGGCAGGATCAAAACTAAATCCATTGAGTAATGCCCACCCCGGAGTAGAGGGCGCTGTATTAGAAGGCCAAAATCGGATCTCTCCAACAGCAAATGACGTAACACCTTGAGATATCTCAGGACAACAAGAGGCAAGATTCCCAATATTAATATCAATACTCATAAATAAAATTATCCATTCATTTCATAATCAGGGATAAATAATTTTCCTCATATATATCTTTATCATTTCGCTATTTTTCGAAATCATCAGGCATTAAGGGAAGCTCTATACTGCTCTTATCGTTTCCAACAATAATATCCTGCAATTTCTGGACATAATTCTTAGCATTTACGCCAAAATTTTTCCCTAAAACCTGAAAAAGAGCAGCCTGCGGCGCTATAGTTTTTTCGAGCGTTTCTTTTGCTACGTTCACTAGTACCTGATGGCGTGCCTCTTCATCAACAACCCAAATATTTTTAGCACTGTCCCATTTATCATAGGCTGATTGCGGTGCCTGAGACGTTACATAATCAGGCACAGGCCCTACAAAGCCTGCAAAAGACTGGCCTGTTTCCTTCATATAAAACCGATCATGACGATGATCTTCCAACAAACTCCATGAGCCCTTTTCCTTATCAAAAACCGCAACTTCTTCGCTTGCTTTAGCGTCAGGTGGAGCCATATGCGTTGCATTGGCCGGGACGCCCAAGCCACGCCGGATAAAATAAGATTCCTCCCGCACAAAACAACCTGACACATCAAACCAATAAAGCATGATCATCCCATCACGATCTGCAAAACCATTTTTTGTAAAAACAACATCACTTTTAATAGATTCAGACATTATAATTCTCTTTAAATAATTTAATCAGGCTACTGTCTTTTTAGACAGCAACACCTGTATAGATAATCAGATTCATTGCCATATTGGATGGTCTTGAACGACCAAGGCAATGTATAGCATCTGGTGCAAAAGTAACCGTCCCCGAACCAGATGAATTAACCCAGCTATTCGGCACTGAAACGCCGTTAAGATCTGTTCCAAAGTCCCAACACAGGGACGCCGGGCGGTGCCCGACATCATGAAAAGCAACGAGATTATCATCGCTCGAAGCAAGCTCTAAAGAACCCAACTGAATAGAACCAATTTCCCGATTTGCCCCTTCAGAATCATGAATATTCTGGGGATCAAGCACTCTTAAGAATAAGCCGCTCGGATCACTGACTTTATGATCTGGATAAATTTTTGCCAGCTCAGGATAAAGCGCCGGATCAAAACTAAATCCATTTAAAAGAGCCCAGCCGGCCATGGACGGCGCCTCTCTGGACGGCCAATACTGAATTGCGCCAACTGGCGTTTCAGCAGAATTTTCAACAGCTTTCTGAGGTATAAACGTATTAACTTCTTTTGTAGCATTACTGCCAGTGCAACATGAAGTCTGATTTCCAATATTAATGCTTATATCTTCACATTCTGTGTCTGAGGTCTGACAAGAAACATTCGCTTTTTTACCGTCTGTACATCCTGACGATGAAAACTCTGTTCCTGCACTTTGGGAACTCTTACAGCATTTCTGTTCATTTTTTATATTTATCACAATACCCATAATATATCTCTTGAATAAAAAATTTTCATAACCGAAAATATAAGATCTTTATATAGCAAAATGCGACAGAATTGTCAATGTACATATAGTTTCTGATCTATGATACACGAAACACGAATTAAACCTACTCACCAAGACAAACCCAAAAGATATGATTTATGCTATCTTTGCAAGAGAGGCTGTATGAATGAGTAATATCTATATCTGAAAGACAGATGGAACGAATACGCCCTTATTTTCTATTGGCTCATGATGTTCCGTGCGTAAATGACCATCGTGTTCTGAGTGGGATTATTTATATCATTCGTAACAGTCTACAATGGAAAGACGCCCCCAAAGAATATGGCTCCCACAAGACGCTGTATAATCGCTTCTTTCGCTAGAGCCATCTCAGTGTTTTTGACAGGATATTTGCGACTCTGATGGAAGAGACGGGGCCTTCTGAACAACTTATAAATTTGATTGCAACATACCTGAAGACACGCCGCACAGTTGCCTTATTGCTTGAAAAGGGGCTTTTCCTCGTCACATTGGACGAACAAAAGGATGCCACATCACTGCCGCTTTCATCTTCCATCTTAAATAATTAGTATAACGCCCGAATCTAGGCTCCCAGACGCCTGAGAAGATCCTGATAAATCTGCGTCAGACTTTCCAGAGACAACAGAGACACACATTCATCGCGCTTATGCATGGTCGCACCTACAAGACCAAATTCCGCTACAGGACAATAGCGGGTAATGAAGCGCGCGTCTGAGGTTCCGCCTCCTGTATCCAGACGCGGCTTTCTGCCCGTCACGCTTTCAACCGCCTCAGCGATATGGCTGACAAAGTCTCCCGGCTGTGTCAGGAAAGATTCGCCGCTAATGGCGATTTCCAGGTCAGCACCCGGCGTCAGACGGGCTACAAGCCCTTCCAGCCATTGCGAAAGGGAATAGCCACTGTGGAGGTCATTGAAACGAATATTCAGTCTGATGACCGCCTCTGAAGGAATGACATTCGTCGCACCATTTCCCACATCCAGACTCGTAATCTGAAGCGAACTCGGGGCAAACCATTCACTTCCCTGATCAAGAGGCTCTGCCGTCAGTGCGTCCAGCAAGGGAATCAGCTTATGAATCGGGTTGTCAGCAAGATGTGGATAGGCAACATGCCCTTCCTTTCCCTTAACCGTAATGATGGCATTCAGGCTGCCTCTCCGGCCGATTTTAATCACCTCGCCCATTTCCTGGGGATTGGTGGGCTCACCCACCAGACAGAAATCAGGAATTTCTCCCTCTTGCTCCATCCAGCGCAGTACTTCTTTTGTCCCGTAATGGGCAGGCCCTTCCTCGTCACCTGTGATCAGAAGGGACAGGCTGCCCGTTAATGGCTTCTCTTTCAGAAAGCGGGCTGTTGCTGCCAGAAAGCTGGCAATGCCGCCTTTCATATCGGCAGCGCCCCGTCCGTAAATAAACGCTCCCTCTATCTGGGCAGCGAAAGGATCATGCACCCATCCCTCTCCTGCAGGAACCACATCTGTATGTCCTGCAAAACAGAAATGAGGGCGCCTTCTTCCTATTCTGGCATAAAGATTGGGCGTCGGCGCATCGGACGGCCCAAAATTGAGGCGCCTGACCTCAAAGCCCATTTCCTCCAGGACACGTCCCACAACCCCCAGAGCCCCATCATCGGCCGGCGTCACGGAACGACAATGCAGCAGCAATTTCAGCAGGGCGACAGGATCTGTCATATCAGAAGCAGGCTTTATCATGATCAGTCACGCAACAAGTCATTAATGGATGTTTTTGAACGCGTGCGTTCATCAACCTTTTTGACGATCACGGCACAGGCCAGCGAGGGCCCACCTAGCGTCTTGGGCGGTAAAGTGCCTGGCACGACAACTGAATAGGCTGGCACGCGTCCCATATGAATATCGCCTGTGGCACGATCAATAATTTTGGTCGAAGCCCCAAGGAAGACGCCCATGGACAGGACGGAACCTGTTTCCACAACAACGCCCTCAGCCACTTCTGAACGTGCTCCTATAAAGCAGTTATCGCCAATAATGACTGGAGAAGCCTGCAAGGGCTCCAGAACGCCGCCGATACCAGCCCCACCACTGATATGACAATTCTTGCCAATCTGGGCACACGACCCTACAGTCGCCCATGTATCAATCATGGTGCCACTATCAACACGAGCGCCAAGATTGACAAAGCTCGGCATCAGCACAACGCCAGGCGCGATATAGGCTGAACGACGGACGATGGCGCCGGGAACAGCCCTGAAACCAGCCTTGTCAAACTGTTCCTTCCCCCAGCCCCTGAATTTGAGGGGGACCTTGTCGAACCCCGGAACGCCACCGCAGGCCTGAGCCATAGGCTCTGAATCGTAAAGGCGGAAAGACATCAGAACAGCTTTTTTGAGCCATTCATGAACAATAACACCGCTTTCCCTGTTTTCGGCCACACGCAAGATACCGGAATCAAGTCCGCCCAGTGCCGCCTCTATGGAATCGCGCGCTTCACCTGTCGTCCTGGACGAAAGCGAATCGCGCTCATCCCATAATTTTTCAATTTTCAGACGAAGTTGCTCATATTGCATGACGTATTAACCCAAACTATCTAATAAATGTGGAAATATAGGGACCATGCGGGCCACTGACACGGAAGTCAACCACGGAAGTCGGCAAGCCCAAAGACGGATACACATCTTTTCCAACGCCGGAGGATTAAAACAGAGCCCATGTTTGAGCAACCTCTTACCACTACTGCCTCATTTGCTGAAAAGCGGGATATTCTCTCAGGCCTGCTGGACACCTTGCGTTGTAACATGACACCTCATCAAGGCATCTGTGCGGCGTCTGACCTGCTATTCGAACATTATGGCTGCCAAGGAACATTGCTGAAAAGCGCCACCGTACAGGCTTCGGAAACATCAGACGGAACCTCCGTTACTTTCTTTCATGATCCCTTTGAAACTGGCGCTCTTCTCTCAGATTTTATGAATCAAGCGATTCTCAGACATCTGGCGGCTCCAAAGACTCCGCCGGAAGAAACATTCTCCTTCAAGGTTGACGACACCGAAACCCTAATCTGCACACAGAAATTAAGGCACAATGAATGGGCTATCCTCGTTCTCTGGCGCAAGAAATCATGGCACCAGAATGACAAGAAAACCGTCACCCATTTCTGGAAAACTGCGGCTCTTCTGATGGAAACCGAAGATCTTTACCTTACGGCCATAAAAAAAACGCAACATGATCCTTCAACGGGTGTTCTGACATGGCCTGCCTTGCGTCAGACAATCCTTCGCCGCATTCCACGGCTGGATCGTGATGGCCTCGCGGGTACGCTCATCCTTGTCCAGGTCAACGGAATGTCTGACCTGACATTGAGCTATGGTCCGGAAATGGAAGAAAGAACCCTGAACCATTGCGTCGCTGTCATACAGCATGCCATCCGTCCTACCGATTCTGTCGGCCGCATAGGAGGACCACTTTTCGTCCTGTGGCTGGATGGAGCAGACCGCTATGCAGCTGCTGAACGCGCCGAAACTATGACAAAACAGGGGGTTATGCTCCCCTTTCTCCAGCCGACAACCTTATCGTTACAAATGGGGCTCTCGTGCAGAGAGCCTGCCGGTTTCGAAAATGTCGATGACCTGCTTGAGCAGGCAACAATGGCTCTGAAAAACACCGTCCCAGAGGAAACAGGCCGCTCGTGGCACTTCGCCCACCAAACGGCGTGAACTCTCTGTACGCGACCTGCCTTATCAGTCTTCATCCGCCCTGATCAAGGTCCCTAAGCCTGCTGGCGTGAAAAGCTCAAGCAGGCAGGTATGGGGGACACGCCCATCCAGTATAACGGCTGCTTTCGCACCAGCCTGGACGGCTTTCAGGCATGTTTCCACTTTAGGAATCATACCACCAGTGATGAGGCCTTTCCTGATACGCCAACGCACTTCATCGGCTGTCAGTTCGGGCAGTCTGTTGCCATTTTCATCCAGAACGCCGGGCACATCCGTCAACATCAGCAGACGGGATGCACCAACAGCACCCGCTATTGCACCAGCGGCCGTATCTGCATTGATGTTGAAAATCTCTCCATTCTCACCCGTCCCCACCGGGGCAACAACAGGAATAAGACCTGCTCCCAGCAGAGCATAAAGCACACGGGGATCTATTGATTCCGGGGTTCCAACAAACCCCAAATCAAGTGGTTCCGCACCTGCAGAAGGGCCTTTATGATAGAGTTTTTTAGCCTGAATCAGCCTGCCATCACGGCCTGAAATCCCGACAGCCAGCGCTCCTGCACGATTAATCAGATCCGCAACCTGTTTATTGACTGTCCCCGAGAGGACCATCTCAATCACGCCGATGATGGACTCATCAGTCACGCGCAGACCATCAATAAAGTGCGATTCTATATTAAGCTGACGCAAAACCGCGTTGATCTGAGGGCCGCCACCATGAACCACAATAGGGTTGACGCCAACAAGCTTCAGTAATGAAATATCACGCCCGAATGTCGCCGCCAGGTCATTTTCCACCATGGCATGACCACCATATTTTACGACGATCGTATCGCCTGCATAACGGCGCAGATAAGGCAATGCTTCAGCCAAAACGGCTGCTTTTTGCTGCTCTGTCAACCCTTCTGCAACCAGAAGCTCTTCTGGAATGGGTGTCAGGAGCCGCTCTTCAAAGGATTTTTCAGACATGTTTGATCGTCCCCCTTCTTACGGCCTGTTTTGCGACGGGCTGGCCGGGTCGGCAAATTGCGTCAATAAGCCCCGCAATTCCGCAATGTTATGCATTTTCTCACTGCTGGTAGGCAGAATATAAGGGAATGCAGCAGGATGAGCTTTCATAGCAAGCGCAATTTCCTCAAGACACTTTTCAAGCTCATTGGCTTTTACCGCATCACATTTCGTCAGAACGGGCTGATAGACAACGGCAGCCTTATCCAGAAGCTCGCAAATTTCATGATCTGACGATTTCATCCCCACACGGCTGTCAATAAGCAGAATGACCCGCACAAGTTCAGGGCGACCACGCAGATAATCAAACATCATGCCCTGCCAGTCTTCCTTGACGGATTTTGAGGCTTTGGCAAATCCATAACCCGGCATATCCACCAATGTCAGCCTGTCAGCCAGGTTAAAGAAATTCAGCTGTTTGGTCCGTCCCGGCTCGGAAGACGCTCGCGCCAGAGCCTTGCGCCCTGTCAGGGCGTTGATCAGGCTGGACTTCCCTACATTGGAACGTCCCGCAAAAGCAACTTCCGGTTTATTTCCGGCCGGGAGCTGATCAAGTTTCTGCGCCCCAAAAAAGAAATTGCACTCACCGGCGAAAAGTTTTCGCCCCTCTTCAATCTGTTCTGGTGAAGGAGGTCCTGGCTGCTCTCTGGACATAAATCCTACTTCTTCACCTTATAAAGAGGGACAGGAAGCTTCGTCTTGCGTTGGATAATAGCCTGTTGTGCGATGGTCAGCACATTGTTCCACGTATAATAGACCATCAACCCCGCCGGAAAGCTCGACATCACGAACACATAAATAATCGGCATGAACTGCATGATACGGGCCTGCATAGGATCCATGCTGACCATGCTCTGGCGCTGAAGAAGCCAGAAAGTTACGCCAAGCGCGATTCCCCAGATGCTGACATGCAGGAAAGACGCAATATCAGTCGGCTCAAAAGGAAGAAGCCCGAAAAGATTGAGAATATTCGTCGGATCAGGAACAGAAAGATCGTGAATCCAGCCGAAAAAGGGTGCGTGCCTCTCATCAATGCTAAGATTGAGAATTTTGTAAAGACAGAAGAAAATAGGAGCCTGAATGAGAATAGGAAGGCATCCTCCTGCTGGGTTGACCTTTTCCTCCCGATACATGGCCATGATCTTCTGATTCAGAGCCATGGGATCTTCTTTATTTTTCTCTCTGAGTTCAGCAATTTTAGGAGCCATAAGACGCATACGGGCTGAAGAAACCGCAGCCTTCACAGCCAGAGGATAAAGGATAACCTTCACAATCAGCGTTAGGGCCATCAGAGCCAAACCGAAATTGCCGATATGAACATAAAGCCAATGCGATACGTACAGGATAGGACGCGTCAACAGTCTCAGCCGGCCAAAATCAATTGATTTGTCAAAATCGGGCAATGAATAGGTCTTGCCATAGCTCTTCAGAAGGCTGGGTACTTTCGCCCCTGCAAAGATATAGCTTCCCTGCCCCATAGAAGCACCCGGTTGTATGGTCTGCACATCACGGGACTGGAAAGTCACCTGATAAATGCCCTTGCCCACAGGCTGATAAGCATATTGGGCCGTTACTATGGAAGAAGAATCAGCCCCAATGGAGGTCAGCCAGTATTTATCGGTAATACCGCCCCATCCTCCCTGTCCCGTTGCCTGCCAAGAAATATGACCTGGTTCATCCACGCCTTCACGGAGAGCCTTATAGCCATTATCGGCCAACTCCCCGTTCATAACCGCAACAGGGCCCTCATAGGCCGTATAGGACCCTGTGGAGTCAGGCAGATAATCACGTTGTACACGCTGAAACGGTCTCAAGGAAACAGGCTTATCCGATGAGTTTTTGACTTCTTGCTGGACAGTAAACATATAATGTTCGTCCAGTTTCAAATGAATAAGAAACGCGACTCCCTGACCATTATCCCATGTCAGGGTAACCGGATGGTCAGGAGTCAGTTCCTGATCATTACTTTGCCAGAGCGTATTGAGTCCGGGGAGCTCGACCGAAGAACCCTCTCCATTTTCCCATCCGAGATAGACATAGCTTGGTTTTTCGCTCCCTGCCTTATCCAGAAGACGTACCAGCGGACTGTCAGGATGAAGAGTCTCCCTGTATTTTGTCAAAACCAGGTCATCAAGCCGTGCCCCGCGCAGATTGATTGAACCCTGTACATCCTTCCCGGCAACAACCAGCCGGTATTCCTTTTGATCAGAAACAGGGCTTGCGGGACTGCCGACTATTTCAGGAACCTTACTCTGAGGCAAAGAGGCAGGTTCCGACTTCACAGTCTGAGACACTGTATGCGGCTTAGGAACAGCCTTATCCTGCTGGGGCGGTTTGGGAAGCAGAAAATTAAATCCCAAAAGGATGACTGCCGAAATGATCACGGCCAGGAGAATGCGTTTGTTAGTTTCCATTGAGCTGAAGCCACTCTTTCATCATGTCAGAAGGGTTAATACTCCGTTATGGATGCCGGAAAATTACCCTCTCAACGACCCGGAAGGTTTCTTTCACAAAGTATGAATTCCCTCAACCCATAAAACAGACTGGGATCATTTTTAAACTTTTATTTTTATCTTCAGGGAGGAGGATCATAGCCTCCCTGATGAAAAGGATGGCATTTCAACACCCGTTTGAGAGCCAGCCATCCCCCACGAAGAGGGCCATAACGGCTTATAACGGTAACAGCATAAGCGCTGCATGTCGGATGAAAACGGCAGTTCCGCCCTATAAAAGGGCTGATGCACAGTTGATAGATTCTGATCAGGAAAAGACAAATCCCGGTGAAACTCTTCTTCACCTCTTTCGGCCTTTTCCCTCTTTTATCGCGGCGACAATCTTGTGCACATCATGTTTGAGTGCCTCAAAAGGCCTGTCTATAGTCTGATTCCGTCCGATGAGAACAATGTCCCCTAGAAAAACCCCACTATCTTTTATCACCAGACGCGCTGCTTCTTTCAGACGCCGCCTGACACGATTACGAATCACGGCGTTGCCGACTTTTTTCGTAACGGTAAATCCAACCCGCATCTCCAAGGCCCCTGCGACAGGGAGAACCTGTCCTATGAGACCAGGGGAGACAATCTTGCTCCCCTCGCGAGCCATCCTGAGGAAATCTGCTCTCTTTCTCAGGCGGGTCGGCTGTATCATCAGGCGTCAATCAGGCAGAAAGCTTTTTGCGCCCTTTTGCACGGCGGCTGGCCAGAACACGGCGGCCACCGACGGTTGCAGAACGCGTACGGAAACCGTGACGACGTTTACGAACCAGACGAGAAGGCTGATAAGTGCGCTTCATATTCTTCATCCCCTTAAAACACAGATATGCCGAAACATATCAAGAAACAGGACGCACGACACGCCCTGGCAATTGCCTGCTATTTTGTGGTGCTTTTAAGCAGCTTGCCTTAAACTGTCAATCCTAACTTAAGGCCTAACTTGAGGAGACCCCCCCATGTCAGAAACCGCTCCATCACCTACGGTAAAAGACCAAGATCTGGAAACCCGGCTCGCAGGCTACCGTCATAACCTGCGCAACAAGCTTTCTCCCGCTGTCATGGTAGCCGATTATCTCTGTCATCATCATGATCCCGAGGTCAGCCATCAGGCAGAGATGATTATGGCCTCACTGGAAGCAACGCTGGATGAAATCAGGCAGATGCAGGCTTCTCAATAAGTTCCATCTTGTAACCATCAGGGTCCTCGACAAAAGCAATAATCGTCGTACCGAATTTAAGAGGGCCTGCTTCACGTGTTACTTTCCCCCCTCCCAAACGCACTTTCTCTACCGCCTCGGCGACATTGGACACACCTATGGCAAAGTGGCCAAAACCATTGCCGACTTCGTAATCTTTTTCCTGATCCCAGTTATAGGTCAGCTCAATTTCGGCTTGCCCATGCTTGTTATCTTCAAAACCTATATAAACGAGCGTATAACGCCCTTCCCTGACTTCGCAGCGACGTAATTCCCGCATGCCCAGAAGAGTATAAAAAGCGAGGCTACGATCCAGATTTCTGACCCGCACCATTGTATGTAAAAAAGTACCCATCTTAGTAAATCTCCTTTTCTTCCTGCCATTGTTGCACAACTTCACGCGACAGGCCGTATAAAAACAATCCTTCCCTATCCGCCACTTCCTTGCAGGCGTCATTATGAGTCAACAATGTGTGACCTGCAATAAAGGCTATACCCTCCAGACCAGCACTCGCCGCTTTTTCGATCGTCACAGGGCCAAGAGTCGGCATATCTGCTCTGAGATCCTGCCCCGCTTTGGGCATTTTCAGCAAAATGCCACCAGAACTTTCCTGACCGAGCTGCTGGCAGCGTTCCAGCATCAGGTCTGTGCCCTCCAGCGCTTCTACCGCCAAAGTCACTCCATTCTGGACAACACAACCCTGTCCCACATCAAGCGGCGCCATAATCGTCAGGATATGTGCAGCACGCCTGATATCACTCCAAGCCTGCAAGGAAGGAATCACCTTACCTTGGGCTCCTTCCTGACCCACAGCATTATCCATAAATTCATGAGCCCCCCTGACGTGAAAATTCTCCTCTTCAAGGATTTTGATGACAGCACTTAAAAGGCCATCATCTCCTTTGAAAACGGCTCTACCAAGCCGCGCCAGTATTCTGGCCCCTTCAGCATCTGGACGTAAATCGCGCCATGAAGGACGCTTGACCGGCCCAATCAGAACGAGATCCTCGCAATCATGCTCTTTCAAAGATCGTAATATTTCACCCGCCGCAGCGAGACGAATTAATTTGTGAGGGTAATTTTTGAGCAGAGCCGACTCGGCAAACCCATCAAACCCGACAATAAAAACACGACGTCCCTGCTCCGTAAGCTTTTTGGCCAGCTGTGCCGGAAGAGGCCCTCCTCCGGCAAGAATACCAACCGCGGCCTCATTCAACATAGACTTTCGGCGTAGTCGTCAGTCTCTCTACGTACAGCACGTGTCAGCCCCCGGCGGCTGGGGGCCTCCATAAAATCAAGGATTTCCGCAATACGGGCTATATCACCGAATTCATGACGCAATTTTTCTATCCTGCGACTGAGCACATCACCACAATCATTGAGACGCGGATAAAGCTGGCGGAAGGCGCGCCGCAGAACCTGCATTTCCTCATTGCCCACACCAGAACGCTTCAATCCTACCCAGTTCAACCCTACAAGCCGCGCGCGATTACCCAGTACGCTTCCGTAAGGTACAACGTCCATCTCGACACCGCAGAGTCCCCCAATGACGGCTCCCTTACCAATACGAACAAATTGATGAATAGCCGCTGACCCCATAATCCGTGCCTGGTCGCCAATCTGCACATGCCCGCCCATTACGACATTATTAACGATAATCACTCCATCACCCAATGTGCAGTCATGAGCAATATGAGCGTTTGCCATAATCAGGCAGGACTCGCCAATTTTCGTAAGGCCATGCCCTTGCAACGTGCCTCTGTGAATGGTCACATTTTCTCGGATAATACTATGCTTCCCTACAATACATGCTGTGGGCTCACCCGCGTATTTCTGGTCCTGTGGTGCCATGCCGACAGTCGTAAAAGGATAAACTTCCACCCCTTCACCAAGACACGTCCGCCCTTCGACAATGACAGAAGCATGAAGTCTTACACCATCTTCCAGTATGACATCGGGACCAACGATACACCAAGGACCAATAAAAACGTCCGTCCCCAGAGAAGCTTTTGGATCAACAAGCGCCGTAGGGTGAACAAAAAGGCCCGTTGTCGAATCCACCGTCATGTCTCTCACCAAAAATCTAGCCCATAATCATGGCACTGAAAGTCGCTTCAGCCACCACGACTTCATTTACCTTGGCGACCCCATGAAAGCGCCAGACATTGGCCCTTGCCCGTTCTTTCTGCACATGAATGCGCAACTGGTCCCCAGGTCCTACCGGACGGCGGAATTTTGCGCCTTCAATTGTCATAAAGTAAACAAGCTTGCCTTCAAATTCCTTACCCAATGTCAAAACAACCAGTGTTGCTGCTGTCTGTGCCATGGATTCAACAATCAGTACGCCTGGCATAACAGGACGCGCCGGGAAATGACCTTGGAAAAACGGCTCACTAGCCGTGACATTCTTAATTCCAACGGCTGATTCCCCTGCCTTGATCTCTTCCATACGATCAATAAGAAGAAATGGGTAACGATGAGGAATAGCCTGCATAATCTGTAGAATATCCACAGATTCGGGAACACTATGATCCTGATCCGATTTTGCGTTCACTGGCAACACCTTTCATGGCCTAATTCCCAAACGTCCCTAACGGGCTATGCTTCTCCGGAGCATTGTCTCAGAGATGGCGGCAATTTCTACCAAAAATTATGCTAAAATACTATCGTCATCAATTCTTACGCGACAACTTACGTAGAGTTGCCACATTCCGAAAAAACTCCCTGAAAGGCATGGCCGGACTGCCAATCACATCCGAGGCTGCCTCAATGTCAGACATCACACCACATTGTGCCCCGATGCGCGCCTTCGATCCGATCTTGATATGACCAATCAATCCCGCCTGTGCAGCAATTGTGACAAAGTCTCCCAATATTGTTGATCCGGAAATACCTGCCTGGGAAACAACAATACAGCACCTGCCCATCTGTACGTTATGTCCAATCTGCACGAGGTTATCAATTCGACTCCCTGCACCAATAACCGTATCCTTCATTGAGCCACGATCAATGGTTGAGTTAGCACCTATTTCTACACCATCATGCAAAATGACACGACCAAGCTGGGGAACAGTCTCAAAACCCTGTGATGTTACCGCAAACCCAAACCCGTCCTGCCCGATTCGGGCCCCTGGAAACAACACCACTCGTTCTCCCAGCAAGGCATGGGTAACAGTAACATGCGAACCAATCCGACAATTATCCCCTATTTCCACACCATCACCGATAACAGTGTGGCTGCCTATAATTGAGCCATTACCAATTTTGACGCTGTCTCCAATAACGGCAAGCGGCCCAATCTGAACATTCTCTCCCAGAGAAACATTTTTTCCCAGAATAGCCGACGAATGAATCTCGCCCCTCGAAGGCGGTAAGGGATAAAAAAGCTGTGCCAGACGGGCCCAGGCAAGATAAGGCTCTTTACACACGAGGGCGACACAATGTGGCGGAACCTTACCTTTAAATGCAGGAGCTACAATAACGGCTCCGGCTTTCGTTTCTGCCAGCAAATCGACATAACGACGATTATCCAGGAAACTGATTTCTGTAGCCGCAGCAGTATGGAGGGGCGCCACACCCGTAAACTGTTTGTCCTCCCCCTGTTTATCCAAAAGGATATCCAAAGAGAGCCGAGCCATAATCTCAGATAGCCTGAAGGGACCACGCCTCGTAAAAAAGCGTGAATCCCCTGTAAGAGAAGATTCTTGTAACAATTTCCCCATGAGCTTTTACAAACTCAGGATCAATGCGACTGACGAACGACCGATGGCGGTGGTTCATTAACCGCCTGTGGGGCCTCAGCCTGTTGCATCTCTTTTTCCTCATCCGCAGTCGTCGGCATTTTTCCCGATTTCGCCAGAGCTTCAGGATCAACACCATCGCCCGGAATAAAGACATGAGGCAGAATCTTGTTAAGATGTTCTGACACCTCTTCGGTAATGTCCTGCTCTCCTACATGCAGGACTGCCTGCTCTGCATGCAAAATCAAATTCATCCCATGAGCGGCCGCCACACGTGCGATAATACCATTTCTCTGCTCAAGTTCACGCTCAATCTGATGGAAGGCCACCTGATAGGCTTCCTGTATGATCCGGGCCTTATTACCAAAATCGTGCTGATCCTTTGCACGACGTTCCTGAAGATGACGTTCACGTATTTGAATCTGATCTGAGGATAATGTCCTGGCTTGCACTTGCAGTTTCTGTTGCTCCGCACGCCATGAAGCTTCTTCCTTCTGGACTTCTTGCGCCAGTTTATCACGTCTTGCACCTAGGACTTGCTGCATTTCCTGTGCTGCCGTTGAAAGCTGCATAACGCCGGGAACGCTGATCACGCCAATAACCGCCGGAGGAGGGGGATTCTTCTTGGCAATAACAGGAGTCACTGGAACGGGCGGAAGAGGCAGAACGGGAGGATTCTGCATAGACTGATTACCAGACTCATCCTCCTCATTATCAGCAGGCGCAGAAGGAGGAGGCGCTGCCTTATGATGATGCGCAGGAGACGCTGCTGCCGGAGCCTGTTCTGCCTTGGGCACAAACCAGCCTGGATTATTCGACTTGGTATCGGCCTGAGCAACACCGGAAGCCACTAATGCCCCGATAGCAAGAAATGAACAGGCAAAAGACAAATGTGCCTTGAAACGCATGACCATAAAATCCTTCTGAGAACTTCTTTCCAGAAAACCGTTAAAAATTCTTCTAGAACTGCTGACCAAAGCCAAAACGCAATGGATAGACTCTGTCTCCATGTTCTTTGTGGATGGGCACAGCGCCGTCGATATTAACCAATCCGAATGGACTTTTCCACGAAAAACCAAGACCACCCGCCACACGCGGTGTATAGGTATTACCGTTAATGGGCGTGTACTTGGCTCCATCCTGCGATGCGCTCGTATAGTGGCGTTTGAGACGCGTTCCCGTCAGACTACCAGCGTCAATGAATGCGCGCCCCTTCATCCCCAGGCTTTCTCCATATGGGAAAGGATAATTAAGCTGGAAGGACGCGGTATACATAAACCGACCGCCGAGCAGATCTTCCTGACCTGCCGCAGGACAATAGCCATTTCGTCCTCCTTCGCTACACCGGTAATGCCCAGAACGGGGACCGACGCCCCCCTGCAGGAAGCCACGGAGATTTTCACCGCCAAGATAGAAGTTGTCGATAATACTACGATTGCTACTACCGCTCCAGTCGCCCATGTACCCGACACCACCTTTAAGCTGGATGGTCCAGTCATGACTGGCTGTAAGTCTATCAAGTGGAATATAGTAGGCACCGCTGAACTTGCCACGCAGATATTTTGAATTTCCACCGATACCTGCAAAATCGCCCGTTGCACGAATCACGTAACCAGAATGCGGATCCATCGCATTATCACGACGATCATAAGTCAAAGTCGTGCTTAACTGTGAAAGCAACGTCCAACCCGCTGCGTCCTGGACATAGATCGACGCTGTATCATCCAGACACCATCCTTCGCGCCCAGGACCATTGCGCCCGCACCATCTTCTGCCTGGATGAGTATGACTGACTTTTCTGTTTGACAGGGTATAAGTCCAGGACTGGGAGAGATAACGGTTAAAGGCATAACCCATACGCAATGAGAGACCATATTGGTCTTCATCATAACTTTGATAGGTCTGACCTGTATTCTGCATATAAAAGATATCAGCGCCTGCCACGAAATTACGACCAAGGAAATTGGCATCCGTAAAGGACAGATCCGCCTGCTTTTCGTAATAGGCAACCGTACCTGAGAAACCGGCATCAACGCCCGTACCTAACAGGTTGTGCTGTTTCAATCCCAGATTACCCATCACACCGACGTCCGTTGAGTAACCACCACCCAAGGAAAACTCACCGGTAGGCTTCTCTGTCACATTAATGGCAAGATTGGTTTTATCGGGTGCAGAACCCTGGGTCTGATCAACAGTTACAGTCTTGAAATAGCCCATATCCTGCAAGCCGACCTTGGCATATTTACGATCATAAGGTGTATAGGCATCACCTTCTGCCATAGGCAGGTTACGGCGTATAACGGGATCACGTGTTATAGTATTACCGTTAATATCAAGGCGTTCAACATAAACACGCGGCCCCTGTACAACATCATAGAGCAGGTTAACGGTCTTTTTTTCCGGGTTACGCGCAATTTCGGTCCTGACCAGAGCAAAAGGATGGCCACTTTCCTGTAACCATTCCTGCATATCATTCGCGTTATTCTGAATCGCCGTGCCGTCATAATATTGGTCGGCAAACAACTCAATATGATTTTTCAGCATCTTATTCGTCACGCCATGTACGTCAGAGCGCACATCAATCTTGGCGAGCTTATAGCGAGGCCCTTCATCAAGGGTAAACGTAATATAAAAGGTTTTATGATCGGGCGACAGCTCCCCTGTCGCGTCAATCATCTTGAAATCGACATAACCATTATGAAGATAATGGCGCCTCAAGAGCTCTGCATCGTAGCGGATACGCTCAGGATTATATTCGTCAGCCGAAGAGAAAAAACGATACCAGGCTGTTTCCTTGGAAGAAACAACACTTGCAAGCGCTGATTCAGTAAATGATTTATTACCAACAAACGCGATCTTCTCAACAAGGGTCTGACGGGCTTCATTAATCTGGAACACCACATCGACACGGTTATTGGAGAGGCGAACAATCTGTGGTGTCACGGTTGCGCCATAACGTGCCTTCTTTGCGTAAAGCTCCAATATTTTCTGCCTGTCGGAAGCCACGGTCTGGGAAGAGAAAACAGCACGAGGCTTCAGATTAATCTCTCTGAGGATATCATTATCCTTAAGAGCGTGATTGCCCTCGAAAACAATCCTGTTAACCACAGGATTTTCAACAAGCTGCACAATCAAAGTCCCGCCATGACGCTGTAGGGTCACGTCACGGAACAACCCCGTCGCATAAAGGGTCTTGATCGAACGGTTCAGATCATTCTTATCGAACGCATCTCCCGGCTCAACAACCATATAGGACAGGACGGTACCAGTCTCAATACGGGAATTTCCCTTGATGACAATAGACTGAATAATACTGTCAGGCGAAAGAATCCGCGGGGTATGTCTTGAAGAAGACACTTTCCGCTTGGATGAAGCAGAATGACTCGCATCATGATGACGGGGCGTCTGTGCTTCAGCTATATGACAAACAGCCGGAAACAGACACGCTGAAGCCAGCAAAACCAACCGAACAGCTACAGGTCGGAACCCTTTAGAGCGCAATCCTGACAAAACCGGTATCCCTCGTTCCCAGATTCTCGCAGATAATTCTACTTCATCAAAAGCAGAACTATCCAAAAATCACCTTCATATGCAAGAGCTGCTCTGCAAAGAGCCTGTCCTTTTTAAACAAAAGAAATGCTCTTTCCAACTGCTCAATCTCAAAACTTTATGGCTGCACCCTTGTTTATAAGTGTACGCCTAACCATTTTAACCAGCCCAGCCCTCTCGCGTCGTTATAAGCTGTAAAGAGAAACAACGCTATAACCAGCACAAAACCAGCCTGCAAGGCCATTTCCCGCACTTTGAGCGAAATCGGTTTCCCTCTTATAGCCTCAAGCCCGTAAAAAAGCAGATGCCCACCATCAAGCATGGGAACAGGGAAAAGATTGATCAAGCCAAGATTAGCCGACAGCATGGCAATAAAGAAAAGCAAACTAGCCGCTCCACCATCAGCCGCCTGACCAGACATGGCGATGATACCGATCGTGCCAGCGAGTTGACGTGGACTTCTCTGACCACTGACAATTTGCCACAAACTCTCAAAAATCTGGGCAAAAAGCCTGCCCGTCCCCTCTATCGCCACAGGGATGGCTTTATAGACGGGCATAGGACTGGCCTGCACGGTGGCAAATCCTATCCCTAACTGGCCGTAATGCTTTTCACCCTGTGTCAGATTTGCCAGCGTAACAGATATATCCCTGGGCTGGTTATCCCTGATAATACCCAGAGTCACTGTCTCCCCCGGATGAGACGCAATCAGGGACTGCAAATCAGCCGCACCTAGAATCTTGCGTCCATTAAAACGGACGAAGTTATCGCCTTTCTGCAACCCAACCTGTTCCGCCGGACTATGCGGCGCGACCATATTGACCTCAGGTTTGATCTCGGGGCGCCCATAAAGACTGAAAATCACTACAAAAAGGAGAATGGTCAGAACAATATTAAAAACCGGCCCCATAACGGTAACAAGAGCTCTGGCCCAGACAGGCTTGCTATGAAAAGCCTCTTTATTTCCCTCTGGGTGATCCGGACTTGAATCCCCTTCAAACCCATGAAGCCTGACATAGCCGCCCAGCGGAAACGCGCTGAGCTGCCAGTCCGTACCAACACGATCTTTCCATTTCCACACAGCCGGACCGAACCCGATGGAGAAAACATCCACCCGAACCTTACACCAGCGCGCCGCCAGATAGTGACCTGATTCGTGCACAAAAACGATCACGCCAAAAACCAGAAGGCCGACAATAATATCGTAAAGACTATGCATGGCTTTTAATCTGCCCTATCTGTTCCTCTGCCAGTGAACGCCCTTTCTTGTCCCAGAAAAGAACGTCATCCAGCGTCTCGGGAACGGGATTTTCTTTCATGGCTTGCAGGCTCGCATCAATCAGCTCCCCTATCCCCAGAAAGCGGATTCGGCCAGAAAGAAATGCTTCCACCGCGATTTCATTAGCCGCCGAAAACACCGTTGGTGCAACCCCGCCAGCACGCAGAACCTGCCGCGCCAGAGCCAAGGGACGAAAACGTCCTTCATCAGCAGGCTCAAAATCCAGCTTTGCCAGTCTGGCCAAATCCAGACGCTCGCAATTTGTTTTCATGCGAGTCGGCCAGGCAAGACAGTGCGAGATAGGAATGCGCATATCGGCACTTCCAAGCTGTGCAACAAAACTACCATCAATAAAAGACACCATGCCATGCACGACAGACTGCGGATGAACGATAACGTCTATCCGGCTTTCATCCAGCCCGAACAGCCGCGCCGCTTCAATGACCTCCAGCCCCTTATTGGCCATTGAGGCTGAATCAATCGTAATTTTTGCCCCCATGGACCATGTCGGATGACGCAGTGCCTTTTCGGGCGTGGCAATAGCCATTTCTTCCAGGGAAGCACGCCTGAAAGGACCGCCAGAAGCTGTAAGGATGATTTTATCAACCTGAGCCATGTCACAACCCGCCAGAGACTGGGCAATGGCATTATGCTCTGAATCAACCGGGAGGAGCGTGGCCCCCGCCTCTCTGACAAGCTTCAGCATCAGGTCTCCTGCACAGACAAGAGCCTCTTTATTGGCCAAAGCTACGGCATGGCCATTCCGTGCGGCCGCCAGAGTGGGCTCCAGCCCAGCTGCGCCCGTAATGGCTGCCATGGTCCAATCGGCTTCAAGTGCACCAGCTTCTATCACAGCCTTACGCCCGGCTGCGACCTTTACGGAAGTGTCCTTAAGAAGGTCTTTCAGTTCATTGAAACACGATTCATCATTAATGACTGCCAGCTCTGCCTTCAGCTCACGGGCCTGCTGCGCCAAAAGAGCAGCATTAGCTCCTCCCACAAGAGCACGAACCTCAATTCCCTCCCCCAAAGACTTCAGGAGGTCAACTGTAGACGTGCCTATGCTGCCCGTACTTCCCAGGACACTGATACGACGTCTTTTTACCCCGGACCCAACCGCCATAACCATAATTCCTCTTTCCGCCCGACAGGCTTGAATTCTTACTGACCAAAATGCAGCCCAAGCTGCCAGAAAGGATGCTCGCCTGACAGGAGAGCCAGACAAGCAGCAAGAGGCGCCGCAACCAGCAATCCGTCAAACCGATCCAGAAGACCGCCATGCCCCGGAATCAATGTTCCAGAATCCTTAACACCAATACGCCGTTTAAAAGCGCTTTCCATTAAATCACCAGTCTGCGTTGCCAGACTTAAAACACCACCCCAGAAGAACGCTTGCACAGACCACTCTCCTGTCCCCCAGCCGATGAGCAGTCCTGAAAACAAAAAAGCCGTGACAATTCCCCCAATTGAACCCGAAATCGTTTTCCCCGGAGAAATATATGGGGCCAGCTTGGGCCCACCCACAAGACGACCGACAATATAGGCACCACTATCGCTGGCGATCACCGCGCCCAAAACGAGAAAAACCTCCATCAGTCCCTCAGCCCTTGTTCTCAGGAAAAGAAGAGAGCTTCCGCCAATAATGGAAATGATAATAGGCCCCCAAGGGCGGAAACCAAATAACGAGGCAGACATAGAGAAATAAAGCAGCTCCAGAAAATCGCCCTTGATGGCGATAAGCCCGGCCGCAAGAGGCCATAAAAGAAAAAGCGCCCCCCGCCAGCTCTTCAAAGGCTGCTGAAGAAGCGTCTCTCCCTCCCATACCAATCCAACCATAACCAGGAGAATCAGGCCATTATAGAACCAGCCACCATACCACAGACAAAATATGGCAATGGGAATCAGCACCAGGCTGGAAGCCAGTCTCTTATGAAGCTCACTCCATTCTGAAAATGGTTTCATTGAGGGCGCCCTCCAAAACGGCGCGTCCGACCCGCATAATGGTCTATAATCTCGGTGAAATGATGCTCCCGAAAATCTGGCCACAGCACATTAAGAAACAGAAGCTCTGCATAGGCAGACTGCCACAGGAGAAAATTGGAAAGCCTGTGCTCCCCACTGGTACGCACGACAATATCGGGGTCCGGCATGTCGGCTGTCTGCAAATTGGCCGCCATATGATGTTCCTCAATCTGATCCAGACTAAGTTTCCCCTCAAGCACCGACTGGGCCAACTTGCGCGCTGCAATCACAATCTCGGAACGCCCTCCATAAGAAAGCGCCAGTGTCAGGGTCAATGTCCTGTTTTGGCTTGTTTTTCTCTCCGCAGACTGCAACTCATTGTACAAACTCTCACCAAAACGCTCAGGTTCCCCGATAATCTGCAAACGCACATCCTGCTTATGCAATTCAGCCAGTTTGTGACGAATATAGAAGCGCAATAATGCCGTAAGATTACTGATTTCTTCCGGCGAACGTTTCCAGTTTTCTGACGAAAAGGCATAAAGAGTCAGGAATTTTACGTTATGGGCAATAGCCCCACGCACACAGCGCTGAACGGCCTCAGCTCCTTCCCGGTGCCCATAGGCGACAGATGCCCCATGAGAACGCGCCCAGCGACCATTACCATCCATAATGATAGCAACATGCGCCGGGGACAGGACAACAGGTTCAGTAACTTTATCGGAAGAAGACACTATCAGGAAAGACCATCAAACCTGTTTGATATCACGCTCTTTTTCACCAAGGAGCTTGTCGACACGGCCGATATAGTCATCTGTCAGTTTCTGAATGGAATCACTCCAGCTTTTCAGATCATCCTGGCTGATATCACCTTTTTTCTCAAAAGATTTGGCCTTATCCATTCCATCACGCCTCACACCGCGCACGGCAACACGGGCGTTTTCAGCGTAACGAGCTGCTGCCTTGGCAAGTTCGTTACGTCTTTCTTCAGTCAGCTGCGGAATAGGTACGCGGATTGTCTGCCCTTCTGAAGCAGGATTAAGACCAAGACCACTGTCCCGGATAGCTTTTTCCACAGCACCAACCACGCTGCGATCCCATACTGAGACTGTCAGCATACGCGCCTCAGGCACGGCAACAGAACCAACCTGGGAGAGGGGAACAACAGAACCGTAAACCTCTACGCGCACAGGTTCCAGAAGATTGGGGCTTGCACGCCCAGACCGCAAACCGGAAAAATCACGGCGCAGACTTTCCAGGGCACCATCCATACGACGCTGCAAATCCGCGACGAGTTCTTTAAGCTCTGTACTCATGGAGAGAGTTCCTTCCTGATCACAAACAGACCCCTATACTTGCACCCGAGGCCTGAACCAACTTTAAAAACGGGAATAAATCTTCAGGATTCTACAATTTTTGTAAAACGTCCTTCACCGCGAATGACGGTCCCGAACGCACCGGGAGAGTGCATATTAAACACAACAATCGGCAGACTGTTCTCACGTGCCAGACTGATCGCCGTCGCGTCCATAACGCGGAGATCACGCGTCAGAACCTCTGTATAACTCAGATGATCGTAGCGCACAGCATCGGGTTCCTTGCGCGGATCCGCTGAATAGACACCATCCACCTGCGTTCCCTTGAAAAGAGCGTCACAATCCATTTCACTCGCCCGCAGAGCTGCTGCCGTATCCGTAGTAAAGAAAGGATTTCCCGTGCCCGCTGCAAAAATGACAATACGCCCTTTCTCCATATGACGGACTGCCCGCCTGCGAATATAAGGCTCCGCGATCGACGCCATATGGATCGCTGACATAACACGCGTTTCCTTATCGCGGCGCTCCAGGGCGTTCTGAAGCATCAGGGCATTGATGACGGTAGCCAGCATACCGGCATAATCCCCTTGCGCCCGGTCCATCCCTTTAGCCGCCGCCGCAACACCGCGGAAAATATTACCCCCGCCCACAACAAGACAAACCTGCACGCCACTATTGGCAACATCGGCCACATCAGTAGCCACCATTTCCACCATGGCGGGATCAACGCCAAAATCACCTTTCCCCATCAAAGCCTCACCCGAGACCTTGAGCAAAACCCTTTTATATGGGAGATTTTCTTTCTCAAGAGTGTCATTCATGATTCGTTCTGCTCCCATAAAATCCTAACATATCCCTCTCTTACAAGCCTGCTTCAGACTCAACAAGACCAGTAGCAAACGAGTGTGCTATGCAAAATCAGAGAGTCCAAGCGCTTTCAGGCGGGCTGTTTCCTCATCCCATCCAGCTCGCTCCTTGACGTTCAGGAAAAGATGACAGGGATGCCCCAACAGGGATTCGAGCTGCTGGCGCGCACGCATGCCTATCTCACGGATACGGCGGCCTTTTTCGCCAATGAGGATGGCTTTATGACCAGGACGCGACACATAGACCGTCACATCAATCCGCACGGAACCATCAGGACGGTCCTTGTAGCTTTCAGTCTCGACCGTTGTCTGATAGGGAACCTCCTCCTGCGTCTGGAAAAAGATCTGTTCACGTACAATTTCCGCTGCAAGAAGACGGTCAGGGAGATCTGTCAGATCATCTTCAGGATATAAATACGGCCCTGAAGGAAGAGAGACCGACAGACGGTCAAGCAAATCCTCAACTCCCGCACCTGTCTGGGCACTGACCATAAAAACCTGCTGGACAGAAAGAAGCTCGGACAGATCCCTTGCCAGAGGCAATAATGTTTCCGGTGGAACAAGATCTGTCTTGTTAAGGACAAGCCAGACAGGACGCTCGCTCTTTTTAAGCTTTCCGGCGATTTCACGCACATCATCTTTCAGTCCCTTGCGCGCATCAACCAGAAACAATGTCAGATCTGCATCCTGCGCACCATTCCACGCAGCGTTGACCATGGCGCGGTCAAGACGGCGCCTTGGCTTGAAAATCCCTGGCAAATCCACAAAAATAATCTGGCTCTGCCCCCGCATAACAATCCCCAGCGTCCTGAAACGCGTGGTCTGCGCCTTTGGGCTGACAATGGAGAGCTTTGCTCCGGCCATTCTGTTCAGAAGCGTGGATTTCCCCGCATTGGGCGCTCCGACGAGAGCGACAAAGCCGCAGGATGTTTTTGTTTGTTCAGACACTCTTTGTTTCCTGCCCAAGTTTTTGAAGGAGATCGACCGCCGCTGCCGTTTCAGCCTGTCTTTTGCTTTTGGCCTCTCCGGTCCCAGCACGTCCCAGAGCGGTCACTTCCACGCAAAAAACCGGCGAGTGAGAAGGTCCCTTTGCGGAAAGAAGCTCGTACTGCGGCAAGTCATTTCCCTTCGCCAGCACATATTCCTGCAAGAGCGTCTTGGGCTCTTTATGGGGCATTTTCTCGCGATCTATCTCATCTTTCCAGAAACGGTGAATCAGCTTGCGCGCCTTTTCCAGCCCTGCATCCAGATAAACGGCCCCCAAGAGAGCCTCCATCGCGTCAGCGCGCACGCTGGCAAGCTCCCTTATACCGGCGACTTCTTCATGGCGCGCAATCAGCAAGGCTTCAGCAAGCCCAATCATCTGGGCAATATCTGCCAGAACAGGACGTGAGACCAGATGAGCATGACGCGCTCCGAGCGCCCCCTCCTGTTCACGCGGGAAACGTTCAAAAAGCCACTGGGCTATAACCAGCCCCAAAACACGATCACCAATAAATTCAAGCCGTTCATTCGACGTTTTGGCACCATGACAGGCAAGCGTCTCATGAGGTTCAGTCTTGCCATGACGTTTACCCGGACGTCTTGCCAAGGCAGAACGATGTGTCAGCGCCTCCTGCAAAAGAGAAGGATGTTCAAAGGCATGACCCAGACGTTTTTGCAGGGCAACAAGAGTTTCATTACGGTCCATCGTCAGTTTATACCGTGAAAAGTCCGTCCCCACCTGACCTCCACTGGCCAGTACCAGAAAGCCCAGGCAGGGTGTTTCAGATCCATTGAGAACATGACCCGCTGCGCTTTTCCCACAAGATTTTCCATGGGTACAAAACCAAGATCATGATCGGACGCTTTCAGAAAATCATTTCCTGCCGGGGCTGCACATTTTCCGGTTTCTCTGCCACCTTGGAAGCGACTGTCAGAACTGTCATCGCGATCATCGCCCATCATGAACAGACACCCGGAAGGCACAACATATTCCTGGGTATTATTGGCATCGTCATCCTCACGCATTTTCAGAATTTCATGAGTGACCAGTGAATCTCCGCTTGAGGCTGGAAGATGCTCACGGTACCGGATACCACTCAACAAACGACCCCTTTCATCCTTTACCTCATAATGGCCCAGTGAATCACGCGTGACTTCATGATCATTGATAAACAGATTGCCATCTTCCATACGGATATGATCCCCCGGCAGCCCGATCACACGCTTGATATAATCAATGGACGTATCCTGCGTATAACGGAAAACCACAACGTCACCACGATGCGGCTGACTCCCCATAACACGCCCTTCGAACAAGGGCAGTGAGAATGGAAAAGAATAGCGTGAATAGCCGTAACTATATTTGGAAACCGCCACAAAATCTCCGATCTGGAGAGTCGGAATCATAGAGCCTGACGGAATATTGAAAGGTTCAATCAACAGGGAGCGGATCAGAAAAACACCAACGATAATGACCACGCACTGATATATAAAGCTGACAAGATTTTCTTCTTTTTTTACCTTGCCTGACTTCTCCGGCTTATCATCCATGGTGTTTTATCATCCTCTTTTTCTTGTAACAAAATCGAATATTACCAGACCACCAACGCTCACAGGACCATGCCCCTTGCAGAAGCGCCGCGGAAATTACCTGAGAGCCACAGCCTGAATCAGCACATTGGCCATGGCATAAGGGGCATCATCACTCATTGTCAAAAAAAGCTGTGCTTCGTGACCCGGCGGCAAAAGCCCCTCAAGCACCTTTGCAGCCCCCCCAAAAAGCGTCAGCTCCGGAGCGCCCGAACTCTTTGATGTGACCTTAATATCACAAAAACGCACTCCCTGGGAAAATCCTGTCCCTAGCGCCTTGGAACAGGCTTCCTTGGCCGCCCATCTTTTGGCGTAGGCCCCACAATGCATTTTCGGAGCAAGCTGCTCCACATAAGCGCGCTCTTCCGGCAGGAAAATCCTGTTCAGAAAAGCGTCACCATGACGTTCCATGACCTTTGTCAAACGCGTTATCAGACAGATATCAATGCCAATACCCAAAATCACTATTACGGCTCTCCCCGACTAGCTCTTGGCGCGTTCAACGTGAATGACGCCCTCTGCTGCACGGAAGGCCGCCAGAATCGTCATTAAATGAGCGAGACCGCAGACCTGAACGTCCACAAAAATCTCCATAAAATCAAGCTGCCGATGGACAATCCTCAGATTCACGACACTGCTCTCATGACGCGAGGCTATATTGGTCATCGAAGCCAAAATATTGGGGTCATTACCTGCCACCACTGAAAGACGGGCAATGTAACGACATGGCCCCTTCCTTTCGAGAAGGGCCGGACTCCATTCGACGTCCATAAGACGTTCCGGTGTTTCAGCAAACGCACTCAGATTATGACAATCTCTCTGATGAACCGAAATTCCCTTTCCCTGTGAAATGACACCTACGATAGAATCTCCCGGAACAGGACGGCAACACCCCGCAAAATGAACTTCAATACCGCGCCCTACGCCCCGGAGAATTTCTCCCTCCGGCGACCGATGCTCATCCCTTCGCTCTATTTTCCCACCCTTGCCGCCAGCCACCGGTTTTGCGGGCATTCCGGGTACCATGCGCGGCGCACGACTGCGACGCCCAAGTTCAGGATAAGCGGCACGCACCACATCACGGGCATTAAGCTGGCCGCTGCCAACAGCAATATAAAGATCCGGGAGCGAAGCCTGCCGCAATTCCCCCAGGAGATCTTCAAGAATTTTATCTGACTTGGGCACCCCTTCCTGCCGGAATGCCCGTGCAACAGAAGCCTTTCCATTATCAAAATGAATCTGCTTCTGCTGTGCCGCCACAAAACGACGAACGCGCGCCCTTGCCTTACCCGTGACAACAAAACGCTCCCACGAGGGAGAAGGCTGACCGCCACGTGCCGTCATAATTTCAATCTGGTCACCATTTTCCAGAATATGACGCAGCGGAACCAGGCGGCCATTAACCTTGGCGCCAACGCAACGATCACCTACCTGACTATGCACAGCATAGGCAAAATCAACAGGCGTCGCCCCACGAGGCAGGGAAATCAGCTCACCCTTGGGAGTAAAACAGAAAACCTGATCCTGATAAAGCTCAAGCTTTGTATTCTCAAGAAATTCGTCTGGCCCCTGGCTGTCTTCAAGAATATCAAGCAGATCCTGCACCCAGCGCAATTTGCGTGTATAAGTACCGAAATTCTCTGACAGCATGGCGCTTTCGCCGCCATCTGAAAGATTTTCCTTATAGGACCAGTGAGACGCCACGCCGTTTTCGGCCAGATCATGCATGGCTTCCGTACGGATCTGGACCTCAATTTTCTGGCTTTGCGGACGGTACAGAGTCACCCCTGTATGAAGAGACTGATAGCCGTTTGCTTTCGGGGTAGAAATATAATCCTTGAACCGTCCAGCGATCATAGGATAGGCCGCATGCACGGCGCCCAGTGCCATATAGCAATTTTCACGCGTTGGCACGATGATACGGAAAGCCATGATATCCGAAAGCTGCTCAAAGGCAACATTACGGCGCTTCATCTTCTCCCAGATCGAATAGGCCGATTTTTCGCGCCCCGTAACTTCCACATCCTTGATGCCCGCTTCATGGCAGAGTTTTTTGAGTTCCTTGACAATTTCCTCAATCATATCCGCACCCTGACCACGGAGATAATTCAGTCTTGCCCTTATCGTTGCATCAGCTTCAGGCTCAAGATTGACGAAAGCGATATTCTGCAACTCGGTCTTGACCCGGTCCATACCGATACGCTCGGCAAGGGGGGCATAAATATCAAGAGTTTCGCGGGAAATACGGCGTCTGCGTTCCTCACTCTTCACATAATGCAGGGTACGCATGTTATGCAGCCGGTCCGCCAGCTTGACGACCAGAACGCGAATGTCGCGCGACATGGCCAGTACGAGCTTGCGGAAATTTTCTGCCTGTTTGGTACGGTCCGACTGAAGCTCCAGCCGGGTCAGCTTCGTCACGCCATCGACAATACTCGCCACATCGGGGCCGAAACGTTTTTCCAGACTCTCATAGGTAACGTTGGTATCTTCGATCGTATCATGCAACAACCCCACCATAATGGAGGTCTTGTCCATCCTGAACCCAGCCAGAATGGACGCCACAGCGATAGGATGCGTTATGTAAGGATCGCCATTATCACGGCACTGCCCTTCATGCGCCGTGGCAGCTATGTCATACGCCGCCTGGATATCCTCAAGGTCGGCCTCGCTGCAATATTCGCCGGCACGCCTTAAAAGACCTGTGATAGGAGGATGAAAATCAGGTTGCAGAAAACCCGCACCCTCTTCTCTGGATACAAGACTGCACGAAACGGGACCACCAGCCCCTGCATTGCTCTGGAAACAGACGCCTCCGAAAAGAGGTGAGGGATACAGGACCAAATCTCACCTCCATAGTCAGCGGCGCAAAAAAAGCGACTTCCGAGCGGGCCGCCCTCAGCGTTTTTTTGATTTTCTTGAAACGTCATCAGAGGCCATATGACCAGCCTCTTCCTCTGCCGTGACATCCTGCAAACCGAAGATATTCTGATCTGTTGGGATCAAATCCATGACCTCTTCATCAGCAGGTTCAATTTCGGGCTGATTGCCCATTGAACGCACAATTGCGTTACGGAGCCCGTCAAGAGATACATTTTCATCCGCAATTTCACGCAGGGCAAGAACTGTGTTCTTGTCATTATCGCGGGGGATCGTCAGTTCTTCACCACGGCTTAACCCTCTCGCACGCTGGGCAGCAAGCAGAACCAACTCGAAACGGTTTGGAACTTTCTCAATGCAGTCCTCAACAGTTACGCGTGCCATAGGGCAGAAATCCTTATATCTGAACCAAAAGAGAAGGGTATCCTTGTTCCAGAGACTTATCACGACATAACCATAAAAGGCAATATTGAAAGAACCATGACCTTTCAAACGCCCTGACACCCCATTCAGCTTAATCACGTTTACGCTACAGGCACCACAAATCATCCGACGTGGAGTAAGATGAACGAGATCTTTCTTAAGAAGGTCTTAACGATATGATCAGGAGCAGATGAAAAATGAATGACCGGGTTATTGGCTTTATCGGGTACGGAGCCATGGCGTCGCTAATGGGAAAGAACCTCGTTAAAGCAGGGTATGAAGTACAGGCCTACACCCCTTCCGGATTGGTCCTCGGAGAAAAATCTCCCGTCCCCATGCTTTCTTCTCCCCGTGAAATCGCAGAAAAATCTGATGTCATCATCCTTTGCGTACCTGATGACAAAGCCGAGCAGAAACTTCTTGAAGGAGAAAATGGCCTTCTGGCAGGGCTGAAAAAGGGCCAGCTGGTACTGGACACCTCAACTGTTTCACCCGCATGGGCTGATCAGCTTGCTGTCCTTCTGCGCAAGCATAACGTCCAGAGTCTGGACACTCCCATGTCTGGCAGCACGCCAGAAGCCGAAAAAGGTGAGCTGATCATGCTGGCCGGGGGAGATGATGCCGTCATAGACCGCGCTCAGCCCATTCTGGACTGCATTGGCCGCATTACCATACGGACCGGTCCTTCCGGCTCTGCCGCACGGCTGAAACTCGTTATCAATGGCATCATGGGCGCGACGCTCAATGTCATTGCGGAAGCTGTCTCTTATGGGCTGGCTGCCGGGATAAACCGCGATATTCTTTATAACAGCCTTCAAGAACTTGCCGTCATCAGCCCCCACCACAAGCGCAAGCTCAAAATGGCCCAGAATGGTTCTTTTCCAGCCCAGTTCCCCACCCGTCTCATGCTGAAGGATATGGGACTTCTGCTTGATGCCGGCCAAAACACATCCGCCACTCTGCTGGGTATGGCCGTCGCGGCGCAGGCCCTGGCCAGCTCCAATGTTTATCATAAAGACGAAGACTATTCGGCTCTGATCGGGAAAATGGAGAAAGACCTTATCTGCCCTGACCGCACAGCTTAAAGAGGCGATTAACAAGGGCAGGAAACTTGACGGAACGTCCTGCACTTCATAGCTAATACACCATCGAGGCCGGTTTTACGGCCGGCCTCATAAAACGGAGTATGATTTATGTCTTTTACCCTTCCTTCCCTGCCTTACGCGGCCGATGCCCTGGCTCAGGCCGGTATGTGCCAGGAGACACTGGAATATCATCACGGCAAGCATCATCAGGCCTACGTCACCACACTGAACACGCTCGTTGAAGGCAATGCTTCCCTCCAAGGCAAGTCACTGGAAGAACTGGTCCAGCTTTCCTTTGACAAGGCCGATCTGACCCCGGTTTTCAACAATGCTGGCCAGCACTGGAATCACAGCTTCTTCTGGACATGCCTTTCCCCAAAAGGGGGGAAAATGCCTTCCAAACTGGAAGCCAAGATCATTGAGGATTTCGGTTCTGTAGAGGCCTTCAAGACAGCGTTTAAACAGGCCGCCACTACACAGTTCGGTTCAGGCTGGGCGTGGCTGGTCCTAAGCCCCGAAGGCAAGCTGAAAATCACCAAAACGGGCAATGCCGGCACACCGGTTGCCGAGAAAAAGGACCGTCCCCTTCTGACGTTCGATGTGTGGGAACACGCCTATTACATTGATTTCCGCAATCGTCGCCCTGACTATACCACGAACTTCCTCGACAAGCTGGCAAATTATGAATTTGCCGAAGCACAGCTTCTCTCGGCATAAACCTCACAAATAAGACCCCGCTCTCCTTCTGCACGAAAGAGGCGGGGTCTTAATTTTGAATAGGACCTAATAAAACCCGGATTATGGGTTCTTATGCGTCGTTTGCCGGCTTGTCGCGCGGCGTCACGGTCGTAATTGTGCTGCGGACGACTTTTACACGGACGTTGGGAGCAATTTCGACGTCAATTTCTGGTGAATCTTCGCGTGTTGCCTGCACAACCCCCACAATCCCGCCGGCTGTCACAATCTTGTCACCACGACGCAATCCATTCTGCTTCTCACGCAGCTGACGTTGGCGGGTCTGCTGGGGCCTGATCAACAGAAAATAGAACACCACGAAAATCAGGATGATCGGGCCATATTGCAACAATGTTTCTGTTGAAAAGGCACCGCCACCAGCCTGATCGGCGGCATAAGCTGTCGAGAAAAAGACTGTACTCATAAGATTCGCGCTTCCATCTTGCTAATTACTCCCAGCGACCATATCGTCAGAAGAACTGACGTCAAGCATTCAATCAAGGGTTATCATGCCACAGTCCGCTTTCTCCTCTGCTGATCTGCTCCCGGCTCTGAACCGTATCGCCGACAGTCTGGAGCGTCTGGCACCTCCAAAAGCTGATGCGACTATCCTTGATACGCCTGATATTGATGCCTTTCTCTGGCAAGGGACCGTTGGCACCCTTCTGCCTGTAACCAAGGTCCAGTCTGTACCGCTCTCTTATCTCTGTGGTATTCAGAAGCAATGCGAGACCGTACTCGACAACACAAAACATTTTGCAGCCGGGAGACAAGCCAATAACGTCATGTTATGGGGCGCGCGTGGTATGGGAAAATCATCACTCGTCAAATCCTGCGTTCTGGACGTTAACAGAACACAACGCGAAAAGGGCCTCTCCCCTCTGGCCCTGATCGAAATTCCACGTGATGAACTTTCGACCCTGCCACAGCTTCTGGCCTTGCTGCGGCAATCTGACCGACGCGTTATTTTATTCTGCGATGATCTCTCCTTTGAATCGCAGGATGCTGACTATAAATCCCTTAAGTCAGTCCTGGATGGCGGCATTGCCGGGCGACCTGATAATGTTGTTGTCTATGCAACCTCCAACCGCAAGCATCTGATGCCACGCGACATGATTGAGAACGAAGCAAGCTCTTCCATCAATCCTGGAGAGGCCATTGAGGAAAAAGTGTCCCTTTCCGACCGTTTTGGCCTGTGGATCGGCCTCTACAGCGCCTCGCAGGATGATTATCTGACCATCGTCAAGACCTATGCGCATGCCATAGCCCTGCCCATTGACGACAAAACTCTTGAGGAAAAGGCCCTGCGATGGTCCCTGACACGCGGGAGCCGGTCAGGGCGCGTTGCCAGCCAGTTCATTACAGCCTTGTCAGCCGAACTTGATGCCACAAAGGAACCATCAGCATGATGACACCCAAACGCATGGTGCTGGTTTCGACGGGTATATTGATTGATAAAAACCGCAATCTCCTGATTGCGCAACGCCCCGAAGGAAAGTCTCTCGCCGGCCTGTGGGAGTTCCCTGGCGGCAAGATCGAACCGGGAGAGACGCCTGAACATGCCCTGTGTCGTGAGTTGTTTGAAGAACTGAATATAGAGGCCCAGGAACAGGATCTGAAGCCCTTCACTTTCATCAGTCAGGACTGCGACGCTTTCCATTTGGTGATGGTCCTCTACACCCTCACCAAATGGACCGGAAAATTGGAAGGCAAGGAAGGACAGGCCTTCAAATGGGTTACAATGAGCGCGCTGGAACAGCATGATATGCCAAAACCTGACCTCCCTCTTCTTCCCCGCCTCAGGACCTATTTAGAATCTTTCTCTTAGGAGCAATCATTCATTACCGGGAAACCGGGTGAGGCCCATCCGGGGATCCCGGTCCTGAAGGCAAAGACTCCGCCCGCCTGCGGTTCATTCCGCAGCTCTTCCTCACTTAGGCCGTTACGTGCTGTCGTGACATAAACTGTTCTGTAATCCGCGCCCCCAAAACAGATTTTCGTGACATTACTGACAGGCATTGGAACAGGCGGTAACGCCTTACCGTCAGGCCGGAAGCGCGCAATGCGACCCCCTCCCCAAACGCCGCACCACAAATTGCCTTGCGAATCCGTTACGAGGCCATCTGGATAACCATTGGTAAAACGAGCAAAGACACGTTTATGGGAAAGGTTTCCCAGGTCATCTAGATCGAAAATATAAATGCACTGCCGCGGACTATCCGCAACATAGAGTCTCCGACCATCGGGCGAGACCGCCGGACCATTAGAAACAATATACCCCTTATCAACACAGCGAAGCTCCGGCCCTGCTTTACAATATCCCAGACAGAAAACTGCCCCTGTCTCCTTCTCTTCGCCAAGATCCATGGTGCCAAACCAGACACGTCCGCTGGGATCAACACATCCATCATTCAGACGCGTTCCCTTTTCTTCGTTACCGATTTTGCAGACAAGAGAAAACTCTCCTGTTTCCTTGACGAAATGATAAAGCCCCTCCGTCTGCCCCACCAGAAAGGATCCATCATTCACAGGCAAAATAAACGCCGCATGCGAAGCAACATCCCATCCTGTCAATTCCTCTCGACCTGGATGATAACGATGAAGTTTCTGTCCCAGAATATCAACAAAGTAGAGAGCCTCTTCACGATGCGACCAGAGAGGCCCCTCCCCCAGCTTCGCTTTCAGATCAAGAACACAATGCGGCTGATTAAAAGCAAACGTCATCACAAAAATCTTACTCCCGAAACTGCTATCTCTTTCACCTTACAGGCTCTAGCCTTAAAATAGAGTCTCTAATCAAAGGAAAAAGGTTGGATCAGCCATGTCTCCACAAACGGCCTGCTTTATCGTCATCGGCAATGAAATCCTGTCTGGGCGCACGCAGGAAGCCAACACCGTGGTACTGGCCCAGGCCCTGAACAGACAGGGTATCAAACTTGACGAGATTCGCACTATTCCTGACATCGAAGAGCGTATTGTCTCAACGATCAATGACTGCCGCGCCAGATTTGACTTTGTTTTCACCAGCGGTGGAATCGGTCCTACTCACGACGACATTACAAGCGAATCCGTTGCACGGGCGCTAAAGGTTCCGTTTGTCTGTCATCAGGAAACGTATGATCTTCTCAGAAATGCCTTCAAGCCCGGAACGTTCAATCAGGCTGGGCAACGCATGGCGTGGTTCCCTGAAGGAGCTGAACCGATCAGGAGTTCTGTTTCCATAGCTCCTGGATTCTCCATAGCCAATATTTATGTCATGGCCGGCGTTCCCACCATCTTCCGCTCAATGGTGGAGTGGCTGATTCCGCGCCTGCCCAAAGGAGCGCCTTTATGCTCCAAAGCCTGGTATGGCTATAATATCTATGAAAGCCGCATCGCCAACTCACTAAGTGAGTTACAAAAGGCTTACCCGATGCTTGATCTTGGCTCCTATCCTTTCAATCACGGTGATAAAAAGGGAGTTGCCTTGGTCGCAAAAGGTTACGACGAAAAAGCCGTTGAGGAAGCCGGAGCAAAGCTCAGGCTGATTATCGAATCCATAGAGGTTACTCCTTTCGAAGGAGAACCTCTTTAGGAAAGATCTATAGACAGCGTTATTTCGCCCTCGTCATGGCGAGATAACGTTCGCGTCTCTTTTCAATCAGCGATTGAGACGATAGGGCAAGCAATTCAGGCAAGTTTGCCTCAATCACATCTCCCACCGTCTTGATCACAACTTCTGGTTGACGCTGCGCTCCGCCGACTGGTTCGGGCACAATTGCGTCAATAAGGCCAAATTTTTTCAAATCCTGGGCGGTCAGCTTCAGAGCCTCGGCAGCAGCAGGCGCCAGTTTGGCATCACGCCAAAGAATAGACGCCGCTGCCTCCGGTGAAATAACCGAATAAATTGCATGTTCCAGCATGAAAACCCGGTCAGCCGCTGCAATGGCGATCGCCCCTCCCGAACCACCCTCTCCGATAACCGTAGCGATCACAGGAACAGAAAGTTGAAGAGAGACATCTATCGAACGAGCAATCGCTTCCGCCTGGCCACGCGCCTCAGCATCAATCCCGGGCCATGCTCCCGCCGTATCCACAAAACTCAGAACAGGCAGGCCAAAACGCGCCGCAAGATTCATGAGACGCTGGGCCTTCCGGTAGCCTTCCGGTCTGGCCATGCCGAAATTATGCTTGAGACGGCTTTCCGTATCCGAGCCGCGTTCAGTTCCCAATACCACGACAGCCTGCCCGCGGAAACGCGCCAGCCCACCAACCATGGCCTGATCGTCTCCAAAAACGCGATCCCCCGCCAGAGGCGTAAAATCGGTCATAAGACGGTTAATATAATCAAGCGCATGAGGGCGCTGAGCGTGCCGGGCAACCTGCACCTTCTGCAAAGGCGTTAATTTGCCATAGACGAGCCGAAGCTGCTTGTCGGCCTTGTCGGACAGACGGGCAATTTCTTCATCAATATTCAGACCATCCAGACCGAAACCATCTTCCCGACGGCCCATCTGACGTAATTCGTCGATCTTGGTTTCAAGCTCGGCGACGGGTTTTTCAAAATCTAGGAACTGACGCATAGAATGCGCGATAGCATGAGCGCGTCACAAGAAATAGTCCTTATTTAAGGCTGCCTTTGTTTTTTTAAAATTCCGGTCCCTTTTTCCTTTCGGAAAGTTTCCAGCTTACCCCTCTGTCGCCAGTGGATGACATTGAGTCACGACTTCTCTCAGACGTTCATTCATGACCTGCGTATAAATCTGGGTCGTCGCAATATCAACATGCCCCAGAAGCATCTGCAAGGCGCGCAGGTCAGCCCCACGATTCAAAAGATGTGTCGCAAAGGAATGACGCAGCACATGTGGACTGACCCGCCGGGGATCAATCCCTGCTTTCAAGGCGCAGGCGTGCAAAATCTTGTCAAAACCCTGACGCGTTAAAGGACGCTTGGGATCGCGTCCGGGAAAAAGCCACGGGCTGTCCAGCATGGCGTCATAATGCACAAGAACCTCGGCAGCCTGTCGGGCCGATTCGGAAAATGGAACCAGCCTTTCACGCCCGCCTTTTCCCCTTACCAGCAACATGCCCCCCTGTCTTCTGAGCAGCGCAGAGGGCAGTGCAAGAAGCTCAGAAATGCGCAGACCTGTCGTATAAAGCAGTTCCAGAGCCGCCCTCGCCACAATATCACGACGAGGATCATCGTGATGGCGTGTCCCCTCTTCAATAAGGCGTCTGACCTCCTCTTCGGTCAGAGGATGCGGCAAAACGGCCTTGTAACGGAAGCCGGATATGTCAGAAACGGGATCAGACGTGACAAGCTTTTCTTCAAGAAGAAACCCGTAAAACTGTTTCAGGCAAGATAAATGACGCGCCAGAGAACGCCTCGCCAATCCTTCCCGCTCTTTTATGCTCAGATAAGCCCTTATGTCTTCCGGCTCGATATCAGAAAATGTTTTTTGCCCGCACCACCGGGAAAAATCATCAAGATCTGCCTGATAGGCAAGACGCGTCCTGAGCGCAGCCCCCCTCTCCGAAACATACATTTCGAGAAAACGCTCAATCAGACTTTCATGCCCTGAGGAAGATACCGGAGCCGCAGATTCTGCCACAACTCAGTTCGGAGAAGGTACTGGCGGAAGATCTGGCAGAGCAGGCATATCAGACGACGACGAAGAAGAGACACTTTGTTGTGCATGCTTGAGAACATGGTGCACATCTGTCTGCGCAGGCGGAGCAACCTGAGCGAGATAGACAGCCCCCCCACCCAACGCCGCAAGAACGACAAGAATGATGAGCCCCAGAATCACCAGGCCCCCTTTTGATGACTGAAACATGTTCATTATCCTTATGGCCCTGTCCGGGCGTGCTTGAATCGGGAACTCTGTCTGAATTCCGGAAAATTTTTCAACCCCAATTTACTGGAACCCGAACGTTGCATAAAGTTCCTGTGACAAAATTATGGCTTCTGTCATGCTTCGTGATAGAAAGTTCTTTATCACCCACTCTCTAACAGGAACCGCCTTGATGACGGAAATGCCGCGAATCATCGTGCTGATTGGTCATATGGGAGCCGGCAAAACAACATTGGGACGACGTCTGGCCCAGATGCTTGGGATGCCTTTTATTGACCTTGATGCCGAAATCGAAAAAGCAGCCGGTTGCTCCATTGCCGAAATTTTCTCGACTCACGGGGAAGCCCATTTCCGTGAAGGTGAATATAGGGTCATACAGCGCCTTCTCGGAGGTGACAAATGCGTTTTGGCGACAGGAGGCGGGGCTTGGACAGACAAACGCACCCGTGAGCTGGTACGCAATACGCCCGGTACCCGTTCAATCTGGCTGCACGTTCCTCTTCCAACACTTTATGCACGCCTGACCCATGGCAGGGCAAAACGCCCTCTCCTGCGGCACGGCGACTTGCATGAAACATTGCAACGCCTCGCCGCAGCACGCCATCCGCTTTATGCGCAAGCAGATATGACCGTTAATTTCGGAGATGAAACCGTGGAAGAAGCTGTCCACAAATTGACCACAGCCCTTGATGCTTATGACCCGCCCCAAAAAGTTTCTGTCTCCCTGCCGCATCACCATTACGATGTCGTCATAGGAAGTGGTCTGATCAACAAGGCATCAGTCTATATTGAACCGCTCCTTGAGAATAATCATGCTATCGTCATCACTGACGAAATAGTTGCCCTGCATCATCTTGCAGCCTTCAAGGCATCCTTTGAACATAGCAACCTGCGTCTTGACGTAATCGCTGTTTCTCCCGGCGAAGAAAGCAAATCCTTTGCCACCTATCAGCGTGTCATGGAAGACTGTCTGGCTCTCGGGCTTGAGAGACGCACGACCATCATCGCTCTGGGCGGCGGTGTCGTCGGCGATCTGGCAGGTTTTGTTGCAGCCACAGCCATGCGCGGCGTACCTTTTATCCAGATACCTACCACCCTGCTTTCACAGGTCGACAGTTCTGTGGGTGGCAAGACAGGCATCAATACGAGGATTGGAAAAAATCTGGTCGGCGCTTTCTGGCAACCCCGTCTCGTTTTGGCCGACATAACCGCACTTTCAACCCTTCCCAGACGCCAGCTCGTGGCAGGCTATGCCGAAATCGTCAAGGCCGGACTTATCTCTGACCCGGAACTTTTTACCTGGTGCGAACAAAATGGTGCTGCCCTGCTGGAAGGAAACAGCCATATCCTCGCTGAAGCCGTAAAAAGAGCCTGTGCATTCAAAGCCCACGTTGTCTGTAATGACGAACGTGAACAGGCGGCACAAGGCGGGCGGGCCCTCCTTAACCTCGGGCACAGTTTTGCACATGCACTGGAAGCTGAATTCCATTATGACGGACGACTTCTGCATGGGGAAGCTGTCTCAATCGGACTTCATCTCGCCATGGCTCTTTCTGTCAAGATGGGGCTGGCTCCCGAGGAGGATCTAAAACGTCTTGATGCTCACCTTGCAGCGCTTGGCATGCCCAGAAAAATCAGCGACCTGCCAATCAAGCTGAAAACATCGGCCCTCCTTGAGCATATGACACGCGACAAAAAGGTCCATGACGGCCGTCTCACATTCGTGCTGCTGCATGGCATAGGCAGAGCCTTTACCTGCCGTAACGTCGAGCCTGAAGAGGTGAGTGAACTCTATCGTGCAGAGGGTTGCCTAGGGTAAAGACATTTTCCTCTTCCCACCATCAGTGAGCTGTTGTTTTTATACAACAGGTTTTGCTTATCTTGGAACACCCCCCTTTAAAAATATCATTTTCTAGAAAATATTTACCATTAGTCGTTTAGTTTTACTCCAGCGCGTCAGGTGCTCCATCGTCCGGGAATATGGACAAGGTCATCTGGCCTGAATGAAGACTACAAGCACAAGGACGAATGAGAATGCGCACACGCACAGCACTCCTTGCCATGACGGCCCTGGCGGCATCTCCTGCCCTGGCCTTGGCGAGCACGATCACAGGCCCCTATGTTGACCTTGGTGGTGGTTATAACCTGACCCAGCATCAGCATATGTCTACCCCTGCGACAGGGGCAACAGGACACTTGCATCAGATGGATGGCTATACAGGCTATCTCTCTGGCGGCTGGGGCTTCGGCAATGGCCTTCGCGTTGAGGTTGAAGGCATCTATGCCCAGTCATACAACACTATTTTTGGTGGCAAGCATGGTAAAAACGGCCAAACCCCAAGAAGCCGTGCCAATGGTTCCAACCAGGGTTATGGCGGCCTGATCAACGTCCTGTATGACATTGACCTCGCCCAGTTCGGTATTGACGTGCCTGTCACGCCATTCGTCGGTATCGGTGCCGGTTATATGTGGGAAAAATACCACCTGCATGATGGCTCAACCGTCTCCAACGGCATGAAGTCCATGTCCCGCACAGGTGGCGGATTCGCCGCGCAGGCTATCGTCGGTGCCGCTTATGACATCCCCGGCGTTCCCGGTCTTGCCGTCACGACACAATATCGCTTCCTGACACAAACAGGCAGCCAGTCCGGCGTCAATATCGGTTCCTATAAGGACACAGCCGGCAACCGCGTTCACACAGGCACGCGTTACCAGCACCAATTCATCCTCGGGCTGCGTTATGCATTCAACAATGCGCCTCCGCCCCCCTCCGGCTCCCGCTCATGTTGTCGTTCCTCCCCAGAGAACACCTGCCCGTACTATATCTCGTCTTCTTCGACTGGGATAAGTCAAACCTGACACCGCGCGCTCGTGAGATCGTTGCCCAGGCAGCTCAGGCTTCAACGCATGTCCAGACAACACGCATCGAAGTAAACGGCTATACCGATAACTCCGCTGCTCACCCTGGTCCTCGTGGCGAAAGATATAATATGGGTCTTTCACTGCGTCGTGCCAACAGCGTCAAGGCCGAGCTTATCCGTGACGGCGTGCCCGCAACGGCCATCGACATCCATGGTTATGGCGAGGCTCATCCTCTCGTCGCTACAGGCCCCAATACACGTGAGCCACAGAACCGTCGCGTCGAGATCATCCTTAAATAATCTCGCCTGACAAAAAGCTTCTAAAAAGGATGTCTCCCTCACAAGAGACATCCTTTTTTTTAAGAACCGCCTTTCAGAAAACATGAGACGCGCTTCCATACAGGGGATGGCTACGATCTTTTTTGAAACAGCTTCACTATCAGAATAACGCACCAGCAATATCAGGGATAAGTAAAATGTATTTGCGGAATACGCTTCTGGGATCGTTATTGATGGCAATAGCCTGTCCATCAGCTCTGGCAACTGGTTTGATAACCGGTCCTTATATTGACCTCGGAGCGGGTTATAATCTTACCCAACATCAGAAAATGTCCATGCCCTCTTCGGGTGGTTCTGGTCGCCTGCGTCAAGCAGATGGTTATACAGGGTTTCTGTCAACAGGCTGGGCGTTTCATAACGGATTACGCCTTGAAGTCGAAGGCATCTATACGCAGTCTTATAACAAATCCTTTCGCCTGCACGGCAATGTGAGAAGCTCTAATGCCCATAAAGGTTCCAATCTGGGTTATGGAGGACTGATCAATATCCTTTATGATTTCGACCTCGCAAAATTCGGCATTAATGTCCCCGTGACCCCTTTTATCGGCATTGGTGCCGGTTATATGTGGGAAAAATATCGCCTGCATGGCGGCACTCAGGGTCAGTATATGAGTTCGACAGGAGGCGGATTTGCAGGACAGGCCATCGCTGGCGCAGATTTCGACACACAGATCCCCGGCCTTTATTTTTCGATGCAGTATCGCTTCCTGACACAGACAGGCAGCCAGTCCGGCGTTAATATCGGTACTTACCATGCCAGAGACGGAAGCCGCGTAAAAACGGGAACACGCTACCAGCACCAATTTATTCTGGGACTGCGTTATGCGTTCAACAATGCGCCTCCGCCCCCTCCGGCTCCCGCTCATGTTGTCGTTCCTCCCCAGAGAACACCTGCTCGTACCTATCTCGTCTTCTTCGACTGGGATAAGTCAAACCTGACACCACGCGCTCGTGAGATCATTGCCCAGGCAGCGCTCGCTTCCACGCATGTCGACACAACACGCATCGAAGTGAACGGCTATACCGATAACTCCGCTGCTCACCCTGGTCCTCGTGGCGAAAGATACAATATGGGTCTTTCACTGCGTCGTGCCAACAGCGTCAAGGCCGAGCTTATCCGTGACGGCGTGCCCGCAACAGCCATCGATATCCATGGTTATGGCGAGGCTCATCCTCTCGTCGCTACAGGCCCCAATACACGTGAGCCACAGAACCGTCGCGTCGAGATCATCCTTAAATAATCTCGCCTCGCGCACTCTTAATACCAAAAGTGAGACACTCTTTATGCGCGTTTTCCTGAAACCAAGACGATAATGATAATTTCCTGCCTGATCTCCCAAACGTGTCTTCTACGCAACAGTCGTCATAGGTTTAAGGTTTTGTTTAGAGTGTCAATCTTTAAATCATGTCGTTTTTATTCTATTTATCCGAATGTAACTCACTTCAGGCAGGATTCTGTCGGAAACATTTTCCTGAGCCTGAATAAGCAATTTATTGCGAGATTCGTAATTTAAGGACGAATGAGAATGCGCACACGCACAGCACTCCTTGCCATGACGGCCCTGGCGGCATCTCCTGCCCTGGCCTTGGCGAGCACGATCACAGGCCCCTATGTTGACCTTGGTGGTGGTTATAACCTGACCCAGCATCAGCATATGTCTACCCCTGCGACAGGGGCAACAGGACACTTGCATCAGATGGATGGCTATACAGGCTATCTCTCTGGCGGCTGGGGCTTCGGCAATGGCCTTCGCGTTGAGGTTGAAGGCATCTATGCCCAGTCATACAACACTATTTTTGGTGGCAAGCATGGTAAAAACGGCCAAACCCCAAGAAGCCGTGCCAATGGTTCCAACCAGGGTTATGGCGGCCTGATCAACGTCCTGTATGACATTGACCTCGCCCAGTTCGGTATTGACGTGCCTGTCACGCCATTCGTCGGTATCGGTGCCGGTTATATGTGGGAAAAATACCACCTGCATGATGGCTCAACCGTCTCCAACGGCATGAAGTCCATGTCCCGCACAGGTGGCGGATTCGCCGCGCAGGCTATCGTCGGTGCCGCTTATGACATCCCCGGCGTTCCCGGTCTTGCCGTCACGACACAATATCGCTTCCTGACACAAACAGGCAGCCAGTCCGGCGTCAATATCGGTTCCTATAAGGACACAGCCGGCAACCGCGTTCACACAGGCACGCGTTACCAGCACCAATTCATCCTCGGGCTGCGTTATGCATTCAACAATGCGCCTCCGCCCCCTCCGGCTCCCGCTCATGTTGTCGTTCCTCCCCAGAGAACACCTGCCCGTACCTATCTCGTCTTCTTCGACTGGGATAAGTCAAACCTGACACCGCGCGCTCGTGAGATCGTTGCCCAGGCAGCTCAGGCTTCAACGCATGTCCAGACAACACGCATCGAAGTAAACGGCTATACCGATAACTCCGCTGCTCACCCTGGTCCTCGTGGCGAAAGATATAATATGGGTCTTTCACTGCGTCGTGCCAACAGCGTCAAGGCCGAGCTTATCCGTGACGGCGTGCCCGCAACGGCCATCGACATCCATGGTTATGGCGAGGCTCATCCTCTCGTCGCTACAGGCCCCAATACACGTGAGCCACAGAACCGTCGCGTCGAGATCATCCTTAAATAATCTCGCCTGACAAAAAGCTTCTAAAAAGGATGTCTCCCTCACAAGAGACATCCTTTTTTTTAAGAACCGCCTTTCAGAAAACATGAGACGCGCTTCCATGGATCGGGCACCTCTTCTTCAATTTATCCGTTTTGGACTTGTCGGTACATCTGGGCTTGGCGTTGATTGGCTGTCTCTAAAAATCTTCCTCAGCTTTATGTCTTTCTCACCAGCCATATGCAGTGCTTATATTATTTCAGCATCATGGAACTGGATGCTCAACCGGCTCTGGACGTTCCGTAAAACAAGCCATGATCGCCACAAAGCGTCTACACAATGGTTCCGCTTTATCATTGCAACATTGCCGGGCTTCTTCGCTAATCGCAGCATTGCACTCCTTCTACATTATTACGTCCCCTCTATAAGGCAGGAAAATTTGCTCATCCTGTTTTGTGGTGCACTCGGAGGTATGACGATCAATTTTCTCCTGACGAAATATTGTGTGTTTTCGGCCACATAACTCTCTCGGAAAAACCTCTCCACTAGATTCCCTTTCATAAAATAATCTTATTTCGAGGCAGAAAGTTCTCCTTTCCATTTCCAAGACCGCTACAATCGGTTAGGAACAAAGATAATTTTCCGTCTATGTCTGGAAGCAGAAACACAACACCATGACCAGCACGAACGACATCCGAACCGCTTTTCTTGATCATTTTGCCGCTGAGGGCCATCAAGTCCTTCCGTCCGCCTCTCTGGTGCCACAAAATGACCCCACATTGCTTTTTACCAATGCGGGAATGGTTCCTTTCAAGAATATTTTCACAGGTCAGGAAACGCGCCCCTATAAACGGGCCACGACAGCACAGAAAGTTGTTCGTGCGGGTGGCAAGCATAATGATCTTGATAATGTCGGCTACACAGCCAGGCATCATACATTCTTCGAAATGATGGGGAATTTCAGCTTTGGCGATTACTTCAAGGCTGAGGCCATTGAATTTGCCTGGAAGCTTCTGACAAAAAGCTTTGGCATTTCCAGAGACAAGCTTCTGGCCACTGTCTATGCTGATGATGAGGAAGCCGCCTCACTCTGGAAAAAGATCGCCGGTTTCTCTGACGACCGTATCATTCGCATTGCAACCTCTGACAATTTCTGGCGCATGGGTGATACAGGGCCTTGTGGACCCTGCTCTGAAATTTTCTACGATCATGGTCCTGATGTTGCTGGTGGCCCTCCCGGAAGCCCCGATGAGGATGGAGACAGATTCGTCGAGATCTGGAATCTCGTTTTCATGCAGTTTATCGAAGAAGCTGGTGGCAAACGTTCCAATCTGCCCAAACCCTCCATTGATACAGGCATGGGACTGGAACGCTTTGCAGCTGTCATGCAGGGCAAGCGCGATAATTACGATACGGATACGATCCGCGCCCTGATCGAGGCCTCAGCCGAGACCCTCCACCAGGATGCTGATGGTCCTTTCAAGACCAGCCACCGTGTCGTGGCCGACCATCTGCGCTCAACAGCCTTCCTGATCGCTGATGGTGTTCTCCCTTCCAGTGAGGGAAGGGGTTACGTGTTGCGCCGCATCATGCGACGGGCCATGCGCCATTTGCATATAATGGGAGCCAGAGAGCCTGTCTTTTATCGTCTCCTCCCCGCCCTGATTCAGCAGATGGGGCAGGCCTATCCTGAGCTTTCCCAGCATAAGGCCCTGATTACGGAAACCATTCGCGGCGAGGAAGAACGCTTTGAGGCCCTCCTCACGCGTGGCCTGGCACTGCTAGAAGACGAAGTCTCCCGCCTGCCACAGAACGGGACACTGGCTGGAAGTGTTGCCTTCAAGCTCTATGACACGTTCGGCTTCCCTCTTGACCTGACACAGGATGTCCTGCGTGAACAGGGCCATAAGGTCGACGAAAAAGGCTTTGAGGACGCTATGGCCGAGCAGCGCAAACGCGCCCGCGCCGCCTGGGTCGGCTCTGGCGACAGCAGTGTCGAGACCATATGGTTCGATGCCCGCGACAGGCTGGGCGCTACTGAATTCCTGGGTTACGTGACCGAAACGGCAGATGCGGAAGTGCAGGCCATTTTCCGTGGTTCTGACGAGCTGGCCGAAGCTCCTGCCGGCACTGAAGTTGCCATCATCCTGAACCAGACTCCCTTTTATGGCGAAAGTGGCGGTCAGGTCGGGGATCAGGGCACCCTGACGGGTGATCATCTTCGCGTCGAAATTACAGATACACAGAAGAAAAATGGCGATCTCATCGTCCATTACGGCAAGATCACAGAAGGCGTTCTGAAACCCGGCATGACCGTCCATGCTGATATCAATCATAAACGCCGGTCGCAAATCCGCGCCCATCATTCTGCAACACATCTGCTTCATGAGGCGCTCAGGCGCCAGATTGGCGAGCACATCACCCAGAAAGGCAGCCTGAACTCTCCCGACAGGCTGCGTTTCGATATCAGCCAGCCCCGTCCTCTAACCAATGAGGAAATCAAGGCGGTAGAGCGGGAAGTCAACGCGCTGATCCGTGAGAATGCCGAAGTGGAGACACGTCTTTTAACCAAGGACCAAGCTATTTCTGAAGGCGCAATGGCCCTCTTTGGCGAAAAATATGGCGATGAAGTACGCGTTGTTACAATGGGCAAGGGAGAGGGAAACCGCTCGGCCTATTCAATTGAACTCTGCGGCGGCACGCATGTAAAAAGGCTGGGAGATATAGGCCTGTTCCGTATTCTCTCTGAAACAGGTGTTTCTTCCGGAGTGCGGCGTATTGAGGCTGTCTGCGGCGTGGCTGCCGAAGAATCAGCCCGTTCAACTGAGGCACTGCTACAGCAGATCTCTGATCTGCTAAAGGTCTCTCCCAGTGAGGTTCCTCACCGTCTTGAGGCTCTTCTTGAAGAGCGCAAGACCCTTAATGCGCAAATCTCTTCCCTTCAGCACAAGCTGGCCACTGGCGGCAGTGCAGAGACCACAGAAACTGTTAATAACGTCACGTTTGCGGGACGAAATTTGGGCGATGTTAACCCGCGTGACCTCAAGGGGCTGGCAGAAACACTTCTCAAGCAGCTTGGCTCAGGGGTTGTGGCGCTCCTTTCCAGCGCCAATGAACGTGGCAGCCTCGTAATCGCCGTCTCGCCTGACCTGACTGACCGTGTCAGTGCGGTTGAACTGGTACAGGCGGCCTCTCCCCTTATGGGCGGTAAAGGTGGTGGTGGCCGCCCCGATATGGCTCAGGCTGGTGGCACTGAACTCGCTGAAAAGGCGGTATTTGACATGATACGCACAAAACTCGCACAGATCTGAAACAATCTTCCCCTGAGAAGGATTTCTTCCTTTTCAGGGGACTTTCAAACTACCTTACGAAAATTTAAGGTGTGCAATTTTCTTTCGGCCGCCATAGTCGCTGTGTGACCTAACTTTTTCAAACGAGACCAAACGTAGACCAACCTATAATTTTTCACGGAAAACAGGAGCTTGACCATGGCCTTTCACAGAAATACCCTTATTGAGCTTCTCGAAGGTGTCTGTAAATTTGAAGATGAGGTTTACCCCAAAAATAAGGAACTTTTTCATAGTCTTGCCTATGACCAGTCTCCTCCTATCCTCTTCATTACCTGTGCAGACAGCCGTATAAGCCCCAGCATGATTACCCAGACAGAACCGGGTGAACTGTTCCTGATCCGCAATGTTGGCAATATCGTACCGGCCTATGGCAATATGGTGGGGGGTGTCTCTTCGGCCATAGAATATGCCGTGGGCGTACTTAAAGTCAGGAATATCATTATTTGCGGCCACTCAAATTGTGGCGCCATGCACGCATTGCTTGACCTTAATCACTCCAAACTTGATTCGCTTCCCACTGTCCGGCAATGGCTCCGAAACGCTGAGGCGGCCAAGGCCCAGTTCTCTGAACTGAAAGCCGAAGATGCCGGCCCCGAAGAGGTCCGTTCCCTGACTGAAGCCAATGTCCTGCTTCAACTGACACATTTGAAAACACATCCAGCCGTAGCTGGCGCTCTTGCCCGTAACGAGCTCAGCATTGAGGGCTGGTATTATGACATCAAAAAAGGGAAAGTTTCCGTCATTGATGATTTGACGGGTAAATCACGTCCAGCCAGGGAAGAGCTTGAAATCCTCAGAGAACGCAAAAAGTCCTGATTCCGGAAATTCTTGCCAAACGGTTTTTCCTAGCTTTTTACCTGATTTTCAGCCTGTGGGCGTCTTCGGCCTCAGCTCACAGGTTGAAACTGACCACATGGAATATGAACTGGCTCACAACGCGCCTGCCGGGCGATCATGAAGTTCCGGCTGATATTCCCTTCCGCTCGGAACAGGATTATGAACGCCTGAAGTCATATGCCAGACGCCTTGATAGCGATATTATCGCTGTCGAAGAGATCGAAAGCGATGTAGCCCTCCGTAAAATCTTCGATCCTCAATATTATGACTTCATCTTAAGTAAAGCCCCGATTGTGCAGCGTGTCGGACTGGTTATCCGTCATTCTCTCAACGCGACAATAAACCCCGAGATCACAGCCCTCAATGTTGAACCTCCTGGCGCCAGACATGCCATAAGAAGCGGCCTTGATGTCACACTACACGGACAGACACAGGATTTGCGCCTGCTGGTCGTCCATCTGAAAGCCGGTTGCTGGGCGCGACCTCTTTCTGACTCCAAACATTCCTGCCCCATGCTGGTCCAGCAACTTGCCATAATGGAAAACTGGATTCTTGACCGCGAGGACGAGGGTGTTCCCTATGCCCTGCTGGGCGATTTCAATCGCCGCTTTACACTGAAGGACCCCGCTTTCCTGACCCTGAGGGAAGACGCTCCCCTCACGCTGGTTACAGCCGGACTGGCCAGTCCCTGCCAGGGAGGCTCACGTTTTATCGACCATATCATCCTGGGGGGAGCGGCGCGTCACTGGCTGATCCCGAACAGCCTCCGGGTCATGACCTACCGCTTCGACCGGGACACAGCCATGCTCAGTGACCATTGCCCCGTCTCTGTCACTCTTGACCTTCCCTGAAAAAGGTCATCTCGCCCTCTTATTCGCCGCTCAGACCAATCTGCTTGATATCATGGAAACTGAGTTTCGGATTCATTTCAGCCGCCCTGTTCATCATGAACGTGGAACTGGCCAGAAAGACCGGATCGCCATCCACATCATCCGCCATTGACGTACGGTTCAGGGACGCAAAATCCTCCAGCGCCTCTTTATCCCCTGTCACCCAACGTGCGAGATTGTAAGGTGTGCTGTCAAACCCGACGGGGACATTATATTCAGCCGACAATCTGGATTGCAGCACGTCAAGCTGTAGCGTTCCCACCACACCGACAATAGGGGGAGCGCCGTCCTGCGGACGGAAAAGCTGAACAACCCCTTCTTCAGCCAGCTCAACAAGAGCCTGACGAAGCTTTTTGGCTTTCATCGCGTCATCAAGACGTACACGACGCAGAATTTCCGGAGCAAAATAGGGCACTCCGGTAAAGCGCAAATCTTCCCCTTCTGTCAGGGTATCGCCAATTCTCAATGTACCATGGTTGGGAATTCCCACCACATCGCCGCCGAAAGCCTCTTCCACCAACTGACGATCCTGCGCAAAAAAGAACTGGGGCGTATGAAGAGCAAACTGCTTGTTGATCCGCACATGTTTGAGACGCATGCCACGAGTGAGACGCCCTGAACAGACACGCGCAAAGGCCATGCGGTCACGATGATTGGGATCCATATTGGCCTGTATCTTGAAAATCAGGGCTGTCACTTTCTCCTCATCAGCCTTAACTTCTCTTGTTTCCGTCTGCTGTGCGCGAGGAGGCGGCCCATAAGCGACCAGAGCATCCAGTAGATCTGTCACGCCAATTTCCTTCATGGCGGAACCAAAAAAGACGGGCGTCAAATGGCCCTCATCGAAAGAGTCTTTATCAAAAGCAGGCAAGGCCGCCTCAGCCAGCGCACATTCCTCTTCCAGCTCTGCACGACGGGGATCATCTTCTGCCAAAGGCTCTTTGGTGTGAAGTTCTTTTGTACGCAGATCGTACGTACCAATAAATTTTGCTGCCCGCCCGACAGGCCATGTTGCCGGAGAGACATCCAGCGCCAGCGTATTGGAAATTTCATCCAGAAGAGCGAAACAATCCTGAGCCTCACGATCCATCTTGTTAATGAATGTCACGATGGGAATATCGCGCAGACGACAAATCTCAAACAGCTTGCGCGTCCGCTCTTCAATACCTTTCGCCGCATCAATCACCATAACGGCGCAATCAACAGCGGTCAGGGTGCGGTACGTATCTTCAGAGAAATCCTCATGGCCCGGCGTATCAAGAAGATTGAAAACGCACCCGCCATAATTAAACGTCATGACCGACGTAACGACTGAAATGCCACGGTCACGCTCAATCCCCATCCAGTCAGAACGCGTACGCCGCCTCTCCCCCTTGGCACGAACATTTCCAGCCATCTGAATCGCCCCGCCTGCCCGCAAGATACGCTCGGTCAGCGTTGTTTTACCGGCATCCGGATGCGAAATAATTGCGAAGGTCCGGCGTCTGGAAATTTCACGCGATAATTCATTCGGAGAGAGTAAGTCGGACATGAAAGCCTGCTGTCTGAGAAGCTATAATGGCAAAACGCCGGGCGGAAATTCCCGCCCGGCGCTCCGCAACTGATAAAATCTGTAACTGATCGGCCCGGTTTTAACGTGAGTAGAACTCGACGACCAGATTGGGTTCCATCTGTACAGGATAAGGAACATCCGAAAGCTGTGGCACACGCAGGAAGGTGCCTTTCATCTGACGGTGATCGACTTCTATATATTCAGGAACGTCGCGCTCTGCGCTCTGCACGGCATCCAGAACGACAGCAAGCTGCTTGGACTTCTCGCGCAACTCAATCACATCGCCTTCCTTGACAAGATAAGACGGAATATTGACGCGCTTGCCATTGATCAGGACATGACCATGATTGATAAACTGACGAGCAGCAAATGGCGTAATGGCAAATTTCATGCGGTAAATAACCGCATCCAGACGGCGCTCCAGCAGACCGATCAGATTCTCTGATGTATCACCCTTGCGACGCACGGCCTCATCATAATAACGGCGGAACTGCTTCTCACTGATATTACCGTAATAGCCCTTCAGTTTCTGCTTGCCCATCAGCTGGACGGAGAAGTCGGAAGGCTTGGAGCGACGACGCTGACCATGCTGGCCCGGGCCATATTCACGACGATTTACAGGAGATTTCGCACGGCCCCACAGATTGGCGCCAAGGCGACGGTTAATTTTGTACTTGCTCGCAAGACGTTTGGACATGAGTTCGTCCTTGTTCTACAGTCAGATCTACCCTTTACTGTGCTGGCAGATCCATTGTTGGGCCGGTAGTCTCCGCCTCCTCATAAGGCAGAACGGGACATAACGCTACAGTCCAGGCAAGACACACAGCCTGTCTTTACCATAAACTGCCGAAACACCCACTTTCCCGGCAATAGATGCGCGGTTACACGAAACTGGCGCTCCTGTCAATTTTCACCACCAAACACGGCCTCGCCTTTTGCTGGTCGGCACGCTCAGGGATAACGCTATTTTATTGTTTTGCTTTGCAGGCCACCACCTCATCCTGTAAGCCTGAAGAGAATCCCCTGCCACTATTGGATATTGTAAAGTTATGGATGCTGAAACTGTGCATGATGAGATTGAACACGTACGCCCTGTTCATGGCGTAAAGCCGGCCCTGGCTGCTCTGGCTACGGGGACCTTTGCTATTGGTACGACCGAATTTGGCACAATGAGCATCCTCCAGCCTCTTGCCGATTCGCTTCACCTCTCTGTTGAACAGGCCTCCACGACTATTTCAAGCTACGCCATGGGTGTCGTCGTCGGGGCGCCAGTCCTTGCCGTGACAGGAGCAAAACTTTCACGCAAGACTATGGTCGTGCTGCTGATCTGCCTTTTCGTGGTTGGCAATCTCGGTACTGTCCTCTGCGCGACCCTGCCTTCCATCGAAATATTACGTTTCATTACGGGCCTGCCGCATGGGGCCTTTTTTGGAATCGCCGCCCTGATTGCCGCCTCGCTGGTTGATTATTCCCACCGTGGGCGTGCAATCGGATTTGTCTTTACAGGGATCATGATTTCTACTGTCATCGGCGCACCTTCCTTTACGGTACTGTCCCAATATGTATCCTGGCACTTTATTTATATCCTGATCGCTTCTGTCGGTGTGATTTGCATTGCCAGCATGCTTTATTTCGTACCCAAGGATGCGCCTCACCCCGGCGCCAACCCGATGACGGAACTCAAAGCGCTCTTTATTCCACAGGTCTGGTTCACCTTCTTTACCGGCGCTATCGGTTTCGCAGGGCTGTTTGGCGTTTATACGTTCCTGACATCAGCCCTCTCCGAAGTCACGCACCTCAATCACTGGGCAATTTCTCTTTATCAAGTCGTCTGTGGCCTCGGCCTGGTCGCCGGAAACGCGTTCGGCAGTGCCATGGTGGATCGCAATCTCGACAAAACCGTTATTTATGCCCTGATCGCCAGCATCTTTTTTATGCTCGGTTTCTGGCTAACCTTGCCTTATCAATGGCTTGTCCTACCTTTCTGCTTCCTTATTCCCGCAGGCTGCATCATCATCAGCCCTGCTCTTCAGACACGCCTCATGGATGTAGCGGGCGACGCCCAAACTCTGGCGGCCGCTCTCAATCAATCGGCGTTTAACTGTGCCAACGCACTGGGCCCCTGGTTTGCCGCCCAGCTGATTGATGCCGGTTTTGGCTTCCATGCCGTAGGCTGGGGAGGCGCTATTCTCTCAGCCGGTGGGCTGGTCATTTATCTGGTCGCGCTTGCTGTAAAGAAACGTGTCCCTGCCTAGAAAACGCGGTGCATCACGCGGTAAGCCCTGTATCCCAACGCCAGGGCTGCCACTCCCAGCCCTGAGGCCAGCCCCACCCAAAGACCGGCAACGCCATCATGATGGGCAAAGGCCAGATATTCTCCCAACCCAAGCCCGACGAGGCCATAGCTGCCCACTGTCAGCAACATGGGACCGTAAACATCTCCACATCCCCTCAAGGCGCCGCCAAAAACAGTCTGTAACCCATCGACCATCTGGAAAATTCCTGCAATTTTCAGAAGAGTGACCGTCGTTTCTATAGTGCCGGAATCAGCAGGGCTGCCCCAGAAATAGAGACGCACGATAAAATCGGGAAATAACTCCAGCACAGCACCCGTTGCCGCAGACCATATAAGTACAAGCATTACCGCTACGCTGGCAGAACGGCGTGCCTGATCCATTTTCCCGGCCCCGCGCCAATAGGCCACGCGCACATTGGTTGCCTGCCCTATAGCCAGACTGACCATAAAAAGAAGGGACGCCGTATTCAAGGCCACCTGATGAGCCGCCAGACTGTGTGTGCCCAAACTGCCCGCCCGCAAGGTCGTAATCTGGAACATAAGCAGTTCCGCTGCAGCCGAAGCCATCATGGGGAAGCCGAGCCGGGAAAGTTCCCCGATGACAGGAAGCCTTACTGGTGCCGGGTGCATAACGTAACGCACCTCGGGACGACGCCAACACAACACAACCATCGCAAGAGCGATCGCCCATCCTGTCAATGTCGTGGCAAGGGCGGAGCCAAATAACCCGTAAGCCGGCATGCCAAACCAGCCATGAATCAGGCTGGCATTGGTCACGCCATTACACAGGGCCATGACGGGCATGATCCAGAGCAGCAGGGTCTCCGCCCCCAAGGATGGCAGAGCCACGCGAAACAAGCCAAGCACCACGATATGAGGAAGAAGGGAGTAAAGAAGGATATTGATGAAACGAACACCCTTGACCATCACCTCGCCCGGTTCTCCCATTATCCCGAAGAGCCAACCGGAACAGGACAGAATGAGGAAACAGGGGATAAAAGCGAGGACAGCCAGCACAAAACCCGCGCTCATGATGCTCCTGCCATCATGGGCTATGTCATGACCGTGATCTTGCGCCCCTCTGGCATGGGAGAGCATAACCCCCACACCTCCCAGCATGGCCTGAAAAATAATCATGGTGGTAAAGAAGAAATTATTGGCAATTCCCCCTATCGCCACGGCCGATACGCTCAGCCCACCCAGAAGGATAGTATCCGTCACGCCCATCGCCATTTCGGAAAGCTGAGACAAGGCCAGAGGCAAGCCGACGCGGATCAGGGCAAAAGCATGTCTGCCGTAAGTAAATGGAGGCGAATTGGGTGGAGTCTGCAAGGTCATCCCACAGTCATAACGCGCTTCTTATGCAAAACAAGTATTTTGCTGTATGAAAGCGATTGTCCGAAACCCCTCGCTCGTGCATTTATCATCATTATGAACGATCAGACTCCCCATCCCCCATTACGTCTTTATAACAGCCACAGCCATGCTCTGGAGGAATTCGTTCCTCTGGACCCGGAACATGTCAAACTCTATTTCTGTGGTCCCACTGTTTATGACCGCGTGCATATCGGCAATCTCAGGGCCATGCTCTGTGCCGATATTCTTGTGCGCGTCCTGCGCACATTTTACAAGCGCGTCACTTTTGTGCGCAACATCACCGATATTGATGACAAAATCATTCAACGTGCCCATGATTCAGACGAAGAGATTGCACGTCTGACCAAACGCACGACACAGGAATTCCATCAGGATCTGGCCGAACTTTCCATCCTGCCGCCCGACGTGGAACCCCACGCCACGACCCATATCGCTGATATGCTGACCATGATCGGCCAGCTGATTGAGCAAAACCATGCCTATGTGGCGGAAGGTCATGTTCTGTTTGACGTCCGTTCCTTCCCGGATTACGGCGCCTTGTCAGGGCGCTCTCTGGATGACATGCGGGCAGGCGCCCGGGTGGAAGTCGCACCTTATAAACGCGATCCAGGTGATTTCGTTCTGTGGAAACCCTCTTCCCCTGATGAGCCGGGCTGGGAAAGCCCTTACGGCCGTGGCCGCCCGGGATGGCATATTGAATGTTCCGCCATGGCCCAGCATTATCTGGGCGAGACATTTGATATTCACGGCGGCGGAAATGACCTGCTCTTCCCCCATCATGAAAATGAAAGGGCACAATCTCTCTGCGCCCATCCGGGCAGTCATTTCGCGCGTCACTGGCTCCATGTAGGCATGCTGCTCTCCAATGGCGAGAAAATGTCCAAATCACTGGGCAATTTCCATACAATCAGAGAGGTTCTGGAACGTTTCCCTGCTGAGGCATTGCGCCTGCTTTATCTGGGCTCGCATTATCGCTCGACACTGGATTTTTCGTGGGACAAACTCGAAGACGCCAGGAAAACTCTCGACCGTTTCTATCGCGCTCTTGAGAAAGCCCCCCCATCCCGCCAGAACGTCATGCTTCCTCCTGCTTTTCTCAAAGCACTTTGTGAAGATTTGAACACCGCTCAAGCTCTGGCTGAACTGCACAGGCTGGCAGACCTCGCCATGGCAGGAGACCAGCAAGCCTCTGACGAACTTTATCAGAGCGGCCAGCTTCTGGGACTGTTCAACGTCACTCCTGCCCAATGGTTTCAAGGGGGCGTCGCTCTTTCAACTAAAGAGATTGAAGCCCTGATCGCGGAAAGACTGGCCGCCAAGAAAGACCGGAATTTCGCACGCGCTGACGAAATCCGTGCCGAACTGGCCGCACAGAAAATCATATTGGAAGATGGCCCCCAGGGCACAACATGGCGCAAAGGATAGACAACACATGACCGGACGTGATGGTGGGGCGGATCTGGTCCCTCTCGGCCCCTATGATCCTGTTGTCATTCTCGTGCGCCCCCAACTGGCCGTTAATATCGGTACAACAGCGCGGGCCATGGCTAATGGCGGGTTATTTCACCTCCGTCTCGTTGCCCCGCGCGATGGCTGGCCGCAGGAACGCGCCTGGTATGCGTCCTCTGGTGCAGACCGTATTCTGGAAGAAGCGCAGGTTTTTGAGACGGTTGATGACGCTATTGCCGACCTTCACCGTGTTTTTGCCACCTGCCCGCGCCCACGTCATATCATCAAACCCCTTATGACGGCCCGGGGCGCCGCGACAGAATTGCGTGCCATAAGCGAGCGCCAGTTAAAAGCTGGTATTCTCTTCGGCCCTGAACGTGCCGGTCTTGATAATGAGGATATGGCGCGCGCTGATACGCTGATACGCTACCCGCTCAATCCCGGTTTCATGTCGCTTAATCTGGCACAGGCTGTACTCATCATGGCCTATGAATGGTTCTTGACTGAAGACCAGACGCCAGAACGCGCCCTCATGACCAACGAAACGCATGTCGCGACCAAGGGAGAGGTGAATAATTTCGTCAATCATCTTCTTGGCGACCTTGAAGAGACGGGTTTCCTACGCAATGAGCAGAAAAAACCCGGCATGATCCGCAATATCCGTCACCTCTTCGCCCGCGGCGAAGTCACAGAACAGGAACTCCGTACCCTCCATGGCGTCGTCCGCGCTCTGGCTCATGACTATCAGCGTCCTGACAGGACATAAAAAACGCCCCCTTTAAAGGGGGCGTTTTCAATAAGGCTGATTTTTCAGTCCGTTAATAATGTGTTTTTCAGTTATTCAGAGTCTCATCAAATCTCTGTACAACCTTCTCACGTCCCATAACCTGCATGACGTGAGCCAGCTCCGGACCGGCTTCTTCTCCCGTCAAGGCCAGACGCAATGGCATGAAGAGAGCCTTGCCCTTACGACCTGTCTCCGCTTTCAAGGCATCAATCCAGTTCTTCCAGAAGGTCTCATCCCAAGGTTCGGGGGGAAGCAAATCCCTTGCCCTGGTCAGAAAGCCCCGCTCCTCTGGCTGGGGCACTGGCACGATGGAGCCATAAAAAACGTCCCACCAATGTGGCACTTCCGACATCAGATCAATATTGCCACGAATGGCAAGCCAAAAGCCCTCATCAGCGCCTTCAGGCAAGCGGTTTTTGACCTCTTCAAATGAGAGGTGATGCAATGTACGCCGGTTCAGCGCCAGAAGCTGTGTCATATCAAAACGCGCAGCCGATTTGGAAACATGCGAAATATCATAATGCGCAATCAGTTCGTTCATCGGCATGACTTCAGGGTCATCAGACGTACCGAGACGAGCCAGATAAGCCACGATAGCCTGAGGCTCAATCCCGTCATGGCGCAGAGTCGAAAGAGCCAGTCCTCCCAGACGCTTGGAAAGCTTTTCTCCACCACCGCCCACCAAAAGCGGCAAATGCGCAAAGGTAAAATGTTTCGGTCCGGCCCCCAGAGCTTCAGCAATATCAAGCTGAACACCTGTATTGGTAATATGGTCTTCACCACGCATGATGTGCGTAACGCCCATATCAAGATCATCAATCACTGAAGCAAGCGTATAAAGAATACTGCCATCGGCGCGGATCAGAACAGGATCGGAAATAGCCGTCAGCTTGACGCTCATATCTCCCATGACGAGATCATGCCAATGGCGCGTCTGATCCGAAAGTCTGAAACGCCAATAAGGCACCTTGCCATTTGCTTCTGCCCGTTCGCGCTGTTCTTGCGTCATTTTCAGCATAGCACGGTCATAAATCGGAGGCTTGCCCGCACGCAAACGCTGCTCACGCTTGATTTTAAGCTCCAGCTCGCTTTCAAAACAGGGGTACAGCCTGCCAGAAGCTTTCAGTTTCTCAATCTGCTCGCCATAGCGCTCCAGCCTTTTGGACTGCCATTCTTCCTCATCCCAGTCCAGCCCCAGCCATTTGAGGTCACGCCGGATCGCCTCTTCATATTCCTTTTTACCCCGTTGCGTGTCCGTATCATCCATACGCAACAGAAAGGTGCCCTTATGCTTGCGTGTAAAAAGATAATTGGCAACGGCAAGACGGGCATTGCCAACATGCAAGGAACCGGTAGGCGACGGAGCAAAGCGGAGTTTCATAACAGAAATAATCTCAATTCATTCAATAATGGTGTCAGTGACGGACAAGTTCGGAAAGATCTGACAGATCCTCCTCGTCATCATCTTCCTGCCCCTCAAAGGGAATATCTTCCTCTATAAGACGACGTGGATCAAGACTGCGCCAGTCACGCTCCATAACCGTTGCAGGAGAAGATACAAAATCATCCAGTTCCGGACTGGCCTTCCAACCTTCATCGCCGGCCTCAAGCACTTCAGCATTTTCGCCAAAGGAGAACCAGCTTTCCAGCACTTCCCGGCTGGAAGCTCCCGGCACGCGGCAACGTTCGATACTATCGCGCACATAGGCACGAGCAAAAGCATTGGCATGGGCAAGGTCGAGAAAGCCTTTTACTTCCTCAACCGTACCATCATCTGTCGCCCCTGACTGGTCAATAATTCTTACGACCCATTCCTGCGGCTGTGCTTCTCTCTCTGTATCGCTCATAAACCCTACCCTGATTTTATGGTCTACCCTGCCCTCTGACAGAAACTTTTCAATAAGAATTCGCGCCCGACCTTGACGCGCATCTGGCCGTCATAAGCAATAATATCAGCCGTTGCATAGGTTTCTGACCAGCTTTTTGGTAGAAAAGACCCTGTTCCCACCACATCAACAGGCGCACGCGCTGCCTTGATTGTCATGCATTTTGTAATGCTGAAGCCTGATGAGGCGATAATCTTGACCTTTGGAAAGCCCGCCTTGTCCAGCGCTTCCCTCATATACCAGATCGCTGCCGCCGAAACCCCCATCCCCACAAGATAACGCCGTTCCCTATCGGAACAATAATGGCGGATAATACCGGGATTATGACGCTCAAGAACCTCATAGGAAGACGTCGTGTCCAGCCCCTCAAGAAAGCGGGCTCCGTGCGTATCCAGCCGTATGCTGACCTCTCCCCGTGCTGCCCTTTCAGGAAAGCGGGTACAAACTGCCAGCGTATCTGTAATTTCCTGCCCGAAATAATCAACCAGAACGACCAGCTGATCGTGAGGATAAAGCTCCGCGTACATTTCTGCTGCCCGCACCGTCGAGCCTGCATAGCCAATCAGGGCATGAGGCATCGTACCCAGACCAATATCCATTCCGAAAAAGCCGGACGTGCCATGATTGGCATTACCAATAAAACCCCTGGCCCCTTCTTTCTGCGCTGCGCGCGATCCTACAGCTGCGGCATAGGCCATAAGTTCCTGCATTTCGGCCCCGGCACAATGACGGGCTTCCATCGCCAAAAAAGGCGTATCAGGCATGGTGATCGCCATCTGATAGGCATTATAGGCAGCCACACAGGCAGCGCCCGTTTTTTGCAGAATCATGGTTTCCAGAAGGACCAGGTCAGAAAAACTTCCTGTCAGATAGAAAAGGGCTTCCCCCGCGCCGACCCATTCCCCTTCAGAAAAATGCTCCTCAATCTCAATACTGAAATTCTGCTCCCGTGCGACATTTCTAAGCCATGCCAGAGCAAGTCCACAGGCCGCTATGACAGGACGGCGGATGAACACCGCATAAGTCACATATTTATCGCCAAAATGGCGGACAATTTCACGTGTCCGCTCAAAATAAACGTCTGTTCTGCTGAGGATATCCTCCTCAGTCAGGGTCAGTCTCGGGCCGCAAGCAGCATCAAGTGCCTCTTCTGGTGTCGTCATAAACGCATTCCTTCACAGGCAGACTATGGGCATCCAGCAAGAATTATTTCCGGTCCACTGATTCGGTCAACGTCTTGGTCAGCAGAAATGCCATTTCCAATGACTGCTCGGCATTCAGGCGCGGATCACAAAACGTCTCATAACGCAGTGCCAGATCATCTTCTGAAAGACGATGCGCCCCGCCAATACATTCCGTCACATTCTGGCCTGTCATTTCGAAATGTACACCACCGGGACGCAGACCAGCTTCCTTGAAGACTTCGAAGAAGCCAATCACCTCGGCCAGAACATCCTCGAAAGAACGGGTCTTGACCTTTGCCGATGTCGTGGTCGTGTTTCCATGCATGGGGTCACACATCCATGTGACGTGACGACCTGTGCGCTGCACCGCTGCCAGTAAAGGCGGCAGATATTCATGCACCTTGGTCCGCCCCATACGTGAAATCAGCGTGATGCGACCTTCCTCATCATGCGGATTCAGAATTTCAAGAAGCTGCTCAAGGTCATCAATAGTGGTACTGGGACCAACCTTCACGCCGATTGGATTTTCCACACCACGAAGAAACTCGACATGAGCGCCATCAGGCTGACGCGTACGGTCACCGATCCAGAGGAAATGGGCCGAACAGTCATAATAACGTCCTGACGTACTGTCTATTCGAGTCAGAGCCTGCTCATAGGGGAGCAGGAGTGCCTCGTGAGAGGTATAAAACTCCGTCTCGTCAATATGGGCCGAATCTTCATTGAGACCACAAGCCTTGATAAAGGAAAGCGTCTCATCAATCCTGTTGGAAAGATCCTGATACAGTTCTGCCATGGGAGAACGAGCCACAAAATCCAGATTCCAGCCGTGAACACGATGAAGGTTGGCATATCCCCCATTTGAAAAGGCACGAAGCAAATTCATCACACCGGCTGACTGGAAATAGGCCGTTTCCATCCTGCGCGGATCAGGCACGCGCGCCTCTGCCGTAAATTCGGAGCCATTAATAATATCGCCCCGATAAGAAGGAAGGGACTCGCCATTAACCGTCTCCGTATCCGAAGAACGTGGCTTGGCGTATTGCCCCGCCATACGGCCGATCTTGACGACAGGCACTTTCGCCCCAAAAGTCAGAACCACCGCCATTTGCAACAGAACGCGAAAAGTATCGCGCACAATATCAGCGGTATATTCATTAAAACTTTCGGCACAAGCTCCACCCTGCAGGACAAAAGCCTCACCCCGTCCAGCCTGTGCCAGCCTCGCTTTAAGCCGGCGTGCTTCTCCAGCAAAGACCAGAGGAGGATATTTCCCCAGCCGCGCTTCGACAGCTTCAAGCGCTGCCTTATCCTCATAAGACGGCATCTGGCGTACGGGTTTCGATCGCCAGCTTTCCAAGCTCCACCCTTTACAGGGATCAGGGGATACGGTCTCAGGGGCTTTATTAACCTCGGCCACTCTTTCACTCCATCTCACATGTAAGGGACGATATTCCCTTAATTTACTTAATTTTCTCTCTACGCTATGCCGTCTCTTATGCCGCAAAAAACGTCCCCTTTAAATAGGCACTTTGCAACCGATGAAAAGAGGAAGATTTTTTGCCATTTTTCCGAAGTTATAGTAGTTCCTGACGGAAGTAGGTTGAAGCTTTTGCAGTTGCAGCTGATTATGGGGGCAAAATGTTTTACTCTTCATCAGGAAGAATCATGAATTTACCTTTAGGTCGCAAAACCGTTTCGTTTATCAGTTCGACGGCTTTCATTCTGGGTCTTTCGCAAGGCAGCGCTTTCTTCACAAAAGCGGGAGCTCAGGAAGTGCATTTTGGCCAGCCTTATGAACAGGATACCAACGCCGCTGCTGCGGCCACAGCAGCCCCCAAAAAGAAAGCGCCATCTGTACATGGCGGCGAACACTATCGCGCTCGCGGTACGCGTCCCCCGCCAGAAGGCTATCAGGAAGCCCCCTCAATGGAATTCCAGAATGGTCCCGACCCGGATCATCAGGCAAAGGTACAGCGCGACAAGACGACAGGCACTGATCTTACCAAGTTTGGTACCGCCTATCGCGACAGCAACCCCATGCAACAGGGCGAAATGGGCGATGCTACAGGGAATGGATGGGTAGCCCCGCGCGGTAACGGATTCCAGTACTGACATTTCAGTTACAACACGTTCCAGAATACAGGGTGAGAACGGATTCTCTGTTCTCTTTCCCGCCCTGCCGGTTACCCCAGCCCCTCTGACTTGCCCGATGTAATGATGGGTTTGGTCAGAAAAATCCGACTGGTCAGAAATTCAAACCTCACAATCATTAAAGAACCCAACGCGAGCACGATATCCCGTCGCTCGAAAAAATCATAGCTTTTGGCCAAACTCTCACGCAAATAGACAAGACTGGCATGCAGATCCAGAACTGGCGATACATCCCAATTCTCCTTCCCTGACGGAGGGGCAATCAGGGCACGAACAATTTTCTCGCCTTCATCCATGACCTCCCGTGACAACCTTCCAGACTGAAAATAATTATCCAGCATCAATAGATTACGCCCAACCGTCATGATCGATAACGTGCCCTTGACCATATCATTGGCATGATGTTGCGGCAGTTGCCCTGCATAACGAAAAACCTGTTCCATACGTTGGGTCGTATCGGCCACCCAGTTGATCTGGGCAAATTTGGACACATGCTCCGAATGAAGCAGGAGCCGCCGTAGGCCGGCAACAAGATGATGTCTTAAGGTACGCCATGCTTGGGGAGCCGTGAAAGGCAGGACAACCTGGAAGATGACAACACCGCTCCATAAGGCCAGCAAAAGTGCCAGACAGGTATTGAACCAGCTCATCTCGTCAATACGCGCCTGATTATCAAGACCCAAAGCCCAGACAAAAAAGGTCGAAAAAGAAGCAGCAACAGGCAGTAACGGAGGATAACGCAGCCCTAGCCCACCAATAAACATGATGACGCCTGTCGCCAACCCGAACAGGACATAGCTTGACGTTATGGGCATAACAAAAAAAACTGGAATGATGCTGGCAATAACGGCCCAGCAGGCCCCATAGAAAAATTGCCGACTCACCAGCACTGTATTATCGAAAGTCGCAAAACGTGTGCATACTACAGCCAGCATGCTGAGATAGGCTGGTCCTTCTGACCAGGCGGTCACTTCCCAGAGCACAGCCCCGATCAACAGCGCCACAACCGTTCTGCCTGCATTGGAAAAAGCAAGCCCCCAGTCAGGTTTCCGACTGAGAGGTGGAAAATTGGTGAGTGGATAATCCCGGCTTTTAAAATGATGCGCCGAAATAGCCGTGATAAAATCTTTCAATACAAAATCTATACCCGACAAAATGATGGAAGCCTTCAGGGACGCATCATCATCCTTCATCAGACTCGACTGGAGCTTTTGATGGAACAAGGCTGAGATTTCTTTCAGATGATCAACGGCCACGCCACCCTGCCCCCGGACATCCATAATGGCAGGGAGTTCTTCCAGTTTTTCAGCGAGATATGACAGGTCTTTCTGGAGGGAGGGAGATAATTCCCCCACAGACATCAGGCGCGAATGAAGCCCAAGACCGCGTGACAGAACAATCGCGACAAGCGTTAAAACCTGATGGGCACGGTCAATATCGCCCCCGGCACGTTGGGTGGCTATACGCACAAATTCGAGGCTGTCATTGAATTTTTGCAATGAGCCGAGCAGACTACTCAACGCACTGACCGCCTTTTCTTCCCCTCGCGCTACCCCAGCCAGAGCCGCAGCTGATTGCCCGATAAGATGAGAGAGACGTTTATGCAGTTCTTCCAGCGCGTCCTCGGCAGAATTGGGCACACAGATCATGCCCCCGACCATCTCGCAAATCACGCCCAAAACGATATAGGTGCCCCGTGCGACCGCGATATTAAAGACTTGATCGGGCCTTTCCAACGCGCTGAGGGCAATGATCGCGCCCGTATAGGCCACCAGAACGAGAGCGTAGCTGCGAAAATTATTCGTAACTGAGGAAAGTCCCGTACACAGCCCGGCCAGCAAAGCCAGCGAAATAAAGAAAAGCCAAGGATATTGCGGATAAAGAGCAATCAGCACGATGGCGGATACAACGCCGCCAAGCGTACCGATAATCCTCCATTTTCCCTTGGAATGACTCATACCTCGGGAATTCTGGGCTACGATCCAGACGGTCATCGCAGCCCATTGGGGCTCGTCCAGTTCCATCCAGAAAGCGATTGCCAGAGCGACAAGAGAAATAACCGTCGTACGCAGCGAAAACAACACGGCACTGAGAGTGTTTGGCTGCAATAACGGTTGTTTCATTAGCCTCTTTCAGTTTCTGGCACAGACTCCCTGAAAAAGTCAGGAATGGGCGCGCGCGCGGCTCACCTTCCTGTCAGGCAGGCGCATCGTGACGAACTCTTCCGCCAGTGTGGGATGGAGCGATACCGTACGATCCAGCTCAGCCTTGGTCAGCCCGGCCGTGACAGCCACAGCCATGATCTGGATAATTTCGGGAGCGTCGGGGCCTATCATATGGGCACCAAGCATAACGCCGCTCCGTCCATCAACAACAAGTTTCATGAAGCATTTACCAGATCGTTGCGGCAATGTCTGCCCCATGGGAGTAAATTCTGCCGTGTAGATCTCAAGGTCATGGCTCTCTCTGGCTTCTTCCTCGCTTAATCCCACGCTGGCAAGTGGGGGAGAGAAGAACACAGCCTTTGGCGTCGTCTCAAAAGACCAGTCACGTCCCTGGGGATTGAAAAGCTCTTCCGCCAACATATGCCCTTCGGCAATGGCTGTCGGGGTCAGATTATAGCGATTAATGATATCGCCAATGGCGTAAATGGAAGGCACAGACGTAGCAAACTGCTCATTGACCGTTACGCTGCCTTTTTCCGTATGCACCCCAGCGGCGTCCAGACCGAGGCCATCAATGGCAGGACGTCTTCCCGTTGCCATCAGAACGGCATCAACATTCAGAACATTCCCACTGGAGAGAGAAAGTTCCAGTCCATCGGCTGTTTTTTCAATTTTCAAGGGCGTGACATCATGGTGCTGGTTGATGCCACGCAGGTCAATCAACGTACGCATACGTTCGCGCAAATCCTGATCAAAGCCTTTTAGCGGCAGGGGCTGACGATAAACCAGATCCACATCAGAACCCAGCCCCGCAAAAATGCTTGCAAATTCCAGCCCGATATAGCCGCTGCCTATGATCGCGATACGATTGGGCCGTTCAGGAAGAGCAAACAGGTCATCCGACACAAGAGCATGCTCGGCACCAGGGAAATCCAGCCTTACTGGCGTGGATCCTGCTGCCAGGACAATCTTTTTGGCCTTGATGGTTTGTGGCTCTGCATCCGGCTCCAGAACAGAAGGCGTAATGGAAATCGTCTGGCCATCCACCAGACGGGCATCACCTGTGAAAAGTTCAACACCCGAGCGCTTCAGGAGCGAGACATAAACGCCATTAAGACGTTCAATCTCTTTATTCTTGGCCACCATGAAGCGGGACCAGTCATGGCCCTGCTCCGTTACATTCCACCCATAAGCCGGGGCATCATGAATAGCGCGCCCGGCCTCTGCCGCATAGACCATCAGCTTTTTGGGCACGCAGCCAATATTGACGCAGGTTCCACCCCAGTGTCGCCTTTCGACGATACCCACTTTCGCTCCATTCTGAGCTGCAATACGTGCACAGCGCACACCGCCGGAACCGGCACCTATGACAAAGAGATCAAATTCCTGCATCAACTTAGCTCCTTATTGAAAAAGCCTACCGTTCAGCAAAGGCCTTCTCAACTACGTAAGAACCCTGATTATTCATGTTTCCTTCTACGAAATGACGCTCTTCAAGCAGTCTTTCCGTATCGGCCAGCATTTCGGGAGAACCACAAATCATGACACGATCATGCTCGGGATCCAGTTCAGGGATGTTCAGGTCACGGAAAATGCGTCCGCTCTGGATCAGGCTCGTAATACGCTCCTGCACAGGGAACTCTTCACGCGTGACAGCCGGGTAATATTTCAGCTTTGCCTTGACATCCTCACCCAAAAATTCGTTCTGGGGCAGGATATTGGTAATGAAATCATTATAGGCAAGCTCTCCTCGCTCACGCACGGTGTGTGTAAGAATCACGTTGTCATAACGCTCATAGACATCCGGATCCTTGATCAGACTCATGAAAGGCGCGAGACCTGTACCCGTGGAGAGGAAATAGAGATTACGGCCGGGTTTCAGATTATCAAGAATCAGCGTGCCCACGGGCTTGCGGCCAATCAGGACTGTATCACCCACCTTGACGTGACGCAGGCGCGAGGTCAGGGGACCATTTTCAACAGCGATGGAAAGAAACTCCATCTCATCATCATAATTGGCAGAGGCGATAGAATAAGCGCGCAGGAGCGGTTTTCCATCCACTTCAATGCCGATCATTGTGAACTGGCCATTTTCAAAACGCAGCCCGGGGTCGCGAGTCGTGGTAAAGCTGAAAAGACGATTGGTCCAGTGGTGGACTTGCTGCACTTCTGCCGGATAAAGGTGACTATATTCCTTGCCCGGTTTTGCCAGACGGTACTGGCGGTCATGCCCTTCATAAGGGACAAGGCCGCTTAAAGGAGCATCCAGAGTCGGAATGGGGGCTGAATCAACTGGAAATGGCGTGGTCATATCCGTTTTCGTCTCCGTTGGACAATAAGAACAAAAGGAATTAAGGCAGTGAGCCTGTTTCTGTTAATTGTGGCATCTTTCTACTCCATTGTCACAAGGCACGAAAAGCCACCATGCACCTTTATGGTGGTAAAATGCGCTGAAACAGTCCTTTTTACGTATGTTTTAACCATTTTTTACTTCGCTACAGGTTCTTTTGACAGGTTTCCCCCATGAATGATTACGCCCCCTCCCCTGCTGAAACGGCCCTTGCCACTGCCGAGGCTGAATGGGAGGGTGATCTCGACATTACAGTAAAGGAAAGACCTGCCCTCCTCCGTCAGATTGCCAGACGGCTCAATGCCGAAAAAACGACTATAAGTCCGCCAGAACTGCTCCATGCGCTCTGTCAGGTCAGACGGCGGCAATGGGCCAGTACGCTGATGAACCTGGCCCACCGTCAGGGACAAGTCTGGGTACGGAAAAACGACGTGCTGACAGCCGCCGAGCGCGTCAGTGACCCGCTTGTAGGACTGGAAACGCTTTCTGCCCTGCTCGATTCGGTCCTGGAGGAACGCTGGCGCGATCTGGCCGACCACCCCGGCGAGGTGCTGGAAGAAGTGCGCTCCGACCTCGCAGACGGAGGCACATACCTGTCTGCCCGGCAGATTGAGGAACTTTCCCGCTCTATTGCCAGCGCCTTTGGCGGTGTGGATCTCGGCTTTGAGGATGATCTCATCCTGTCGGAAGGAAAAAGACAGCAGGAACAGGAAGAAATACGCCGGCGCGCTGAAGAACGCCGTCAGGCGGAGCTGGCCCGTCTTGCACGATGGGAAGAGACGCTCATCACCTATGAGAAGATCCCCGCCATTCTTCATTGCTCCATCCGCGAAGTGCTGCGATGGATTGCTGAAAACCGCCTCCCTATTGCCAAGCGCGAGACGCAGCCTGACGGACTGGAAATTTTCCTCTTTGATCCCGAGGAAATCAGAAAGCTCACCACGGAAGTGCCTCTCTGGCGCAAGGGACTATCCAAAAAGGACAAAAGCGGCAAGGAAGCCATCTCCGAGAGCAAGAGTGGCAATGAAGCCATTGCCCGCGTCGCTGCACTGGACCGTTTTGCCGGGCATTTCCGTACGGCACGCGCCCTGAAACGGCGCATTACCCTTGTGACCGGCCCGACAAATTCCGGCAAGTCCCATACGGCGCTGGCGGCACTGGCCGAGGCGCAATCCGGCATCGCACTGGCCCCCTTGCGCCTTCTGGCCCATGAATTCCGCGAAGCCCTGCTCAGCCGTGGCGTGGCAGTTTCCCTCACTACGGGAGAAGAGCGCATTATTGACCCCACGGCACGCCATCTGGCCGCAACGGTGGAAATGTGCCCATTTCATAATCCCGTCGATGTCGCCATTATTGACGAAGCGCAAATGCTGACCGACCCTGACCGTGGCGCGGCCTGGACGGCGGCGATTATGGGCGTACCAGCGCGGCATATTTTTATTCTTGGTGCAGCGGACTGCATCCCGCTGGTCAAGCGCATTGCCGCACTCTGCAATGATCCGGTCGATGAAATCCACCTGGAACGCAAAAGCCCCCTAAGGGCAGGCCATACGCTCAAACTGGAAGAGTTACGCTCCGGCGATGCGCTGATTGCCTTCTCCCGCCGCGACGTGCTGGATTACCGCGCCCAGCTCCTTGAGAAAAACAGGAATGTCGCCGTGATATATGGCGCGCTCAGCCCTGAAGTCCGCCGTGCTGAAGCAGCGCGTTTCAATCAGGGAGAAGCGGATATTCTCATCGCTACGGACGCGATTGGCATGGGGCTGAACCTGTCCATCAAGCGCGTGATTTTCAGCGCGTTGCGCAAATATGACGGGCGCAATACACGCAATCTTTCCTCGCAGGAAATCAAGCAGATTGGCGGCCGCGCCGGACGTTATGGCAAGCATGAGGACGGGCTTGTCTGCGTCATTGATGGCGGCGGCAGCCCCTCTTTCGTGCGCCATATGCTAGAGGCCCCGCCTGAAGAGCTGCGCGAATTACGCCCCCTTGTGCAGCCTGATGCTGATATTGTGCAGGCAGTGGCGCAGGAAATCGGCTCGGACAGTCTTTATGGCGTGCTGACGCGCATCAAGAGGGCCGTTCTACGCCCTGATGACCCTAATTACCGCCTCGCCGATATGGAACAGGCGCTTGAAATCGCCTCCGCGCTGGAAGGGGTGGAAAATCTCGACCTCAATACGCGCTGGACATACGCCATGTGTCCGGTCGATATGCGCGATAATGGAGTACCTCGCCTGATTGAATGGGCGGCTGCCCATGCGCGCGGGCAGATTGTGCATCCTCCCGGCACGGGGCGCCTACCCCCGGCCATCAATGCGGGAAATAGCGAGCTGGAACGCGCCGAAAAGCGCCATAAGAGACTGGTGAGCTGGCGCTGGCTTGCCATGCGCTTTCCCGAAAACTATCCCGCTCTGGAAGATGCTGAACGCAATGCCGCCATTCTCAATGACTGGATTGAAAGCGTGTTGCGCACCAAGAGTCGCATGAAAGAATCAGCCCGTCGCTTTGGCGAAAAACGGCGCAAGCCTGGCCCGAAGAAAACACATCATGAAAAGGGTGAGTCCAAAAACGCCACACCCAAGGGACAGAGTGACAATACGCACAAAAGAAAAAAGAAGAAATAATACAAAATATAAATGAGCTATGCTGTGTGTTCTGGTGACTGTGTATTCTGATGCAGGGCGGAACCTCATGAATAACCATCCAGACCATGAAGGCGGGCACACCTGCCCTCATGGCCGATCATTCTCATGGCATCTTTTTAAGAGAGAGCGCCTGCCTTGTCTCTCGTGCCGCCTCTGTCCGGTTTGAGGTGGTAACCGGCCAACTCACCCACACACGACACCACACTTACGCGACCAACTATAGGGTCAACCAGACTGACGCAAAACCTGCGAAAGACTCTCATGAGATAAAATGCGAATAGGAAAAAAATTGCAAAAAGTGAAAGCAGAATGTCATGAAAATGATCTACTGCTTCTTCCAGCCCCTCGCGGCTGGATTTGGCGCACGCAAACGTGCTAACAGCATGGATAGCCATTGCCGAAGTTCCTTTCGGTTAGTGGTTAGGGTCATGGAGGTGTTGCTACCACCTCTGTGACCTGCCCCATTGATCGCCCCTCATGAACGGTAAGTCAAGCCCATTTTTGCGAAATATGCGCGTGAGGGAGTAGGGTGACATGAATGAAAACCGCCAGCCATAGACTATGTTAGCAATGGCCAGTACTCCGCCCTAAAAACATAATACTCCCTCATCTATACCAAAAATAAACGAATATTACATTATATCCTTTTCGAGCTAATATCGTCCGTTACAATAGGCGCGCGAATAATACTGACTTAATGGTTTCTGCTGCCAGAAAATGGCATGACATATTTGCGAAGGTTGCCTGAATGAATCAGAGTCATGATAAATCTGCTTCGCCAGACAGTAACCGGAAGTGGATCTCCCTCACGCCATTAACGCCTGATTATAATGAGGACGAGCACGGCATTTATGTAAAACACCTCATGGAGGCGGTTAAAGAGGACGCTGTTCGCAACATCGCCTTATCAGGTCATTACGGGAGTGGGAAAAGCAGTATTCTGAGGGAGTTTACAGATCGATATGAAGAAGAAAAAAAGGCGCTTTTCTCCCGGCTAAAGCATTTTTTCGTTCGACAACAAACCCAACGAGACAATGGCAATCAGAAGAAAGAGAAAGCTGCTACTCACAAAAATACGAAATATGTAGTTGAAATTTCACTATCAACCCTCGCTTCCGCCAAAGCATATAATAATAGTGCCACAGAGAAACAGGAAGGTTCCCTGCCAGCTCAGGCCATGACAATAACAAACCGTATTCAGCAGGAAATTGTCAAACAACTGCTATACCGGGAAGATCCTGATAAAACACGCTCTTCGCGCTTCCGGCGTATAGAACGTTTCCAAGTATGTAGAACAATAAAAATAGCGACTTTCCTAGGGCTATGTACCGCAATTACGGCGTCATTTACAGGATGGACAACAAAGATATTAGATAAATTTTTGTTACCCTTATGGCCTGGTACCAATTATTATTGCTCTTTTGGAATAGTTTTTCTTGTTACATTATCTATAATATTTTGCGCCTGCTGGTTATTTTATGGCACAGTATGGATAAAACAATTTTCAGCAGGACCAGCTACTGTTACACTCGACGAGAAATCAGTATCCTATTTCGACCAGTATCTTGATGAAATTGTGTATTTTTTTGAAGTTTCAAAAAGTGATATTGTTATCTTTGAGGATATAGACCGATTTAATGATTCACATATTTTCGAAACCTTGCGTTCCTTAAATACACTCCTGAATTCCTCACCCCAGATCAAGAACCCCATCCATTTTATTTATGCCATCAAGGATAGTATTTTCAAATTATCACAGGAAAACGCTGATAAGCAGAAGAAGGAAAACATAACACACCACGACGTCTCAGGCACTGACCGCACCAAATTTTTCGATCTGATTGTTCCTGTCGTGCCGTTTATAACGCATAAAACAGCTCGAAGTTTAGCAAGAAAACTTCTTGATGATAAAATAAAATCTCACAATATTGATGATAAGTTACTTGATATAGCCACACCATATATACCTGACATGAGACTACTTAAAAATATCATAAACGAATTTATAATCTTTAAAGAAAGGCTTTTTTTAGACGATGGAAAAGGACTTGATCTTAATGAGACTGAATTATTCGCAATGATGATTTACAAAAATAAATACTTAAAAGACTTCGAAAATATACGTTCTGGAAAAAGTAAACTTGATGATGTTTACAGCTTCAGTCGCCGATTCGCGCGAGAACTCACAACATATCTCGAAAAAGTGAACACTATAAAAAGGATAAGTAATCACCTAGGAGAAAAATTAATCGCACATATAAAATATATCCTTAAAGCGGTCAATTATTCCTGCAATAATTTTTCATTAACCTTCAGGAATAAGGAACTAACAGAAGATCAAATTAAGGACGTAAAGTTTTGGGACGAATTTATCTACACAAATAATAATGATGATAAATTATATTATAAAATGAATACTAACCATCAGGTTACCTTCACCAAAGAAGACATTTCTAATATAATAAATTATCCTTTAGATCAAAATATATGGGATAACTTAGGAAGAAGAGAAATATTAAAGGTATTCCCCCGTGGAAACGAGGAGATCGATATTCTAAATCACGCAGACTTTGCAGCTTTAGCCAAAATCACAGAATTCTACATCACGGATAGTGAACGGAAACGCACCTTTTCAGACTTCATAAAAGAAACTCTGGAATCCGACCTCGCGTATCAGCTCATTTCTAACGGATATATTACACGAAATTTCACTCTTTATACGTCCCGCTTTCATGGTGCCCGCATCAGCGCAAACGCCATGAACTTTATTATCCATCATATAAATCGTAATAAGATGGATGAATATTTTGAATTAAGCAATGATGAAGCAAGAGCTGTCATAGATGAATGCAATAAAAATATATTAGAAAAACCATCGTCATATAATATTTATATTCTTGACTTTCTCTTGAAAAATGACCAAGCGAAGGCTGAAATCATGATCAACTCTCTGATTTCCTTTGGGGATGATCAAAGAGCCTTAATCAGTGCCTATCTTTCACGAGGAAAAGAACCTCAGCGTCTTATCCAGGAACTTACCCCCAAGGCCCGTAATATGCTTGTCTATCTGATAGACGAAGCAGAACTGGAAGGTAAGTTACAAGTCGAACTTGTAAATACGGCACTTGAAAATATTTCTTCAGAAACCGAACAGGATATAACACCGTCTGTCTCCAGTTATCTACTGGAAAACTACGGGTCTTTTACCGCTCTTACGTCTGACACAACAGAAGCCCAAAATATAGAACCTATTACCAAACTTTATGAAGAGGCAGGCCTCAAACTCCCTGACCTGACAAAATTGGGACATGAAATCCGCCTGGCTTTCATTAATAAAAATCTCTACGAAATCACATATGAAAATTTGATTTGTATGTTTGGTTCAGCAGAAAATACTTCCCTTGATAATATTAAAAGAGAAAATGACATTGCCTATAAATACATACTAGCTCATTTAAAAACCTATCTGTGCGCAATTACCGAGGATTCACAAACTATCACGGAGTCTTCATCTTTTGTTGAAATCATTAAGGATATCCACAACCTTGAAGAGGCTCCCCTTAAAGAAATTATAGAACGTGCAGACCCTTCATGCAGAGTTCAGGACATATCAGACTTGCCAGAAGATACATGGCCTGTTTTAGCTTCCTGCAAACGTTTCCCGGCAACATTCAACAATATCAGCCAATATTTTACACAACATGGTTCAATTGATGCGCCTCTGGCCGCTATTTTAGAAGAATCGGGGACGATTACAGAGAGTAATGGACATGATGAAGGGGATGAAAAAGCGAAACTGGCTTATGCTCTCTTGGAAGCAAGAGACCTTCTTCCGTCAACAGGCTTGCGAGTAAAACTGGTAGAGAGCCTGGCGCTGCAACACCCTTTGAATGTTGAATTCATTCAGCCTGAGGATAATAATCTTTTTGCGCTTCTTCTGGAAAGCAATATCATTGGAGATAACGCCACCTCATATGCACGACTCACAAAAACTTCTTGGGAAACACGACAGGCTTTTATCCATAAATCAAAAAATTTCCCTGAATATATGACATCGGAAGTCGTGCGCGATGATTGGATGAATATTCTAAAAGATGATGATATTAATCATGTAATCAAGGAGAACATTATTAAAGATGCTACTGTCTATACAAAAAATGCATCTGAATTAACAGATCTCATGCAATACGAACTGCGAAAAAAATATAAATTACCGTTTGAAACTCTGGAAAATATTTTTTGTGAGCGCGAAAATATAGATCCAAATTCTCAACATTTATTACTTCCCCTACTCAATCTCCACGTGGAGGGCCTTGAGCGTGAACAAATTTATAGCCTCTTGGGCAAAATGGGAGAGAACTACCCAGCCTTGAAGGAAAAAAGATGCGATCAGCCGTTGATCCATAATTCTTCTGAAAACCGCACCCTACTGAATCACCTTAAGCAAAAGGGTATAATCAGTTCTTATAAGGAGGAAAGCGAATTTCTTCTCAGAGTATACAAAAAAAGAAAATCCCCAAGTGACGATGCGCCTTTAAAAACATAAGGTTTTAAAAAATGTTCTCTTTCAAGCCCCATCTCTCGTCCCGAACTTCCTCACAAAAATGATGAAAGCGCCGGGGAAGAGGAAGAAGATGGAGGGTATGGAGATCAGGATTGCTGCCAGCCATGGCCAGTGCCAGACATGAACAGCGCCAAGATAGGTGCCGATCAGAAGTAGGATGGACGTTCTGAAGACAAACGTCACGACAAGGGCGATGATGGCGGAGGCCAGTCCCCAGACGTGCCAGTATCCGACGAAAGAGAGATAAAACTGGACCAGTCCCAGAAGGATAACCGCCAGAACCAGAAGAAGCCCACTCCATAACACGTTATTCATAAACTCCCTCTTTCTTTTTATTGCATCTTTATAAGATTATAAGAAAAGCAGAAACTTCCTTTATTTTTCGTCAAACTTTCCAACATGAAATACTTTATATCCTGGCATCTCCGGTAAAACCAAGGTCAGAATGGTCAAGAGTATCGCCATAGAAGATCTACCGGTAGTCATGAAGGAATTGAGATCAACATTCTCTTGACCATAAAAAAACCCTGCCCGAAGCTTCAGGCAGGGTCACAAGAGACTGATTTTTTTATGATTACGGAGGAAAAGACAAGGTTAACCGATTTGCTCCAGACCGCCCATATAGGGTTTCAGAGGTTCCGGGATTCTGATCTGGCCGCCTTCCGTCTGATAGACCTCCATCAGGGCAATCATGACCCGCCCCACGGCCAGCCCTGACCCATTCAGCGTATGAACAAAAGCAGGACCATCCTCGCTTCTGTAACGGGCATTCATGCGCCTTGCCTGGAAATCTTTTGTGTTGGAACAAGACGAAACCTCGCGCCATGCCTGCTGACCGGGAAGCCATGCTTCCAGATCAAACGTCTTCGCCGCGCCAAAGCCCGTATCACCGGCACAGAGCAGGACACGCCTGTAAGGAAGGCCCAGTCTCTCCAGAATGGTTTCAGCTGCCCTAGTCATGCGTTCATGCTCAGCCTCGCTCTCTTCGGGCCTTACGATCGACACAAGCTCGCATTTTGTGAATTGATGCTGCCGCAACATTCCCCGGACATCACGCCCGGCCGATCCGGCCTCGGAACGGAAGCATGAGGACAGGGTCGTCAGTCTGATCGGCAGGACATCGGCGGGCAACATTTCTCCCATGACCGTAGCGGTAAGTGGCACCTCGCCCGTCGGGATCAACCAGCGCCCATCATCCGTATGAAAAGAATCTTCGGCAAATTTGGGAAGCTTGTCCGTGCCATACATAGCCGCATCATTGACCAGAAGCGGCACTGTGGTTTCCTGATAGCCAAATTCCTGCGTATGGGTATCAAGCATATACTGCCCGATCGCACGTTCCAGACGTGCAAGCGCGCCCTTGAGCATCACGAAACGTGCACCTGATAATTTGGTCGCTGTTGGGAAATCCATCAGCCCCAGCGCCTCTCCCAGCTCAAAATGCTGCTTGGGTGTAAAAGAAAATTCCGGCACCGCACCTGTCTGATGAATGACGACATTCTCGCTCTCGTCGCGACCATCCGGGACTGAGGCATCAAGCTGGTTTGGCAGTGATTTCAGCACATCCTCAATCTGTTGCGTCAACGCATTGGACCGTGTCTCAAGTTCAGCAATCCGATCCCGCAGCCGTACGGCTTTTTCTTCCAGCGCCGCGCTGTCCAGCCCCTGCTTTTTGGCCTGACCAATATCACGCGCGATGGTCTTGCGTTCCGCCTGTGCCTGATGCAACTCTGAAAGAGCCGCCCTGCGGCCTTCATCTTCCTGCACGATAGTCTCCGCCACAGGCGCCAGTCCACGGCGCGCAAGAGCGGCGTCAAAGGCGGCAGGGTCGGACCGCAATTTTTTAAGATCATGCATAAGGTCAGGTAGCTCCCCCGGTTTTGTCGGTTTCTGTCTGTTGGGTTACGGGTATTTCCGGCATCTCTTCCGATCCCGATGGCGTGCTGTCGGATTCCTCTGGATCATCATCATAATGGGGTTCCACCAGACGGGCCGCCAGAATGGAAAGCTCATAGAGCCCCACGAGCGGAATGGCGAGACTCAACATGGTAATGGCATCAGGCGGCGCGATTACCCCCGCGACGGCAAAAGCCGCCACATAGGCATAACGTCTCACTTTTTTCAGGGAGTCCGTTTTAACAAGCCCTGCCTTGACAATCAGCGTCAAGGCAACGGGCAGTTCAAAACAAACGCCAAAAGCCAAAATCATCTTCGTGACAAGATTGAGATACTCGGACACGCGCGCCTGAAGCTCAATACCCATTTGCGCGCTCCCTCCTGCTTGCTGGAAGGAAAGGAAAAAACGCCATGCAAAAGGAAAAACGACATAATAGGCCAGAGCGGCCCCCAGTAGGAACAGCACAGGCGTTGCGATCAAAAAGGGCGCAAAGGCTTTTTTCTCGTTACGGTAAAGACCGGGAGCAATAAAAATCCAGCCCTGAATGGCAAACATGGGGAAGGACAGAAAGAGCGCGCCAAAAACAGCCACCCTCACATAAGTAAAAAAAGCCTCATAAAGCGCTGTATAGATCAGATGAGGCTGCTCGCCCTGCTGGCGCATGATATCCGCCAGCGGTGCAGAGAGAAAACGGTAAATTTCACCAGAAAAATGGTAACAGATCCCGAAGGCAATAACGAATGTCGCCAATGACCAGACGACCCTCTTTCGCAGCTCAATAATATGCTCAAGCAACGGCATAGCCTTGTCATTAATGGTATTTTGCGAATCAGCCATGCTGCCTCTTGTCACGTTTCTCAAAAGACGGGCAGGAAAGGATACGGACGCGCCTGCCTTGATGCAAGGCTATTTCCGGCGGAATAAAGGCCGGAGGGCGCCAATATTCCGCCTCCTCAATCAGACGGATGGCCGTTGTCGGGGGGATAATGGAAGGCGCCTTTTCCAGAGCCTCCGCCTGGATCTGAAGGCGCGCATTATGAGGCTGTTCTCCTCCGGCCTTGCCATCAATGCTTACAGGCACCGGCGGAACAGGAAGCGGCGCAGGCACTTCCGGCAATGCCCCGGAAAGCTCCGACTTGTCAGGATTTAGGGAATCCTTGAGGCTATCATCAGGATCAATCACCCTTTTAACCTGATTGCGGAGATTGAACTGGCGCAACTCCCTGAGCTGGTCACGCGCTTCTGACAAATCAGCCTCGCTCACCATTTCATCAATATGCCGCTGGAACTCCCCCGCCATACGGCGCACAGCCTTAAACCATTTTGAGAGGGTCCGCATGGCCACGGGTAAATCATTGGGTTTGATGAAAATCAGCACCACAACGGCAAAAAGGGCTATTTCTGTCCAGCTAAAGTCAAACATTGCGTCAGCCCGCTTTTCCCTTGCCCTGCATTATATCATCGTCCCTTTCATCAAGTAGAGCCGGATCAAGCACCAGCTCTTCCTTTTTGGGAAGATCACTTAACGCATTCAGCCCAAAAATTCTCAAAAAATTGGGAGTCGTCCCCCACAAAACCGGCCGCCCCGGCACTTCCCTGCGCCCTTTTGGCATGAGGAGTTCCTCTTCCAGAAGGGTATCAAGAATATTCTGCCCCAGGGTAACACCCCGGATGGTTTCAATATCCGCCCTTGTACAGGGTTGATGATAGGCGACTATCGCCAATGTTTCCATTGCCCCACGTGAAAGACGACGCGGTTTTTCGATCATTTTTGTAAGAGCGGGCGCAAATTCCAGCCTCGTGCGAAACTGCCAGCCCTGCGCAACAGCGCAAAGCTCAAACGCATGCCCTTCCAGACGTTTCTGAAGAGCTTCCACAATATCATGTAGCTCCCCAACGTCCACATGATGACCCTGTGACGCCAGAAAGGACAGCAAGGCCCGCCCGGAAACCGGCTCAGCACTGGCAAAAATACAGGCCTCTACCAGAGAAAGCCTGTCCATCAGACCGCCTTCTTCAGACATGACCCCTGCCCCGCCACTCAATGGCGGTAAAAGCACAAGCCTGTCTGAGTTCCACATGACCGCCCTTGGCCATTTCCAGACCGGCAAGGAAAACCCCGGCTATAGTTGCCTTGGCTTCAATCTCATTCTCTTTTTCAAGAGCTGGCAATAAAAGCGTCAGGGACTGCCACTTACGGCTAATTTCCTGCCCCAAAAGACGCGACAAAATATCCCGCGCTTCTCTCACACTCCAGTAATGCCGCTTGCGGGGACGATAGACCTGTTTACGCTGGCGGTGTCTGCGTGCGGAGAGATAAGCCTTGATCAGAGAGGACAGATCCGCCTTCAGTCGGGAGCGGTCAATCTCGACATATTCTTCCGCCACAGGGCGCTCAAAGACATCACGTCCCAGGCGAGGGCGTTCTTCCAGCCACCTGACGGCTTCTCTCATGCGCTCAAGCTCAATCAGGCGTCCTTGCAGGAGATCGGCGGCTTCCTCAACCTCTGGTTCTGGACTGGCCACAAGAAGACGCGACTTCAGCCAGGTCAGCCAGGCCGTCATGACGAGCCAGTCCGCTGTGACCTCCAGATCAAAATGATGGGCCTCGTCCCTCGCCCCTTCCACCACCGCCAGAAACTGCTCCGCAAGATGCAGGATGGAAATATGCGCCAGATCAATTTTTTGCTGACGGGCAAGTTCCAGCAAAAGATCAAGCGGCCCCTCATAGCCTTCCAGACGCAGATGGAGAGCCTCCATCACACGGGACTCCTAGAAAAAAGCCGGCGTGCAGGGAACAGAATGAGCCTGCAACTGTGCACAGAATGCCTTGGCCGCCTTTGAATCAGCAAAACCACCCACCCTGAGGCGCGTAAAATTATGCCCATTATGGACAGTCTGGCTATAAAGCGGTGTCTTGTTTCCAAACAGATCGGGAAAACGTTCCTGAAGCTGGGCCCAAACCTGCTGCGCCTTTTCCTTACTGTCCAGGGCAGCAAGCTGCACCTGGGATGACCCTGTGGCCATAGAAGGCTTGGCAGCCGGAGGCGTCACCGGCGCTTCTTCACTTTTATGACTCTCTGTTGTCTGGGATGAACTCCCTTTCGCCAGATCTGGCGCCAAATCCGGTGCCGGAGCAGATGCCGCATTTGTCGCAGAATTCTGAATTACGTCCTTTGGAAGTGCTGTATTCTGTCCGGCCATTTCCGGTTTGAGCGATTCAGACTTCACATTGTCGGTCTTGAGCCCCTCTGAGGGCACGATGTCCGATTGCGGCCCCTTGGGCAACCCTGCCTGAGCTGTTACAGCTTTATCAGGAGATGAAGGGGAAGATGATGGCGCATTACCCTGCGCGTTCCTTGATGACGGAATATCACTTTGCAAGGGATGTTGGGCAGAAGGTGCCTCATTTTGATTGTCCTTGTGAGCAAGAACCCTAGCATCAGGCTGTTCTGCCGGGGGGGCAAGATGCACCTCCCCTTTCCCGGTAACGTCCCCTTGAAGAGAATCATCACTCATGATCTGCATGCCGCCGGGGTCAGCAGGACGGTCACGCAAGGCAATGGCAGGCGGGGCTATGACGGGGATTCCCTGATGACGTTTGCCAAACAGGGACCAGGCCCCTACAGCACCGAGAAGCACGAGAACAATGACCAGCGCACCGCCCATCAATTTACGGGTAGCCGGATCCCGGCCCAAAAGGGACGTCAGCACGCCTCCCTGCTGCGCATAGTCCGGACGTCGCGTCGGCCGTTCTGCCCCCGAACTACCCCCCAGACGGGCACGTGGACCGTCCGCATAGGCACTGGCATCAAGACGTTCATCCAGCCGGGGCGGTGTAACGTCAGCCCTTTTTTCATCACCAGGTTCCGACATTTAACGCAGCTCCTCCAGGGCCTGAACACCGAGAATATTCAGTCCAGCCCTTAATGTCGTCGCAATCGCACTCACCAGTGCCAGACGGGCAAACGTCTCCCGCGGAGCGTCTTCCTGAATAAAGCGGAGACTGGTCTCTTCGCGCCCTCTATTCCACAACGTATGGAAATCCGAAGCCAGATCAATGCAGTAAGTTGCCATACGATGCGGCTCCCGCACAGCAGCAGCAGCCTCTATCTGGCGGGGAAGAGCCGCAATCCGGCGCAGGACAGCAAGCTCCTCCGGTTGCGTCAGACTGGACAGATCAGCCGTGGCAAGGGCGCTCCCTGCCATTTTTTCAGCACCAAACTGTTCAGCCGCATGACGCAGGACAGAACAGCAACGCGCATGGGCGTAATTTACATAAAAAACGGGATTATCGCGTGTCTGTGCCACCGCTGCATCAAGATCAAATTCCATCTGGGCGTCGGCCTTGCGAGTCAGCATGATAAAACGCACAGCATCACGCCCGACTTCATCAAGAAGGTCACGCAATGTCACAAAAGTGCCTGCACGTTTGGACATGCGCACAGGCTCCCCATCTTTTACAACCCGTACAATCTGGCATAAAACTGCCTCAAAAACGGTTTTGCCATCAGTCAACGCCGTCACGGCAGCCCGCATACGCGAGACGTAACCGCCATGGTCAGCGCCCAATACGTCAATCAGAAGATCAGAACGCCGCGCCTTGCGAGCATGATAACCAATATCATTGGCAAAATAGGTATTAGTACCATCAGATTTTTTCAGAGCGCGATCCGTATCATCTCCAAAATCGGTCGAACGAAAAAGAGTCTGGGGACGCGCTTCCCAGTCATCGGGGAGTTTTCCCTTGGGCGGCTCCAGAACCCCTTCATAGAGAAGGCCCTTATTTTCCAGGGTGGCAATAGCGTTATCAACATCGCCTTCAGCCAGAACCTCAGCCTCGCTGCTGAAAATCTCATGATGGATCCCCAAGGCGGCCAGATCCTCCTTGATCATGGCCATCATATGCTCAAGAGCCACCCTCCGCACAGTCTCAAACCATAATGAAGCGGGAGCAGGCTTTCCATCATCTCCTGCCAGAGAGCGCCCATATGTTTCAGCCAGGGCCTCTCCGACGGGAATCAGATAATCACCTTGATATTGCAGGCCGTTCGGCGCCATTTTATCAAACTCTTCTGCCGGGATAGACGTGCCAATCGCCTGAAGATAACGCCAGTAGGCCGCCCAGCTTAATGCAGCGACCTGCGTCCCGGCATCATTGATATAATATTCCTTGGTGACACTGAACCCGGCCGCTTCCATAAGATTGGCCAGTGCATCTCCCACGACAGCGCCCCGACAATGCCCCACATGCATCGGACCCGTCGGGTTTGCTGAAACATATTCCACATTGACCCTCCTGCCGCGACCAAAGGATGAATGACCATAGGCTCGGTCCCCCTTGGCCAAAACAACGGGAATAATATTCTGCCAGACCGACATTTTCAGAGTCAGATTGACGAAGCCCGGTCCAGCAACCTCCAGCTTTTCAATTTCGGGCAATTGGCCCAGTGCCTCAGCCAACCTGTCAGCTATATCGCGAGGTTTGCACCTGGCAGGCTTTGCAACCAGAAGCGCCGCATTTGTCGCCATATCCCCATGTGCAGGATCACGCGTTGGCGTCACTTCAATCCGGTCCAGAACATCATCAGGAAGATCAGGTAAAAGACTTTTGACACATGTTACGACCCTCTCCAGCATCTGGGCAAAGACGCAATCTGATCGTGTTGATAATGATGCGGAAGCGGACATAAATTTTTCCTGTCTGGGTCAAATAGGCTCAAAAGCCCCGATCTCTGGGGCATGTCTGAAAGAAACGGTGCATCAGGCTCCTTATTATAAGGGCAGTAACATGTTTTTTAAATCCATCCCTCAGACGATAACGGACAGATCCGTCAGCCGCCTGTGCTCTTCCATCGCATTGCGGTCACTCATGCTAGCAATATAATCGGCAATCACGCGCCGGGATGCAGCCTCACCTTCTTCATCACGTTTTGCCAGAGCCTTCTCACGCCATGGACTGGGCAGAAGACGCAGATCCTCGCTTAAAATGGAAAAAATTTCCGTCAAGGCCAGCCTGGCCTTGCGCGCCATACGCATGACACGCCAGTGACGATACATATGCGCATAGAGAAATTTGCGAATCTCCTTGTTTTTCTGCGCCATTTCAGCTGTAAACCCCACGACCGGCCGGTCTGCATTACGAACATCATCAACACTCTGCGGAGCCAGCTCCTGCAATAAACGCAGACTATTTTCCGTCAGATCGCCAATCAGGGCATTAATGACGCGTCTGACCAGCTCATGACGCAATCTCTGATCGCGCTCCAGCGGCGCATGGCCCGACCAATCCAATGCCCGAACCTCATCAAGATAGGTCTTCAACAGGGGAACCTTTTCAAGATCATCAAAAGTGAGCAGGCCCGCTCTTAACCCGTCATCAAGGTCATGTCCATGATAGGCTATATCATCACAAATAGCGGCAATCTGGGCCTCTACCGAAGCGTACCCTTCCAAATCCAGGGGGTATTTTTCGTCAAACTCCACCAGCCAGGGGCAAGGTTTTTTCACCGGACCATTATGTTTGGCCAATCCCTCGAGCGTCTCCCATGTCAGGTTAAGGCCATCAAAGCCATGATAACGGGATTCTACTTCCGTCACCAACCGCAGGGATTGGACATTATGGCTGAATCCGCCCCAGCCATGCATGGCTTCTGCCAGGGCATCCTCTCCTGCATGGCCAAAAGGCGTATGCCCCAGATCATGGGCCAGAGCAATGACTTCCGTCAGATCTTCATTAACATTCAGATTACGGGCCACCGAGCAGGCGATCTGCGCCACTTCCAGAGAATGAGTCAGGCGGGTACGGAAAAAATCCCCTTCATGATTCAGGAAGACCTGCGTTTTATATTGCAGCGTTCTGAACCCTGTTGAGTGCAGGACACGATCCCGGTCACGCTGCCAGGGCGACCTGATGCAAAAAGGACTGCTCTCCCCGGTTTTTTCTTCCGCATAAAGGCGGCCTCGGGCATTATGAAACTGGACGGAATAAGGCGCGGTCATAAGAATTCTTTCTTTCTGGCGGGTCTCCTGCCATACACAGCCCTTCCGCAACGAGAAGACCTACGGGCAGCTACTGCCGCAAATCTGTCGATTTTTCACCCTGCCTGACCTATAGTCAACCGCACCTATCCTTTTTCCATCTTCCAAAATGGGATCACCCTTCATCGGGAGAGAAATTTATGTCTGAGACTTTCCGCATCTCGCCCTCTGCCTCGGCCCGGATTGCCGAAATCATTAAGGCACAGGACAATAAAGAGGGGCTCGCCCTGCGTGTTGCCGTCAATGCAGGAGGATGCAACGGGTTCCAGTATCAATTCAAGCTGGAAAGGGATCGCCGCGAGGATGACACAATTTTCGGACAGGAACACGCCGCTGTTCTGGTCGATTCTGCCAGTCTACCCTTGCTCGAAGGAGCCGAGCTGGATTTTGTGGACAAGCTTATGGGGGCGCATTTTATCGTCCATAACCCCAATGCCGCTTCATCCTGTGGGTGTGGCAGCAGTTTTTCCCTCGGATAACCCAGCCTTACCTTACGTACCTGATTTCCCCTGAAAGCCCCGTGCATGTCCTTCTCCTTTGCCACATGGAACATCAACTCCGTCCGTATGCGTGCTCCTCTTGTGCTGGACTGGCTGAATCGTCACAGCGAATGCCAGCTCCTTGCCCTGCAGGAAATCAAATGCGAGACGGAACAGTTCCCGTCTCTCTTTGAAGAAAACGGGTTTCACTGTTACGTCAAGGGACAAAAATCCTATAATGGTGTGGCCTTCATCAGCCGCCAGCCTGTCACCGTCACGACGGACCACTTGCCCGGCTTTGACGACCCGGCAGCGCGTTATATTGAAGTGGCGACAGATACGCTTAGAATTGGAAATCTCTACCTCCCGAATGGTAATTCCGGAGGCGAAAAAGGCTTTCAAACCAAGCTTTCCTTTCTGGAAGCACTTTACCAGAGAGCCCGCACTCTTCTGGACCAAAACCAGCCTTTCGCCTTTATCGGTGATTATAACGTCTGCCCGACAGACAATGATCTGGCGCGCAAAGCCCTTTCTGAAGGCGACGCCCTCATTGCACCAGCCAGTCGCGCAGGATTCCGCCGTCTTTTATGGGCTGGTCTCACAGATGCTGTCAGAGCCCTGCGTCCCGAGGAAAAGCTTTATACATTCTGGGATTATCAGGCAGCCGCCTTCCAGCGTAATTCCGGCCTTAGAATCGACCATGCCCTGCTCTCCCCCTCTCTCGCCGACAGGCTGGAAAGCACATTTATTGACCGTGACGAGCGCACCAGGGAAAAACCCTCAGATCATGTGCCGGTAATGGTGACACTGGCGTAAAAAATCCTCCCTTTTTACAGGGAGGGTTTCTGAAAGTTTCTCAGGCGACAACTTCTTATGAATGAGAGGTCGTCACTTTCGGTTTCGGCAGGTCCAGTTTGAGGGAAAGCTCTTTCAGGCGTGCAGGTTCAACCGGAGCCGGGGCTTCCATCATCAGGTCTTCACCGCTCTGATTGAGTGGGAAGAGAATCACCTCGCGGATATTGGGTTCATCGGCAAGCAACATGACAATGCGGTCCACGCCCGGCGCAGCGCCACCGTGAGGGGGGGCACCATAGCGGAAGGCATTGAGCATGCCGCCAAAACGTTCTTCCACAACCTCTGGACCGTAACCGGCAATCGCGAACGCCTTGAGCATAATATCCGGCCGGTGGTTTCTGATAGCCCCAGAGGAAAGCTCTACGCCATTACAGACGATATCATACTGATACGCCTTGATCGTCAGCGGATCCTGATTTTCAAGTGCTTCAAGCCCGCCTTGCGGCATAGAGAAGGGGTTGTGGGAGAAATCAATCTGTCCCGTTTCCTCATTGCGCTCAAACATGGGGAAATCGACCACCCAGCAGAAACGGAAGGCATTCTTCTCAATCAGGTCGAGCTCTGTGGCAATTTTCGTGCGCACGACGCCGGCAAATTTCGTGACTTCATCGCCTTTACCAGCGGCAAAGAATACGGCATCTCCAGCTTTCAGGCCGCAAATCTCGCGCAATCTTTCCAGACGATCAGCTTCCAGATTTTTGGCAATAGGGCCTTTTCCGCCCTCTTCCTCAAAGACCACATAACCCAGACCACCCGCGCCCTGTTCACGCGACCAGTTATTGAGCTTATCGAAGAAAGTACGTGGCTTTTCCCCCGCACTCGGTGCCGGAATAGCCTTCACGCTGCCGCCTGAAGCGGCAATTTTGGCAAAAAGACCAAAGCCGGAACCATCAAAAACTTCAGTCACATCCCTGATAATCAGGGGGTTGCGCAGATCAGGCTTGTCAGACCCGTAATCACGCAGGGCGTCGGCGTAAGGGATACGCGGGAAGGCACCCTCAGTAATCTTCCAGCCTTCTGGCGTAAATTCCTCAAAAAGCCCTGCCAGAACAGGTTCCAGCACCCCGAAAACATCTTCCTGCGTGGCAAAGGACATTTCAAAATCAAGCTGGTAAAACTCGCCAGGACTACGATCTGCCCGGGAGGCTTCATCACGGAAGCAAGGCGCAATCTGGAAATAGCGTTCAAACCCCGCCACCATGGCAAGCTGCTTGAATTGCTGGGGTGCCTGCGGCAGGGCATAGAATTTTCCAGGGTGCAACCGGGCTGGCACCAGAAAATCGCGCGCACCTTCTGGAGAAGATGCCGTCAGAATCGGCGTCTGGAACTCCACAAATCCCTGTTCCTGCATACGTCGACGCATACTGGCTATCACGCGGCTACGCAGAAGAATATTACGCTGCATTTTCTCGCGACGCAGATCAAGATAACGATATTTCAGGCGCAGATCCTCAGGATAATTTTCCTGCCCTACCACCTGGAAAGGCAGAACCTCCGCGCTGGATTGCACCGTAATCTCCTGCGCTCTCAGCTCAATATCACCTGTTGGCAGATGTTCGTTACGCTGGCCAGCTTCACGCTCGACAACCTCGCCCGTAACCGTAATGACGCTTTCCACCCGCAAACGCTCTGCCTGCGCCAGAATCTCTCCACCTGCCGGTATGACAATCTGCGTTATGCCGTAATGATCACGCAAATCAATAAAGAGCAGACCACCATGATCACGCTTGCTATGAATCCAGCCGGAAAGCCGCGCGGTTTTCCCCGCATCTTCCACGCGTAAGGCGTTACAGGTATGAGTACGGTATTGATGCATGAATTTACCCTTATTGCTCCGGCTGTGATCTATCACTGAAAAACTATTAAAAAGGCAGGAAGCCGAGCCGCCTCTGTTCTGTCAAGTCCACCTCATGAAACAAGGCCACTACACAGGGACCTCGCCAATTTCTTCCCGGATGAATTTTCTATAATTAACGGCGGCTTCAGCCATTTCAGCAGGCTTACCAGAACCGACGAGCCCGACGACCCTTTCCTTATTCCTGAAAGTCGCCAGAAATTCGAAGCTCCTCAGATCACCCTCAATAACCACATGATCGAAGGGCTCTCCCCATCCCAGATATTCAAGCTTCTTGCCAAATTGCTGCGTCCAGAACCACGGAGTAGGAACATTATTGACGCGGTCGCCCAAAATGGAACGCGCTGCAATCCGCCCCATGACGAGAGCATGACGCCAATGCATGAAACCCCATGTTTTCCCACCCCATTTCAAGGCAGCAACGTCACCGGCCGCATAAATATTACCCTTGACTCTCATGGCCTCATCAACAAGCAAGGCACCGGTTTCGGACTTGGGCAAATCGGTAATAATGGCACTTTCAGGATGCCCTCCTAATGCCGGAATGACATGAGAGCATGACAGGATCGTGCCGTCATCAAGTTCTACACCCTTGACCCGACCTTCACCAACAATCCGGGTAACACGGCTATCATAAATAAAAGCAACGCTATTTTCTTCGTGCAGTTGCAAAAGACGTGACCCCAGCTCGCGCCCAAACTGACCTTCCATCGGTACAGCCTCAGGCGAAATGATCGTCACACCAACACCTTTCTGCCGCAAGGAAGATGCTACCTCCAGACAGATAAACCCGCCCCCCATCAGTACGACTGCATCTTCCGGCCTGACCTCGTCAGCAATGGAATGTGCGTCCTCAATCGTATTGAGATGCCTCACACCGGCCAGATCCCCGCCAGGAAGTCCGAGATCATTGGGACTGGCACCCATAGCCAGAATAACAGACCCGCCTCTCACGGTCTGACCTGAGGCAAGAGTCGCCACATGGGTTGCCGAATCAAATGCCGTCACAGAATCGTAGATAGTAGTAACGTTATGTTTTTTGTAATACGCTTCGTCCAGCAAGACGGGGACATTTATTTTTTCAGGATCGCTCAACAAAACGGTCTTGCTAAGAGCTGTACGGTTATAAGGAAGCTTTTTTTCCTGGCACACCATGGTGATGGGACCCGCGAAACCACCCTGCCGCAATGTATATACGGCACTGGCCGCTGCACCGCCACCGCCAATAATCAGCACCGTTTCATCTGGTTTGACCGGCTCCGGTTCCAGCACAGCCTCAGCAATGACACCAACCAGAACGCGCCCCTGAATAACTTCTACGGGGTAGACGGGCAATGGCGCAAAGGCGACTGGTTCCACGACGGCACCAGTCGTGACATCAAACACACTTTTATGCCAGGGACAGACGACAACGTCCCCATGCTCTTTGGTCTGACAGAACGCCCCCTGCTCCATCGGAGCTCCTTTATGGGGGCATTTGCCCCCAAGAGCCCTGACAGTCTCACCACGCCGCACAAGAACCACAGGAAGACCCGCTACCGAGAGTGGGTAAATCTCGCCTTCCTTGAGCTCTTCAAGAGCAATAACATCGTGAAATGTCTGGCCATCAACGGGTTCTGTCATTCCGGTCTTTCCTATTTTCAGGGAATTATGGCCTAGAAATCATCAAAACCGCCACCCCCAAAATCGCCGCCATCATCACCGCCGAAAGATGAATCATCCTGTTGCGGAAAATCACTGTCACTGAAACCGGGCGCTTGCGTGCCGGCACCCCCAAACGGATCGGAAGAGACATCATTGCCTACAGCATCACTCCCCACACCCGATCCTACGGAACCTGCGGAGCCGGCAGCATCATGGTGGCCGGAAAACAGGCCCTCAAGCGCGTTGGCGGCCATCATGCCGCCCGCAACGCCTGCGGCAGTGGAAAGGGCTGATCCCAGGAAACCCGATCCCGAACGTGGGAACATACCCGGCTGTGCCCCGGGAGGAGGCGCGTATCCACCCTGCTGGGGCGGTCTCTGAGCTGCCTGCGGTCCCCAGCCCTGCGGATAATTATTGGCTGGCTGTTGAGGCTGCTGCTGCGCCTGACGCCCCCCGCCAAAAAGCCCCCCGAGGAACCCGCCACCTGAAGCGGATTGCTGGGGCTGCGCGGCTTGTGAACGCGCCTGCTGCAATTGGAACTCAAGCTCACGAATACGGTTCTGCGCCTGAGCCAATGCAGCTTCCTGCACGACAGCAAGCTGCGTAATCCGGTAACGGGCGGCAGGATATTTCTGGAAATTTTCTTCAATGAAGCGATCAGCTTCCGGATCGATCGGCGGCAGAGCAACCTGCCCCCCTTGTGCGCCGGGAGCTGTCTGCGCCCCTCCGACGCGTTCCACGAAACGACTGATAAGATCCCGTTCTTCCGAATTCATAACACTCTGTCCTTTTTCAAGCGCCTGCCCTTATGTTTCATCAGGTTCATCCCCTTCTGCAAGAGCAATTTTCCTTTCGGGATATGATGTCCCTTCGCCCTGCCCGCAAGAGCATCAGCTGGAGGAATCTCCCGGAAACCATCCCTTTTCTCATAGCAGAGACTACAGCACAATTCCGGTTAATCTTCTGTCATGAAAGAAGCGTTCCACCATGCTCAGGACCATAACCAGCTCTAGTGATATGGTGCGCCATCATGTAAGATGGGCTGGATTTTTGTTTGTCTCATGAACGGAGCCTCAAGACTTGTCTATCATCCGGCCTCCCTGCTTTCAGGATCTGATCCTGCGTCTGCATAACTTCTGGTCCCAGAAGGGCTGCGCCATTCTCCAGGCCTATGACACAGAAGTAGGCGCCGGTACACTCTCACCTTACACGACCCTCAGGGCGCTAGGTAAAAAACCTTGGGCCGCCGCCTACGTCCAACCCTGCCGCCGCCCTTCGGATGGACGTTATGGAGAAAATCCCAACCGGCTCCAGCATTATTATCAATATCAGGTTCTTCTGAAACCTACTCCAGAAGACAGCCAGAATCTCCTGCTCGAAAGTTACCGCGCTATCGGTATCGACCCGGAAAAACATGACATCCGTTTTGTCGAGGATGATTGGGAGAACCCGACCATCGGCGCATGGGGACTGGGATGGGAAGTCTGGTGTGACGGCATGGAAGTGACACAATTCACCTATTTCCAGCAGGTAGGCGGGATTCCGACCGTCATTCCCTCAACCGAGCTGACATATGGCCTTGAGCGTCTGGCCATGTATGTACAGGGCGTTGAAAATGTCTATGACCTTGATTTCAATGGCCGTGGCCTGACTTATGGCGACGTCTTTCTCCGTGCTGAAAAAGATTATTCCCGCTATAATTTCGAGCTTGCTGACACACACATGCTCCTGACACACTTTAATGACTGCGAAAAAGAATCCCTGCGTCTCTCTGAAGCTGGCATCGCCCAGCCTGCTTTTGACCAGTGCCTGAAGGCTTCCCATCTCTTCAACCTGCTTGACGCCAGAGGCGTTATTTCCGTCTCTGAACGCGCCTCCTATATTGCACGGGTTCGCACATTGGCCAAAGCCGCCTGCGAGACCTGGCTTGCACCCGAAGAAGCAGAAGAAAAAGCATCCCAAGAGAACAAAGAGGGAGCAAAAACACATGGCTGAATTATTTCTTGAACTTCTGAGCGAGGAAATCCCTGCCGGCATGCAGGAACGTGCCGCTCATGATCTGGCACGGCTGGTCACGAAAACCTTTTCTGAGCTTAACCCCTCCCAGCCCCGGTCTTTTTACGGCACACGCCGCATAGCGCTGTCCCTCACGATAGACCCTTCTCTCCCGGCACGGATTTACAGCGAGCGCGGCCCTCGTGAAACCGCTCCCGAAAAAGCACTGGAAGGTTTTATGCGCAAGCATAATGCCACACAGGACGAACTGAAAAAGCAGGATGGTTTCTGGGTGCTGGAACGCGACCTCCCCGCGCGTTCTGCCGCTTCCATGCTCGCAGAAACACTGCCTGACCTGCTCTGGTCTTTCCCTTGGCCCAAAGCCATGCGCTGGGGAAATGGATCGAATTTTTCCTGGGTACGCCCCCTGCACCGCATTACCTGCCTGTTAGATGGCGTGATCATCCCCTTCGCGCTTGCCCGCGAAGAGGATGATGGTCATGACCTGAAAAGCAGTAACCTTTCCGAAGGTCACCGTTTTCTCGCGCCGGATGCTTTTACCGTGACCGGCACACAACAATGGCGTGACGAATTACAGAAGCGTTTTGTTGTCATTGATGATGCCCGACGCCGCGCCATTATTGAGACAGGCGTTCGTGCCCTTGCGGAAACAAAATCCCTGACTCTGGTAGAAGACGCTTCCCTGACAGAAGAAATCAGCGGGCTGGTTGAATATCCTGCCCCGCTCCTCGGGGCTATTGACCTGAAATTCATGGATCTGCCTCCCGAAGTCATGCAGGTCTCCATGAGAATCAATCAGCGTTACTTTGCCCTGCACACGCCAGAGGGCAAGGCCGCTCCTTATTTTGCCTTCGTCGCCAACCGCACTTTTGATGATGGCGGCGCATTATGCGTTGCAGGAAATGAGCGGGTTCTGCGCGCACGCTTTGCCGATGCCCGACATTTCTGGGATCTGGATCGCAAAACGAAACTGGCTGACCGGCTTAACGATCTGAAACCGGTTATCTTCCATGCAAAACTCGGAACACAGGAAGAACGGGCCAGACGAATCAGCCATATGGCGGGCCTCATTGCCGGAGCGATGGGACTGTCTGACACTGACAAGGCACTGGCTGAACGCGCCGGTCTCCTCGCCAAAACTGACCTCACGACGGGCATGGTTGGCGAATTCCCGGAACTTCAGGGCATAATGGGTGGATATTATGCTGCCCATGATGGCGAAGACCCCGCCGTGGCTTTGGCTATTACCGAACATTACAGACCGCGTGGTCAGGATGATGCAACACCTTCAGCGCCCATTTCTGCCGCCGTGGCTTTGGCGGATCGCCTGGACATGCTGGCAGGATTTTATGGTATCGGCGAAGTGCCGACAGGCTCTGGCGATCCCTATGGCCTGCGCCGCGCAGCTCTGGGTGTGATCCGCATCATCCGCGATCTTGGACTGCGTTTTGACCTTGGGGCCCTGCTCCATAAAGCGGCGGACGCCCTTTCAGACAAACAGACTGAAAAAAATGCCCTGGGAAACCTTGAAGCCTTCTTTACGGAGCGCCTGAAAGTCCAGCTGAAAACTGAAGGAAGACGCCATGATGTGCTTGACGCCACTTTGGCCGTTACCCCCGTCATTGAAGGAGAGAGCCTCTTTAAAGAACATCTTGATGGCGACCTCGTACGTCTTCTGAACCGTGTCGAGGCCCTTTCAGAAATGATCGGGCAAGAAGATGGGCGCAATCTTCTGGCCGCTTACCGCCGTGCTGCCAATATATTGCGGATCGAAAACAGAAAGGACGGTCCCCATGAAGGGAGTCCGGATTCCGCCCTCTTTACACTGGATGAAGAACGCGCTCTTGAAAAAGCCTTGCGTGATTGTGAGCCCTTGATCAGAAACTGTCTGGACACAGATGATTTCAGCGGGGCCATGCAACATCTCGCGACATTACGGCCTTATATGGACCAGTTCTTTGACAAGGTGACCGTCAATGCACCGGAAGCTGAACAGCGCAAAAACCGTCTGCTCCTTCTCGCCACTTTCTGCAAGGAAGCTGAAGCCATTGCCGATTTCAACAAAATAGACGGATGATGAAAGACACCCCTGAGAGAATTTTCTCTCAGGGGTAAAATTATGCCGTGCGATTATGCGACGTGATAAGCTTCAGGCCAAACCCTATGAAAATCAGGCCGGCGATACGGTCTGACCACTGGACAATCTTGGGACGTTTGAGAAACCGCCCCAGAGGAATTGTCAAAAACACCAGCAAAACCAGCCAGAGCGACGCCACAATGACCTGAATCGCAGTCATGCAAAGCGTAAAGAGCGCGACATCAACATGGTGGGGAATAAATTGCGGATATAAAGTCAGGACAATGACACCTGCTTTCGGGTTCAGCAGATTGGAGAGGAAACCTCGACGCAACCCTGCCAGAAACACATCCCGTCCACCGGTTTCCTGTTCCACCTCTTTTCCTTCTGTTTTTTCCAGACTCTTCCTCGGAAAGAGAAGCGACTGAAAACCAAGCCAGCCCAGATAGAGAGCGCCCGCATATTTCAGAATGGCAAAAGCCGTCTGCGAAGCCGCGATAAGGGCCGCCAAACCAAAAGCAGCGGCAATACCCCAGACGGCCAGACCAAGCCCTACACCTAGGACGGCCCCCATCCCGGCTTTATGACCTTCACTTGTCGATGTCCGCAGGACCATGACGGTATCAAGACCCGGCGTCATGGCAAAAACAACTGAGGCTGCAGCAAAAACCAGTAAAGAAACGACATAATCATGGATCATAAAATATTATCCCCATTCTTCTGATCGTATCAGACTAGAAAACTTCTTGTTGCCTGACTTCAGTCCATGAATCTTCTTTTGAATAGCATTCGCAATCGCGGTCTTCCATACCGGAGCTTCATATTTACACCGCAAATCTCCGCAATCATCCAGCACACCACGCAGCAAGTCGACTTTGACATGACCCGTAACGAACAACGCCTCGAAAAAAGCCCTGAATTGCACGAGGGTCATGGGGATAATGTCCAGCCGCATCCTGTCATCCGTTCTCGTAAACCAGACGCCAATCCTGAATGTTTCAGCCGTATTGGAATCAATGCGATTGGCAATGAACAAACCGTAAACCGGCTTTCCAGACTGCCGGGCATAATAAGACACAAGATCTGCAACATGGCGGCGCACCGGCTCACCTTCGGCAGCTTCCTGTCGGGAATTATCCGTCAGCGTCACTTCAACCACGATGACAAATGTCTCAAACTCGAAGATCATGTCCGGGCCATTTCCCGGCGCTGTACCCACCGGCAGAAAATCCTGGTCAATCTTGAAACGTCTCGCCTCATAAGGCTTATTGGCCAACCCGTTTATGGCCAGAAAGGCACGCCATAAAATCCACTCAAAATAAGCAGGAGCCTCAGCCTTCGGTATTTCGATCTCCCTGCCGTCAGAAAAAATTCTCTTATTTTTTTTCGTTATAATCAAATCCATGTAAGCGACAATCTCTTCCCATTCCGTCGCCTGCCGGGCTGCATAGTCCTCTTCATTCAGTTCCGATAAAATTTTCTCACCCTGATGACGGATAATGGCTATATCCGCAGGTGTGTCCGTTGGCCTCCCCGCCATATCGAACGGAATGCCACATCTATGAAGCTGGTTCAGCAGATCGTCCAGAACGGCCTGTGCTGCGTCCCTGTCATCAGTTGGTAGCCAGGCTCCCTCACACAAGGTGGTAAAATACTGATGGTCAGAATCAGGAAGCCTGTTATCCTGAATCAGCTTTTCAATAAAAACACGCTTCTCTGTTACCAGTGAGACGCCCCGCCCTTTGCTTTGCACAAGCCCCGTCGCCTTGAGATAGCGCAAATTCGTATCCGCATAGTCATTAAAGGTTCCTACCTCATATTTGTACCGCAAGGCGGCTTCCTGCCGCTCCTCTCGATCAAACTTCCGCTTGTCTGATGCTGCACCCCGGCGCTCACGTAATATCAGCACTTTCTTTACGATGTCGGCAGGAATTTCCTCACTACTGGTAAATTGCACAATCAGTGCCATCTCAATAAAATTGAGACGACTTTCCCCAGCCTGCTTCTCCAACTCCACCATAATGGCCAATGTATGACGCAAGGGAGAAAAAACCGGAAAATCACATTTGCGTTCTTGCGGTGAGGGAATGTAATACGCCGCCAGTGCCCGCAAAAAACACTCCTGCATGGCAGGAACCGTATCAGCCTGAATCAGCCTCCAGCCATTTGGCGTGATCATGTCGACAGGGCCGACTTCACCTTGCGAAGTCCCGGAAGCTGATGACACTTCCGGGTAGAGAAACCCCAGTTTATTCAGTGCAGAACGCCATTTGCGCCCCACGCTGTACGTTTCATCATGGCCAAGTCCGACAATGCCCCGTTCCCCAAGCAAATGACGGAAAGCCTGCTCCTGATCCTTGCCCCGCAAATGACCTTGCAGGGGCGACGCAGAAAGCGCTACCAGACCATCACGCAACCGGAAGGGGCTGCGGACCGTCGTATTGCCTAAATGCCAGGGCTTCATGCCTCATCCCTTCCTGCTGGATGATGCTGCTCTCCCGACCTGATCTTACCTGCACCAGACCGGGAAAAGCGGACCTCCATTCATGACTCTATCTGGAAATCGGACGGCTGAACTCGTCAATAGCCGGCCATATCCGACACTATATACAGTCTCAATAACCGACAAAAATATATTCCTGAACGTCGTTTTTATTGTCGCCAACCTTGTTTCCCTGATTCCCTATGGAATAGCGGTAATCGACAGGAACAACATCCACATGAGCTTTATGCTTCGACATGAGGGCGACCATTTCATCAAGGGTCGGCTGACTGTTGGATGAGTAGGAAACTACAAGAACGCTTTTGCAAAACCGCCTGAAAAGCCTGTCAAAAGCCTCGGCCGCCCCTTTGCGTGATGAGAATGGCGTAGGGTAGGATCTGAATTTCTTGGTAAGGGTGTGTTCCTGAATTTCCACGCCCTGCCAGTCGCGTGCCAGCCCCTCAACAAAATGATAGCGCCTGACATACTCATTATCAGACAAAGGCGAATAATAAGGCGGATCAATATAGACAAGCCCCGTTTCGCGGTTCTGCACTGTCATGGCGTCACCATGGCGCGCCTTGTTCTTTTGGCCATTACTGAACACGGCGCCATTCACCGTGGCAATGGCTTCAAGAAACTGGGCACGGAACGTCATGAGTAAGTCTTTCCGGCCATCATCATAACGATGCCCCACATAGGTAAAGATACCGCGGGGACGCTTTTTCAGACAGGCCCGGATCAATGCCGACATGGCAATGGCGCGCTTGTACGGATTTTTCAAGGCCTTTATATTGGCCCGCACAATATCAATCAGCCGGTTATCCTCGTCACTGAAATATAGTCCCTGAAATGTTGTTTCGACAAACCTGTCGACAGGGTTTCGCGGTTCCAGTAACGCCAATGCCTCAGTTTGCGACAGGGTAACGTCATTATTCTCAATCATGGCTTTGGCGAATGTCGCAGACATCGCCATATAATCATTGCTTATGACAGCCTTGCCATGAGACTTGAACATATAGCCAACCACACCAGACCCCGAAAAAAGGTCTAGTGCCGTATCAAAATCGAATTGCGATGCCACAGCCCAAAGCTCCACCAGAAGCTTGTTTTTTGAGCCCATATAACGGGTCGAAGGATATTGCAGGGCCTGCTGCGGTAGAGGTGCCGGCACCAGTCGCACATTAAAACGCTGTCTGGGAGGAATGGTAACAATGACATCCTCGCCTGTCCGCCCTTTCCCGTTACAGGAGATATATCTCCTTGTCTGCGCCACTTCGATGACAAACTTGCGATACTGCTCATGCACCAGGGGATGATGTGAATTGGTCAAAATGACATAACACCCAAGTTCATGAAGGCGCTTTACCTCTGCGGCCAGTTCAACATGATCCTCTTCGTAAAACTGCTCCTTGGTATAACGCTTGAAATCTGCATATTCAGAAACAGGCAGATAAGGCGGATCAAGAAAAATGAAATCCCCTGCCTGTGCATTTTCTTTCAGGACTGTCTTGTAATCACCACAAATGATCGTCGTTCTACTGAGCAAAACAGACGCAGCCCTCAATGCCTCTTCGTCAATTATTTTCGGATTCTTGTAATACCCGAAAGGTACGTTGAACTGACCGGATTTATTAACCCTGTACAAACCGTTAAAACAGGTCCTGTTCAAAAAAACAGTTCTGGCCGCAGCCTCGCTATCTGACAGCCTTGTCCTGTCCAAAGACCGGACGGCATAAAATATTTCTTTCGTGTTTTCATACTTCCGCAAATGCGCGATCACGCCATCTACATCCGCTGCAACGGAACGATACAGGTTAACAAGTTCCGGATTGCTATCGGCAATGATTCCATTTTCTGGCCGCAACGCAAAAAACACCGCTCCACCGCCGAAAAAAGGTTCAATATAGCGCCCATATTTTTTGGGAATCTTCGGGAGAATTCTATCCAGCAACTGAGTCTTGCCACCCGCCCACTTCAATAATGGCCGGCTGGCTCCCTCAGATATATCTGTCGGCATAGCGGCGGAAAGCATGAAACCTGATCCCACAATAAAATTCGGTTCTACACAATGATGACATAAATCAATTCAGCCGCTAACAACATACCCAAATCCGGGTAGTCGAAAATTAACGCTCTCCTCCACAGCTCCAGATCGCTCCCACCCGGCAAAAGGCACGATGCAGGGCCACACTGGCTAGAAAAAACCTTTTGTTTCAGGGTCTGGATCATCACGATGGACCCACGTGGAGAGAAGCAGACCAAAACCGAACATCATGGTCAGCATGGCGGATCCACCATAAGAAATCAGCGGCAATGGCACCCCCCCGACGGGAATAGCTCCCATCACCATGGAAAGATTAACAGCGCAATAGAGGAAAAAATCCATCGTAATGCCCAGGGCCAATAATTTGCCAAAACGATTACGGCAGCGCAGGGCCATAAACATACCGTTCAGGACAATCAACATCAAAAGCCCGATGACCACAAGGCTGCCAATATAGCCCCATTCTTCCCCGATCATCGTGAAAATAAAATCGGTCTGTTTCTCCGGCAGGAAATTCAGCTGCCCTTGGCTGCCATGCAGATAACCTTCACCCCACATTCCGCCCGAACCCAGCGCTATCTTGGACTGGATGATATTATAGCCAGCCCCCAAAGGATCCTGCTCGGGGTTAAGGAATGTCTCAATACGCGCTTTCTGGTAGTCATGAAGATGGGCATAAACAAATTTCCCCAGAAAAGGCAATGGCGCGACAATAACGGCAATCTGCCACCATCGCATTCCAGCCGCAAAAAAGAGAGACGCTCCCAGTAACCCGATAATTGTTGCCGTTCCCAAATTGGGCTCTTTCAACACCAGCATGACAGGCAAAAGGGTCAACAGGGCGGGAATAATCAATCTCAATGGATTGCCCATTTCCTGGCGGCTTACACGCTGAAACCAGGTTGCCAGCATAAGAACCAGAGCTATCTTGGCAAATTCGGAAGGCTGGAACTGGAACCCTCCCAGATTAATCCAGCGCTCTGCCCCTTTCCCGACATGACCGATTTTCAGAACCAGCGTCAGAAGAACAATGGAGAGTCCATAAAGCGGGACCGACAGATAACGCAGAAGACGGGGTGGAAAAAAAGCGAGACAGATCATCATGATCAATCCGAAGCCAAACCTTATGGCCTGCGGCTCGGCATAAAGTCTGGCATTGCCCCCACCAGCGGAATAAAGCGCAATATAGCCAACCCCGGCCAGCAGGCAGATCAGCAACACGAACACCCAGTTAATCCGTAACAGGCGAGAAAAAATATGGAGGTCGGGTTCTGAGCGCAACAAACGGCGCATCGTTTTGGGAATGGTCGCATTTACCATAATCACTCTCCCCAAAAGGCGTCGCTATTATCCTTAATCATTGAAAAAATCAGCACTGGCCACGACACCTCTTGTCAAGGTCGAACGGCTGGCTGGATCTCTCAAAAGGGTATCCGTCATAATCTGTTTGGCAAGCGGTGCCGCCTCTGCTGCGCCAGCATTACCATGTTCAACGACGACCGAAACGGCATAGCGCGGGTTATCATAAGGAGCAAAACAGATAAAGAGCGCGTGAGGGCGATATTCCCAGGGAAGACTCATGGAGTTAAAATGCCCGCTTTCACGCATGGCGCGCGAAACTCGCTTCACCTGTGCCGAACCCGTCTTGCCGGCCATCATAATTCCCGGCAGGTCAAGACGCGCGGCCGGAGCTGTACCATGAGGTTCATTCACTACGGCAAACATCCCTCCCCGCACAATATCAAGCTGCTCTTTCGTAAAAGGAAGGTCAGACGGAGCGAAACGGTCGCCATCAAGACGACCATGATCGTCAATCATTTTGATCAGATGAGGATGAACGCGTTTTCCGCTTGCCAGACTGGAAACATAGGTCGCCAGCGCCAGAGGTGTAACCTGCACAAAACCCTGACCAATTCCTGCATTAACAGTATCGCCGCCATTCCAGTGGTGCCCATGCTGGCGTCGCCATTGCGGGGTCGGAATAATCCCGGACTGGACATGAGGCAGCTCAATCCCCAGTTTCGTCCCCAGACCGAGACTCTCTGACGCTTTCTTTATGTCTTCCATCCCACAACGACGCGCTACCTGATAAAAATAGACATCGCAGGAATATTTAAGCCCTTCATGCATAGTCAGCGGACCATGGCCATAGCGGCTCCAGCAATGGAAGCGCACACCGCCCATATCCAGATAACCGGGGCAATTAATCCGTTCCGTCGGGGAAACCTTGCCCGACGTCAACGCCGCCAGAGCCACTGCAGGTTTGAACGTTGAACCGGGTGGATAAACCCCTGCCACTGCCTTGTCCACCAGCGGCGTGTGCGGGTCATCAATCCATTCTTTCCACTGTTTGTGGCTCACACCACTATCAAACAATGTCGGGTCAAAAGATGGCGTGCTGACCAGCGCCATCACCTCGCCATTACGACAATCCATGACGACAGAACTCGCAATCCTGTCCCCAAGACGCGCAAGAACCTGTGATTGCAGAACGGTATCAATCGTCAGGCCCAATTTATGACCCGGCATACCCTCAACACGCTCAATTTCGCCAATGACCCGCCCCGGCGCATTGACTTCCATCTCGACTGAACCGGGCTCACCCTTAAGACGCGCTTCCTGCGTTTCTTCAAGGCCAGCACGCCCCACGCGCATACCCGGCAGAGCCAGCGCTCCGTCACGCTCGACATCTTTCTCGTTGGGAGGAGCAACATAACCGATGATATGGGCCATCAGCTCCTTATGGGGATATTCTCTCGTGGTTCCAACATCAATCAGCACACCAGGCAAGCGCGGTGCATTCAGACCAATCCGCGCCATATCATCCCAACTCAGGAATTCCTTGAGCATAAGAGGGACATAACGCTGAAGATGTTTCTGATCATGTTCTATACGGACGCGATCATGCTCATCAAGAGGCACAATCGTGGCAAAATGGTCAATAACGGCTTGAAGATCCGTCGTTTCTTCCGGCATGAGAAGCGCACGCCAATTTACCCTGTTCCCGGCCACAAGGACACCGGCACGATCATAGATCGTCCCTCGGGGGGGAGCGAGCAAACGCTTGCTGATCCGGTTGCGCTTGGCTCTTTCTTTCAGCTCGTCGCCTTTTGTGACCTGAAGGGAATAAAGGCGCTGCCCCAGCGTCCCCACAACCGCGACCTGAGCAGCCATCATCATCAGAGCACGGCGCGTGAACACACTCTTCCCGGCACGCGAAGATTCATCTCCACGATTCGACAAATAATATCCCGCCGCTTTTGGAGCTTTGGAACGCATTCTTGGGCGTTTGAAAAACATTAAGGCAGAGCGCTCGGATCAGAGGTCTTCGACGAAGTCCAATCTAGCGAATTAGTGAGTATCCTGCAAATAACTTATAGCGTTTTATTATGATTTAACAGCCTCAGCATTCCCAGAAAAAACACATAGAGGCAAGGATAAAGGCCAACCGTTAACGAAAGTTGAAAAAGAGCAACCAGAGGAGAGAGGAAGGCGCCAGATCTAAGGCACATAAATCCCCACTCCAGCGCAACGCCTCCCATCATTGTAACAGAAAACGCCCCCCATGAACGAAGGAAGCCGCCCTGCGACAGTCTGTAGCGCGCCCCATTGGCGATACCCGCCGTAACCAGCATCCATAAAAGCAGAACCCCTGGTGGCCCCGCACGAAAAACCTCGACAACCAGACCGCACAGAAACAAAGCCAGGAGAGGCAATGCCATCGGCTCATATAATGTCCAGAACCAGACCTCACCTAAAATAAGAGCTGTCTGCAATTCACTCTGCCCCGGAAACGCAAAAGGAGCTGAAAAGAAAATAGCAGTGGCAATAATAATCAAAGATGGAACCAGCTGCTTCCACACCTGTCTTACCATCGTCCACGTCCTCTCCGTATATCAGGCATCATGTCAGCCATTGCCGACATGGGAAAAAGGCCAGAACTTCTCCAGCCCCTGCCATCCTGATGGCTCTGTCTGCGGAGCCAAAGGCTCTATAGGTACACGCTCGCGCACTCTTCCTTCAGCGGGAGGCGCATCAGAAGGCTCTCCCTCATCAAAAACCCTGACAATGGAGAGATGAGCCAGATCCGCCACTGGCACAACAACAGGTCGACCTGACGAATTATAGTGAACATGTCCCACCACAACGCCCCCAAGCAAGCCCTGCTGGGAGTGGGTTTCGACCTGTTCACCCTCAACTGGTCTATGATCAGGAGAATAATAGAGCAAGCGTGGCAGGCTGGAATTATCTCCTGTCATGATAGCATCGCTCTGTGAAGAGATCATCGTTACAGGAATACGGCTGGCAGAATCCGTAATGAGCAGGACCCTCACAATATGCGGCCCTACCTCGCTGACACGCCCCACCAAGCCCAACGCATCAACGGCAATACTTCCTGTATGAAGGTTGTGCTGATTCCCCACATCCAGCAGGACAGCGTGCAGATACGGGCCCGTCTCATCGCGTATAACCTGACCGGCCACATAACTGATCTTGAGATCTGTCCCCCAGTGAAGAAGGGTTTTCAGGCGTGCGTTCTCAGTCTCAATCTTTTTGGCAAGCTCAATTTGCATTTGCAGGTCATGATTTTCCTGCCTGAGCCGCCTGTTTTCAGACGCCAGATTGGTAACCCCTTTTAAATCAGCGACCCAGCCCTGCACCTGTTTCTGGGGATAAACCATAACCGCATAAGCAGGTGCCATTTTCTCCATAACACTCAGACGCACGTAAGAAATGGCAGAAGGCCACACATGACCGACAAAAATAATCCCTATTGAGATCACTATCAGTATGGGCAGGATAAAACCTGCCAGTATCTGCCGCGTCTGAATAGATAACATTCTTGAAGGATGAAACTCCCTTTGAAATTTTAGTACATGCTGCTCAGGACAGTTTTAAGACGGGGCATCTCTTCCAGCGCACGTCCGGTACCCAGAGCCACACAGGAAAGAGTGTTTTCTGCCACAAAAACGGGAAGCCCCGTAGCGTCACGCAAAACCTCATCCAAACGATGAAGCAAGGCTCCGCCTCCAGACATGACAATCCCTTTCTCAACAATATCAGCCGCCAGCTCAGGCGGCGTATTTTCAAGAACGGTTGCCACAGCCTCGACGATGTGAGCGACAGGCTCCTCAAGGGCTTCAGCAATCTGCGCTTGCCCAACCGTCACCTCACGCGGCACGCCATTGATCAAATCACGCCCCTTAAGGGTCTGGAGCGGACCATCCCCTCCATCAGGTGGCGGAGACGCAGCACCCAGCTCAATCTTGATGCGTTCAGCCGAACTCTCGCCAATCAGAAGGTTATAATTACGACGGATATAGGCGATGATAGCCTCATCCATCTGATCACCTCCCACACGGGCAGAGCGGGCATAGACAATACCCCCCAGAGAAATGACAGCGACCTCCGTCGTGCCACCACCAATATCAACAATCATACTGCCTGAAGGCTCGGTAACAGCAAGCCCGGCACCAATCGCGGCGGCCATAGGCTCCTCAATGAGATAGACTTTACGAGCCCCGGCACTCTCAGCGCTTTCCTGAATGGCGCGGCGCTCAACTGCCGTAGACCCTGATGGTACACAAATAACGATCTGAGGGCTGAAAAATGCACTGCGATTATGAACCTTGCGGATGAAATATTTAATCATTTCCTCCGCGCTTTCAAAATCGGCAATCACACCATCACGCAACGGGCGTATTGCCGTGATATTGCCAGGCGTCCGACCTACCATCTGCTTTGCTTCGTCACCAACTGCCAGAACCTGACGGCGCCCCCTTATGTCAGAGACAGCGACCACCGAAGGCTCATTGAGGACAATCCCACGGCCTTTCACGTAAACAAGTGTATTGGCTGTGCCTAAGTCAATGGCCATGTCAGCCGACATGAGACCCAGCAGACGAGAAAACATCCGAAACTCCTGGCAGAACGCCCACACGAGGACGTCAAAACAATCAAATCCAGACAGACGGCCGCACTCCCTCAGGGAGGGTCAACCGGTCAGGCCCCTTATTAGCCCCAACGCCCCCTTGTGAATCAAGCCTTTCCGAGCAGAAACTGCAAAAATAATTTTTAAATCATCCGCAACCCAATAATCAGCAGCAAAATTCCCATAAACCAGCGCTGAAAGCACTCGTTAAGACGCCCCGCGCACAAGGTGCCAAGCACGATGCCGGGAATGGAACCTGACAGCATGAACAGCAGGACTCGTATATCGACCGAACCTTCAAACCAATGTCCCCCGCCTGCAACGAGAGTCAGAGGCACAGCATGTGCAATATCAGTCGCCACCAGAACACGCATGGGCAGGGCTGGATAGAGAATCAGCAGCGCCGCCATGCCGATCGCCCCAGCTCCCACGGAAGAAAGCGTCACCATGGCGCCAAGCGCAAAACCAAGCAGCCATGTCAGGAACAACACCTTACGGCTTCCCTCAACCGTATGACGGTGCGCCCACTGATGCAGCTGTGGTCTGAAAATAACGGCAGGAGCCGTCATCAACAGGGCACACCCCAAAACAATATGAGTCAGATGGGAAGAAAGAGGTTCAGCAGAAAAATGATGAAGAAAAATCAGACATCCGAGAGAAGCCGGGATACTCCCTGTCAAAAGCAGACCGACAATCTTCCAGTCAATCGTGCCCATATGACGGTTCAGCATCGTGCCGGCAAGCTTGGTCAGGGCTGCGTAGAACAGATCTGTCCCCACCGCCAGCTGCGGCTTGAACCCGCAAAAGAAAATCAGCAGAGGAGTCATAAGCGACCCTCCACCGACACCGGTCATGCCAACCAGAAAACCGACCAACAACCCCAGTGCCGTAAAAACCAACCCATGCGTCATGTCCGTTTCTCCGGAAGTCCATAAAATGCCTCCCGGAAGGAGGCACCATGAAACTGTTTTTTCAGGAAGCGAGCTCCTCAGGAGCTTTACGCTGGCGTTTGACCAGCAATTTGTTCAAAGCGTGAAGATAAGCCCGCGCTGCGGAAACAACTGTGTCCACGTCCGCTCCCTGCCCGTCAACCAGCCGACCATTCTCTTCCAGCCTGACTGTCGTAAGGGCCTGTGCATCCGTGCCCTGCGTGACATTGGCGACGGAGAAAAGTCCCAGCGTAGCCTGATGAGGACAGGCCAGACCAATCGCCTTGAAAACAGCATCCACCGGACCATTGCCCGTCGTCTCCACCGTCTTGGTCTGGCCATCTATCGAAAGGGTCAGAACAATTTTTGATGGATGAACCGTACCCGCCTGCACGCTCAGATCAATCAGCTGGATACGTTCATTGACCCGCCCGCCCTCATCAATCAGGGCACGAATATCATCCTCAAAAACGACCTTTTTCTGATCGGCCAGATCCTTGAAACGCCTGAAGGCATCCAGAAATGCCTCCTCAGACAGGTCGGCATATCCCATTGCTTTCAGCTTGTCGCGGAAAGCGGCGCGACCTGAATGTTTCCCCAATACCATGGAAGAACTCGTCCAGCCCACGCTTTCCGGCGTCATGATTTCGTAGGTTGCCGCATGTTTCAGAACACCATCCTGATGGATACCGCTTTCATGGGCGAAGGCATTACGCCCCACAATGGCCTTGTTAGGCTGTACATCAAAGCCGGTAATACCCGCCAGCAAACGGGAAACACCCAGGAGACGTTCCGTCGCGATGCCTGTCGTCAAACCGAAACGATCCTTTCTCGTACGCAGGGCCATGACGATCTCTTCCAGCGCGGCATTGCCTGCCCGCTCGCCAATCCCATTGATCGTACATTCGACCTGACGAGCACCTCCCTGAAGGGCGGCCAACGTATTGGCCACGCCAAGACCGAGATCATTATGATTATGGGCCGAGAAAATAACCTGATCAGCCCCGGGAACGCGCTCGCGCAACATGGCAAAAATGGCCTCAATCTCTTCAGGAACCGAAAAACCGACCGTATCGGGAATATTGATCGTCGTAGCGCCATTCTTGATCGCCACTTCCACCGCGCGACACAGAAAGTCTGGTTCCGTGCGACAGCCATCCTCGGCAGACCATTCAACATCATCCGTAAACTGACGGGCCAGTTTATTGCCCGAAGCGATAATCTCCAGGACCGTCTCCGGCTCCATACGCAATTTATATTTCATATGAAGAGGAGATGTTGAAATAAAATTATGGATACGGCCGCGTTCCGCTTTCTTCAACGCTTCACCTGCCGCCTCAATGTCACGCACACCACCGCTACGGGCCAAGGCACAAATAACTGCCCCCTTGATATGCGTCGCAATGGACTCAACGCTTTCAAAATCTCCGCCGGAAGCGACAGGAAATCCTGCTTCAATAACGTCAACCCCCAACTCCGCCAGAGCACGGGCCATGCGCAGTTTTTCATCCAGATTCATCGAAAAACCGGGAGACTGCTCGCCATCACGCAAAGTCGTGTCGAAGATAATGACACGGTCATCGGTAACCGTGCCAAATGAAGGATGCTGAAATGTCATGAAAAAACTGCCTTATCTGAACTGTATTGAAAAATGCTCTATCCCAATCCCCTGAACACAGCCCAACGAACCCGTACAGCCAAGTGTTCAGGGGCAAATAAGTCGAAGAAGGAGGCAGTCAGAAAATCTCATATCACTCAAAGGACTAGACAATTATTTCACAGAAGGCAAGCTGGGGTGTCTTATTTTCGATGGTCTTCGTCATCCCAATCTATTCTTCTGCGACGCAAAATAGGCATCGACAGCCTGTTTCATGGCTTGAGCGACCTGCTGTCGATGTTGCCCCTGCCGCAGTGCCTGTTCATCCAGACGATTTGACATAAAGCCCATCTCCACAAGCACGGAAGGAATATCAGCTGATTTCAGAACCATAAACCCTGCATGGCGGGAAGGATGATTGAGCAATCTGATACGGTTTCGGAATGAGCTGACGACGCTGTTAGCCATATGAGCTGATCCCCTGCGCGTCTCTTCTGTTACCAGACTGGCCAGAATCTGCTGTACTTCCGGCGAAAGACCGTGAAAAGACGCCGTGGCAAAGCGGTCCGCGCTATTTTCCCTTTTGGCCAGAAAAGCCGTCTGACGATCGGAAGCACCGCTTGAAAGCGTATAGACACTTGCTCCCCGGACATTATGGTCAAGAAGGGCATCAGCATGCATGGAAATAAAAAGCTGCGCCTTATGTTTATGCGCAAGCTCCACACGACCCTGCAAGGGAATAAATTTATCCTCTGAACGGGTCAAAACCACATCATAATGACCCGATGACTGGAGGATGTTATGCAATTCATGAGCTGTTGCCTGGGCAATATGTTTTTCGTAAGTACCTGAAACCCCGATAGCGCCCGGATCTTTGCCCCCATGCCCGGGATCAAGCATAATCACTGGCCTAGGAGGCGCTACATTGCGACTGACTGCGGGAGCACGAACTCCCTGAAGGCTGTTGGGCGCAGCTTTCCCAGCATGATGGCCCATCGCAGGATGTGCAGCTTTTGGAGCCACCCTGTGAGACGACTTCTTGCGTGTATTGGCCCATAATTTTTCTGGCAACAGCATGATAGCTGCAAACCAGCTGACCAGAACCCGTCTTGTCAGCATATATAACTACCCATCATCGTTAGTTAATAAACCCGTTTCTCGCCTCATATTATAGAGTAATTTCCACTTTTCACGAATAAACGATCGGTAAGATTGAGAGTTTCATCCTTAACATGCTTGCCAAAAAAGCTTTTTTAGGTCATTTTCTTGCGCTAAGGCCTGTCAGTGCAGATGATCCTCCAGTCCACCCATGCTCCGGTAAAAAACGGGCATGACGAGTTCAGAGTGAGACTGGAAAACCTGCCTCCACAAGCCCGGACTGTAACGCCTCATGGTCGTTTGGTGCTGAAGATGACAACTTAATATAAAACATCTCTCACCCTGAACATGATGCACGTGCAGATAAAATCAAACCGGTTTACCCCTCCAAATGCCAAAGGGAGAGATCCGGAGCTTTTTTTGTTGTCTCCGGTCTTTGATAGAGAAGCCGGACCGTTATCGCAGAGGCCGGTATTGTTTACAGCGTTCCACACTGACCACCGTAATGAGCGTAGGCTCTTGGTTATGTCCGTTATTACGCCTATCAGCCGCCCCTGTCTCCGCCACAATTTTAGGTGCCATTCCATAACCGCCAGTATAAGGCGGGGCACCCCGGAGTTCAGTCTTTCATGACAAAACATATGCTCATAGACGCCACACACGCAGAAGAAACACGCGTTGTGGTCATGAATGGCAGACGCATTGATGATTACGACGTTGAATCATCGGCACGCCGTCAATTAAAAGGGAATATCTATCTGGCCAAGGTTATTCGCGTTGAGCCCAGCCTCCAGGCGGCCTTCGTGGATTATGGCGGCAATCGCCATGGCTTTCTGGCTTTCAGTGAAATCCATCCTGATTATTTCCAGATCCCTGTCGCAGACCGTGAAAAACTTTTGGCCCTTCAGGAAGAAGAGGCTCAGCAGGACCAAATATCCGAACAAATCGACGCCCCTGCAGAAGAGTTTTCCGAAACCGAAAATGACTCTTATGACGAAGATGAGGATGAGTCGCCCGAAATGGTCAGCGGCGAACATGATACGGGTGATGAAGAAACGGCCTCACGCAGGACATCACGTTTTCTGCGCAACTACCGAATTCAGGAAGTTATCCGCCGCCGTCAGATCATATTGGTGCAGGTCGTCAAAGAAGAGCGCGGCAATAAGGGCGCTGCCCTGACCACCTATATCTCACTGGCAGGGCGCTATTGCGTACTGATGCCCAATGCCCTGCGTGGCGGTGGCGTTTCACGCAAGATTACCTCTGATACAGACCGCAAGCGTTTGAAAGATATCATCAGCCAGCTGGATCTACCGCGCTCCATGGCAATGATTATCCGCACAGCGGGAGCAGGACGGCCAGAACAGGAAATCATCAAGGACTGCGATTATCTCCTACAGCTCTGGGATGATATCCGCGCCCACGCCCTCTCTTCCATCGCCCCCGTACTGGTCTATGAAGAGGCAACTCTCATCAAACGTGCCATCAGGGATCTGTTCTCACGCGATATTGAAGATATTTACATTGATGGCGAAAAGGCCTGGAAGAGTGCCCGTGATTTTGCCCGCCTGCTTATCCCCCACAATGCGCGCAAGATAAAACTCTGGCAGAACAGGGGGCAGACGCTTTTCTCTTACTATAATGTCGAAGCAGCCCTTGATGCCATGTACTCACCTGTAGCCCAGCTTGAATCAGGCGGTTATCTCGTCATCAACCAGACAGAAGCCCTTGTTTCCATTGACGTCAATTCTGGCAAATCGACTTCCCAGCGCAATATTGAAGAAACAGCCGTCCGTACCAATCTGGAGGCGGCTGATGAAATCGCTCGTCAGCTGAGGCTGCGTGACCTTGCAGGACTGATTGTCATAGACTTCATTGACATGGAAAGTCGTCGCCACAACATGCAGGTCGAACGCCGCTTGAAGGACGCCCTCAAACAGGATCGGGCGCGCATCCAGATTGGCCGCATCTCCCATTTTGGACTGCTGGAAATGTCACGGCAACGCCTCCATCCCTCACTGGCCGAAACCATGCTGACGCCGTGCCCCCATTGCCACGGTACAGGTACGATCAGAGGCACAGAAAGCAACGCCCTGCATGTTCTGCGCACGATTGAGGAAGAAGCTGCCCGGCATCAGAACGCGACACTTTACGTCTCGACACTGCCTGAGATCACGCTTTATATGCTCAACGCCAAGCGTGAATGGCTAGGAACGATTGAAGCTCAACATAACGTAACGATCACCTTCAAAACGGATGCAACGCTCAGCGATAATCCGTCTGATAACAAGGTAAGAATTGAATGGGTCGGAACACAGCGTAACGACGGAGAACAACCTGCGGCCAGGAACTCTTCCAGAGTCTCTGCTCCTGAGAAAATCCGCACTATCGAAATTGTGGAAGGGGAGATTCCCTCTTCTGACCTTGCAGCTGATACCCTCATGGAAATACCCGAAGAAGCAACTTCAGAAACAGGCCATGAACAGGGTGGCAATCGCCGCAGGCGTCGCCGAAACGGGCGACGCAACAATCAGGGCAGAGATCGTCAGGAGCAGAATGTCTCGCTCTCTGCCGAAAATGATGCAGAATCTGAGGTAGAAGACAAAGTTCCTGAACGCTCCTCCGAGGAAACAGACGTTCATGAAAATGAGGAACAGCGCGAGCTGGCACCAGGGCGCCGCCGTACACGCATGCGGCGCCTGAACAATCCACGCAGGGAGCGCCATCAGGAAGACCAGCCGGATGATCAATCTGCGCGTCAGACACCCGTCCGTCCAGTCTATCAAGGACCAACACCGGCGGATCCTTTCGGTGGTTTCGATATTTTCGAAGCCATTGAACAGCACGATGAACAGGAGCTGGCGGAAGCTGTCCGTCATGAAAAGGAGGAACCCCTTAAAGAGAGGGCACGTTCACGCTCTTCAGAAACGCACCCTGCACGCTCTCACAAGGAAGCGAAGGCCCAGCAAAAGGTTGAAGACTTTGTTGAGCCAGAACAACAGGAAGCTCATGAAGTCAGCGAGGCAGAACCTGCGAAACCAACACGGCGCCGCAGGCGGACAACCAAAACAATGAAAGACGAAAAGACTCAGGAAAACACGGCATCCGAGGCCTCTTCGGAAGAAGCCGCACCTGTGGAAGCCAAACCGGTCCGTAAACGCCGTACAACAACGCGGCGTAAAAAAGCGGACAGTTCCAGCGAGGCCTCTTCTTCTGAGGCAAATCCTTCTCCGATGGAAGAAAATAGTGCTGCTCCGCAACCTATTGACGTCGATGAAGCTCAACCAGCCAAAAGACGCGTCGGCTGGTGGAGACGCTAGAAACTATAGTCACCAGTCCAAAAACAGAAAGCCCGGAACAAAGAAGTTCCGGGCTTTCTGTTTATAATCACAAGAATTATTCAGCGGCAGACGACGGCATTCCCTGTCTGAGCGATATAGGTCCCCGTCAAAGGTTGGAAACAGGCATTTAGCGCACAATTATTGCCGCTACTCAAACTCTGGCTATAAATACCCTGCCCCGTCAGAGCCTGCTCCTGCAAAGAAGAGCCACAAAGAGGCGTATTTAGCGGCGCTGAAGGCATATTATATTTTGTCCGACGCGATGAAGGATAATTGCTTCCATAATCACTGGCGACCATAGAAGGTGCGAAACTCTGGGACCGGGCTGCCTGTTCCATCTGCCCAGAATGAGACTGTGGCGGCGTACTAGCGCAAGACGCCACCACAAGCAGACAGAGTGGCGCCACTATTTTCCGAACTGAAACTCTCATAATTCCAACTCCCCCTGTTTCCCTTTACGCTGGGCTGGTGATTTACGCACTCTACTCGCACTATGACTTTTTTTCTTACTCTCTGAAATAGACGAAAACTCCGGGTCCAGCATTGCCTCGCGCTTTCCGTCAGAGAAATGGAGCCTTACCAGCGCCTGTCTGCCCAGAGATGCAGAAGCCGTTACAGGACTGCCTTCACTATCCTGCACCATAACATAACCGCGCTCCAATATGGCACGTGGTGATACGGCAACAAGATGACGCTCAACCCCTTGCAGACGCGTTCGCTCAAGCTGGAGACGGGTTTTCAGGATTTCCGGCCTTAACGAGACGCGAAGCAGTTTCATCTGCTCATTTTGCAGGAATTGCCGCCAGACCGTTCCCAGAGCCTCCCTTACAGCGGCAAAAGCTGCCTCTTTTTTCTCAAGAAGAAAATCCAGAGATGGCAAGGCACAGGATTTGTCATTGAGAGCAGCACGCGCTTTCACCATTTGTGCTGGCAAAGCAAGAGCGAGCCTCTGGCTCCGGTCATCCAGCCTCATTCGTGCCATATCCAGAAGAGAGGGCAGATCTGGCAAAGCCGCCACCAGGCGATCCAGCCGCATCTGCCAACGTTGTCTGATCGCGACAAAACCATTGACCAGACGCGCTGTACGATGCACCAGATCCGCCACCAGCTCGGAACGCAAAGGCATGGCCATTTCCGCTGCGGCCGTTGGCGTCGGCGCGCGACGATCCGAAACAAAATCAATCAATGTCGTGTCCGTTTCATGCCCAACGGCTGAAATAACCGGCACAGGACAGGCCGCCACAGCGCGAATCACTGCCTCTTCATTAAAAGCCATCAGATCTTCAAGCGACCCGCCGCCGCGCGCCACGATAAGGACATCTGGCGCTTCAGGCCCCTGGACAATCCCTTCAAGAGCCGCAACAATCTGCTGAGCGGCTCCCTCGCCCTGCACCGCAACAGGCCAGAGAATAACCTCACAGGGAAAACGACGCGCCAATGTCGTGCATATATCATGCAGAACAGCGCCAGAACGAGAGGTAATCACGCCGATACGACGCGGCAGAAATGGCAGGCTCTTTTTACGTTCCTGATCGAACAGGCCTTCCTGCTGGAAACGCCGCTTCAGTTGCTCGATACGCGCCAAGAGGGCGCCTTCTCCAGCAAACTCCATGCGGTCAATAATGAGTTGATAGCTTGAGCGTTCCCCATAGGAAGAAATCCGCCCTGTAGCAATAACCTCATTCCCATTTTCTGGCGAAAGTCCGAGACGCGACACGCTGCCCCGCCAGATCACGCCAGAAATCTTGGCACTCTCATCTTTAAGGGAAAGATAGATATGGCCCGATGGATAACGTTTCAGCTCGGTAATCTCGCCTCTGACACGCACACGACCAAACGCGCCCTCAAGCGTACGTTTTATGGCACCAGAAATATCCGAAACGGAATATTCTGTAATATTTGACAGCTTCGAGACAGACTCATCTGCCATAGCGGGACTTGCACTCTCCATCATGGCGTCACTTTATGCTAAAGCTGTCGATAAACGAAGCCCGAATTTCTGAACAGAGGATAGTCCTATGCGTGTTCTTCTTGTGGGGTCTGGCGGCAGAGAGCATGCTCTGGCTCAGGCGATCTCCCGCTCCCCCAAACTCACGGCCCTTTTCGCCGCTCCCGGCAATCCCGGTATGAAAGATATCGCCCAGTGCGTTGCCATCAAGGCTGATGATATTGCAGGGCTCGTTGATTTTGCAAGGAAAGAGAAAATCGACCTAGTTGTTCCTGGTCCCGAAGTCTCGCTCGTCGCGGGGCTTGCCGACCAGTGCGAGGCGGCTGGAATTGCCTGTGCAGGACCTTCCAGAGCGGCAGCACAATTAGAGGGCAGCAAGGCTTTTACAAAAGAAATCGCTGATGCCGCCTCCATACCCACAGCACGATGGCAGCGTTTTGAAACCAGCAAGGAAGAGGCTCTGGCTTACGTGCGCCAGCATGGTGCACCGATTGTCATAAAAGCTGATGGTCTGGCCGCTGGCAAGGGCGTCGTCGTCGCCCAAAGCGTGGAAGAGGCTGAAGAGGCTATCGAAAAACTGAGCCTCCCCCTCGTTATTGAAGAATGTCTGTTTGGCCGGGAAGTTTCCCTCTTCGCCTTCTGTTCTGGAGAAGAAGCTGTCCTGATCGGGGCGGCGCGTGACCATAAACGAGCCTATGACGGGGATAAAGGCCCCAATACAGGCGGAATGGGCGCCATATGCCCACCTCCCGATTTCGATCATGAAGCACAGGAAAAAGCGCTTGATCTCACTGTCCGCCCTATGCTCGCTGAAATGGTCCGACGTGGTACGCCTTTCAAAGGCGTGATCTTCGCTGGTTTGATGCTGACCGAAGATGGCCCCAAACTGATTGAATATAATGTCCGTTTTGGAGACCCTGAAGCACAGGCCCTGCTCATTCGTCTGGAAAGCGACCTGCTCCCTGCTCTTGATGAACTCGCCCATGGGCGCCTCTCACAGGATAGCGTGACTTTCTCCGATCAGCCTTCTCTCTCTCTCGTTCTGGCGGCCAGGGGCTACCCTGACAAACCTGTTACAGGCGGCGTCATTACAGGTCTTGAAAATGCAGAAGCCCAGCCGGGCGTCTATGTTTTTCATGCTGGCACCATCTTACAGGGCGGGCAGCTCGTCGCTGCAGGAGGACGCGTACTGACAATCTGCGCCAAAGCCAAAACCCCGGAGAAAGCCCGCAGTCGGGCCTATGAGGCTGCAGCTTCCATCCAGTGGGCTGATAAAATGCTGCGAAGCGATATCGGGCTTTAACACCCCAAAAGAGCTGGAAGCTCCGAGAAATGCCGGATCTGACAATCCGGCTTTTCTGCCAGACAGGCCGCCTCCACGCCATGGCCATAGGAAGCCCAGCAGGACGCCATATGCGCCGCCTTGGCAAATTGAAGATCCGCCAGCGTGTCGCCAACCATCAACATGTTTCCAGGCTCAATCTGCGGATACAGGGGCTGAAGACGCTCTCTATAAAGAGCAGGATCAGGTTTGCGGGCCTTTCCTTCCTCAGCCCCGATCACGGCCTCAAAAAAAGAGGCAATCCCGAAACGCTCGAGGCTTTTTGTCAATGTTATGGAAAGCTTGTTGCTGATGACCACAAGGCGGAAGCCTGCCTCCCCAAGCTGTTTCAGTGTTTCCGTGACGTCGGGAAAAAGCACTGTATCTTCCTCATCAGCGACAGAATAATAAGCGCGGTAAATGCGCACGAAGTCCTGCACATCCTGCATCGTGGCATTGGGAACAGCCATATGGAAGAAATCAGCCAGCGTACCGCCATGGCCCAGAGTGGCAGCCATATCCTCTTTGGAGGGTGCCTGATGGCCTGTTTCCCTGAAAGCTTCGCTCAGACCCTTCAAGATAGCGGGACGCGTTTCCGCCATCGTGCCATCATAATCAATCAAAAGAAGCTCGTAAGACGACATGATTATTGTTTCCCCCAGCCCGTAACCAGCTTATCGAGCCTTGCATGAAGCTCTTCTGCCGAAAGGGTTGTCGGGATGGAGGCCGCATAATGACCTTCCGGGTCCATCAGAACATAATTCTGTGCCGGCGCATAATATCCCTCCCGTTCTTTCACCAGTGGCGCATGATAGAGGGCCGTCATGGCGCGCGTCATATTTTCAGTGGCATAAAAAGGGGAATAATCCACCGCCGCATCCTTGAAATAATCTTCAAGATCATCCGTATCAGGCGCTGAATAATTCAACGACAGAACAACAGGCACAATCGGATGGCGTTCCTGCTTCATTTGTGCCAGAGCCTGATCAAGGCGCTTCATGGGAGGATAGCAGCGCTCGTCAGGACAACGCGGATCAACGAACCATACCAGGAACCATTTCCCCCGATAATCGCCATCCGTCGCTGTGCTGCCCGTCAATGTGACAATCTTGAAGCTCCCACCAACGGGGTTGCCATGGGAACGTACAATATCGCTTCTTCCCATTGAGGCCGTCGAAAGCCTGAAACCTCCATAACCGAGGAGACCAGCAACAAAAACCAGCAGACCAATAATCCCCGTCCAGCGCCAGATGCTCTTCCCAGACTCTGTCATATTCCCGTCTTTCACCTGAATTCCAGCTCCTGCCTAATGGGCATCCGCCCAGTTATGCCCTGTTCCCGTTTCCACGGCCAGCGCTACCTTGAGACTGGCGACATTTTCCATCTCGCTTTTGACAAGTCCTGCAAAAGACTGTGCCTTGTCTTCCTGCACTTCAAACAGAAGTTCATCATGCACCTGAAGGACCATACGTCCAGGCAAGTCTTTTTCCCGAATAACCCTGTCCACCCGAATCATGGCCAGCTTGATAATATCAGCGGCCCCTCCCTGAAGAGGCGCATTAATGGCCTGACGCTCAGCATAGCCCCGCCTCGCACCATTACGATCCTTGATACCCGGCACGTAACAGCGACGACCAAAGGGCGTCGTCACATAACCGTAATGACGGGCTTCCTCCTTTACCTCTTCCATATAAGTGCGAATACCGGGATAACGCCGGAAATAGGCTTCTATATAATTTTTGGCCTCAGCGGGCGAAATTTGCAGCTGACGTGCCAGACCAAAAGCAGAAATGCCATAAATAATGCCGAAATTAATGGCCTTGGCCCGGCGACGGGTCACATTATCCATTTCATCAAGAGGGACGCCAAACACTTCTGACGCCGTACGGGCATGAATATCCTGCCCCAGATGAAACGCTTCTATCAAAGGTTCAATATTGGCCACATGCGCCAAAAGACGCAGCTCAATCTGGCTATAATCGGCAGAAACAAGCACATGACCGGGAGAGGCCACAAATGTCTTTCTGATCAATGCGCCTTCTTCGGTACGGATGGGAATATTCTGCAAATTCGGCTCATTGGATGAAAGGCGCCCGGTTGACGTCCCCGCCATATGGAAGGTCGTATGAACACGCTGGGTCTGTGGATCCATCAGCTTGACCAGTGCATCCGCATAAGTAGATTTCAACTTTGCCATCTGCCGCCAGGCCAGAATTTTTACAGGCAATTCATGGCCTTGCCCTGCAAGATCTTCCAAAACACTAGAATCTGTTCCCCATGAGCCGCTTTTGGTCCGTTTCCCACCGGGAATCTGCATTTCGTCAAAAAGAATTTCACCCAATTGCTTGGGAGAACCTGGATTAAAAGATCTTCCTACAAGCTTGTGAAGTTCCTGCTCAATATGAGCCATGCGATGACTGAAATCCTCTGACAGGCGACGCAATTCTGCAGCATCCACCCTCACACCCGCCGCCTCCATGGACAGCAGCACCTCAATCAGGGGACGCTCCATTCTTTCATAGAGGGACACGGCCTTATGCTCACGCAAGGCAGGACGCAGAACAGACCATAATCTGAGTGTTACGTCGGCATCTTCAGCCGCATAAGCCGTCGCTTTCTCCAGCGGCACCTGCGCAAAAGAAATACGTTGGCGCCCTGTGCCTGTAACCTGGTCATAAGTAATGGGATCATGACCCAGATGGAGATGTGAAAGCTCATCCATCCCCTGACCATGCTCCCCTGCCGACTGGGCATAGGACAGCAGCATGGTGTCATCAATCGGGGCAATCAGGTCCAGCCCCGCATTCCTGAAAACAGTCAGGTCATATTTGGCGTTCTGAAAAATCTTCAGGACCGTATCATCAGCCATAAGAGGTCTGAGACAATCAATAACGTCCTTTACTTCCAGCTGCTCCGGGACCGGCGCCTCCAGCGTCCCCTCATGACGCAGGGGAATATAACAGGCCTTGCCCGGCGCCACAGCAAGAGAAATCCCGACAAGTTGCGCAATACGGGCATTAAGGCTGTCTGTCTCCGTGTCAACGGCCACCACGCCCTTTGCCTGCGCCTCTTCAACCCAGTCCTGCACGGTCTTCAGGGACGTCACGGTTTCATAAGGTCCAAAAGGCATCTCCTGGGGAAGAGCCGGTGAAAGAGCTGTCTCCTCCTTTGTGCGCGGTACCTCATGGGAAGGCCTGCCATTTTTCAGTCCCAAGCGCTGCACTATGGACCCAAACCCCATTTTCTCAAGCCAGGGACGCAATATAGTTTCATCAGGCTTCCTGACCAGCATTTCGTCAAGACTATAGGGCACTGGCACGTCATCAGCCAGCTGCACCAGCTTGAGAGAAATTCGCGCAGACTCAGCATAATCAATCAGATTTTGCCGCCGTTTGGAGGGTTTCATGGATGGTGCTGCATCCAGAACAGCCTCAAGCGTCCCATATTCCCCAATCAACTGGGCCGCCCCTTTGGGACCGATACCGGGCACACCGGGCACATTATCAGTCGCATCCCCCATAAGAGCCTGCACATCAACCACCCGGGACGGATGAACGCCAAATTTGGCTTCGACTTCAGCCTCCCTGATCGGTTTCTGCTTTATCGGATCCATTAACTGGACACCGGGACGCACAAGCTGCATCAAATCCTTGTCCGAGGAAATGATGGTGCAATCATCGCCGCGTTCAACAGCCTGACGGGCATAAGTCGCCAGAAGGTCATCTGCCTCCCAGCCGGGAAGTTCGATTGCCAGCAGGCTGAAAGCTTCCGTCGCCTCGCGGATAAGGGCAAACTGGGGAATCAGGTCTTCCGGCGGGGGCGGCCTGTGCGCTTTATAATCAGGATAGATTTCATTACGGAAAGTCTGCCGGGCGGCGTCAAAAATAACCGCCACGGGGTGACCCTCATAATCCCTGAGCAGACGCGAGAGCATATTGGTAAAACCATAAACAGCATTGACCGGCGTGCCATCCGGGCTGCTCATGGGCGGCAGGGCATGAAAGGCCCGAAAAATAAAACCGGACCCATCCACCAGGACGACATGTTTTTTCTCTGACGTCACACTCACTCTCCTGCTTGCCGCCTTCATGCTCTTGAATAATATAAGCCTATGATAGCCATATTCGCCCCTGTTTTAAAACGCCCCCGGAGACTTGCCGCACTCTTTTTCTTCCTCTGTGCCGCAGGATGTGCTGCTCCACCATCTCCGCAGACCCTGCCCCATACCAAAGAGGAAAGCGCCTTTATCGCCCCTGATGCAACGCTGGAAATGAGCGATGGTACGCTCATTCCTCTCCGTTTTTACAGGGCAACACCACCACTGCGTGGCACAATCCTCGCCCTGCATGGCTTTAATGACAGCCGCGATGGATGGGAAATACTCGCTCCTGCCCTGACACGCCATGGCTTTACGATTGCCGCTCCTGACATAAGGGGGTTCGGGGGCGTACAACCTCCTGTCAGATGGGCTTCATCAACCCGGAGACTGATTAATGACGTGCAGGAAGAGCTGCTCTGGCTGCATCGTCATGACCCTGAACACCCGCTTTATCTTATGGGAGAAAGCATGGGGGGAGCATTGGCCCTGCTCAGTGCGGAAAACACATCGCTGGTGAGCGGCACTATCCTCCTCTCACCTGCCATCATGAAACTACCTTTCCCTCTGGGTAATATACTCACATTCTGGAATATTCTGACGCCAGATATGGTACTGACAGAATCCAATATGCCAGGGCACCGTATCTCAACCGCCAATTATCGCGCCCTGCGACGCCTCTATTTCGATCCGCTGACACGCCATGATGCAACCGTCCACGCACTTTATGGTCTTACCACTCTTATGACCGAAGCTTCCGGAGCCGCGCCTCATGCCTCCCTGCCTCTTCTGGTCATATGGGGCGCCCGGGACCAGTTTGTCCCGCCCCGGACCTATAATAACCTAAGAAAAAACCTGCCTCAAGACACACGTTTTGACCTGCTTGATACGGGCTATCATCTTTTGAGCCGGGACCAGAACAGGGTCAGTGCCGATATCATTTCATGGCTCCTGACCCCAGATAAATTCCTCCCTTCCGGAGGGGATTTCGCCGCTGTCTCCTGGGACAACACGCCCCATAATCCATTTTAGGTTTTAAGGGAAAGCCTTGCTCAGCCCCTCAAACAGACGCGCAATAGCCTCTGCCCCCGGATCAGGAATTGACGCAAGCTGGTCTTCCGGTACGTAGGAAGCGCGGCCTGCCCTGGCCTTCATGGATTTTGTCCGCTCTGTTCCAGCACGAGCCGCCCTCGCGGCTTCAGAAAGCTGTCCCGTTTCTTTCAAGGCCTCAAAAGCCGGCACCAATGCATCAATCATGGTACGATCCCCCAGAGAGGCTCCACCATAATGCTGCATGAGTTTTACACCAGCCAGAAGGCCCTCTCTCCAGTCTTCATTACGGCCCGCAGCCGAAAAAAGAATCGAAAGCAGCACACCACTGGACCCCCCGGAATAACGTGCCAGAAGGTTGCTCAATGTCTCACAAAGTTCACGAGGTGACTGCAAGGGCAACTGCGGAAGTGCTTTCAGAATCTGACGCGCTGATTCAGCAAAGGTCGAACCCGCATCACCATCGCCAATTTTTTCATCAAGTGCGTTAATCGAAAGTTCATTCTCTTCCAGAATCCGCGCTCCCTCCCTGATCGCACGTTCCAGAATGGCGTTTGGGGAAGGAGGATATCTGAAAGTCTCTGGCAATACCGGCATGGGCGTTGAAGGCAAATGGCGCTCAAAAGGCACCATACCCGGCCAACTTGGCACCTCCACTCTAGCAGACAATGCTTCTACAAAATCCTCACGCGCTGGCATGATGGACAGTGAGAAACCCAGCATATCCAGCGCTGTCATGAGTGGAGCCGGGCCAATCACCCATTTCAGACGTGAAGAAAACGAATTTCTTGCTACTGAATCCATAATGGCCTGAGCTTCAATAACCGGCACAGAACCCAGCATATTCACCATGAGGACAAGGTGCTGTTCCTCAAGCGTCGGTGCAAGCTTTTCGATAACGCGTTGTGTCAATTCATCCAGCGTAGCCATTGACAGACGCTCTGCTCCCGGCTCGCCATGAATCCCCAGCCCCAGCTCAATTTCACTCTCACTCAAACGACTATGATGATTCGGCTCAAAAACATCACAATCTGTTAAGGCAATTCCCAATGATCTGACAGCAGCAACAGCCTCACGGGCACTCTGTGCCACTTCTTCGAGAGATGCTCCCTGTGCCGCCTTATAACCAGCGATCTTCTGCACCATGACGGTCCCGGCAATGGCACGTGCTTTCCTTGTCTGCCCAAGAGCAATGTCATCATGAATCATGACCACATCGACCTTGTATCCCATGGCGCGAGCCTGCTCGGCAGCAATGCCAAAATTCAGGCGGTCGCCCGTATAATTCTTGACCAGAAGCAGACATCCGGCATCGCCCGTCACGGCAAGAATGGCCGCAAGGATGGCATCAACGCTGGGAGAGGCAAACAGGGCGCCACAGACAGCCGCTGTCAGCATTCCTTCACCAACAAAACCAGCATGAGCTGGTTCGTGCCCCGACCCCCCGCCGGAAACAACCGCGACGCGGCTTTTATCCCAGTCTTTGCGGAGGACGACATTGACGCCATCATCTCCACTGAGTTTTTGGAGATGCACGCCATAAGACGAGCGAATCAGACCATTTATAGCTTCATTGACAATAAGATTACGGTGATTGCAGAAACGCTTCATCATAGACCTCTTACAATCCATCGACTGTTTTAACTGTGGCGGGACGATAGGCTTTTTATCGTCCTTTGGCTTATCACGATAATGAGAGATTTATAAGCATCTATTTAAGAAGATCTTTACCGCCAGAAGCGTTTTACAAATAAGGGCTAGCCAAATCCGACCCAACCTTTTAAAAGACGAACTTCCAGAGGCTGGACCCGTAGCTCAGCTGGATAGAGCGTTGCCCTCCGAAGGCAAAGGCCGCGCGTTCGAATCGCGCCGGGTCCACCATTTTTCCTTATAAAATCCCGGTCCTTTTCAGCCCACCGCTACCAGCATGACGCCGGCACCGATCAGTATAATTCCGAGCCAGCCTTTTGAAGAAAGATGCTCTCCCAGGAACATCACGCCTAGCACAGCCACAAAAACGACACTCAATTTGTCAATTGGTGCGACCCTAGCGGCATCGCCGATTTTAAGGGCACGGAAATAACAGAGCCACGACGCCCCCGTTGCCAGCCCCGAAAGCAGCAAAAAAAGGCAGGCACGTGAATTGAAAGACACTGTGATGCGGAATTTTCCTGTGACCAACAAAAGCACTGCCAGCAGAATAATAACGACAAAAGTACGGATAAAAGTTGCGATATCTGGATCAATACCATCAACACCCATCTTTGCCAAAAGAGCTGTCATTGAAGCAAAGAAAGCTGACAGAAGCGCCCAGAATAACCACGAAGAAGCCAACATATTCCTGACTTTCGCAAAATGGATTGATTCGTCGTCCGCTACGGTGAAAATAATCTGCCTTGTTCTATTATCTTCCGTCTCTATCTGACTTTCCCTGCAGCGCCAAGACAGGTGCTCCAAAACCTTTCCATGAGGCGCCAGAGCAAACAAGCAGCTATGGCGAGGGTACAAAACTGAAATGGCCAATTGCGGTATTGGCTATTTTCTCTTCTTCCCACTTCCATAGAATGAATTTCGAGGAACACCCCGTTTTGTTTTTTTGAAAGTTTTTACATGTCTTCTTCGAGTATCCGCGATGCCATTCTACTGGTATCACGTTCATTACTCGCCGTGATTTTTGTCCTCATGGGGTGGGAAAAATTTACCAATTTTCCAGAGGCTTCTTTTTTCATGTGCAGTATTGGCATCCCCCTTCCCTCCTGCTTCACTACCATAGCCCTGATTTTTGAACTGGGAGCCGGCTTTCTTATGCTCCTGGGGGCCTTTACCTCGCCTGTCTCCTTTCTTATGGCCGCCTATAGTATGGCAACCGCCTTTCTTGGACATCATTACTGGAATATTTCGGAAGCAAGCCAGCATGACATGTTCATCCAATTTTACAAAAACATCAGCATAGCAGGTGGCTTTCTGGCTTTGGTTGTCACCGGACCGGGTCGTTTTTCGCTTGATACCCTGATGGAACGAAACAGAGAAAACCGTTCCGTCAGTATAATTTCTGAAACCAATACATAAAAAGGAAACCATAATGTCCAAAGTTCTCGTTCTTTATTATTCCTCCTATGGTCACGTCGAAACCATGGCCTATGCCGTCGCTGAAGGTGTGAAGGCCGCAGGCCTTGAGGTCGATGTCAGACGCGTGCCGGAACTGGTGCCCGAAGATGCTGCCAAGACACATCATTTCAAAACCGAGCAGGACGCTCCTCTGGCCACACCTTCTGATCTCCCTCTTTATGACGCCATCATCGTGGGTGCCCCAACGCGTTTTGGCCGCCTTCCTGCACAAATGGCCAATTTCTGGGACCAGACAGGCGGGCTATGGGCCAAGGGCGCTCTCATTGGCAAGGTCGGGGCTGTCTTCACCTCAACGGCCACCCAACATGGCGGGCAAGAGACGACCCTTTATTCCCTCATGTCCAATCTGCTCCATCATGGCATGGTCATAAGTGGCCTGCCTTACAGCTTCCAGGGACAGATGAAGCTTGATACCGTCACAGGCGGCTCTCCCTATGGGGCTACAACCATCGCCGCTGGAGACGGTTCACGTCAGCCTGATGAGAATGAGCTGGCAGGTGCCAAATTCCTCGGACAACATGTCGCCAGTCTCGTTAAAAAACTCGCCTGATATAGTTCCTGTACAATGACGTCCAAAACCCCCTTTGGGAACAAAACGCCCAGAGGGGGTTTTTGTACGCTATTCCCCCTTTTATCCGCGTTTCAGAACTTCCATGAGAAAGCGCCATGTATCCCGGAACTGTGGTACCGTGCGCCAAAGTGGCCATTATAGCCCAAACCAACGCCTATACGATCGGTGATCTTCGCCTTCAGGCCAGCATCCATAATGAACATATCCTCTGCCAGAGTGATCCCTTCAATATTCATGTCCTGCCCCGTAATCACGAAGGATTTGTGGATGTTTGGCGTCAGCGCTCCGAAGCCATGTCTGAAACCAAAAGCACCGTAAGGAACAAGTATAGCACTTCCTACCTTGAAATTTGACGATGCCCTGAAGCCAAACGTGGTATAGGAAACACTCTGATTTGAAGCCCTGCCCTGCATGGCAACCCAGATATTGCCATGTTCCTTGAATTTGTCCGTATTCACATGAACATAGGCAAAATTGCCGAAGGGCTCGACAATCGTTTTATAGGGTAGATGGAATTTATAACCAAGGTCGACAAAGCCCTGACCTGTGCCTCCCTGATACCCCGCCGTCACACTGTCATTAAACCCGGCAAACCTGATCCTTCTGGTCCCGGACATAATATCCCACGTATAGCCTATACCCATTCTCAGGCCGAGATTACCCCAATGCGTGCCAGAATAGACACCTATTGAAACATCGCTGGAATGACCGGTTGTGTTCAGATCATCTGACACGCTCCCATGACCATAGGCAACCGTGCCACCAACAACCCAGTTCGTGTTTCTAATATAGGAATCCACCCCCATCACAAACCCGGCTCCAGACTCATGAATGCCGGACGCATTGCCATCAGAGGAAATCCCACCCCAGCCGCCATAGGCAGACATCCAGAAATTCGCCCCGGGTTCTCCACAGGCTTTCTTGTCACGACCATATTTGTCCCTGATTTTCAGGTCGGTCATGGAAGGGGAACATTCCGCTGTCTCAAGGCGATCAACCATACCCGTCCTCAGAAAGGCTGAATTTTCGATCAGAAGCGACTTGAGGGACGCATTCACCTCACCAGAATTGGCATTAAAGGCAACCCGTGCATCCTTATCTGTCTGCAACGAATCAATATAGTTAAGCATGGGCTTGTTGACCCCCTGCTCAACCATGTGCTGGAAGGCCGCTGAAACCTCTTTCTCGTTATGCGTCTGGGCAGCATCCATAAATGACCGATACTGGACGGCATCCAGCCAGATATTATTATTATCATGACCCATTACCAACCTTTTAAAGGCAGACACATTTGCCCCACTCCCATCGCCGCCACCTTCAGCCTCAACATCCTGCGTTCCCACTCTCGAAGCCGAAGAAGATGCAGAGCTGTCGCTGATATCCCCTTTAAGCGTATAAAGCCCCGTGACGCCTTCCTTGGCAGACAACACTACATAACGAGTACCCGTTACGTAGCCCAAAGCATCTGTCCGCCGCACGACCAACTGCGCCCCAGAATCAATTGTCGCCTTCCCGTAAACCTGTATCATATCAGACCTGCCAGAGGGCGTCTCTCGCATCAAGTCGGAAGACCGACCTGTCTGGGACTGTGGATCAACAGAGACAAAATAAGCCGACCCGCTTTCCTGATGCAGATTCCCATTAATTGTCAGAGTACCAGCCTTGTGTCCAAAACTTTCACCTGGAGCGAGTGCGCCGGTCGCATGCACATCCACATTATCGACCTGTCCGTTACCAGCCAGCGTGCCCTGACGAATATCAACGCCAGCATTGCCCATATTGCCGTTCACTTCAAGCACGCCATATTTCTGGGCAATATTCATATCAGTATTATGCCCGCCATCATGAGGGAGACCCGCATTAACGATAGCCGTCCCCGTAAAGCTGCTCTTGTCGCCTTCCACAACCGTATTGCCGACGCCAGCAATCAGCAAATTACCTGCACCGGTAATCTGCTGGTTCTCCGCAATCATCGTGTCGCCGATATTCTTGATGCTGAAAGTTCCAGTCTTGTCGCCAGACTTACCAATATCAATGTTCATCGCTCCTGATAATGTCCCATCGCGATTTGCCACATCGCCTGCGCCAAGCTGCACGGTTCCGTCATCTATTTCGATCTTGCCACCCTGGCCGGCAGCAGAAACCACTCCCGTCAAGATAGTGGTGCCACTACCGCGCTGGATAAAGGCGCCCTGTCTGCCATCAGAAGCTTGACCAAATATCAGTCTATTGACAACAAGTCTGCCTCTCATATCTGAGGCAAACCTGCCTCCTGCCAATTCTACACTCTGGCCAATCGTGCTATCTACCACATTGTTAGCGGCCAACTCGCCATTCCCAGAGACCATGATATGTGTCTGATCGGAAAGACTGCCATCATTGGTCGCATCGTGCCCATCACCCAGAACAAGACGACCATTACTCACAACCGTCTCGCCTGTATAACTCTTGTGCCCTTCAAAAATACTGTCAGAGGCACCAGACTGATGGAAGCTGCCAGAGCCGGTAATATCCTGGCCCCTGCCAAAAACTGCACTCTCTGACACATTATTAACATTCAGAACAGTATTCTGCGCCAACGTAATCCCCGACGTGCCACTTACTGTGCCATCACGGCCAGCGCCATCACCAAGCTGCAGCGTGCCATTAGTGATATTCGTCGCACCACTGTAGCTGTTACCGCCTGTCAGAACCGTCGTGCCACTGCCATTCTGCGCAAAGGAACCACTCCCGCTGATGTCATGCAGCGTCGTTCCGTCACTATTATCAATAATAAGCGCGCCATTATTGGCAATCCCTGACGTCCCGGTCAGATGCCCATTCGTCGTGCCATCCCCAAGCTTCAACGTGCCATGATCAATACTCGTCGCGCCCGTATAGCTCTTGTCCCCGGTCAGGGTCACTGTGGAACCATCATGTTCCACTTCCAGACCTCCTGTCCCGGTAATATTCTGCGATAATGTCGTATCATTCACATTATCAACCGACAGAACTCCATGTGCCCCGGTCACAATATTCGTCTGACCAGAAAGACTGCCATCATTGGTCGCATCGTGCCCATCACCCAGAACAAGACGACCATTACTCACAACCGTCTCGCCTGTATAACTCTTGTGCCCTTCAAAAATACTGTCAGAGGCACCAGACTGATGGAAGCTGCCAGAGCCGGTAATATCCTGGCCCCTGCCAAAAACTGCACTCTCTGACACATTATTAACATTCAGAACAGTATTCTGCGCCAACGTAATCCCCGACGTGCCACTTACTGTGCCATCACGGCCAGCGCCATCACCAAGCTGCAGCGTGCCATTAGTGATATTCGTCGCACCACTGTAGCTGTTACCGCCTGTCAGAACCGTCGTGCCACTGCCACTCTGCGCAAACGTGCCACTGCCGCTGATGTCATGCAGCGTCGTAACACCTGTGTTATTAACCGCAAGAACCCCATTATCCACTATGTTCGACGTGCCACTTACTGTGCCATCATGACCAGCGCCATCACCAAGCTGTAACGTGCCATTAGTGATATTCGTCGCGCCCGTATAGCTATTGCCTCCCGTCAGAACCGTCGTGCCACTGCCATTCTGCGCAAAGGAACCACTCCCGCTGATGTCATGCAGCGTCGTTCCGTCACTATTATCAATAATAAGCGCGCCATTATTGGCAATCCCTGACGTTCCGGTCAGATGCCCATTCGTCGTGCCATCGCCAAGCTGCAGCGTGCCATGATCAATGCTTGTCGCACCAGTGTAGCTGTTGCCTCCCGTCAGGATGGTCGTGCCACTGCCATTCTGCGCAAAGGAACCACTCCCGCTAATGTCATGCAGCGTCGTTCCATCACTATTATCAATAATAAGCGCGCCATTATTGGCAATCCCTGACGTTCCGGTCAGATGCCCATTCGTCGTGCCATCGCCAAGCTGCAGCGTGCCATGGTCAATACTTGTCGCACCCGTATAGCTGTTACCGCCTGTCAGAACCGTCGTGCCACTGCCACTCTGCGCAAACGTGCCACTGCCGCTGATGTCATGCAGCGTCGTTCCGTCACTATTATCAATAATAAGTGCGCCATTATTGGCAATCCCTGACGTTCCAGTCAGATGCCCATTCGTCGTGCCATCGCCAAGCTTCAACGTGCCATGATCAATGCTCGTCGCACCACTGTAGCTATTGCCTCCCGTCAGAACCGTCGTGCCACTGCCACTCTGTGCAAAGGAACCACTCCCGCTAATGTCATGCAGCGTCGTTCCGTCACTATTATCAATAATAAGCGCGCCATTATTGGCAATCCCTGACGTTCCAGTCAGATGCCCATTCGTCGTGCCATCGCCAAGCTGCAGCGTGCCATGATCAATGCTTGTCGCACCACTGTAGCTATTGCCTCCCGTCAGAACCGTCGTGCCACTGCCACTCTGTGCAAAGGAACCACTCCCGCTGATGTCATGCAGCGTCGTTCCGTCACTATTATCAATAATAAGCGCGCCATTATTGGCAATCCCTGACGTTCCAGTCAGATGCCCATTCGTCGTGCCATCGCCAAGCTGCAGCGTGCCATGATCAATGCTTGTCGCACCAGTGTAGCTATTGCCTCCCGTCAGGACCGTCGTACCCGTGCCACTCTGCGCAAAGGAACCACTCCCGCTAACGTCATGCAGCGTCGTAACACCTGTGTTATTGACTGCAAGAACCCCATTATCCACTATGTTCGACGTGCCACTTACTGTGCCATCGTGACCAGCGCCATCACCAAGCTGTAACGTGCCATTAGTGATATTCGTCGCGCCAGTGTAGCTATTGCCTCCCGTCAGGACCGTCGTGCCACTGCCATTCTGCGCAAAGGAACCACTCCCGCTGATGTCATGCAGCGTCGTAACACCTGTGTTATTAACCGCAAGAACCCCATTATCCACTATGTTCGACGTGCCACTTACTGTGCCATCATGACCAGCGCCATCACCAAGCTGCAGCGTGCCATTAGTGATATTCGTCGCACCACTGTAGCTGTTACCGCCTGTCAGAACCGTCGTGCCACTGCCATTCTGCGCAAACGTGCCACTCCCGCTGATGTCATGCAGCGTCGTTCCGTCACTATTATCAATAATAAGCGCGCCATTATTGGCAATCCCTGACGTCCCGGTCAGATGCCCATTCGTCGTGCCATCCCCAAGCTTCAACGTGCCATGATCAATACTCGTCGCGCCCGTATAGCTCTTGTCCCCGGTCAGGGTCACTGTGGAACCATCATGTTCCACTTCCAGACCTCCTGTCCCGGTAATATTCTGCGATAATGTCGTATCATTCACATTATCAACCGACAGAACTCCATGTGCCCCGGTCACAATATTCGTCTGACCAGAAAGACTGCCATCATTGGTCGCATCGTGCCCATCACCCAGAACAAGACGACCATTACTCACAACCGTCTCGCCTGTATAACTCTTGTGCCCTTCAAAAATACTGTCAGAGGCACCAGACTGATGGAAGCTGCCAGAGCCGGTAATATCCTGGCCCCTGCCAAAAACTGCACTCTCTGACACATTATTAACATTCAGAACAGTATTCTGCGCCAACGTAATCCCCGACGTGCCACTTACTGTGCCATCACGGCCAGCGCCATCACCAAGCTGCAGCGTGCCATTAGTGATATTCGTCGCACCACTGTAGCTGTTACCGCCTGTCAGAACCGTCGTGCCACTGCCACTCTGCGCAAACGTGCCACTGCCGCTGATGTCATGCAGCGTCGTAACACCTGTGTTATTAACCGCAAGAACCCCATTATCCACTATGTTCGACGTGCCACTTACTGTGCCATCATGACCAGCGCCATCACCAAGCTGTAACGTGCCATTAGTGATATTCGTCGCGCCCGTATAGCTATTGCCTCCCGTCAGAACCGTCGTGCCACTGCCATTCTGCGCAAAGGAACCACTCCCGCTGATGTCATGCAGCGTCGTGACACCTGTGTTATTAACAACCAAAGCGCCTTCATTATCAAAGCTCCCATTCAGGAAGCCATGGCCCGCATTCGTGCCATTGCCCAGTTGTAACGTCACACCGTGATCAATTGTCGCCTGACCTGTAAAATTCTGATCGTCATGCTCAATCGTGATCGTCGAGCCTCCGTGCTGAAACGTTGCATGCCCGGTCCCAGCGATCTCCTGGGACAGGGTTGTATCTTTCGTATTATCAACAATCAGGGATCCATTCCCGTTTACTGTGATATTATTCACGCCAGACAGAACAACATTACTGCCGTCATTCGTGCCATCGCCAATTTGCAACTGCCCATTATTGATAATGGTCGGGCCCTTATAGGCGCTTCCACCCGCAAGTGTAACACGCCCCTGCCCATCAAGCGTCAGGCTGCCATTACCGTCCATACTGTGCAGGACAATATCACTCTCATTATTAACAGTCAGATCACCGTTATTATGCACTGCCGAATTGGTAAGACGCCCATCATGCCCCCGTCCATCACCCAATTGCAGATGAGTGCCGGAATTGATCTGCGTATCGCCAGTATAATCATTCGTCCCGATCAGTATCACACGCCCCGGACCTTCCTGCGTCAGACCGCCTGAACCGGTAATATCATGCAATACCACACCATCCGTGCCGTTATTCAGCAAGAGGGTACCATTATCGGTAATGACAGACTGACTGAGCGTGCCATTCTGCACACCATTGCCCAGTTGCAGGGTCGAACCCGCCTCAATAGTCGTCGAGCCGCTATAGTCATTCGATCCGACCAAGGTAACCTTACCGCTCCCCTGCTGCGTCAGGCTGCCAGAACCGGTCACATTATGCAACATTGTTTCCATGGTGGAATTATCAACAACAAGCCGACCGTTATTATCAATTTCTCCGCTTGATGAAATGGAACCATCATGACCAGCGCCATCGCCAAGCTGCAGCGTGCCATTAGTGATATTCGTCGCGCCAGTGTAGCTATTGCCTCCCGTCAGGACCGTCGTGCCACTGCCATTCTGCGCAAAGGAACCACTCCCGCTGATGTCATGCAGCGTCGTAACACCTGTGTTATTAACCGCAAGAACCCCATTATCCACTATGTTCGACGTGCCACTTACTGTGCCATCATGACCAGCGCCATCACCAAGCTGCAGCGTGCCATTAGTGATATTCGTCGCACCACTGTAGCTGTTACCGCCTGTCAGAACCGTCGTGCCACTGCCATTCTGCGCAAACGTGCCACTCCCGCTGATGTCATGCAGCGTCGTTCCGTCACTATTATCAATAATAAGCGCACCATTATTGGCAATCCCTGACGTTCCGGTCAGATGCCCATTCGTCGTGCCATCCCCAAGCTTCAACGTGCCATGGTCAATACTCGTCGCGCCCGTATAGCTCTTGTCCCCGGTCAGGGTCACTGTGGAACCATCATGTTCCACTTCCAGACCTCCTGTCCCGGTAATATTCTGCGATAATGTCGTATCATTCACATTATCAACCGACAGAACTCCATGTGCCCCGGTCACAATATTCGTCTGACCAGAAAGACTGCCATCATTGGTCGCATCGTGCCCATCACCCAGAACAAGACGACCATTACTCACAACCGTCTCGCCTGTATAACTCTTGTGCCCTTCAAAAATACTGTCAGAGGCACCAGACTGATGGAAGCTGCCAGAGCCGGTAATATCCTGGCCCCTGCCAAAAACTGCACTCTCTGACACATTATTAACATTCAGAACAGTATTCTGCGCCAACGTAATCCCCGACGTGCCACTTACTGTGCCATCACGGCCAGCGCCATCACCAAGCTGCAGCGTGCCATTAGTGATATTCGTCGCACCACTGTAGCTGTTACCGCCTGTCAGAACCGTCGTGCCACTGCCATTCTGCGCAAAGGAACCACTCCCGCTGATGTCATGCAGCGTCGTTCCGTCACTATTATCAATAATAAGCGCGCCATTATTGGCAATCCCTGACGTCCCGGTCAGATGCCCATTCGTCGTGCCATCCCCAAGCTTCAACGTGCCATGATCAATACTCGTCGCGCCCGTATAGCTCTTGTCCCCGGTCAGGGTCACTGTGGAACCATCATGTTCCACTTCCAGACCTCCTGTCCCGGTAATATTCTGCGATAATGTCGTATCATTCACATTATCAACCGACAGAACTCCATGTGCCCCGGTCACAATATTCGTCTGACCAGAAAGACTGCCATCATTGGTCGCATCGTGCCCATCACCCAGAACAAGACGACCATTACTCACAACCGTCTCGCCTGTATAACTCTTGTGCCCTTCAAAAATACTGTCAGAGGCACCAGACTGATGGAAGCTGCCAGAGCCGGTAATATCCTGGCCCCTGCCAAAAACTGCACTCTCTGACACATTATTAACATTCAGAACAGTATTCTGCGCCAACGTAATCCCCGACGTGCCACTTACTGTGCCATCACGGCCAGCGCCATCACCAAGCTGCAGCGTGCCATTAGTGATATTCGTCGCACCACTGTAGCTGTTACCGCCTGTCAGAACCGTCGTGCCACTGCCACTCTGCGCAAACGTGCCACTGCCGCTGATGTCATGCAGCGTCGTTCCGTCACTATTATCAATAATAAGTGCGCCATTATTGGCAATCCCTGACGTTCCAGTCAGATGCCCATTCGTCGTGCCATCGCCAAGCTTCAACGTGCCATGATCAATGCTCGTCGCACCACTGTAGCTATTGCCTCCCGTCAGAACCGTCGTGCCACTGCCACTCTGTGCAAAGGAACCACTCCCGCTAATGTCATGCAGCGTCGTGACACCTGTGTTATTGACTGCAAGAACCCCATTATCCACTATGTTCGACGTGCCACTTACTGTGCCATCATGACCAGCGCCATCACCAAGCTGTAACGTGCCATTAGTGATATTCGTCGCACCCGTATAGCTGTTGCCCCCGGTCAGGATCTTTTCACCCCCGGCCAAGGTTAGTCCGCCTGTGCCGGAAATATTCCCGGAATACGCTGCCGTCCCATCAGCAGCTGTCAAGGTAAGCGTTTTACCGCCAAGCAGAACGTTACCGGCGCCAGAAATATCTTTCACCGATGTTCCATTATGGGTTCCAGAGATATCAAAGATGGCCCCACTGGAAATAGCAACCACAGACGAATGGGAAATACTCCCCCACTCACCCAGGAAAAGTGTGCCGCCTTCAATATCCGTTCGACCTGTATAGTCATTATTACCGCTCAGACCAGTTCTGCCTGTGCCAATTTTCTGGATAGATCCGCCACTGCCCCCCGCGGCACCGCCATCGTGAATAGCGCCATCAATGGAGCTGCCGTCGGAAAGGGTCAACGTTTTACTTCCTAAATAGACCCACCCTCCGTTACCATAAATCCTGCCAATAGTGAGACCAGATGTCTGAAGGGCAGAAATATCAAGCCCACTATGATTTTCGAAGACCAACCTATCAGCTGTAGCATGGTCAGCAAAACTGACCATTCCGTTCCAGTTGGTAATACTTCCTGACCCAGCGTCACTATACCCTTGAAATGTCGCTAGGGCGCCATCTGCCATATTTATGTGAGAATTACCGGCGCTACTATGGTCATTAAAGGTGATCTGGCTGCTGCCCCTATGGATATCAAACGACGCCGATCCCGCCGTGCTGCTATCATTAAAATTGATGATACCAGAAGCATCTCCTGCCGACGTAGTAGTCGTACTTGAATTTCCGGCACTGCTCTGAGCATTAAAATTGATCACAGAATTATGCAGATTTATTCTGGAATGATCCGCTGTGCTTTTATTGTTGAAATTGATAGTGCTGTCTCTTGTATCAAGGTTATGATAATCAAGACTTGCAGAGCCGTTCCCGCCGTCAGCCGGGTTACCATTCATGTTTATAATAGCTCCTTGCCTGACATATATGACAGGCCCCCTGCCTGCCCCCGGATCGACCGTAAGGGCCTGCCCAAAGGGCGTGGAACTATTAGCATTAACCGTAACCGTCACATCCCCGGAAGCAGGGGGCATCCCACTAAGTCCAAAGACATTTGTGTCGCCGGTGTACGTATTATTATAGTTCAGATCAAGAACCGAGTGGGTTCCATTGGCAGGCAAACCACTCGCCACACCTATCTTCTCGCTGGAAGAAATTGCAAGACCGCCCTGCCCGACTATGGAGTTTCCCGTTACGTAATGATGTCCGTCGAGATCAATGGTACCATTATTACTGCTCAGAACAATCTCACGTGCTGAGCTGTTTATATCATTCCCGATTTTCAGGGTACCGCCATCAAGAGCAATATCAGTATCAGCTGCCCCAAGGGACGCATCAGACGTAATTTCAAGGTTACCATTCGCTATGACAGTGCCACCATGATAGCTGTTATCCCCGGAAAGGACGAGCATCCCTGAATCCGTCTTGACCAAAGTCGTCGGTTGACCGGAAGCATCCGTCAAACTGGCCTGAATGAGGGCCACACTATTATCGCCATTGGCCGTACCATCGCCAACACGGATTGTGGATAGAAGGCCGGAAGCATTATAGAGTTTGCCATTTGTCTGCTGGTCTGCCCTTGAACCGTCAGAGGTGACCGGAAAGTTCGGGTTATTATAACGATTGCCAGATAATGTAATGGTGTTGCTGGAATCCGCAGGGACAAGCGTATAACCTGATGACGCAAACTGCATTCCGGTAACATTGACATTCCCGTCGACGGTAACAGTGCCGCTATTATTCTGGAAGATCGCGTAATCTTTGTCATGCCACGCTGCGCTGGCATCTCCGGCAGGATCCGTCCAGTTCGTACCGACTGCCTGTTTCCATGTACCGGAACCACCATTCACGGCGGAATTGGGCGTTATATTAGTTCCGTTCCAGAAGGAAAGCCTGTCACCCGACTGGGCCGCGATAAGATTGACATGCCCATTGCCAGACTGAAGATAATCCGCTTTATTCTTTTCCTGACCATCTACCAGCAAAGTAGCATTATTGGCCAGCGTACCGCTATATTGGAAGAGCCTCTGAACACCGGAACCAAATTGCGATGCAAGATTGGTCGTTTTCAATGTACTATTCGCACCAAGCGTCAGATCGCCATTTGCGACGATCGAACCATGGGACGACTTTCCCGAACTATTTCCACTAACCTGAGCGAGATCGGCGGTACCATCAATAGTAACATTACCATTCAGTGTTATACTCTGACGGGCTTGCCCCTCATTACCGGGAGAAATAGTACCGCCCTGCTCAATATGGATTATCGTACCGCTTCCGGCACCAGCACCTATAGGGCCGAAACCCCGCAATGTCCCGCCACTCTGGACAGTGATATTTTTACTTCCACCTACTGAGCCATAAACATAAAGCTTGCCGCCATTTTTTATAATCGTATCGCCTGTGTAATCATTGACACCGTTCAGATCCACGCCACCAGAAGAGCCTGAATTGGAAACGCTCAGACCCACAGCGGAATTCATTACCCCACTACCACCCGATCCCAGAACTTCACGACCACCGGAAATATTGAGCATACTACCGCTAGCACCAGTAATGCTCCCGGCTAAAAGCGATCCGTGGGCATTGGTTATATTAAGGCTGTTATTTCCTAAAATAATATTAGCACGACCTGAAAGCTGACCAGAGGAATTGGTTCCATTCGCTATACTGGATACACTAACATCTCCGTTGGCTCCGGAAATATCCAGAGTAGATGTTTTATTGAAACCATCCTGATTAAAAATAACCCCACTACTTGATGAAATACTTCCATTACCGGAAATGGAAAGATACCCTCCGCCATTTATATGAGTTTCGCCCGTATAGGTATTATTTCCTGTAAATATCTCATTATTATAGACATCAATACCGCCCTTTTCTCCGGATATTGATCCAGAAAAATTACCAATAGTACTATCAATATTCCCATCACCACGCCCGATTTGGAGACGATTTTCCCCAAGAAAGACATTATTACTGCCATTAAGCGAGGACACGGTGGCAAGGAATACAGTCTTGGGGTTACCATCAGACCCGGATACATCAGGCGATAATACCCCCACAACGCCGCTACTGGACTGGCTACAGCCTGATATATCTATATTTCCTCCCGAGACACTGCACCCAGAAGCAAAAGCCTGACCACCCGTGAGAAAGTCTTGCCCATAATAAATGGCGGTACAGCACATGACAGCACGCCACCACCTCGTTTTCCAAGGTCTTACAACACGTAAAGTCATGACCTGAGGTCTAACGTAGAACATACCGTCCTCTGTTTTTGTCAATAATCAGTTAATAAATTGTACGCCTTTATTTTAGAGAGATTGTAACTTTATATTGTGACAAGAATATGTCTAAAATTTTACATAAATTAATAAAACAATTTTTTGTGTATTTAGTTTACAATAGGTTAAAAATATAGAAATTATATTTTATACATAACGCATTGACTCTATTTCCTTTTTGCAGATTGTACCTATCGAGAAGCTCCATACTTTTTCCCCAAAAGTTGTTAAAAACTGCATAACTTTTCTAAAAATGCTATGTGACAAATCGTAATGCAACATAGATTTTCAGCGATAACTGCCAGGCAGTCTGGCTACTCATAATTGAAGAAATTCCTCTCGTAGCAGGGCAGAGAACCTTATGACTTGCGTCACAAAAATAGGGCATTGCGACTTCTTGCTGGACTGGAACGGCCATTCATCCCAATCCAGCTATGTTGGCCAAAAGGGGAAGAACATCGGGAAACCAGCCTGAATGGGTTTATCGCTACCCGCAGCCAGAGGATGTCATGCACTTTGCTTCAAGAATTAAATGGCATTAACATGGCACAGGCAAAAGCGAGTGTTGAGATTCTCATGCTCCTTTACGAGCTGCAACATGTATCCATACGAAAGAACGTTCCACCACCCACCATTATCCAGACAGGATGACAAAACCCCGTCTTGCCTCAGAAAGTTTGACAATTTCGAGGGTTATTCCTCGATTTTTCGCGACTTCTGCTGCCCTGGTTCTATTATATTCCTGATCAGCCTATGCTGGTTTAACACCTCCATTGGCCGCTTCTCCAACTGCTTCAACCAGATGGAGCAGGCTTCATCGATCGCCAATAGGGGCTTCAAAACAACCCGCTTCCTTCCAACAGCAAGACTGTCGATAAACAGCAAACCACGAAAGAGCGTCATTAGGCATAGCCCACCAAGCTATACCATAACGCATGAAATAGCGCAGACCATCATTAAAACAACTCTCGCTGGTCATGCTGACGCTGGGACGCCTCTTCTTTCGTCACCAGTGATTACGGAGCAAACAATAACCATTCTTCATCACTGACATAAATAGAAACTCTTTGCGATAGGTCATTATTATCTCTCAAAATCACATAACACTCTCTAGGCTCTGTTAGAGCTTAAGCCAGTCACAGGAAGCAGCAATGCGTATAACGACCCGAAAAGAATTTGTGGTTTTCTCATATCTTGTAGCGACAGTGCGCCATTCTTTGAGACGCGCCCACATGTTTCCAACGAGGTGACGGCAGCGATAGACCCATTGATGACAGACTACAGGGATTTCACGCCTTTTTACCGGAACGGCAGGACGAACGCCCATACTCCATATTTTCTCCCAAAACGCCTTTGATGCATGACCCCTGCCAGCCACAACCTACAGGGAGTATCGCAAAGGTTATCCAGCATGGGATGATTATGCCATCATGAAACGTCATGCCCCATGACAAGATTTTTTCCTGCTGTAACAGGCAAAATAATCTTTTCCAGACACCAACCTTCGCACAACGTATAAAAAGCTGTATTGCCCGCCACCATAGACCGAGTTTAGTGGAGATGCTCCACTATTTCGCTCCATTCTCATGACGCCAGAATATCGCTGTTATTGTCCGCCGCAAGTCATAGGGCTGCGTCCTGTCTCATGGGCGAATCTCTTCAATCAGTGGCTCCCAGAGCGCCCAACTCTCATCACTCAATAACCCTGCTGTATCGGTACGCCTCATACTATATCAGTATCACTTTTTATTAAGACAAAACAGGGCATAGGCACGTCTTGAGTAAGGAAAGTCCGTTAAAACAAATTATAAAAAAACAAACTTATTTTCAAGAATTTATCTATATCGTCTCCATATCCGACTGATATTATTTTTTTGATATCCTTAAATTGGTATGTATTAACTTCATGTATATTTTTATTATAAAGAGAATCAGAACCCCACCTCCCAGAACAAAAGCTTCGAGACAAAACAAGACAAGGGAGGTGATTTTCTTCTCTTTCAAGCCAGATTTGACCGATGTTGCCTGAGACACATTATATTTCCGCCTCTCATAATCTCCCGCAGCGTAATCTCTGACAGCCTTCTCATACAGCCTTTCGTCCGCCGTCACCGGAATACCGCCTCGCAAATCCACGATCTCCATGACGCCGCCCGTATTATTAATAGGGTTTACAAACCTGCTTCCCTTGACGTGCAGGTTTCTGTCACCATAACCAGACACAAAACGAACGGAATGAGTATAGGAAGTTTTTCGAGCTTCTACCGTGACTTTCTGAGGAAGTATTTTACCTGAGGCAAAACGAGAAAATCGCTTCTTTCTCCTCTTCTCTTTTTTCTTGTCTGAACCAGAATAAAGCTTGCTACTGTCTATATAGTCATCCTTCTGCTGCACTGTATCACAGACAGCACTCCCTTCTCCCTTCCTGCAATCAGCTGCTTCAGCACCGGAAGATAGAAAAAAGACCAGCACCCCCAACACACAGAAACTGCCAGAAACAGCCCGCAGGCCTCTCCAATCAAAAAAGCTCTTCAGATAAGGAGGGCAAACTTTCTCATTATTCATGATATGGGTCTGCATCGCTGTTCCTTTTCAAAACGTCCCATTACCTGCCACGATTATGACATAATCAGCAGAAAAATCATCTCAAATAAGGAAAATATTTGTATAATTAATTTCATTAAAAATATTAGTAACAACCTCTCATTCTAATTCACACATGAATTTAAAATATATAATGAAAAATATGATCTAGAATTCATAATATTATTAAAATCATTAATTTATTATATCTAATTAAAATAGACATATTACTAAAAAATGAAAAACAAGTAATTTTATTTTATCTAACACACAGTCAAAGCATGTACAAATATACAGTCTTTCTTTCTGGCACGCGGCATTCCAATAAGAGCCCTTTTGGGAAATCAGGAATGAACATTTCGGCGCAGCATAAGGCTTACCATGACGATGAGGAGCCATGCTTTTGATGAAGCTGTTGTTGCCTCGACGTCCCTTGCAAGTCGTCTACAACGTCCTATCCAGGCAAAGCTGCGTTCGACGATCCAGCGTTTGGGCAGAACCACAAAAGCCTTTTTAAGGTCAAAGCGCTTTACGATCTCCATTTTCCATTCTTCCAGCCTGCAAAGATTGTGCCTCAATTTGGGGCCGGCATATCCTCCATCACCAATGATTTTCCTCAACCAGGGGAATAAATTCCGGGTTCTTTCAATGACCAACAAGGCTCCATCACGTTCCTGAAAATCAGCAGAATGAACAACTGCCGTAATGATATGTCTCTGGGGGGCGGTCAGGATATGACGTTTGCGTCCCTTGATCCTCTTTCCAGCATCATAGATAGCCACGTGGACCGCCATTTTCTGCCGTTTTGACAGACTGGCTGTCAATGATACCAACACTCGGCGTTGCTTCCTTTCCCTCCTGCTCACGCGACATCATGACCAGAAGATGATTTGATGCTTTCCCAGCGTCCTGCTCTGAGCCATTTGTAAAAATAGCCATGAACCGTTGTGAAAGGCGAAAAATGAGGAGGGAGCTGTCTCCATTGACAACCCGTCGTCACAATATAAGCAAAGCCTCAACAACACGACGCAGATCTGTATGTCTGGGTCTGCCAAGTCTTTTGGAACGCAGCATCATAGGCTCTATCAGAACCCATTTCTCATCACGTAAATCACTTGCATATATCAGATCATCGCGACGATACTGCCGGCGGGTGGTTTCAGTCCAGGCCATTGAATATCCATTGTGTTTTTGTTCAACAACAATGAATCATATCCTTCTGAAATCACTCAATCCTTTTTCCGGTCAGATTCTAAGAATGAGCTTCATACTGTCAACAGTGGGCAAGAAAGACTGATCCGCCTGAATCTTGCGACAGGACATGTCGATAATTTCAAAATGACAAAGCTCCTTTAAGGAGCCTTGTGCCTGATGGAATAGAAAAACAAAACCTGATTACAGCTGACAAGTTTGCAAGATCCATCATGCGGCGATGGATCATACAGCACTGGATGAGCCATAATATTCGTGATGCTGTGCCAGTAACGCGCATCGCCACCTCTTTGATTTTTCTGAAAAATAAACCCTCACCTTTAATCAATTAAAAAAATGCATTGATCGCAATTTGCGGGAAAACCTCAATCCCCGTATTATGGCCGGCGAAATAGAATTGTGAGCCAACAATTACACCCCATCTGGCATTCCAGTTATATTCTATAGCCGGCGCAATCTGCCAGTCCGTCGAGGCATTGCCAATCTTACGTGCATAGCGCCCGTGAAGATCATATCCCCTGACACGCGCGCCGTTACTCCAGTCATGGGTTAAATCCATCGCCAACACCCACCTTTGAGTGATGCCATATTCAACAGCAAATCCCGTCTGCCCGCTCATGCCCGGCTGAGCACGCCCTCGAAACCCCTCGAATGTACCATAACTGGTCGTATCCTTCAGCTTCGGCGACGTTAAAGCCCTACGAAACCAGTTCCAGACACGCAAACGAAGCTCATGATCGCCCGGTAGAGTATAGGTAGACTGCTCAATAAACGCCAGGCGGAATACATAAGAGCCATTCCCGACCCCATCCTGACGATGGCCCAGCCTGTTATAATCACCTACAGGAAAGACAATTCCTGCCAGAATACTTAAAGCCGGAATATATCGTTTCGGATCAGGATCAAGAAAACGGTATATGGCATCAAATGGCAGGTCTGCCATTTTGGGGCCATGAGAGTGACCTTCCGTGTGCTTCCATTGATAATTGACAATCGTATGAATTTGGACAGTCACATCGGGCGTAAGACCATATTTCCACAATGTTGAATTGGAGAAGCTTCTCTGGACCGGACGCTGGATTGGCCCTGTACCTCCATGGGCATTAAAATAACCCATAGGCTGCTCATAGGAATAATAAGGCTCGATATTCCATGTCCCGGCATCTGTCGTTGCAGAAGGCGCCACAAGTGACCCTGTATACCATTGACTGGCCTGCGCCTTCAGGGAAGAAACACCCATTATGGCTGTGGAAATCGCAATAATCCTGCATAGTTTCCTAACAGGCCGCCACACAGAATAAGGTAAAAAATCTTGCATAACACGGGCTCACTTATGCTCGTTATATGTTACACGTCCGACGCTCTTTAACGCTAACTTATTCGTTACGATTCCGACAAGAACTAATTGTCAACAAAATATAAATTTTTCTCCCTGGCATGAATGTTATTGTATCGTAATGTTTATTTTGCTGTCATAGCTGACTAACCAGAAAGTGTCTCCAATGGATTCGCACTCTTATTCGCCTAAAAGGCCGTCACCTTGATAGGTATCCGCCACTTTGAAAGAGTGGCGAAAACCACCACACCCCACAGACAAAAAAGTCTCCCTTTTTCGTCTGATTACACCGAAGCGTCGCGACGCTTTTCACACAAGAAAAAGTAATTTAACCCTTTGATTTATATTTATTTTTTCTCAATAAAAACATAACGATTGATTAATAGTTTCGTTATCGTTATATATTATACGACTGCCATCATCTCAGGTCACAGGAGAGTTACTGATGCCCCGAAAGAGTCCGCATGATCATGCAACCAATCGCTCTCAGGACGATTACCCCCTGCGCTATGCACCAAGTTCCTATCGCCGCTGGTCTCCGGTTACGGTTGCTATTACAGCTCTGGGGGGAATCGCCTATCTGGCTGATTTCTCCATCGGGGCTTCCATCTCCCTCTCTTATGGGGCATTGAATGCAGTTCTGGGCATCCTTCTTGCAGCTGTACTCATTTTTGCGGGGAGTTTCCCCCTCGCCTGGTACGCTTCACGTTACAATATCGATCTTGACCTCATTTCACGCGGTGCCGGTTTTGGTTATAGCGGGTCTATTCTTACCTCACTTGTTTTTGCAAGCTTTACCTGCATCCTCTTTGCGCTTGAAGGCTCCATTATGGCACAGGGACTGGAGCTCGGGACGGGCCTGCCTCTCTGGGCCGGATATCTCATCTCCACGCTGATTGTCTTTCCCTTTGTCCTGTATGGGATGAAAGCATTGACCAAAATGCAGGTCTGGACCACACCGCTCTGGCTACTACTGATGCTGGGTCCCGTACTTTATCTCACCTCGACACAACCATCCCTGATACCCAGTTTCCTTGCCTTTGAGGGACTTTCTGGCCATGAGCACCTCTCCATCCCGGCCATCACACTTTCAGCAGGTGTCGCTCTGGCCATGATGGCACAAATTGGCGAACAGATTGATTATCTGCGTTTTATGCCCAATAAAACGCCTCAGAACCGCATTGCATGGTGGAGCAGCATGATCGCTGCCGGTCCAGGCTGGGTCGTACTGGGCGCCCTCAAGCAGATCATCGGTGCTTTTCTTTGCCTTTTCATTCTTCATAAGGTTGGCCCTGCCCTCGCTCAGGAACCTGTACAGCAATTTCTTGCAGCACTCGGCACATTCTGCTCTCCCTCACTTGCCATGTTCCTCGCCGTTGTGCTGGTCGTGATCAGCCAGATCAAGATCAACGTCACCAATGCCTATTCAGGTTCCCTGGCATGGACCAGCGCCTATACACGCCTGACAGGACATTTCCCTGGGCGGTTGATCTTTCTCGTCATTAACCTGCTCATCGCGCTGGCCCTGATGGAAGGCAACATGTTTTCCGTTCTACAGTCCATCCTCAGCCTCTATGCAGACTGTGCACTTGCCTGGATCATGACAGTCTGTGCCGATATCGTGCTGAATAAATATCTCTTCGGCCTGTCACCCAAAGAGCCAGAATATCGGCGGGAAATGCTGCCAGCCATCAATCCTGTCGGGGTAACGGCCTTTCTGCTCGCTACTCTTGCTTCCGTTCTGACCTATAAAAATGTCTTTGGCCCTGCCCTGCAACCCTATTCCGCCATGATTGCCGTGCTGACAGCCTTCATTGTCACACCCCTTCTGGCATGGGTTACAGGAGGGCGCACCTACCGGCGGCGCGATCATGACGGAATAGAAGAACCACGTTTTCTGCCTTCCGGTCAGGCCAGTGCCACAATTTATGAATGTGAAAGCTGTGAGGATGGTTTTGAACGACCCGACATGCTTTATTCACTTCGCCTTGAAAAAATTGTCTGTTCTCTCTGTGCAGGCCTGAAACATAATGGCGAAACTGAAAAGGCGGAACATTAAGCCATGATACGCGTCACGCCCCCAACCCTCCTCCTGGCCTGCCTGTTTCTTGCCAATCTCTTCCTCTGGGGGCTTGCCGCTCTTGCCGCACTCCACAACCCGATCATACTCGGAGCGGCTTTGCTAGCATGGGTTTTCGGCGCACGTCACGCACTGGATGCCGATCATATTACCGCCATCGACACCATCACGCGCCAGCTCATGGAGCGAGGGCAAAGACCCTATCTGATCGGGCTTTATTTCTCGCTTGGCCATTCCACCATTGTGATTGCCGCCACAATTATCCTTATCGCCCTGCCCTCTTCACTTCTTTTTCAGTGGCTCCACCTTAAAGGAGGACTCATAGGAGGGGCAATCTCTTCCTGTTTCCTGCTGGTTATGGGGCTAATAACAGCATATTCCGCCTTAAGGCAGCTACGCCTCCCGGAAGACACGCGCTACAACACCAGCCATAACCGCCTTTTCCCTTTGAAGCGCTCTCATGGCTGGAAAGGATGGCAAGTTATCCTGTTGGGCATGCTCTTCGGCCTCGGGTTTGATACAGCCAGCGAGATCAGCCTTCTGAGCCTGACTTCCGCCCGCCATGCCGCCGGACAGGCAATCATGATCTGCCTGTTGCTCCCCCTGCTTTTTACCGGAGCAATGGCGCTAATTGATAGTCTGGACAATATCCTTATGGTCCGTGCCTGGAAGGAAACACAAAGTAAAGCTTCACGCGGACGTGCCCACTACCGCTTGGGCGTCACCATTCTCTCCAGTCTTATCGCCCTTTCTGTTGGCGGAATGGAACTTGGCTCACTCCTTGACGTGAAAGCGCCTTCCCTCCTGGCTTTCCTGAACTGGTGCGGAGACCATGCTGAAGGGTTGGGCGCTTCCATCATTGCCCTGTTCCTGCTCTTATGGGCAGGGTACAGCCTTTCAGTCAGATGCCCGCTCTTTAAAGACCGCCCTGCTCGCGGATAAAGCAAGTCGAGACTACGAGGCTGCTAAAAATCAAGGAATATTCCCTGGAATCGTCAGGTCTTCTGATAAAAAATGGAATTTTGTGCTGCTGCCAGAACGATGGATTGTGAAATGTTTTTCCGCATGATCTACCTGCTGAAGACACCTCATTGTTTCCGGCATAAAAACGCTTCTCAATTCTTTCCTTAGAGCACCTGACACTCCAGGAAACGGTATGAATACGCAACAAAAATTCTATTTTATATCGATATTTATATAATAATTCATTAATATTAAATAAAATAATTTTGTATAAAATAAACTATATATTAATATATAAAAATATTTATTGACTAATATAATGATTTTATATTAGATATATCTGTTCTATATGATATAGAATTATTAATTTATTATTAAAAATATTATTTTATAAAGAGTAAATATAATGACAAAGTTTTTTTCATTAGATATAAATAATATAAATTATAATGCTGGTTTCTCTGGGAAGATAAAAGATGTAAACGGTGTAAATGGAACCCCACGTTCCATCGCGCCAGGATTTCCTGACCTTGAAGATCAGTTTAATCAATTGGGCATCAAGCATTTCAGATTTCACGATAATCTTGGTTTTGGGGATATAGACAACTATTTTGTACCTAATGATACCAGTAGTCAGTTTCTTCCAAGCATCCCCACTGAAAAACGGAGTGCTGCACTTTCGCTCATTGCCGATCTTGGTAATAGACGCACCATATTTCCCAATGCTGCTATTGGAATGAGACAGCATAATGAAGGATTGGCCCTGTCCAATGCCAATTATGCCATGACAGATCAGCATTTTAGAGAAGTGTTAAACAACAATCCGTCTGTTAACCCTAATAATGTTCAACGTGAAATTCTCTTTCGCGTGGGACGGACAAATCGCGGCGGAGCAGAACCACCAGAAGATTTTGATATTTATGCTTCAATGGCACGTGCTGTAGCTGAGCGTTATTCGCGTGATTACCAGCAAACCGGTTTACCCAGGAAAGTTGCTTATTGGGAAATCTGGAACGAGCCTGATTTAACAATATTCTGGAACAACAATAACCAACAGGTATTTTATCAATTTTTCGAGAAAGTGGCACGCGCTATCAAAGCAGCAGATCCGGCTGCAAAAGTTGGTGGGGCTGGCGTCGCCACTGGTTATAATCCAGGAGGCGCCTATACAGACGGCCTTTTATCCTATTGCCGCCAGAATAATGTGCCACTTGATTTCTATTCATGGCATTATTACGCCAATAAGACGGCTGATCCACAAAATATCATTGACTATGGTGACTTGGTACAGTCAACACTCAATAAATATGGGTATAACAATATAGAGAGTATTGTTACAGAATGGAATGTAACTCCTTTTGCAGACATTAATGTATTCAGTAAACTTCAAAGTGCTACAAATGCTGCCTATATTGTATCAAGTCTTATCTATATGAATTATACAAAAGTAGACAAGTCCTATTATTACCGAGGAGATGCGTCTTCTTTCGGATTGTTTAATAACGAACCGGGATTCTGTTCATATGCGGCACAAGGTTTTTATTTATATTCAAAACTCTTTGAGACACCCAATATATTGGCTGGCGGGCAGGATTTCTCATCAGGCATTTCGCTGATAGCTGGCAAGAATGATGCCAATAATCAGATAAATGTTCTTGTTGCCAATTACGAAGTCGATATGCGCAACACAAGGCAGACACCACCAACATCTTCGCCACTTTATGCCCAACATTATGTGGATGGAAACAGACAAATCAGTCAGTTAACCGACCAATGGAGCCTCAACGAATGGTTTGGCGGTGTTAATCCCAACACGATCAACCCTAACAACGCAGTCACGCAAAAACAAACAGTTACACAACTCCCGACAAATGGCAGTGTCAACGCCAGAACGAGAGATTATACAGCAAGCTCACAGGGGGTACAGTTCTCGATTAATAATATCTCCCAACAGAATTTCAGACTTTCTGCCTGGAGAGTAAAAGAAGGGGGCGAACTATATGCAATGACACCTGCCGATGTATCATCATCCGTAGCGGTCGTTCATAACGGGACGACCGTCACTATAACGGATCCAGGGGCTACTAAATCGACCGTGACTCTTTATACACTGCATATTGATGGGACGAATAATCCTGCAAATAACAATCCCCCCACTAACAATAATCCGCCAGCCAATAACAAACCGCCTGTTAACACCAACAATAATATGGTCCTTTCTGCAGGACGCATTGCCCTTACACGCTTTTTCCCCTCGGACACCCTGTCAAAAGGAAGAAGTTACAAACTGACCTTTACCTTACCTGAAGGGGTGGAAATCTTGCGCTGTCCCAACAAGCTTGTTTTCAATGGTGACAGTCAGTACTGCCAGTTACCCGGGGGATCATTAACAAATGATTATTCATATGAACCGACGTCAGGCACACTGACCCTTCTTGTTGACAACGTTAAAGGCCAGAATGCACATGGATCATATTACATCTTTGTGCCGCCCGCCGCAGCAGGTCAGGTCGTGCATTATAACTTTTCAGCCCCGTAAGTGAAACAGGTTGGGAGATCCCTTGGGCGGTATCCCGACATGTTTCGAAAAGTGAGTTAGAATTTTGCCCTGTCCCATTGCCTTGACAGGGCATCAATCATAACCCATGTGCCTCAGTGTTCTGTATCCAGACAGAACACTGAGAGCATTTTATGAGGCATAATTAACTGACCCGGCCCGACCATACTGGGCGCGCTTAGTCTGCCTCTTCGTCCCCCATAAAAAGTTACTCCTCCCCTGTTCCTGCTCTTATGGGCAGGTTACAGCCTTTCAGCCAGATACCCGCTCTTTAAAGACCGCCCTGCTCGCGGATAAAACGCGCCACATCCTCAACGCCCTCACCTGCCCGAATATTGGTAAAGACGAAAGGCCTGTCACCCCGCATTTTACGGCTGTCGCGTTCCATGACGCCCAGATCAGCCCCGACATAAGGGGCCAGATCGGTTTTATTAATAACCAGAAGGTCACTGCGCGTAATGCCCGGTCCTCCCTTGCGGGGAATTTTGTCCCCGGCTGAAACGTCGATCACATAGATCGTCAGGTCAGCCAGCTCCGGACTGAAAGTGGCGGCGAGATTATCACCCCCGCTTTCAATCAGCACAAGATCAAGATCTGTAAAGCGTTTCATGAGGGTTTCCACGCCCGCCAGATTGATGCTGGCATCCTCACGGATGGCTGTATGGGGACATCCGCCCGTTTCAATCCCCAGAATACGCTCTGGAGGCAGAGAACCGGCACGAGTCAGGAATTCAGCATCTTCCTTGGTGTAAATGTCATTCGTGATCGCCGCCAAGCTACAGGACTTACGAAAATAGCGGCAGAGTGCATCCATAAGAGCGGTTTTTCCCGTGCCGACCGGCCCGCCAATCCCCACGCGAAGAGGGCCATTAAGTGCTGCTGTTTCTGTCATGTCCTGAAAAGCCTCGTCCTTTGGGTTTCATGTCTCATCGCGGCCATGTCGGCGTAAAAACACACCCCGCCCAGATCGTCAAATGTGCTGCGCTCCGCCTTTTCCACAGCCTGCTCAAGCACGGGATCAAGCCGTTTGAGCGCGCGCAGTCCGTCTGTCTGACCCAGCGGCACCAGTCTCACCGTTGCCGAGACCAGGGCCGCCACCGCATTATAGGCCCCCGCCAGAAGAGCCTGCGCCTTCGTCACCCCACCCCGCCGGAAGACAAGCCCCTGTGCAACAGGCAGGGGCCACGAAAAAGCCTGCCGCAGAGTTTCAAGCTCCGGCTGCCAGACACAGGCAGCGCGCATAAAAGCATCCCCCTGCCAGAGGGTTTCCTCATAACGCTCACGAGAAGAGGCACAGGCCCGTGCATATTCTGCCAGCTCACGAAGGGCTTCTCCCTCTTCGGCACGCTGCCAGCCATAATGGAGGAAAACAAGGTCATTCCCCAAAGAGCCATGCAGAAGAAGAACTTCCAGCCAGTCACAGAGAGAGGCTACATCCCGGACATCACCCTGGCTGACCGCCCATTCAACACCATGGCTGTACGCATAACTTCCCGTAGGAAAAGCAGGAGACACCCATGAAAGAAGGGACAAAAATGCCCGGCTTCCCCCCTCAATAACCTTAGTCATGATCGTGATGATGGTGCCCATGACCGCCAGAGGATGCAGAGCGCCCGCCATAAGCGCCATTCTCGGGGTCAAAAGGCGCCTCTATCTTATGAATATGGCCACCAAGACCCCTGACCATATCCTCAATGACGTTGTCCTGCCGAATGAGAATATGATCCTGCGCAATCATCGCTGGTAAATGACGATTTCCCAGATGCCAGGCCAGTTTCAGGAGATGCAGCGGATTATGGGCCGTGATTTTCATCAGAGCCTCGGGTTCGGCCTCCACCAGAACGAAACGCCCATCTTCCAGCGCCAGAACCTCGCCCCCCTGCAACAGACGCGCCTGTTTCAGATTCAGGAGAACAGTCTCGCCACTTTTGAGAGTCAACACCATGCGGCGACGATGGCGGCCTTCATAATCAGCGGCAAAAACATCGCTGATCCTGTCGGAAGAGACCCGCCCAGCAGGCAGAATATCAGTAACCTGTTGCATCAGACCCCTTTCATCAAAAAAGGAAATATCTTTGCGCCATAGGGAGAACCTCAGCCGGTTCACAGCTCAGTAATTCACCATCAGCACGGACTTCATAAGTCTCCGGGTCCACCTCAATATGGGGCATGGCATCATTGTGAATCATGCTTCTCTTGCCAATGCCACCCCGCGTGTTTCTGACCGCAGAAAGACGTCTTTTCAGCCCCAGTTTGCGGCCAATATCATCATCCAGCGCAGCTTGCGAGACAAATGTCAGGCAGGTCTCAGCCAAGGCCCCGCCATAAGCGCCGAACATCATACGCCCGTGAACTGGCTGCGGCGTAGGAATGGAACCGTTAGGATCACCCATCATGGCATAGATAATCGCACCACCCTTGATAACCAGCTCCGGCTTGACGCCGAAAAAGGCCGGTTCCCACAAAACCAGATCAGCCAGCTTCCCTACCTCGACCGACCCGATCTCATGCGACAGGCCATGGGCAATAGCCGGATTGATCGTATATTTGGCGATATAACGCTTCACACGATGATTATCGGCCTTTCCATCGCCCGGCAGGGCTCCACGCTGGAGTTTCATTTTATGCGCTGTCTGCCATGTGCGAAGCGGTACTTCCCCCACCCTGCCCATAGCCTGACTATCTGACGACATCATGGACAGCACGCCCATATCGTGAAAAATATCTTCTGCCGCAATGGTTTCCTTGCGGATGCGGCTTTCAGCAAAAGCAATATCTTCCGGCACATGGGGATTGAGATGGTGACAGACCATCAGCATATCCAGATGCTCATCCAGCGTGTTGACCGTAAAAGGCCGCGTAGGATTGGTCGAGGATGGCAGAACATTGGGTAGCCCTGCGACACGAATGATATCCGGTGCGTGCCCGCCTCCCGCCCCTTCCGTATGGAAAGCGTGAATGGTGCGTCCCTTGAAAGCGGCAATCGTATCTTCCACAAAGCCACTCTCATTAAGCGTATCGGTATGGATCATGACCTGAACATCCATCCGTTCCGCCACATCAAGGCAGCAATCAATGGCCGCAGGCGTGCTACCCCAATCCTCATGCAGTTTCAGACAGGCAGCCCCCGCCCGCACCATCTCTTCCAGCGCGGCCGGACGAGAGGCGTTGCCTTTCCCGGCAAAAACCAGATTGATGGGCAGGCCTTCAGCCGCCTGTAACATGCGTGCCATATGCCATGGCCCGGGCGTACAGGTTGTTGCAGCCGTACCGGTGGCAGGACCAGTGCCGCCCCCAAGAAGGGTTGTTACGCCGGCAGAAAGAGCCTCTTCAACCTGCTGGGGGCAGATAAAATGGATGTGGCTGTCAATCCCGCCCGCCGTAATGATTTTACCCTCTGCGGCGATCACTTCTGTCCCGGGACCAATAATAATCGTCACATCAGGCTGGGTATCAGGGTTGCCAGCTTTGCCAATCGCGGCAATGCGTCCTGATTTCAGGCCAATATCGGCCTTGACGATGCCCCAGTGATCAATAATCAGGGCGTTGGTGATAACCGTATCAACCGCCCCTTCCGCCCGACTGTAAGGAGATTGCCCCATCCCGTCCCGGATGGTCTTGCCGCCACCAAAACAGACTTCCTCTCCATAACGGGTAAAGTCCTTTTCCACTTCAACCAGCAAGGCCGTATCTGCCAGACGCACGCGATCTCCCACTGTGGGGCCGTACAGATAGGCATAATCATAACGAGACAGGCGGCTCATGGATCCAGACTCCCCATAACGTCGCCCTGAAACCCGATAACATGCCGTGTCCCGCCATAGGGGATCAAGGCCACTTCCCGCTCCTGTCCAGGCTCAAAACGGACGGCACCGCCCGAAGGAATATCCAGCCGGCAACCACGCGCTTTTGCACGATCAAAAACCAGCGCCCTGTTCACTTCAGCAAAGTGATAGTGGCTGCCCACCTGTATCGGGCGGTCTCCTTTATTGATGACCATCACTTTTATAACTGGCTGGCCTTCATTAAGCTCAATCCCTCCCTCACAGGGGATAATTTCACCGGGAATGGCTCCCATAGGCAGGGCATCAGCGTATGGGGGCATGGACAGTCACCAGTTTCGTTCCATCAGGGAAAGTTGCCTCTACCTGCACATCATGGATCATTTCCGGCACTCCAGGCATAAGCTGGGCACGTGTCAGAACCTCACCACCGCTTTTCATCAGCTCGGAAACGCTTCTGCCATCCCGCGCGCCTTCAACCACATGATCGGTAATAAGCGCAATCGCCTCGGGATAATTCAGAAGCACGCCACGCTCCAGACGCTTGCGGGCCACTATAGCCGCCATGGCAATCAGTAACTTGTCTTTTTCACGCGGGGTCAGCTTCATGTCATCACGTCTCTTCAGTCACACCCATCGCTAGCGCCATGATGAAGGAAGCCTGCGCCCCTCTCTCAAAACGGGCAGAAGCTTCATCATCAGACATTCCAAATCCCAGCTTCTTTCAGCCAGAACACGCAGGATCATCATACCATTCCATGCTGAAGAGGCCAAGAAACACCCGGTATGTTCCTGCTCACTTTCCCTAAGAATGGGCAAAAAGTCCTCAGCCTGCGGAGCCACCAGCACAAGAGTTGCCGTAACAGCTTTTCCTCCTGTCACAGCAGCGCGGGCAAGAAAAGCGTCACACCTGGCCTCTTCCAGAATGACGGAATCCCGCAGGATAAGCACGCCATCCCGCCTGATAAAAAGATGATCGCGCAAGGTCAGGGACTGCATGACCTCATCTGACTGGCGACGGCCGAAAATACGGCTTTCATAATAGAGGAAACGAGCATCTGACGCCATTTCCACCGTCATTTTCCTCTCAAGACGCGCACCATTGAAGAAAATCGTCCCATGAGGGAGCCATTCAAGACGGGCCTTCTCAGCCAGATTGCAATGAATCGCGATAGAACCGGGCAGGTCTTCAGGACGGGCCCTGTAAATACGTTCATGAGCCTGGCTGGTGAGGAGAAGATCGCTCTGCGCGCCCAGCGTCACCCGCCCCTCAAGATGGTCTCCCGCCGCTACGCCGCCGGACACATTGACCATCACAGCCTCAAGAGACGCGCTCTCCCCTCTCTGAGGCAAACGCGGGAAAAGAAGCCGGCTGCACCCGCCCTGCTCCAGAACAGACAACATCGTCCGCCCACCCTCACCCCGCACCCCAAGGGAAAAATGCCCACGCGCTCTCTGCAATAAAGGCGAACATTGTGCTTTGATAGTTGCTCTCCACCAGATATGACACGTCATCAGATGCCGTGTTACAATGTCATACTGACAAGAGAGAACGCGGCATAATCCTATATGAAGTCCTTTAAAACGTGCCAGTATGACGAAATTCAAATTTCGTCATACTGGCACGTTACTTCCGCGATGACAGGTTTAATAAGGAATGTGCGCCGCCTCTTTTATAAGATTATGTTTTACCAGCAAGATAAACATCTCTTCCGAAGTGAGATTCAACAGTTTGCCTACGGCTAAAAAAGAAGATTCACTTCCGATCTTATTCCGTCTAGAAAAACGGCTCCTTAAATTTTTCCTCACTTTCTCTATGAGCGCAATCATGCGTAGAAAATAAAAAATATCTTGCGTATGTACCATCAGGTCTGTAAGCATGTCCTCGTCCTTTGTTAAGGATTCGTTAAAGGTAGATACTGAGAGTCGATCGGTCCAAAAGGACTTCAAAGTATCACGGAAAATTTGGGGAGGATTTCCCAGATCCTCTCCAGAATTATCGTCTATTCTATATGCCTTAATCTTATCAAATTCAACTTTCAGCTGCGCTCCGCGTCTTCCATTTTTATTAACCTGATGAATTTATTGGGTATTTTTCTTAGATTCGAAGCTAGGGCTTTATATTGTAATTGCTAAAATAAAGCGCTTAGTGCATTTTCCCAGAGTCGGAGGCTTCGGCCCGAGTTCCTTGCCTGTCAGGGATGAACCGACGCGCAGCGCTGCTGTTGTATTTCGATGTTCACTGTTCCCCGCACACGCGGGGATGAACCTCTTAATGCTGGCTGGGTGTATTCCAGCCAGCATTATCCTCCTCTATAGGGTGCAATGACCGCCGCCATATCAGAGTCTGGACATGTCCCTTTCCCCCAAGCGCGCTTTATTCGTTTTTAATCCGGTGGCGGGGCATTATCGGCTGGGGCGGGTTCGTGGCTTTGTGGAGGCATTGCGCCGCTGCGGGTGGGATGTCACCGTGCGGCCCAGCCAGTATCGCGGGCATGGGGCCTTGATTGTGCGGGAGGCGCTGGCCCAGCGTGCGAGCGATCTCGTCATTATTGGCGGGGGTGATGGCACGATTTCCGAATGTGCATGGGAATTACTTGACTCTACAGTGCCTCTGGCGATTTTTCCCATTGGGTCAGCCAATGTTCTGGCCCGTGAACTGAAGATTCCTTTTAATGACCGTCATAATGCACGGATGATTGAGCGTGTTTTCAACGACGATGGGGCCAAAACCATATGGCCAGGCATGATAAGTACGCCGGAAGGACAAACGCTTTTTATCCAGATGCTGGGAATGGGCCCTGATGGCTGGATTGTCCATCACGTCTCAACGGCGTTGAAAAAACACATTGGACGTGCAGCTTACGTGGTTTCGGCCTTGAAATGTCTCCTGTCGTACAAATTCACGCCCTTTACTCTGAACCTTGATGGTGAAACAACAGAGGTGACAGCCGCTATTCTCACCAAGGGCCGTTATTATGGCGGGAAATTCCAGCTCATCTCCTCCTCATCGCAGGAAAAACGCTCTTTTACAGCGCTTTTATTTCGCGGCACGGACTGGTACGATTTCCTGAAAGCCTGCCTGTCTCTGCTACTGTTTCAGAAAAAAAGCCGCTTTATGGACGTAAAATCTATCACGACAGCCTCTCTTCCACCGAACCAGAATGTGGATCTGCAAAGTGACGGAGACATTCTTGCTAGCATGGAAGCGCATATCACCATTTCCTCACGGGCTTTAAAAGTCATCGCACCCTGAAGACGCTCTCTTCTTGGGAACAATTAACCAGTTGACAGCGGGAGCCGTTCGCGTCATGACTAGGGACGGATCGCAACGGAGGTACGAACTCCATCACGATCCTGACCAACGGTCAATCTCGTTAAGGAGGTAAATCGACCATGGCTGTTCATGCTGGTAGCACGATGACGTGCCCTTTTTCCAGTCCTTTTACAAGGCTGGAAGTACTGTCCCAAATCCGTACGAAATTCATATCCTGCTCTGTAAAATTAGCGGAACTGTCGGGCGCAGACGATAGTTCATGGCTTTTTGCGGAATTCAGGGGGTGGTGCCGCTCTCCTCTGGGGGAGAGGAAACGGCTTGCCGGAAACGCCCTTTATGATGTGTTTTCGCTCTTTTCTGTAAGAGGTTTTTCTGGTGCGGCCACCGGAAAAACTGATGGGAAGCGAAAAGAGCGTTGCCATCCAGAGATCTGACTTTCGGGTAAAAAGTGCGGATTTGTGCCGGGGGTGCCACGGAAAAAGGCTGTCCTCCCGGCATGAACAGGAAGAAAGCTGCATCTCACCTACAGGTTTTAATCTTCCATCTCTTCTTCTTTTGATTCCGTAACATTATACTCAACCTCACGAAAACCCCTGAACAAGGAAACGGGTTATGGTGAGCAGTTTATTCCTGGCTTTTCTGGGAACGGTTTTTATCATCAATATTTCTCCCGGCCCTGCCATGATGTTTACCCTGCACCAATCACAGACCAATGGTCTGAAAAGTGGCCTGTTGGCGGCTCTGGGTGTGGAATGTGGCGTTTTCATCTATGTCATTCTGACGGCCTTGGGAATCGCTGCCTTTTTCAGCCGTTATCCCACGCTTTACATGATCTTTCAGCTCACAGGCGCGTTCTATTTGCTCTATCTGGCCTATAAGAGCTGGCCGCGCGCAGGAGAAGCTCATAAAAGCGGGCTAGGTGCCGGGGGGCACAAGGCTTTCCTCAAGGGGCTGCTCATCAACCTTACCAATCCCAAGATTGTGCTGTTTTTCATCAGCCTGATCCCTCAATTCGTACCGCCAGCCAGTGGACCAGAACGTTTTATCCTTTATGGTCTCATTTTCAATGCGGGCGGGCTGACTGTAAATCTCTCTGTTGCCCTTCTGGCCAATACCGTCTCCCAATGGCTGAAAAATGCCCGCTGGTTTGACTATGTTCCGCCGCTTCTTTTTACTGCTATTTCGTTCTACACGATCATATCGCGCCTTATGTCGCTCTGAAATATGTGCAGTCTTAATGGGCGTAAGGGTCAGTCACTTTCAACCATATATAACCTGCCACGCCCGCAATGACTGAGCTGAACAGAATCGCAAATCGTGCCTGTGAAAGAAGCTCAGCGCCCTGAAAGGCAAGATTGGCGATGAAAAGGCTGATCGTAAAGCCAATGCCACAAAGGAGAGACAGGCCAAACATCATGGTCAATGTGCTGTCGGCGGGCAAGGACGCCATTTTCAGTCGGACCGCCAGCCATGTCATACCAAAAATGCCCAGAGGCTTGCCAATCAGCAGCCCTGCCATGACCGCCAGAGAAACGGGCGCAAAGATCATATGCAGCCCCATCTCTCCCAGAGACATCCCAACGCTGACGAATCCGAAAAGTGGCATAATGAGGCAACTCACCCAAGGAGAAATCACGTCTTCCATTTTGGTCAGGGGAGCCACTTCCCCAACACGGCTATAGCTGGGCAGACATAAGCCCGTCATAACACCCGCAATTGTTGGATGGATTCCCGAAACAAACAAGGCTGCCCACAAGCCGCACCCGGCGAGGGAATAGGCCCAGAGAGACTGGATACACGCCCGGTTCAACCCGATCATGACCATGATGATGGCCAGAGCCACACCCAGCCCTACAAAATTCAGACTACTACCATAACAAAAAGCAATAATTGCAATACCGACAATATCATCAAAAATTGCCAGCGCCATGAGCCAGACGCGCGCGCCATCCGAGACATGCCGCGCCAGGACCAGAACGATCGGCAAAGTGAAAGCGGCGTCCGTCGCTGTGGGAATGGCCCAGCCTCTCATGGCTTGTGCATTACCGTAACTCACGGCCAGATAAAACAGAGTCGGGACGAGAATCCCTCCCAGAGCGGAAATGGCCGGAAGGACCGCGGCACGGAAGGTGGAAAGATAGCCGGAAACAAATTCTTTCTTGATCTCTATAACCACAGCCATGAAGAAGAGTGACATCGGCCCGACGGAGATAAGATCGACAAGGGTCTCATGACGCCCTGCCTCTCCGAACGGAAGCGTTCCTTGCGTTACAAAGTCATAAAACGGCGCAAGAGGCGAGTTTGCCAGAACAAGTCCTGCCAGTGCCGCAATAAAGAGCAGTATTCCGCCGCCTTCCGGGGTCAGGAAAAAGGAGCTCTCTTTCGAGGTGTTGGTTAACAACGTGTTGTTTTTCATAATAAAAACAGAAATCCCCTTCTCACAACCAGCGCCTGAATCTAGCACCGCCAAAGAAAAGGGGCAAAGATAAATCCTGAGAGTCGTAGCACATCATCATGTCATAATGATGACTTTATTATGTCTTCTTTATATAGAAGCATATAAAATAGATTATAATATTTCACCACTTTTAGAGTATTTGATGCTACACTCTTCTCAGAAGGCAGTCTCTACGCAGAAGCTTGAAGCAGATGAAAGTGACTCCAGGTTTCGCATTTCGACCAACGATAAGGGATTTCGCCTACCTAAGTTAGACAGTGTGAGTTTTATATGAAGACAACGCCAAATTTGATTTATGCGACCATATGTGGCGCAGCTTTGCTGGCATCTTGTGGTTTTTCTCAGTCTTCCTACGCCGGCGATATCAAAGGCGTCGGACATGCAGGAAATATCGTAGACGCCGATGGGCATTATGCCGGGCGGATCGGTAGCGACGGAAGGGCCGAAGACAAAAACGGAAATTATGCAGGCAGCATAAAGAATGACGGAAAGTTCGAAGGGAGGGACGGCAATTACGCTGGACGTATTGACGAGAGAGGGAGGTTCCAGGATCGTGACGGAACTTATGCCGGTATGTTACACGAGGATGGCAAGGTAGAAGACAAGAATGGCAACTATATGGGGCACGTCACCAATTACGGCCTTATTGAGGATCCGCGTGGTCATTATGCGGGCAGCGTGCCAGAAGGCGATACGGTCCTCGGCTCAGTTCTTCTCCTGAGACCTATCCCAAAGTCGCAGCCTGACTCCTTTTATACCAGAGATTCTGGTATAAAGCGCTGACACCCTGCCCCTTTACAGAAAGAGCGGAATCCTGTCTGTAAAGGGGCAATAATGACAGTATACACTTATTGTCAAGGCACAAAATCCCTTGCAGAAACTTTGCTGCCACTAGCTGAATGCGCCATTCCCGGCTACTTCAGGTAATCGGGTCCCAGGGCGTTACGAACATCAATCACCTGCATATGAGCGGTATGCGCCGCGTCAATACCCTCGTCACTGTCTTCAAAGACCAGACAAAGACGCGGTTCAACGCCAAGCTGTTCGGCGGCCAGCAGAAAAAGATCAGGCGCAGGTTTCCCTTTTTTCACATCCTCAACCGTTACAACGCAAGGGAAGAGAGACCGCACGCCTATGGCCTGCAACGTCGCCTCCACAACAGGCCGATGCCCGCCTGAAGCGACTGCCATAGGTATTTTCCCGTAATAATCGCGCGCGATTTGCGCCACTGGTTCGACAGCTCTGACCTTATCAATATTTTTTTGAAATATCGCAGCGCTTTCCCGACTCACTTTATTTACATCAAAGTCAGCACCGCAAGTATCCCTGAACTCGCCGAGCATATCGAGACCAGATATTCCCACCCTTTCGAAATACCAATCCTCGGGCAATTGGTATCCCTCTTTTTTTAAAGCACTACTGAAGGCGAGATAATGCACTGGCGATGTTTTTGCGATTGTGTTGTCGCAATCGAATATTATGGCACCAAATTTATAACCTGATAAATCTATAATATCGCTCATGCTTTGATCCCCCTTTCCGAATTTTTTTGGCACTTCTTTATCCAATAAGGGCAAAATCATAGCATATTGCGCGTATTTGGCTGTACATAGTCGTAAAAAAACCCTTCAAAAACACCTGAAGCGCTTCTGAAGGGACAAAAAAGAGGCTGCAAAAAAAGCCTCTATATCGACCGCCCTAATGCTTGCGGTAATATTCTGCCATCGTATTGGCCGTGACCATGGCGTTATAGACGTCATCTTCCGTCACCGAGAAAGGCAGATTGCACATCGTGTCATTCTTGTCGCAGGCGACCTTCGCGACCTTGCGCCACTCTTCTTCCCTGAATGTCTTGAGACCCAGTTCAGACAATGTCATTGGCAGGCCTGCTGCCTTGATGACGCCAATAACCGACTCAATCTCATCTTTGGGTGCATTTTCCAGGACAAGTTGGGTCAACAGCCCGAAAACAACTTTCTCACCATGCTGGGTCATATGCAGGTCAGGAACTTCGCTCATACCATTATTGACAGCGTGCGCTGCCGCAAGCCCGCCTGATTCAGCCCCAACCCCGCTAAGATAAATCGTCGCCTCAACCACCTGCTCGACCGCAGGAGAGGAAATTTTATTCTGGATCGCAAACATGGCCTGTTCGACATTGTCGCACAGAACTTCATAACATGTTCTGGCAAGGCTCAGACCCGTGTGGGAAGGCTTTTTCAGAACAAGATTGAGACCATCGGACCTGAAACAGGCACGTGCCTCGAAATAGGTCGCCAGCGCATCGCCAATACCAGCAGCGAAAAAGCGTGCTGGTGCCGCAGACAGAATATCAATATCGGCAATAATCGCATCAGGATTTTGCGGAAGATAGAGATAACGATCAAACGTCCTGTCTTTTTTGTAAATTACCGCCAGAGCCGTGCAGGGGGCATCAGTCGAGGCGATAGTGGGATAGAGAATAACGGGAAGCTTGTAATAATGCGCCACAGCCTTGGCGGTATCCAACGTTTTGCCGCCGCCAACGCCAACAATCACATTGGCGCCCTGTTTCTTGGCAAGCTCACCCAGCCGCTCAATTTCCTCATCAGTACATTCAAAATCAAACTGCTCGGCCTGACCTTTCAGACCAGCCTGTTCCAAAGCGGGAATGCTCTCTTTCCTGACACGCTCGACAATGAAAATATCACTGATAATCAGGGCATTATTGCCAAAGTCCTCGACGAAATCAGGTAATTGGGCCAACATCCCATTACCAATGATAAATTTCTTGGGCGACGTTATCGAACGGGGGACCCTCTGTGGCATCTCTCACACTCCCATTTATTACAATTCTTTTTTTACGTTATTAAGCCTATACCCCCCTGTGTCTTCGTTCCAGCATATTCGCCGTGAGTTTCATAAAATTATGCTCACTTTCTGATCTGTTGACTCCGTGACAACACGATATTCCGGTGCCTCCTGGCCTCTCTCGCGTTCGTGAACCCCCCGGACATAACCAGCACCATATAGCGACAGAGCCAGTTGACCGTTCCTGAAAACGTAACCACCAACACCCCAAGCACTGTCCAGCGATCCATATGATCGTGAAAAATGGTCTGACTGAACAGAACCGCCCAGATCATCTGGCTATATTGGGAGAGCGAAACCCGGCTTGCCGGTGTTTTCTGTGCAGCCAGCATAAGACAGAGCTGTCCCAGCGCTGCCAGAAATCCGTACCCGAACAGATTAACCCAACTCGTAAGGTCGCGAGGCCAACTGAAATGCCCCATCATCAGCAATCCGTTACCGATCAATGGTCCGGCAAGAGTCGAGCTGAGCAGTTCAAGTCGGCTCGTTTTTCCCGCCGCCACCTTATAGGCAACCACACTAACCGCATTGGCAAGAGCCGATATAAGAGCGCAGGCATAACCCAGATTAAAAGGCCGGATACCGGGCCTCAGGACAATCAGGACGCCGATAAAGCCAATAAAAACCGAAAGCCAGGAAGCCCATGAAATATGTTCTTTCAGAAAAACCGCAGAAAGAATATTGGCCATGAAAGGCATCAGAAACATCAAAGAGAGTGCCTCTGGCATGGAAAGCAGCATGAACGCCTCCACGCTCACCGCCGTTGCCGTAAACACCGCCAGAGCCCGCAAAAGCCAGAGTGGTATCTCACTTTTATGAGGAACCGCGTCAACATAGCTCTCATGCTTTCTTTTCACGAGAGGGAGCAGCAGCAACCCAAATGCTCCTCCCGAGAACGCAACCTCAAACGGGTTGAGATGCCCCGCCAGCAATTTGGAGAACATATCGCTGATAGCAAAGGAGGCAAAACCTGCCAATGCCAGAAGAAGGCCAATGGTCGCCTGACTGAGTCTCATGGCTTTCATGCGCCTGTATGATAAGGGGTTGGAGCACGGATTCTGCCCATTTTAACAGGGATGTCTTACTCCATCCCTAATGGCAGATTGTCAATAAGCCTGACCGTGCTGAATGGCACTGCCAGAAGGGCTAAAGCATTATCCGTAACGGGATTTACCGCCTCGAAAGTCCTGGGATCAACAATCACGGCATAATCTGGCTGAGGAATATCGTTCTGCCGTAAAAGTTCCTTCAGCCTTGCTTCCAGAATCACCCTGTCACGTTCGCCAGACTGAAACAAAATTCTGGTTCCCAAAAGAGCTTTATACAGCCCTGGCGCCAAGGCACGCTCTTTTGCACTCAGACGGACATTACGACTGGAACTGGCCAGACCGTCCTCCTCACGCCCTGTCGGCACTATGGTAATGGCAACAGGAATATTCAGATCCTCCACAAAGCGCCTGATAACCGCGCATTGCTGGGCGTCTTTCTGGCCGAAATAGGCTCTCTGGGGCTGCACGATATTGAAAAGCTTGGTCACGACTGTGGCGACGCCGCTGAAATGCCCCGGGCGCGACGCGCCTTCAAGCCGGTTTGCTACCCCTTTGACCACAATTTCAGTCGCAAAATCAGGGGGATAAAATTCTGAAGCCTCAGGCGTAAAGACCAGATCCACCCCCTCTTTTGCCAGCATGGCCAGATCACGCTCCCTGTCACGAGGATAGCTTTCAAAATCCTCATTAGGACCAAACTGGATTGGATTGACGAAAATACTGACAATCACAGCGTCATTCTCCGCCCTGGCGCGCCTCACAAGGGAAAGATGCCCTTCATGAAGAAAGCCCATCGTGGGTACAAATCCGACCTTCCCATAGGAGGCGCGAGCTTGCCTTACACTGTCAATTGTCGTGCACTGTTTCATCCTCAATCCTTCTCAACAGGGGCCCGGCCCTTTATAGAAGGGAGGAACCCGAACCATTTTCGTATTATCGCCTGCATATTACCGGGCGACATTGTACACGGATGAATATGTGTCCTGAAAGAACCTTGCTGCCCTGATGACTCTCTCGCCTCTCACAGACACCGCCCATAAAAGGATCCTTATCATCGGCGCTGGCCCATCCGGTCTGTTTGCCGCGGAATGTTTGGCTCAAAAGGGTTATTCTGTCCATCTTTTTGATCATATGAACCGCCCCGGGCGCAAATTTCTGATGGCGGGACGCAGCGGCCTCAATCTCACCCATAGCGAGCCTCTGGAACGCTTTCTTGCCCGTTATGGAAAAGCGCAATCATGGCTGGAAGCATCGCTCCGCGCTTTCCCTCCCCAGTCACTGATTGATTGGGCTGAAAATTTGGGGCAGCCCTGCTTTACGGGCAGCTCAGGACGCGTTTTTCTCAAAAGCCTGAAAGCCTCCCCGCTTTTACGCGCCTGGCTCCAGAAATTGCAGAATCTGAACGTAACCTTCCATCCCCGTCATGAATTGACAGCACTACATACTGGTACCGCCTCCTTCCAAAACGAGTCAGGTCCGGTTTCCTTCGCTTTTGACGGCTGTATTCTGGCTCTGGGCGGGGCAAGCTGGTCCCGACTGGGCAGTGACGGGCACTGGTCGCGTCTTTTTCCTACCCTGTGCGCCCCTTTCGAGCCTTCAAATTGCGGTTTCGTGCCAGACTGGTCGCCTGAATTCTGCCTGAAACATGAAGGCAATCTGCTCAAATCTGTCTCCCTCTCCTTCGCTGGCGAACGGGCACGGGGCGATCTCACCCTGACACGGAGGGGACTGGAAGGTGCTCCGCTCTACGCTCTGTCCCCTCTCCTGCGAGAGGCTGTCAGGCAGGCTGGTTCGGCAACCCTCATGATGGATTTCAGGCCTGCACTTTCAGCAGAAGACATAAAGGACAGACTTTCCCACCAGAGACCACGCGAAAGCCTGAGCAATCGTTTGCGCAAGGGACTCAGGCTTGACAGATTTTCCGCCTCCCTCATCGCCCGAGCCTCAGGACCAGAGACCGATCCGGAACAGCTTGCCATACGCACAAAAAACTGTCCTCTTGTTTTAGCGGCCACAGACACGCTGGACCGCGCCATTTCCAGCGCTGGCGGCCTACGTTTCTCCGCCCTGACCGACTCTTTCATGCTTGAAAGCCGTCCCGGTATTTTTGCCTGTGGCGAGATGCTGGACTGGGAGGCTCCCACGGGGGGATATCTGCTCCAGGCCTGTTTTTCAACGGCCTTTACCGCCAGCCAAGGCGTTGAGCGCTGGCTCTCTTCCTCTTTGAGCGCTAGACTGTAACTCCCATGACTTCTTCTCCCGCTCCTATCAGCCTCGGCCATGACCGGACAGGCACCGACGCTTTTCTTGACCTTCCAGAACTCCTGGCAACCCGTCTCCTGGTGCAGGGCAATTCCGGCTCCGGCAAATCCCACCTGCTCAGGCGCCTTCTGGAACAGACGGCGCGACTGGTGCAGCAGGTCGTCATTGATCCTGAGGGAGACTTCATCACTCTGGCAGACCATTACGACCATCTGGCCATTAATGTCGAAACACAGAGCGAGGCGGCCTTGCAAGCCGCAGGGGAGAGAGCGCGGATTCACCGTGCTTCGGTCATTCTTAATCTCGAATCACTGGAGGCAGAAGGGCAATTACGAGCTGTTGGCGCTTTCTTGAACGGCCTCTTTGAGGCACCTCGCGCCTACTGGTATCCTGTTCTTGTCGTAGTGGATGAAGCGCAGCTTTTTGCCCCTACTGCCAGTGGGGATACCTCTGATGAAGCGCGCCGTCTCTCGCTGGGAGCCATGACCAACCTTATGTGCCGTGGCCGTAAACGCGGACTGGCCGGCATTATCGCAACACAGCGCCTGGCAAAACTGGCCAAGAACGTTGCGGCCGAGGCCTCAAACTTTCTTATGGGCAGAACCTTCCTTGATATTGATATGGCCCGTGCGGCCGATCTTCTGGGCATGGAACGCAGGGCAGCCGAAGCCTTCAGGGATCTGGAACGCGGGCAATTCATGGCGCTCGGACCTGCCTTGTCCCGCCGTCCCAAGCGCATTACCATAGGCCCTGTGACCACCGCCAGCAGGGGCGCTGGTCCTCTCCTCATGCCGCTGGAAAAACCTGTCGTCCCCGTGGAGGAACTGAGAGACCTTATTCTACAGGATGAGCCCGAATTCGCGCCCCGCCCCCGGCGTGAACCTCCACTCCCTGCGCCTGACCTGCTTGCTCAACTTGATGCCTATGCCGACCGGCGAGCCCATGAAGACTCTGAAGAAACAATTTCCCTTCAGGCACAGGAGATTGACGCCTCCCAAATCTGGGAGCTGGTCTGCGAGACGACGGGAGATGAAAAGAGCTATTTTAACAGCTTGGCCACGCTTTATCAGGATTTCCAGATGCGGGCACGACTTCATGGGTATCCACGCTCCATTCTGGACATGAACGCTTTCAGGCGCATGCTCGGTTCAGTACGGTCCGGTATCTCTCATACAGACTCTCTTTCCGAAGAGTGGCAGGATATTCTCAGACGTTCGGAGGATCTCCCCGAAGACCTTCAAGCTTTTTACCTGCTGCTGGCACAGGCCGCACGTATTGGCGCCCCTTGTCCCTCTGATGAAAAGCTGGCACGACTCTATGGCACCCATTCTCTCAGCCGCGCCAGGCGGCAGCTTCATTATCTCGAAGAGCGGGAAATGATTATCCTCCGCAAGGAGGGTACGAGACGGGCTGTTGCTATCATCGGACCAGCATGGCAGACGACTTTTGACTGAAGCGCTTTAGAAATATTTAAAAATATTAATAATCATCTTCAACTTGCAAAAAAGGCCCGTTTTTCAGTCTTTCTGGAGCCTTCCCTGTTTTCATGTTAAAAAAAGTTTTAGAAAACCATTGCAGCCGCCGCAAGAAAAAGTCATGCTCTCTTATGTAGCAGGTTGGAGAGGTGTCCCATGACAATGCATCATATCACATGATGTATCCGTTCTGGTCTCTCCCGTGCTTGTGAAAAGTGTGCGTCTGTCTTCATCCAAAACGATGCGGACGAAAAAAGATTGAGTGAACGAGCGATGAGCAAATGGATTTATAGCTTCGGCCCTGGCCAGAATGAAGGCAGTGCTGAAATGCGCAACCTCCTTGGAGGCAAAGGAGCCAATCTGGCCGAAATGGCCAGAATCGGCCTTCCTGTTCCTCCTGGCTTTACCATCACGACGGAAGTCTGTTCTGCTTTTTACGATAATGGCCGCTCTTATCCTTCCGACTTGGCAGGACAGCTTGATGCGGCCATGGCTGGCATTGAAAAAGCCATGGGATTGCGTTTTGGCGATGCCTCTGCCCCTCTGCTTGTATCCGTTCGCTCCGGTGCACGCGTTTCCATGCCGGGCATGATGGATACCGTTCTCAATCTCGGCCTGAATGACCAGACAGTCGAAGGACTCGCCAAGTCATCAGGCGATGACCGTTTCGCATGGGACAGCTACCGCCGCTTTATCCAGATGTATGGTTCCGTCGTGCTGGGTATCCCTCACCATCATTTTGAGGAGATTCTGGAACGCGCCAAACTTACTCTCCATAAAAAAGATGACACAGAGCTGAGTGCTGAAGACTGGAAACTCCTGATTCAGGATTACAAAGCCCTTGTCCAGAGTGAAACAGGTGCACCTTTCCCAGCCGATCCCAAAGAACAGCTTTGGGGAGCTATCAGCGCCGTGTTCGATTCATGGATGAATCCGCGCGCCAACACCTATCGCCGCCTGCATGATATTCCAGCAAGCTGGGGTACGGCAGTGAACGTACAGTCCATGGTCTTTGGCAATATGGGCAATGACTGTGCGACAGGCGTATGCTTCACGCGTGATCCTTCCACAGGGGAAAACGTCTTTTATGGCGAATATCTCATCAACGCTCAGGGCGAAGACGTAGTTGCCGGTATCCGCACGCCCCAGCCCATGGCAGAAGCCAAAGCGAGCGAAGGGCAGATCTCCATGGAGAAAGCTCTTCCCAACGCCTATAAAGAGCTGCTGAAGGTCCGTGAACTGCTGGAACGTCACTATCGGGACATGCAGGATATTGAGTTCACGGTCCAGAGCAACAAGCTCTATCTCCTCCAGACACGTAATGGCAAACGTACAGCGGCCGCATCACTGCGCATTGCCATTGATATGGCCAAGGAAGGACTGATCACTAAGGAAGAAGCCATTAACCAGCTTTCTCCCTCTTCGCTTGACCAGCTTCTTCATCCTATCCTTGATCCCAAGGCAGAACGCGTGCTGATGACAAAAGGTCTTCCCGCTTCGCCTGGTGCCGCCACAGGCATCATTGCCTTCAGCGCCGAAGATGTCGAAGACCGTGCCGCCAATGGTGAAGATGTCATTCTCGTTCGTATCGAGACCTCACCTGAAGACGTCCATGGCATGCACGCTGCACGCGGCGTCCTGACCACACGCGGGGGCATGACATCTCACGCTGCGGTCGTGGCACGTGGCATGGGGCGCGTCTGCGTGGCTGGCGCTGGCACGATTGCTGTCAATTACAAGACCCAAACCCTCAGCGTAAATGGCCATACCCTCAAGGCAGGTGACTGGATTACGCTTGATGGCAGCACAGGCGAAGTCTTCCTCGGACGTGTTCCTACAGTTCCACCCTCCCTCTCTGGAGATTTCACGACATTGATGGAATGGGCTGACTCGGTCCGTCGCCTCGGTGTCCGCGCCAATGCTGAAACCCTCGAAGATGCCGAAACGGCCCTGCGTTTCGGTGCCGAAGGTATCGGTCTATGTCGTACAGAACATATGTTCTTTGGCCCGGAACGCATCGGTCATGTACGTCAGATGATCATGGCGAACGAACCAGGAGCCCGGGCGAAAGCCATTAATGCCCTGCTGCCTTTCCAGCGCGGTGATTTTGCGTCACTTTTCCGCACCATGGCAGGTCTACCTGTCACTGTGCGCCTGCTTGATCCGCCGCTTCATGAATTCTTGCCCCATGGCGAACATGAACTTCAGGAAGTGGCACATGCTCTCGGACAGAATGTCGAAACACTGCGCGAACGCCGGACCGCCCTTTCTGAAGCCAACCCCATGCTGGGACATCGCGGCTGCCGTCTGGGAATCAGCTATCCGGAAATTTACGAGATGCAGGTTCGCGCCCTGATTGAAGCGGCCCTGATCGTCGCCAAGGAAACTGGCCGTTCAGTCACGCCTGAAATCATGATCCCGCTAATTGGCACAAAGGCTGAGCTTGACCTGCTTCGCAAGGTTTGTGAAAAGGTCGTCTCTACCGTTCTGAAAGAACAGGGAGCTGATCTTCCCTACTCCATCGGCACCATGATTGAGCTGCCACGTGCCGCTATTATGGCTGACAAGATCGCTGAAAGCGCCGATTTCTTCTCGTTCGGCACCAATGACCTGACCCAGACAACATTGGGCGTCTCGCGTGACGATGCCGGTTCCTTCCTTCCCTCCTATGTGGAAAAAGGGCTTCTACCGAACGATCCTTTCATCTCCATTGACCAGGAAGGTGTCGGTGCACTGGTACGCATGGCGGTCGAAAAAGGCCGTGCCACAAAACCGAAGATCAAACTTGGTGTCTGTGGCGAGCATGGTGGGGATCCTCGTTCCATCGCCTTCTTCGAAAATGTCGGGTTGGATTACGTTTCCTGCTCGCCCTTCCGCGTGCCTGTAGCCCGTCTGGCAGCAGCACAAGCGGCTCTGGCAACACGCCGCAAAAAGTAACAAGACAGGAACTCGCCCGGCACGTTCCAGAAAAGGCCGCTTTTCGTAAAGCGGCCTTTTTCATTGAGCAATTTTATGGAGACATTTTATGAGCAAGGAACTGACACTTCATCTGATTTCAGACGCAACAGGACAGACCCTGGACTCTGTGGCGCGCGCCTGCATGGCCCAGTTTCCGACACTGAATGTCCATCTACGCCAATGGAATCTGGTCCGGACATCCCTGCAATTACGCCATGTCCTTGAACAGATTGCCCAGCACCCCGGTCTGGTCATGTCTTCTTTCACTGACCCCAAATTACAGGCTGAACTGAAAACAGGGTGCGACAGGATTGACGTCAAACTCCTCGACGTACTGCATAGCGCCATGGACTTTCTGGCCGAAGAAACCGGAGAGACACCCAATGGCCGCCCCGGCGGGCAATATATCATGGATGAAAGCTATAACCGCCGTATCAGGGCCATGCATTACGTCCTTGCCCATGATGACGGGCAGGAAGCGCAAAACCTCAATGAAGCGGATGTCATTCTCGTTGGCGTATCGCGCGTTTCCAAGACACCGACCTGTTTTTACCTCGCCAATAAAGGGATACTGGCCGCCAATGTGCCTCTGATTATGGGTATTGAACCCCCTGCTTCCCTCTTTGAGGTGAAATGCCCTGTTATCGGCCTGACCATAGATCCACAAACTCTTATTGATATCCGCAAAACCCGTCTCTCACAGATCATCCCTGATGGGCATCATACTGATCGTACGGCACAAAATTCCTACGTCGATCATGAAAAAGTTACAGAAGAGCTTGCCTGGGCCAGACGCCTCTGCCGCACCCATGGTTGGCCCATTATTGATGTGACGCGTCGTTCCATTGAGGAAACATCCGCCTCAATCCTTGAGCTGATACCGCATTAGAAATACACCGCAGACAATTGGACAGAGCCATTTTCAGGGAGCTGCACAGAATAATAATGCAGCTCCAATCCTGTCAGGAAAGGCAACTTTTCAAAAGAGAAGCAAGGGAAAAAGCCTCTGGCAATAATCCTACACCACAGCAGGATGCCGGACGTTCCTCAGACTCTCAACCACGTTTTCCAGGAGGATTTCCGGTCCCTGCAAGCTGGAAATACGGATGACTGGTTCATCGTCCCCTGGTTCCTCCAGAGTCGCATACTGGCTTGGCAGTAATGAAGGGGGCATATAGTGCCCGACCCTGTGCAACAGGCGATCCTCCACCACTTTCTCATCTGGGCAAAGATAGAGAAACTCGACCGGCAGACCTTCAGAAAGCAGCGCCCTGTAATGACGCTTCAAGGCTGAACAGGTCAGAATCGCTCCTTTGCCGCACTGCACCTGTTTCTGGAGCCATTCATGGCAAAGTCGAAGCCAGGGAGCACGATCCTCATCATTCAAGGGATGTCCCGCCGCCATTTTGGCCACATTAGCTTCCGGATGCAACGCGTCACCTTCCTGAAACGGCCAGCCAAGCCTTTTGGCCAGCCCCTGAGCCAAGGTCGTCTTGCCTGTACCTGAAACACCCATCACAACCAAATAACGAGGCTCAACAATTTCTTCAGCGGATCCGGATTTTTTCTCTTTCACTATACCGACCATTGTTCAATCTCATCCTCCCGTGCGATGATAACATCCTGCGTCATGCCCACAAACAAACCATGCTCCACGACGCCCACTATGGAATCAAGCCGTTCAGCCAATGCAGCAGCATCCTCAATCAGCCCGAAACTGCAATCAAGAACGTAATTACCATTATCTGTAATAAAAGAATCACCCTGCAGTGTCCTGCGCGCCCTGACAGTTTTCGCTCCTGCCTTGATTAAGCGCGCGAGCGTACTTTTAACGCCGAACCGCACCACTTCGACAGGAACAGGCACGCGTTCTCCAAGAGATGTAACCGGCTTGGTCGCATCCACAATAACAACAAAACGCTTCGCTGCCTGCGCAATAAATTTCTCTCGTAGCAAGGCGCCTCCCAAGCCCTTGATGAGATTGAGCGTTCCTTTTTCCACCTCATCAGCCCCATCGATGGCAATATCAAGCTCAGGATAATCATCCAGAGAGCCAAGCTTGATACCCAGCCCTGCGGCCAGCTCTCTTGTCGCTTCAGACGTGGGAATCCCTGTAATCTCAAGCCCCTGAGCCACACGCTCAGCGAGGCAGCGTACGAAGAAAGAGGCTGTCGAGCCTGTCCCCAGCCCGACAACCATCCCCGGCTCAACAAAAGAAGCCGCTTTCCTTGCGGCTATTTCCTTGCATTCATCAATATTCATCTAGCTCTCTCCAGCGGCATCACGATCAGCCAGGATAACAATATCTCCCTCTGAAGTGATGCGGCCTGATGGAATGGTCTCATCTCCCGCCATTAATCTTCTGAGCATCCACACCTTACTGTCTCCGGTAACAAGAAATACGATCAGGCGGCTGGAAGCAATAGCCGGATAAGTCAGGGTTATACGCTCGTGAGGCACAGTATCCGGTCGTGCGACACCGACCCAGTCCTTCTGGTCATTCAAGACATCCTGTCCGGGAAAAAGCGAGGCCGTATGACCATCTGCCCCCAATCCCAGCATGACTAGTTCAAAAAGGGGCTTCCCCGGCAGGAGCACGTCACTGCCATAGGCCTTTTGCAAGGTTTCTTGATAGGAAGCTGCGTCATCTTCAACCTTTCCTGACACGGGGATAGGATGAATCTGTGCAGGCGGCAGCGGTACTTTGGAAAGCAGCGTTTCCATAGCCATTTTGTGATTGCTGTCGGGGTTGTCGTAGGGAACATGGCGTTCATCGCCATAAAAAATCTCAACCCGCGACCAGTCAATTTCCTTCGCCGCACTCGGCTGGGCAAGAATCTCAAAAAGCTGCCTGGGCGTAGAGCCACCCGAAAGAGCAATGCGCACCTTAGGTTCCTTGCAGTCCCTGACAACTCTGATGAACCAATCGGCCATTATGACAGCAACCATTCCGGCATTATCAAAAACATGACTTGATGCATGTTGCATATCAGTCGTCACGATCTTCTTTTCCTTCTTTTTAATGATCTACGCCAGCGTTTGGACGAAATAGTTCAGCCAGAGCGGGGCAACACGAACTGCTCAATAGCGTCCGCCCATCCATCTTCTACGTTACTTGCCGTTACAAAATCAGCAGCATCCTTCACAATTTGCGGCGCCTGTCCCATAGCAATACCCAGCCCCGCTGCCTTAAGAAGGGAGATATCATTCTGTGCATCGCCCAATGCCGCAATCTGCGCAGGACTGATATGGTAAAGTTCAGCAAGCTTCCGCAATGCCTGACCTTTCGTCGCTGCTGGCGCTGTAATATCAAGCATACGAGGATTGGAACGGATAACGGCCGCTTGTCCGTGATAACGATCCCCCAGCGTTTTTTCCAACTCCGCCATGAGATCAGGATCGGTCCCTGTAGCCACTACGCGACTTACCGGGATGACGCTCTCAGTCAGACTCTTTACCTGAACGGGAAGCACATCTGTCACAGACTGTTCATAAAGCACCAGAGCGGTCGTCTTATCCTCAACCAGCCACGTTTTATAATCCTGTAACCAGACCTCAACGGGATAAGAAGACAGGACGCTTACCAGTTCATGCACCAGAGGAAGAGGAAGTGTTATATTCTGATAGATCTGCCCATGAGGCCTGAAAATGACACTGCCGTTAAAACCGGCGCATAAGGATGTCAAATGAAGCTGATTAATATAGCGCATCATGCCCTCAGGAGGTCGTGCGCTGGCCAGACATAAAGGGATATCAGCCGCCTGAAGCTGTTTTATGGCGTCAAGGGTTCGAGGAGTCAGAATTTTACCTGGGGGGAGAAGCGTGCCATCCATATCGGAGACGACAAGCTTGAGAGGGAGTTTTTCTTCACTCATTTTACATCCTCTTCTGAAGAGAGGAGGCCGGAACCCATACCCGGCACCCTCTCTCCGAACGCTCGGATTATATCATGGTTTTTTATTTTGGCTCGACATGCCCGCCAAAACCAAAACGCATGGCAGAAAGTACTTTTTCGCCAAAATTATTGCCTGTGCGCGAACGGAAACGCGTAAAGAGTGCTGCCGTCATCACAGGGGCAGGAACATCTTCTTCGATCGCTGCTTCAATAGTCCAGCGTCCCTCACCAGAATCCTGAACCTGGCCGCTGAACTCGCCCAGGTCACCAGATTTAGCCAATGCAGACGCCGTAAGATCAAGCAGCCATGAAGAAACCACGCTACCACGCCGCCAAAGCTCGGCAATATCGGCAAGATTGAGATCGAAACGTTGGTCCTCAGCCACTTTTTCAGAGTTTTTGGACTTGAGGACATCAAATCCTTCAGCAAAGGCCTGCATAATGCCATATTCAATACCGTTATGGACCATCTTTACAAAATGACCTGAACCAGCTGGACCACAATAAAGATAACCCTGCTCGGCACGGGAATCATGTTTCCCTTCCCCACGATTGGGAGAGGGGACAACATTCCCTACTCCCGGAGCAAGCGCCTTGAGGAACGGATCAATATAATCAGCAGCCTCTTTCTCTCCGCCGTACATCAGGCAATAACCGCGCTCCAGCCCCCAGACACCACCAGATGTACCTACATCAATATAGGAAATTCCTCTCTCGGCCAGTTCCTTTGCGCGTCTGATATCGTCTTTGTAGTAGGTGTTCCCCCCATCAATAACGATATCGCCCTTACCCAGAAGTCCGGCCACTTTATGCACCATATCTTCGGTAATCTCACCTGCTGGCAGCATAATCCAGATCACACGATGCGCATCGCCTGATTTAGAAAGAGCCTGCGCCATCTCTTCAACCGTATTGACACCATGCGCCTTGCCTTCAGCGCATTTTGCAACAGTCTCATGATACGTCTTGGGGGTACGGTCAAGCAGAACCACGTCATGGCCATGACGTGTAAGACGAGCAGCAATATTGCCACCCATACGACCCAGACCGATAATTCCAATATACATTATTTTTTCCCCTTAAGAGCTTCTGTAACAAGGCCTGTCAGACGTTTTAAACCATCTTCCAGCGAGCCTTTTATATGGACACGCAAGGCACGGCGACCACGTGCAGCCAGAACATCGAAATCCCCTCGCGCCTGCGCTGCCTTTACAGCACCAAAACTGTAACGTGAACCAGGGACTTTCAGATCTGCTGTATCATCTGCTGTGATCTGAAGGAAAACCCCGCTGTCAGGGCCGCCTTTATAGGCCTGGCCGGTCGAGTGCAGGAAACGGGGACCAAATTCAGCCGCCGTCGCAACATGGAGACCGTCGCGCACTGCCAGACGCAAATGCTGCTCCCACGCAATATGAGCGCTATTATGCTCAATATAAGCCAAAAGCCCGACATAATCGCCCTTTTTGACCCGTGAGAAATGCGCTGCAAGAATGGAAAGTCCATCCCCTTTACCTAAAGCCTGAACGTTTTTGTCGTCAGCGTAGAATTCAAGAGCACCATCCGTTGCAAACGGAACTTCCTCGGGCAAACGCCCCGTTTCCTCGTAGGCGGCCGTCAGTTTGCGTGTCTCCACCTTGCTGAATTCGACATCAGGCTGGTCAAAAGGATCAATCCCCAGCACAGAACCTGCCACAGCTGTTGCAAACTCAAGAAGGAAAAAGGCCTGACAGAGCTGCTCCTTCTGATCAAGCTGAATGGTCACGACTGGATGGCCAGCTTCACGAAGCGCACGCAGTGCTGCATCAGGAGCCTCGCTGGACAGGCGCAACTCGACAAAAACGCGATCCGCACCATAAACTGACGGATCAGCCAGCGTCTCCCCATCAATGGGAATAAGACCTGTCCCTCTTTTGCCTGTGCTTTCCGCAACCAGCTGTTCCAACCAGGCGCCAAGAGCCGAAAAACTCCTGGAAGCCACAACCGTAATCTTGTCACGCCCGAAGGTCTTGGCCGCAACGCCCCAGGTCAGTCCTATACGAGCGCCGGGATTGATGGCAGGAGGCACACTGCCATCACAAGAGCCCACCATCAGCAGAGCGCTCTCAAGAAGGAGACGTACGTTATAACCCGCAGCAGCCGCAGGAACGAGACCAAAAGCGGAAATTACAGAATAACGACCGCCAATTTCTGGATTGCCATGAAAAATATGGCCAAATTTATGGTCCCTGGCCTTTTTCTCAAAAGCTGAACCGGGATCTGTCACCGCCACAAAGTGAGCGCCGGGATCCTGTCCCAGAGCCTTCTTCGCCTGTTCCCAGAAATAGGCAAAAAGAATATTCGGTTCCAACGTGCTTCCAGACTTGCTGGAAACGATGAACAGGGTCCTTCCGAGATCAATTTTCTTCTCGAAAGCCGCCACCTGCTGAGGGTCAGTACTATCCAAAACATGCAGTTTCGGGAACCCCACACTCTGGCCAAAAGTCTTTTCCAGAACCTCTGGACCAAGACTGGAACCACCCATACCCAAAAGGAGGATGTCACTGTAATTACGTGATTTTACGTCCTGGGCGAACTTTTCATAAACACTATACTGTGAAAGACCATCCGCAGGACCATTCAGCCAGCCAAGCCATTTGCTTTCTGGCCCATTAGTCCAGACAGAAGCATCACGTGCCCATATGCGGCGGATATCGCCCTGTTCGGCCCATTTCTTCTCAGCCGCTACAACCGCGTTCGACAGATCTTCTGGCAAATTCAGACTGACTGAAGCCAAGCGACTTCCCAACACGGCTTCCCGACGGGCTTCTACCGCGCCAAGAAGAGCATCAAACGCTACGCAGAAAGAAGCACACCCCTCTGTCACCAGAGTCTCCGTTACTTTCTGAAGGTCAAGCCCAAGTCGCTCTGCTTCAGAAAGCACCTTGCGCGCCTCTTCAATTCCTTCAACAAGGCTACTTTTCAGTTTTCCATGATCACGGAAAGCATCAAATGTTGCGGGCGGAATGGTATTGACCGTATCGCCGCCAATAAGCTCTTCAACGTAAAGGACATCGCTATAAGCCTTGTCTTTCGTGCCTGTGCTGGCCCAGAGCAGGCGTTGCGTCTGCGCTCCCTTATCCGCCAGCTTTTTCCAACGACGGCTCCCGGTAACCTCAAGATAATGCTGATAAGCAAGTTTAGCGTTCGCAATAGCGACCTTGCCACGAAGCGCCTTCAGAGCGGCAGATTCAGGATCATTGGCAGCAACACGACGATCAATCTCGGCATCAATCTTGCTATCAATACGACTGACAAAGAAAGAGGCCACACTCGCCAGATGACCAATAGACTGACCTCTTTCAACCCGCGCTTCAAGACCCTGAATATAGGCCTCCAGCACTGCCTTATAGGCATCAAGCGCAAAAAGAAGCGTGACATTGACATTAATGCCATCAGAAATCGCTTCTCTGACAGCTTCTGTCCCTTCTTTTGTTGCCGGGATTTTGATCATGAGATTTTCACGATCGACCTCTCTCCAGAGACGACGTGCATCATGAATGGTAGCCTTCTGGTCGTAAGCAATATAGGGCGAAACCTCAAGACTTACGTAACCGTCGCGCTTTTTGGTCTCATCAAAAACGGGCTTCAGGACAGCACAGGCATCACGTATATCTTCGATAGCGATATGTTCATAAAGTTCACCGGCCGAGAGAGACTGCTTGGCCAGCAGGGAGCGAACCTCTTCTTCATATTCCGCACCGTGGCCGATCGCTTTTTCAAAAATGGCAGGATTGGACGTAACACCTTTCAGCCCGTCTTCCTCGACCATCTTTTTCAGCGAACCATTAGCCGTAAAATCACGACGGATGAAATCAAACCAGGGTGACTGGCCATATTCGGCCAGTCTCTTCAGGGAATTACCCTCTTTGTTATGGGTCATTTCTCTTCCTTTTAGTTTTACGTCTTATTTATTGTGAGCAGCAAGCTGGGCTTTGGCTGCCTTGTACACAGCCTCAACCGTAAAGCCGAATTTCTTCATAAGTTCGCCCGCAGGCGCAGAGGCTCCAAAACCATGCATCGCTATCATGGTGCCTGTAGGGCCAACATAACGATCCCAGCCAAAAGGAGACGCCATTTCAACGCCAACACGAGCTGTTACGGAAGGCGGCAGGACGCTGTCGCGATAAGACTCTGTCTGTTGCTCGAAAAGATCAAGACTCGGCATTGACACAACACGGGCTTTCACCCCCTCAGCCATCAGCCGTTCATAGACCTTGACGACCAGATCGACCTCAGAACCCGTTGCCATCAGGATAATGTCAGGAATCTGTCCGCAACAAGCCAGCACATAAGCCCCTTTACCAAGCCCTGAAGCGGAGGCATATTTGGTGCGGTCAATCGTGGGCAGGTTCTGACGACTGAGCGCGAAAGCGACAGGACCCGTCTTGTGCTGCATCGTAAAGCGCCAGGCTTCGGACACTTCATTGGCATCTGAAGGACGCAGCACGACGACATTGGGCGTCGCCCGCAACTGGGCCAGCTGTTCAATCGGCTGGTGGGTTGGTCCGTCTTCGCCGACGCCGATAGAATCATGGGTGAAGACATAGGTCACCGGGAGATTCATCAACGCTGAAAGACGGATAGGATTCTTCATGTAATCCGAGAAAATCATGAAACCTGAGCAGAAGCTGCGCAACCCTGACAGCGCAAGACCATTACAGATCGCGCCCATGGCATGTTCACGCACACCAAAATGGATATTACGCCCGGCATAGGAACCATTCCACTTGACCGGCTGGAAAGAACCACCATCCTTAATCGTTGTTTTTGTCGAAGGCGAAAGATCAGCCGAGCCGCCAATCATCCAGGGCAGGTTCCGTGCCACATCGTTGAGCACATCGCCCGAGCTGGCACGAGAAGCAATGCCTTTTTCATTGGTCGGATAGACAGGAAGATCCTTATCCCATCCAGCAGGGAGCTCTCCCGCAAAAATTGCTTTCAGTTCCGCCGCAAGTTCAGGGTATTTTTTGCCATATTCCGCGAAAAGATCGTACCATTTCGCACTGGCCTTGGCTCCGCGCTTGCCCAACCCCGCAGCAAAATGTTCTTTCACGCCCTCAGGGACAAAAAAAGCGGGAGCATCCTTTGGCCAGCCATAAGCGGCCTTGGCACCCGCGATTTCCTCTGCACCAAGAGGCTCACCATGAGCCGAGGCAGTACCCGCTTTATGCGGCGCGCCGTAACCGATCACTGTCGTCAAGATAATCAGGCTTGGTCTGTCCTTGACCTGCTTGCATTCTTTCAATGCTGCCTGAATAGCCTCAACATCGTTGCCATCATCGACAGAAACGACATGCCAGCCATAAGCTTCAAAACGCTTGCCGACATCTTCTGTAAAAGCAAGATCAGTCGAGCCTTCAATGGAAATATGGTTACGATCATAAACCCACGTCAAATTACTCAGGGCTAGATGACCTGCCAGAGAAGCCGCTTCTGAAACCACACCTTCCATCATGTCGCCATCACCACAAAATGTAGTGATATAATAATCAAATAATGTAAAACCCGGGCGATTATAGCGCGCCGCCAGCCAACGCTCTGCCATGGCCATCCCCACCGATGTGCCACAACCCTGCCCCAACGGACCAGTTGTGGTCTCCACACCGGCCGTATGATGATATTCAGGGTGACCGGGCGTGAGGGAATCAAGCTGACGAAACGCTTCGAGATCCTTGATCGTCAGGGCTGGCTGGTCCAGCACAGTACCGTTTTTGACTTTATGAATACCCGCAAGATAAATGAGGGAATAAAGCAGCATGGATGCATGGCCGCCAGAAAGCACAAACCGGTCCCGCCCTGGCCAGAGTGGATTAGCCGGATCATAATGCATGTCATGCTGCCAGAGGGCATACATAGCCGGCGCAAGGGCCATGGCCGTTCCCGGATGACCGGAATTGGCTTTTTCCACGCCATCCATAGACAGTGTGCGGATTGTATCGATACTGAGTTTCGATAGTGCTTTTGTCACCTTGGAAGTCCTCAATCCATAATGTTTATAACGTTTATGGCCGCAAACAGCTGCCATCTCAAAAAGGCAGTCTGCCTGGACCCTGATTACTCATGCCTCCATGAAGTGGCGCAAACCCCGCTGGAACTCAATGGCCCGAAAGCAAAAAAATCTGGCACAGAAGGCACCCTCCTCCTATGATAGAGGGAGCAAGAAACGTTCCTGGACGTTTTATAAAACTTTTGTCGTCACGGGGTAATGAAGGTGCCCCCTCTACATGATCATCATTTAATGACCTTTTCTATAAAACAGAGGCGTTTATGACACAGCATAAAATTAATTTTACGGCAGAACAGATAACGGCCCTTTTTATAGAAGCCGCCAGAAGCAGCGATATTGACCTTCTATCACAATTTCTTGAAGCTGGTATGCCTGTTGATTGCACTGATAGCCGGGGTTACACGCCGCTTATTGTCGCAACCTATAATGATCATTTGGAAACTGCCCGTTTTCTGCTTGAAAAAGGCGCCAATCCCGATGCTGTTGACCTAAAAGGTGCAACCGCCCTTTCAGGCGTTGCGTTCAAGGGTTATGAGGCGATTGCCGATCTCTTGATTGAAAAGGGCGCTTCGGTCGACAAACCCAATCATGCCGGGCGCACGCCTCTAATGTTCGCCGTCATGTTCGGACGTGAAGCAATGGTAAAGAAACTCCTCCAAGCAGGAGCAAACCCCGATCATGAGGACATGGAAGGTGTTTCTGCCCGCGCACTGGCACAAAAGCAGGGCGTCGGGCACCTTTTCACCTGACCTCTTTTGTTCCATGATAAAGAGCAATATGTCTTACACTTAAAGTGAAATTAGTCAGGGCAGAATTATGAGCCGTTTTTGGAACCCTTCCATTCGCATGCTTCATCCTTACGTGCCAGGTGAACAGCCACAAATGGCCAATCTGACCAAGCTTAACACCAATGAGTCTCCTTATGGTCCTAGCCCGAAGGCACTTAAGGCTATAGAAGAAGCTGCCAGCGACACCCTGCGTCTTTATCCTGACCCGGCTTCCGACATACTTCGTGAGGCCATTGCCCAGCAGTTTGGCCTCGCCAGGGAAAATGTTTTTGTCGGCAATGGCTCGGATGAGGTACTGGCGCATGCTTTCCGTGCCTTGTTCCGCGACGATGAGGACATTCTGTTTGCCGACGTGACTTACGGCTTCTACCCCGTTTATTGCACACTTTTTGGCCTCTCTTATCGCTCTGTCCCTCTCAGAAAAGATTTTTCACTGAAAGTCGAAGATTATGTCGGCCCCTGTGGCGGTATTGCCATTGCCAACCCTAACGCCCAAACAGGGCGCGCTATCAGCGTCAGTGATATCGAGTTTCTGCTCAAGGCACAGCCTGACCGGGTGGTCATCATTGATGAAGCCTATGTCGATTTTGGAGCTGAAAGCGCTGTTTCACTCGTAAAGCATTACGATAATCTTATTGTGGTCAGGACGTTCTCCAAATCCTCTTCTCTGGCCGGATTACGCGTTGGCTATGCTCTAGGGGACGCGGCCTTGATCGAGGGGCTGGTTCGCGTAAAAGACAGCTTCAACTCCTATCCCTTGTCCCGTCTCGCGCAGGCGGGCGCGACGGCTTCGTTGCTGGACCGGGAATGGTTCCTGAAAAATACGCAAAAGATCATGGCGACACGGGACAGGATCATTCCTCGGCTTGAAGCTCTCGGTTTCGAGGTACTGCCTTCCAAAGCCAATTTTATCCTCATCAACCATCCTGCTCATGAGGCCATCGTTCTGGCAGGTCGCTTGAGGGAACATGGCATTCTGGCGCGTCACCTTTCTTCCATCCCCCGAATCCTGCAATGGCTGCGCGTAACAATCGGCTCGGATGAACAATGCGACCATTTACTTGATGTCCTGACGCGTTATTTGAAGCACAAGTGAGACTTTCCGTTTGCACCGTGGAGTCAATTGTGACTCCATAGGCCGTAGCGTTACACCATAATCTTTATCGGGCCTTATTTATGTCTTCACAAAAATTTACCCATGAACAATTACTGGATCGCCTCGGAGAGGTTGCTGTCCGTGTTGGGCTCAATCTGGTCCCGCAACAACAGCTCTTCATCACGGCTCCGCTGGAATCGGTCCCTCTCGTGCGCCGTATTACCGAACACGCCTATAAAGCCGGTGCCTCGCTGGTCACCACATTCTTCAGCGATGATGAAATCACACTGGCTCGCTATCGTTACGCTTCGGCGGAAAGCTTCGACATAGCTAATGGCTGGGTTGCTGACGCCATGGCACAGGCTTACCGGGAAGGGACAGCGCGTCTAGCTGTTACCGGGGGCAATCCCACTCTCCTGAAAGGGCAGAACCCCGACTATATTTCCCGTGCCAGCAAAGCCAGCTCGAAAGTCAACCGTCCAGCCATGGAGGTCATTACGCAATTCGCAACAAACTGGACGATTGTTGCCGCTGCCAACCCTGTATGGGCCAAACAAGTCTTTCCCGATTTATCAGAGCCAGAAGCCCTGGAGGCCCTGTGGCAAGGGATTTTCAAGGCATCACGCGTGGATCATGACGATCCTGTCAGTGTATGGCAGGAGCATAACCGGCACCTGCACGAGCGCTCTGCCCGCCTGAATGACCTGCGATTTGACGCTCTTGCTTTCAAGGGACCTGGAACAGACATCACAATTGGTCTGGCAGATGGTCATTTCTGGGCTGGGGGGGCGGAAACGACAACTAATAATATTGTGTGTAATCCCAATATCCCGACTGAAGAAGTTTTTACGACTCCGCATTGTGCCCGGGTTGATGGTGTTATTTCCAGCACGAAACCACTTTTTCACCAAGGCTCACTTATTGACGGTATTCATGTGCGTTTTCAGGAAGGCAAGATTGTCGAAGTTCATGCTGATGCCGGGCAAGATGTTCTGGAACGCCTGCTGGATAGTGACGAAGGCGCACGCCGCCTTGGAGAGGTCGCCCTTGTGCCTTATTCCTCGCCTATTTCACAAAGTGGCATTCTCTATCGTAATACACTTTTCGACGAAAATGCCTCAAGCCATATTGCTCTCGGCCAGTCATACACCAAATGCATGATGGACACAGACAGGCAGAGCGAGGCACAGCTTATAGCGCGCGGCGCAAACCAGTCGATTATTCATATAGACTGGATGGTAGGATCAGCCCATATCGACGTGGATGGTATTAAAAATGGAGTGTCCCAGCCCCTTATGCGCCAGGGCGAATGGGTCTAGCGCTCTATGTCCATCGCGCTTGATCCCACGGTATTACCGGCTCTGGATATTATCAGCCTGGCCCAGTCTGGGAAGATTCTTCGGGCGGAACGCACGACCGAACAGGATGGCATACCCTGTTTTATCCTGAGGAAAGATTGGGATCGGCTGAAGAGCCGGGACGGAAAGGGAAACACACTCAGCGATGAGACACTGTTACGCGCCCTGGAAAAAATATCAGCACGCTTTTTGCAGGAAGCTGCCAAAGCCTGCAAATTACTGGGTAATGAATCTCATCAAAACGCTTTGCCCAGTACATTTGAGATAGAAAGCGACCTTTTCCCTCATCGGAAAAAGGTCTTTCTACTTCTAGTAAGGGACGCCACTCATCCTGTCGTCTGTGCCTTGATCGGGACCTCGTCCGCATTACTCGATTCCTTACGAGCGCACTAAACTTTCAGAAGAATCACGATTCCTCATTCTCAATATTCCTCTTTGAGGCTCTCTCAGCTATCAAAGCCTGACGTACGAGTCCCCGCTCCAATGTGATAGCTGCCAGTCTCTCACGAGCGCATTCTATATTACGGCGGCCGATCTGGAGCCAGCGGCCAAATTCTTCCACATCGCTGTCATCAGCCTCTGGAGAGCTTGCCGCGTTATAGCGCGCCAGGAAATCAGACTCGGCCTCCTGTAATTGGGCAAAAGCCTTATTTTCACGCTCCAGCAAGGTGTAAAAAAGAATCTCCGCTGTATGTTCTCCATCTCTCTGCATAAATTAGAACTCTCATATCCTTACGATAATTTTCATCCACTTGGCGTAAGGCGAGACTATCATTTTTACAGTTAAACATTTCTTTACAAACAAAATCGTGCATGAAAAATGAAATACAGACTGTGACATTAACACCTTAAGAGAAATTTTATCTCTCAAACCGGGAAATTTTTACGCATTATTAAATCTAAATTAATAAAATTTCCCTGTAATTCTTAGTCATGTCACCAAAAACTCACGAGGAAAAAACGATTGAATATGGATATATTTTAGCTTAAAAACAATCATAGGTTGTATTTTCCAATGGGCATGGACCCTGATAGCAGCCTAGATAATAGGAAAAATAACATGCGTATTTTAATTGCAGAGAGTGACCTTTCCACAGCTACCCCTTTAATCAAAACCCTCAAGGGAGCAGCTTACGCGGTAGATCATGTCAAAACAGGAGAAGACGCTTTGGACATGATGCGGCATTATGATTTCGATCTATTAATTACCGAGCTTAACCTTTCCGATATAGACGCTCCTGAACTTATCCGCCAGACACGCCGCGCGCACATGAAAGTGCCTATCATGGTCATTTCATCTATCGACCGCTCTCAAGTAAAGGTGAAGGCTTTTTCCATGGGAGCGGATGATTATCTGGTGAAACCCTTTGACACTGACGAAATCATAGCACGATGCCGGGCTTTGGTACGCCGCTCACGCGGTTATGCAGATTCACTATTAAGAATCGGTGAACTTGAGCTCAATCTGGAAAGTAGAATCGTCAATATCAATGGCAAACCGCTCCATCTGACCGGGAAAGAATACTCTATTCTTGAGCTTCTGGTCGTTCGCAAAAATACAGTCCTTGCGAAAGACACGTTTCTCAACCATCTCTATGGTGGCATAGATGAACCAGAAATGAAGATTATCGACGTCTTTATCTGTAAGTTAAGGCGTAAATTACAAAATTATGGCTTGGGTAACCTCATCTCTACAGTATGGGGACGAGGCTATATCATGCGAGATGCCAGTGAATCATCAGAAAATGCCCCTACGGGACCTGACACAGAAGGAAATGAGTCAGAACAGAATGCCCCTAATCCTCACATAAGCGAAGAATGATGCACCGAAACAGTCGGTGCAGCAGGCAAAAAGACTATTTTATCTGGAGTAATAGATTCTAACTGCATCGGTTATTGCGAAAATACAGAGAGTTCCACTGTAATACTTAAATGATCTCAGACGAGCATTTCTATTTTTTCGCAAATCTGCTGGACCATTCTGTGAACGGTGTCGTCGTCTTCGGCCTCGACCATCACTCTGATCAGATGCTCAGTACCACTGGCCCTGAGAACAAGACGTCCGCGGCCTTTCAGCTGTCCTTCTGCCCATTTGCAGATATCTTTTATCTCCGGTCGAGACATGGGGTTCTTGCCTTGATAATGCAGATTTTTCAAAAGCTGCGGATATGGCGTAAAAAGCTGGCAGACTTCGCTGGCCGGTTTCTGCGCCTCGACCATCACCGCCAAGATCTGCAAGGCAGCCAGCAGGCCATCGCCTGTCGTACCGTAATCTGACAAGACCATGTGGCCTGACTGCTCTCCTCCGAGGTTCACCCCGCTTTGACGCATCCGCTCCACAACATAGCGATCTCCTACAGCCGTCCGGTAAAGCCTCAACCCTAGTGAATTCAGATATTTCTCGAGTCCCAGATTGGACATGACGGTCGCAACGATCTCATTACCGCATAATTTCCCCTGTTTTTGCCACGATCTTGCAATCAGAGCCAGAATCTGGTCCCCATCGACCAGACGACCCTGTTCATCAGCAATCAAAACACGATCCGCATCGCCATCCAGCGCAATGCCAAAATCAGCCTTATGTAATTTAACGACTTCACAAAGGGCCTGTGGGTACGTCGAACCGACATGATCGTTAATATTCATCCCGTCAGGCTCACAGCCAAGACGTATAACGTCTGCTCCCAATTCCCATAATGCTGTCGGTGCCACCCGGTAGGCTGAACCATTAGCGCAATCAAGGACAATTTTCAGCCCGTCCAGGCGCCGCCCTCGGGGAAATGACGATTTCACATATTCAATATAGCGTCCTGCTGCGTCATTAAGACGTGACGCACGGCCAATTTCTTCTGGCGCAGCAAGAGAAGCAGAGAGATCCTGCTCCATCAGTGCCTCAATCTCGCTCTCTGCCTTGTCAGAAAGCTTGAAACCATCCGGCCCGAAAAGCTTGATTCCATTATCAGCAAATGGATTATGAGACGCTGAAATCATGACCCCAAGATCTGCCCGCAAGGAACGCGTCAAAAAAGCAATCGCTGGCGTTGGGAGTGGCCCCACAAGGGTGACGTCCATTCCTGCCGACAGAAATCCTGAAACCAAGGCACATTCAATCATATAGCCAGACAAGCGCGTATCCTTGCCCAGCAGGACCGTATGACGGTTCTGCCGTCTCCTGAAATATAATCCGGCGGCCTGACCGAGCTTTTGTGCAACCTCAACAGTCATGGGGGCCGTATTGGCCCGGCCCCGGATTCCGTCAGTTCCAAAAAAGACTCTCGTGCCCGCCATGACAGTACCCCTTCTGATTGCAACCCCAGATCGTCATTCATACAACCTGACGGGCTACATACCGGAATTTCCTGAAAGTTCACAATAAAAACAGGCATCCGAAAAAAATCAGATGCCTGTTCTCAAAAAAACCGGCCTATTATCAGACGGTCTGGGGAGCCAGCCCGGAAGGGCGGAAACGGATGCCCGGTACAGACCCCTTCTCTCCCCCTATTGAATGATCTCCGCTTTCATCGGGACGATCCAGAGGCTCACCACGAATGACCTTCCCGACTTCATCGCCATTCAGAGTCTCATATTCCAGCAGCGCTTCCGCCAAACGATGCAGGTCATCAATATGGGCCAGAACAAGCTGCTTGGCCTGAGCGTAGGCTGTATCAATCAGCTGACGCACTTCCTGATCAATTTCGTCAGCCATTTCGGTTGAAAGCTCGTCAGGATTGTCATAAGCGACCATGCCGAGGCGGTCACTCATTCCCCACTGCTTGACCATACGGCGGGCAATATCAGTCGCTCCCTTTATGTCACCTGCAGCGCCAGCACTGACATTCTCATAGCCAAAAATAACTTCCTCGCCGACTCGTCCACCCATCGCGATAACCAGACGGGCAAGGCACCATTTGCGACTATAGGAGATATTATCTTTCTCCGGTAACGTCATAACCATGCCCAAAGCCTGACCACGCGGAATGATCGTGGCTTTATGAATCGCATCGCTTCCTGGCGTCAGATAAGCACAAAGCGCGTGAGCCCCCTCATGATAGGCCGTGGTGCGTTTCTCGTCCTCTGTCATGACCATAGAGCGTCTCTCAGCTCCCATCATAACTTTATCCTTGGCCTGCTCAAACTGGGACATGGAGACAGAGCGACTTCCCTGACGTGCGGCAAACAAAGCCGCCTCATTGACCAGATTGGCCAGATCGGCCCCTGAGAAACCAGGGGTACCACGGGCGATAATGCGAGCATCCACATCAGAGAAAAGCGGCAGCTTCTTCATATGGACACGCAGAATCTTCTCACGCCCGCTCACATCAGGATTGGAGACAACAACCTGACGGTCAAACCGCCCCGGACGCAGCAGAGCCGGATCCAGCACATCCGGACGATTTGTGGCAGCAATGATGATAACACCCTCATTGCTCTCGAAACCATCCATTTCCACCAGCATCTGGTTGAGAGTCTGCTCGCGTTCATCATTGCCTCCGCCAAGACCAATGCCGCGATGACGCCCTACAGCATCAATTTCATCAATAAAAATTATACAAGGAGCCGCTTTTTTGCCCTGTTCGAACATGTCACGCACACGCGAGGCGCCAACACCGACGAACATTTCCACAAAATCAGAACCGGAAATGCTGAAAAATGGCACATTCGCTTCACCCGCAACAGAACGGGCCAACAACGTCTTGCCTGTTCCAGGAGGACCAACCAGCAATACGCCTTTGGGAATTTTACCACCAAGGCGAGTAAATTTATGAGGATCCTTGAGGAAATCCACAATTTCCTCAAGCTCTGCCTTGGCCTCGTCAATCCCGGCCACATCGGCAAATGTCACACGCCCCTGCTTTTCATTTAACAATTTGGCCTTGGACTTGCCAAAACCCATGGCACCGCGGCCGCCGCCTCCTGCTTGCATCTGGCGGAAAATCATGAAACCCAGACCCAACATAAGGATAATGGGCAGATAAGCCGCTATGTAACGCAGGATCGGACTCTCATCACTCTGGGGAGGACGCGCGGTCACTTCCACGCCGGACTTGGTCAGAACAGGAACCATGGCCGGGTCAAACGGAGCATATGTCTTGAAAGACGTCCCGTTACTCAGCACGCCCGTTATATTCTGGTCCCGTATCACGACCGAACGGACCTGATGTTGCTCCACATCATGAATAAAGTCAGAATAAGCAAGTTGCTGTACAGCCTGACGGCTGGAACCGGGCTGAAAAGCCGTCAATATGACGATAGCCGCCATAATGACGATAACCCAGATCACAACGTTACGACCAATATTATTCATCTTGATTCTGTATCCTCACTCAGGACGAGACTGTAACAAGGCAGAGTCCGAAAATTCGCACTATCTGATTTCATTTTTTAAAGATAGAACTTTATGAAGGCTTTCCTAGCCCCTGCAAGCTTAAAACAACGCAATCTGTCTCAATTTTTAATAAAACTGCTTGGCCCCGACCATTTTCATACCGCCCTGCCAGGAAAATGAAACGCGCGGCAGATCAAGAGACAGCCCTCTGACACAATCCGCCACCGCAACAAGCTGCCCTTCACGCCATAATGCTGGAACTGTTTGCAGGACAGAAACAGGCACGCTTCTCTCTTCCCTTACTTCGCCAGCTTTCCCTGACAAGGCTGCAATCTGACAATCGACTTTCTCTGGGCCGGCATAAAGCCAGCGGCGATCCCATAACCGTCCCTTTATGGCAGGAACAGACAAAGACAGATCACGACATTCCCGATAAAGAATCAGATCTTTTATTTTCCCCTGAACAAGACGCTTTTTCAGTACCGCCCCCCCCAAACTCCCCTCTCCTTTACGTCTTAGCCGGGAAAGCGCTTCGGGTGACGGGAGATAAGGGCACCCCCCAATCCTGCGGATCAGGCGCCCCAGGAAGAAATCTGCCATTTCCGGTTCGCTCTCCGTCAGGACATCAGGAGATAATATCGTCCAGCCTTCAGGCTGCTCTCTAATCTTTTCTGCCATGAGAACAGGAAGACGCGCTTCCATTTCCTGAACATGCCGCACAGCGCGTTCCTGCTCACCACGCAGGAATTTACGCTCTTTTTCTGTCAGATCCTGCCTTACTTGCACACGTCTGAAACGACGATTCTGATTGGATGGATCCTCACACCAGGCGATGCCTGCCGTACGCAAGGTCGCTTTCAGACGCTCCGGTCGCAAGGACAGGAAAGGGCGTAACAAGGTCAGACACGCATGGCTGGAACGCGGCGCCATACCCAACATCCCCTCCAATCCGCTTTTTTTCTCAACACGCATCTGAAGGGTTTCTTCCTGATCAGCCTGATGATGGGCCAGCATCAGGATAGATGCGCCCTTTTCGAAACAGGCACGTTCCAGGACCGAAAAACGGGCATTACGCGCCTGTTCCTGCAAACCGCCCGACTTTAACTGCTCGAGAGTCAAAATCTGGAAAGGCACACCCATCTGTGACAATCTCTGCGCCGTCAGCTCGGCTTCCTGACGGGATTCAGGGCGTAACCCGTGATCGACAATCAGGGCGATAATATGAACGCGCCAGCTCCTGGCCAGAAAAGCCAGTGCCATGGAATCTCCCCCGCCTGATACAGCCAAGGCGATGGGAGATTTAACGTCATCTGGGCCGAAAGGCCCCAACCCTGCCATCAGGCAGGCAAACTCTTCCTTAGTGACAGGCTGCGCGGGCACGAAAAACCTTGGCACTGGATTTTACACGCGCATTGGCGTCAGGAAATTCAGAATTGAGCTTATTAAGAGCCTCGCATGCCGCAGGCTTGTTCTGCAAGGAGATCATGGAAGCAGCCACCCCCAATAAAGCCTCTGGCGCACGGGAAGACGAAGGATCCGTGCGATAAGCATCAAAATAAGAGACGGCAGACTGACGGTAATTTTTCTGCCCTGCCATAGCCTGCGCGAGAAGGAAATTAGCCTCTACCTTGACAGGCTTGCTTTTACCCGCTTTCAGAGCCGCCCGTGCATAATATTCGGCATCCCCATAACGCTTCGCCTTTAAGGCTTCCTGCCCTGATTTGACAGGCGTCACAGAAGGCTTGGGTGATGAATCCTCTGCAGCAGAAGCTGATGAGGCAAGAGCACCCGGAGAAGCCGCACCAGCCGCATGTGCGGAACCATGATTTTGCTGGGCAAACTGCATATCACCAATTTGCTTGGCCATGTCGGCCTGACTTTGCTGCATCTGATTGGTCAACTGGTCCAGCTCGCCGCGCATTTCACGCACCTGAGATTCCAGACTGTTCACACGCTGCAAAAGGCGCGCTGTCAGAGACCCTGAGGACCCCGCAGCCACACTCCCGCCAGCGGAGCCACTATCATCAGAATCGCCAGCCGAGGAATTGTCAGAGGAACCCGAATCAGAAGAAGACGGTGCCAATGGAGGTGCCAACCCATCCTGCTGGTCAGAAGACACACCCGGATCATCATGCTGACGTTCCAACTGTTGATGTTGCCTTAAAATATCTTCCCGCGACAGGTTCGCACCATGCGCCGCCAGAATGGAAAAAGACGACACGACACAAGCCAAAGTAAAAGACCTTGGAGACAAAGACCTTTTCAGGCCTCCCAGCAGGGCAGAGCGCGCCATTGTTAAACCTCTTTTTCCTCTAATATAAACAGGTAGCATCATCGTGAAAAAGGCCATTCAGGAGAGAGACCCCTCCTGACTGGCCTTTTGGCAAAAAGATCCCGAAAGGCTCAATAGCCCGGATCTTTCAACAGCCCTTTTAGCGGACAGACGTAATCGCGTTACGGTTCTGTGCCCAGGCTTCCTCATTGTCACCATCAACGGTAGGACGATCCTTGCCGTAGGAGATAGTGCTGATGCGGTTGGCGCTGATACCATGAGCCAGCAGATAATCGCGGGCTGCGTTGGAACGACGCTGGCCAAGAGCGATGTTATATTCCTCTGTGCCACGGTCATCGCAGTTACCTGCAATGAGGATATTGACCTGAGGATAACGCTGAAGCCATGCAATCTGCTTGTCCAGCGTTGCGCGTGCTTCGGAGCTCAGCTTGTTCTGAGCCAGTGCGAAGAAGATACGGTCGCCAGCACTGGCAACGAGATCAGCTTCACTGCCGGGTACGGGACCACTCTGCTGAGATACCCCTTCCCCCACGCTGGCTTTCTGGTCAGAAGAACTGCCGCAAGCTGCCAGAGCAAGGGTTAAACCTAATATACCAAACGCCTTGAATTTCATGTTTCTAACCTTAGGTAGACTCTGAAGCGAGTCAAATGAAAAGGCCCCCTTAACTTGAATAAGGGAAGCTCCTTTTACCGAAGCTAATCCCTTATTTGAAAGACTGTCAAGTATTGTGTTGTACACAAATCAGGAAACTATTCCTTAGTGACGGAAAGGTGACCATGCCGGATCAGACGCTCCTGTCGAAGTGGGGATGACATGTTCATTAAATCCAGCCACGTCAATAACCGCGACAGTCGACGTAAACCCGACACCACCTGAGCTGGAAGCCGTCTGGCGGCAGAAGGTGATCGCCCGGCCATTAGGCGCAAAACTGGGGCTTTCTACAGTAAAGCCTTCTGTCAGGATGCGCTCGCCTGTACCATCAGGGTTCATGATACCCAGAGAGAATCCACCATGATTCAGTCTTGTAAAAGCGATAATATCACCTCTGGGCGACCATACAGGCGAGCCATAATGCCCCTTGCCATAAGAAATACGCCGGACATTTCCCCCCGTTGCACTCATAATATAGAGTTGCGGACTACCGGCACGATCGGAATTGAACACGATTTGCTGACCATCAGGACTGAAGCATGGGCTGGTATCAATAACACCGCCACTATTTGTCAGACGGATACGGGACTGCGTTGCCGTATCAACACGGTAGATATCGGCCCCACCATTCTGGGTCGTGACCGACATGATCACACCTGACCCATCTGGCGAAAAACGGGGAGCAAAGGAAATACCGTTAAAGGTTCCCAAAATCGTCTGCTGTCCCGAATTAAGGTCATAGATATAAACGCGGGGACGATTCTGGAAATAGGACAGGAACGCAATCTGCTGGCTGATCGGACTGAAACGTGGTTCAAGTGTTAACCACTGGCCACTGGTCAGGATATGGGAATTGGCCCCGTCCTGATCCATGATCGCAAGACGCGTTTCCTGATGACGGCGAGGGCCTGTCCGCGCAACATAGGCAATACGCGTGTCAAAATAACCCTGTTCACCCAGAAGACGCTGATAGATCACATCAGCAATAATATGCGCCACACGCCGCCAATTGGATTCAGAGGCCGTATAGGCCGTCCCCTGAAGCTGCTGGCCAGCAAGAACGTCCCATAATCTCATTTCCACGCGGACACTGTCTGTCCCGGTGGTGGAACCAGCTACAGCAGCCCTGGCACCGCTCGCCTTAAGGGCACTGAAATCCGGCTGGGCGCCTGCTGGCACCTGGCCGGGCATAACCTGGAAAAGACCCGTGCTGCTCAAATCGGCAGAAATCACCTCTGAAATACGCGTCCCCATTCCAGCCCCAAAATCAGGGATGACAATGGGAATAGGTGCCTGATGGGCCTGATCAACCGTAATCTCGGCCGCACCATCGGCCGAAGACGCAGCGCCACGCCGCGCAGCATAAGCTGAAAGGGGCATCGCCATGATACCACCAATGGCCAAGGCCCCCTGCCCCGCTCCTGTAAGAATGGAACGTCGCGTCAAATGCTTTTTCAGGCTTTCAGCTTCATCATCAGTAAAAAAGGACATATGCGGATACCTCACATTTGAGAGATTAGGGTCTGAAAACAAAACGGAACTGCCTGGTTTGCCCCAACAGGCGGCCAGGAACAGGCAAATGCGCGCATGTCGGGCTCAGTACGGCAGCTCTCGCCCGCTCGGCCAACACACGATAAGTGGGATCAGAGGCCATGCGGGCAGCCGTATCGGGTGCAAACTCGGCAATCCTCGCCTCGCCTGTGGAATCAACCGTGACAATCATGCGCGCCACAAAACTTGCATAATTTTTAGCCGCCGTATCTTCCTGATAACACCGCCTCACAGACGCACCAATGGCTTTCTGTTCGCCCATATTAAGAGACTTTGTGTCACCATCAGGATCGCCTCCACCTTTTGGCGATCCTCCTCGTGAAGGATTAGCCTTTGCCTGTGGCGGCCGGGTCTGTTTCTGCTCTGTGCGGAAACTGTCCAGCGTGGCCAGAAGGGAATGACTGTCTGACTGGGTCTTTTTCGCCTCATTGGGTTGATGCGTTTTCGATTCCTGCGGGGTCTTTGCCGGTTTGACCACAGGAACGGGCGGCGCTTTCAGATCAGCCTGTTTTTTATCGGGCTGAGGCTGTTTCCTGGTCTCGGCACTGATCTCGCCTTTTTCATGGAGATCTGATTTCTGCTGCAATTCAGTCTTCGCAACACTCTTGGAAGGATCAGGTGCAGACGTCGCAGGAGGCGGAGGCGGAGCCGTCGGTGGAGGCGGCTCATGAGGGCCTTCTTTAGGTTGCTCGGGTGAAGGCGCCTCATCACTTTCTGTCTCTGAATAAGGAGCCGGAATTTGAGCTTTATGAGACGATTTGTGGGGAGGTGCTGCCGAACCTTCAGTGTCAAACACCATTTCAACAGGTTCCGGCGGAGGTGGCTCTGGCAGAGGGGCTACATGATTCCATAAAAGGGCTACGATAATACCGGCATGTCCCATAATGGACGTTACCGCCCCGACAATGCTCAGCCGCCTTTCTGACGGCTCTTCAAGCTCATCGAAAGATCTGGGATCAATATCCTCGTCATCAAACGGCAATCCGGGCTGCACGATGCGACCTTCCAATCCCTTCCTCAGGGACCCGTCTGAGGTTGCTGAGCCAGAAGCGCGACATGGCTGAATCCGCCCGTCGTGATCTGCCCCATCACGCGCATGACCTGCCCATAGTCAATCTTTGCATCAGCCCGCACGAAAATACGCCGCGATGAATCATTATCCGCAGCCTGTTTCAAACGCGTGATCAACTCTTCTGACGTGACGGGATCATCTCCCAAAAAGAGACTGCCATCACTCCGCAGGGAAACTGTTATGGGCTTGCTGTCTGTATTGACCGGGCTGGCGCTGGTTTTGGGCAAGTCAACATTGACGCCGCTTGTCATCATCGGCGCGGTCACCATGAAAATGATGAGCAACACGAGCATGACATCGACCAGAGGCGTCACATTGATCTCTGCCGCCGGTCTGTGCCGGCGACGCCCTGAAACAGGCCCCCCTCCTGACATTGCCATAATGTCTAGCCTCTTCCGACTTTGCGTTCTTCAGACTGACGGGAAAGAATGGCCGCAAACTCAATACCAAACCCTTCCATCCGGTCAGAGAAATTATCAAGGGCGCGGCTGATCATATTATAAGCCACATAAGCAGGAATGGCTGTCAGAAGACCAATGGCTGTTGCGAAAAGAGCCTCGGAAATACCAGGAGCCACGACGGAGAGGTTGGTATTATGCATGGCCGCGATGGAGCCAAAAGCGTGCATGATGCCCCAAACCGTTCCAAAAAGCCCGACAAACGGTGCGACAGGGCCAATCGTTGCCAGTGTCGTCACATAACGCGACAGACGATCATTCTCACGGGAAATCGTAATATTAATTGCACGGTCAATACGGTTCTGCGTACCACCGCGCACCATGTCAATATTCTCAATACGCGAGGAACGGCGCCATTCTCCCATGGCGGCTCCGAACACAGCAGCCATAGGATGAACCGGGCGCGCTCCTTCGCTCTCATAAAGATCATCAAGAGAACCACCAGCCCAGAACCGGTCCTCAAAGGCCGAGGCCTCCCGATTGATCCGGCGGACCAGAAGAATTTTCTCAACAATCACCGCCCAGACAAAAACGCTACAGGCCAGCAAGCCAACCATGACCAGTTTGACCACGATGGAAGCATGTAAGAATAATTGCACCGGCGATAACCCTGCCGCACTGACAGCGCCGAGGGCTGCTGAACTCACCGCTTGGTCCACTTTTCGTGTTCTCCCGACTTTTCCTGCTAATTCAGGTGACAGACTCTAAGATACAAGGATCTTATAGCCCAATCCTCGCCGCCTATACATGACAGCAATAGACGAAAGGGGGAAGGGATTTTTTTATTACTCTTCGTTCAGAAACTGTCAGCATTCTCTTTCACAAAACAGAATGTGCCTGTTCAGATTTGAGCGCTTCCATCCGCTCCCTGTACTGCTGCGGCAAGGCCGTCGGCCTGAAGGGCGTGAGCGTCATCGTTGCCAGTTCCACGGTCAGGACGGCATTAAGACGCCTCACCCCTTCTTCCAACGTATGGATTTCCTGTTGCAGGATCAGTCTGACATTCCCCATTTTCACCAAACGCGTCTCGACTTCCAGCACATCATCAAGTCGGGCAGGACTTTTATAAGATATGGACAGGTTAGCCACAACGAAGCACAGATTTTCTTTCCCCGCAAGCTCTCCGACAGCCATACCCAGCTCTCTCAACGCCTCGGCCCGGGCACGCTCTGCAAAGCCCAGATAGCGCGCATGATAGACAATTCCGCCTGCATCTGTGTCTTCATAATAAACGCGAAAGGAAATGCGATGAGCCATGAGAACCTCCCGAAACAAGACAAGGCTAAAATAGCGTCGGCGTATCGGTCGGTGGTTTGAGACCAAGATAACGCCACCCCGGCTCGCCCAGCATACGCCCGCGCGAGGTACGGAGAATCAGGCCTTCCTGAATCAGGTAAGGCTCAATCACGTCTTCCAGCGTATCACGGGCTTCAGCCAAGGCCGCTGCCAGCGTTTCCACACCGACAGGGCCGCCATGATGATGCTCGGCGATACGCCGCAAATAGCGCCGATCCATCGCGTCAAGACCGTACCGATCCACCTCCAGCCTTGAAAGGGCAAGATCAGCAGTCTCCCGATCAATCTCGGATTTTTTCGAGACGAGGGCAAAATCCCTCACCCGACGCAAGAGCCTGCCCGCAATACGTGGCGTTCCCCGCGAGCGACGGGCAATTTCTTCTGCACCTTCAGAGGTCAGATTCATGCCAAGCTTGCCCGCTCCCCGGGAAACAATCTGGCATAATTCCTCAGGCGTATAAAAAACCAGCCTCAGGGGAATACCAAAACGATCACGCAAGGGCGTTGCCAGAAGTCCTGCACGCGTCGTTGCCGCCACCAGCGTGAAAGGCGCGAGATCAATACGCACAGAACGCGCAGCCGGCCCCTCACCAATCACCAGATCAAGCTGAAAATCTTCCATTGCGGGATAGAGAATTTCCTCAATCGCAGGCTGGAGGCGGTGAATCTCGTCGATAAACAGAACATCACGCGGCTGAAGATTGGTCAGGATCGCCGCAAGATCACCCGCCCTTTGAATGACGGGCCCTGATGTCGCTCGAAACCCTACCCCAAGCTCATGGGCAATAATCTGCGCCAGAGTTGTCTTACCCAATCCGGGAGGGCCGTGGAGGAGAACATGATCCAGAGCCTCTCCCCGCGCCTTGGCCGCCTTGATAAAAATGGCCAGATTTTCACGGCTGGCTTTCTGCCCGGTAAAATCCGCCAATGTCTGGGGACGCAGACTCGTCTCGGCACCATCCTCAGGATGTTTTGCAGCATCGGTCTCAGGGGCACGACCACTCATATGGTCGGGCTCTATTTCCCATTCTTCCTTCATGACCGTGCCAGTTCCCTGAGAGCCAGGCGAATGATCTGATCAAGCTCAATAGCCTCATTTTCCTGAATCAGACGACTGACAACAGGCCATATTTCAGCGCGCCGGAATCCAAGCCCCTCAAGTGCCATAAGAGCGTCAGCTTCCAGACTCGCCCCTGGTGCCATTTCGACCACGGGAGCCTGCATAACATGAGAGAGACCTGGCATTTTGGCCACTTTCGGCTTTAATTCTGTCAGAAGACGCGTTGCCAGACGCGGCCCCACACCAGAGGCCTGCGTAAAAACCTGTTTGTCACCAGCATTGACTGCCTGAAGCAACGCCATAGGCTGACTGACTGACAATATGGCCAGAGCCACACGCGAACCGACACCCTGAACCGTCGTCAGAAGCCGGAACCACTCACGCTCTTCAGACTCAGCAAAACCATAAAGCTGAATAGCATCCTCGCGTACGACAGTTTCAATCAGCACGCGCGCTATTTCCGGAGGTTTGGGAAGCTGACTTAAAGTCTGGGTCGAAGCAAAAACGACATAACCCACGCCATTGACATCCACCAGACAGCGATCTGATTCAACCTGCCCGACGAAACCCGTCAACTGACCGATCATATCCCTCTTCCCCCCGCCATGACGATGCCCTGCGCCACGTGGCATGCCGTTGCCCGGAAATGGGCATGACAGATGGCCACGGCAAGAGCGTCAGACGCATCGGCACGTTTAATGACCGCGCCGGGCAAAAGACGCTTCACCATCATCGTAACCTGCTCCTTGGTGGCAGCACCAGTACCCACAATAGAACGCTTGACCGATTTGGCACCATATTCGCTTACGCTTACGCCCAAAAGGGCGGGCACAAGCAGGGCAACGCCACGCGCATAACCCAGCTTCAGGGTGGAGGCTCCGTTACGATTCACGTAAGTTTCCTCTATCGCCGCTTCTGCCGGGGCGAAACGCTCTATCAGCTCTTTCAGGCCATCATGAAGGACACAGAGACGCTGCGGCACCGACTCGGCACTGTCAGTTGCCAGAACTCCATCGGCAATATGACTCAATCTGTTGCCTTCCGCCTCAATCACGCCCCAGCCCATAAAACGCAGTCCGGGGTCAAGCCCGATCAGACGCGTCAAGCGCTCAGAGCCTCCGCCACGTCATCAGGAAGATCAAAATTGGCGTAGACAGCCTGAACGTCATCATTCTCATCAAGGATATCAATCAGTTTCAGGACAGAACGGGCTTTTTCCTCATCCAGAGGTACAGTCGTCTCAGGACGCCAGTCCAGCTTGGCCGAGCGAGCTTCTCCAAAACGCTTTTCCAGCGCATCACGCACGGCAATATGCGCCTCCATGGAACTGGTGATCTCGTGAAGGCCGTCCACAACCTCCACATTATCCGCTCCCGCTTCAATGGCAGCCTCAAGCATTTCCTCCTCACTGGCTGCTTCCAGCGGATAGGTCACGACGCCAATATGCTGGAACATGAAGGAAACGGAATTGCTTTCACCCAGCGAACCGCCATGTTTGGAAAAGGCCGCCCTGACTTCGGAAGCCGTACGGTTGCGGTTATCAGTCAGTCCTTCGACAATAATAGCGACGCCGGCCGGACCATAACCTTCATAACGGACTTCTTCGTAATCATCCCCGCCACCAGCACCGGAAGCCTTGCGAATGGCACGCTCGACCGTATCCTTGGGCATATTGACTTCGCGCGCCGCAATAATTGCGGCACGCAGACGAGGATTCATGGTAGGGTCAGGTAGTCCGGAACGTGTAGCTACCGTAATTTCACGAATAACCTTGCCAAACTGTTTGGCGCGACGGGCATCCTGTGCGCCCTTGCGATGCATGATGTTTTTAAATTGTGAATGGCCTGCCATTGGATCCTCTTCAGCCCTGAAATGATAGTATTATACTTACTGGTAAACGATTTTGCCGTGACAATGCTTGAATTTCATGCCCGAGCCGCAGGGACAAGGCGCATTACGCGGTGTCCGGCTGTTCCACAAAGCCAGTGTCTCGGCATCAATGATGTCATCCTCGCTTTCCGGGACCGCCTCATAATGAACCTGCGGCGGAGGAGGAGGCTCCGGTGCTTCGGACATTGTCTGAATATGCGACAGCGTCTGGATCGTTCTCATGCGCATTTCGGAAAGCATGCGCGTAAACATCTGGAAGGCTTCATGCTTATATTCATTCAGCGGGTCACGCTGACCATAAGCACGCAGCCCTATGCCCTGACGCAACTGATCAAGCGCATGCAAATGCTCTTTCCAGGCACTGTCAAAGGAAGTGAGCAATATATGCTTTTCCACCAGACGCATCATGTCGGGTCCCATAGCGCTGGCCCGCGCTGCATGCGCTCTGACAGCCTCAGCCTCAATGCGCTCCATCACATGCTCTTCATCAATGCCATCTTCCTTCGCCCAGTCCTCGACAGGAAGATCAAGACCAAAAACGCGCTCAAGCTCCTTGTGAAGTCCAGCCATATCCCATGCTTCGGGAAATGATTTTTCAGGAATATGTGCCTCGACCAACTCTTCAATAACCTGCTGGCGCAAATCCTTGATAACCGGAGACACGTCATCAGACGACATATATTCGCGGCGCTGCGCATAAACTTCGCGGCGCTGATCATTCATGACATCGTCATATTTCAGCGTGTTTTTCCGCATGTCGAAATTGCGAGCCTCGACTTTTTTCTGCGCTTTTTCCAGCGCACGATTAAGCCAGGGATGGATGATGGCCTCACCCTCTTTCAATCCGAGCTTCTGCATCATACCGCCCATGCGATGTGTGCCGAAGATACGGATCAGATCATCTTCAAGAGAGAGGAAGAACCGCGAATTCCCGGGATCTCCCTGCCGCCCCGAACGGCCCCGCAACTGATTATCAACGCGACGGCTTTCATGACGCTCGGTCCCGATGACAAACAACCCGCCCGCCTGCTCGACGATTTTACGGTTCTCAGCAACGTTGGCGCGAATCTTCTCAGCGATCTGATGATGCTGCTCCTGATCCTCAACCCCGGCTGTCTGCTGTTTGATCAGCATGTCGACATTGCCGCCAAGTTTGATATCCGTTCCGCGACCCGCCATGTTCGTTGCGATGGTAATAGCCCCTGGAGCACCAGCCTGAGCGACAATCGTCGCCTCTTTTTCGTGGTGACGGGCATTGAGAACGCTATGGGGTATCCCTGCCTTTGCGAGGATTTCCGAAAGGACTTCGCTTTTCTCAATGGAAGTCGTACCCACCAGGACAGGCTGACCGGTCGTATGAACCTGTTTGATCAGTTCCGCTACCGCCTTATATTTTTCATTGGCGGTCAGATAGACCTCATCATCCCCGTCCTTGCGTTTGACAGGCAAATTGGTGGGAATTTCCACCACGTCCAGCTTGTAAATCTCGGCAAATTCGTCAGCCTCGGTCATGGCCGTGCCGGTCATACCGGAAAGCTTGGGATAAAGCCTGAAATAATTCTGGAACGTAATGGAAGCCAGCGTCTGATTTTCCTGCTGGATTTCCACATGTTCCTTGGCCTCAAGGGCCTGATGCAACCCGTCCGAATAACGGCGCCCGTCCATCATGCGACCCGTAAATTCATCAATCAGGATGAGCTTGCCATCACGAACGATATAATCAACGTCGCGAGCAAAAAGCGTATGTGCGCGCAGTGACTGCTGGACATGGTGGACGATCGCCACATTCTGCACGTCATAAAGGCCGCCATCCTGCAAGACCCCCGCCTCACGCAGAAGCTCCTCAACCTTGTCAGAGCCATATTCTGTCAATGTGACCGTACGGTGTTTCTCATCCTTGTCGTAGGTTGCTGGCTCCTCGACCAGCCGGAGAATGACTGCGTCCACCTGGCGATACAGATCGGAACTGTCTTCTGCCGGCCCTGAAATAATGAGCGGCGTTCTGGCTTCATCAATCAAGATGCTGTCGACCTCATCGACGATGGCGTAATTAAAATCACGCTGCACCATTTCCCCAAGGGAATATTTCATATTATCGCGGAGATAATCGAAGCCGAATTCGTTATTGGTACCATAGGTAATATCGCAATAATAAGCCTCCCGACGGGCTTCGTCAGGCATGTCGGGGATAATCACCCCTGTGCTCAGTCCCAGAAAACCGTAGAGTTGGGACATTTCCTCGGCATCGCGCTTGGCCAGATAGTCATTGACTGTAACGACATGCACGCCCTTGCCGGTCAAGGCGTTCAGATAGACAGGCAATGTCGCGACAAGCGTCTTCCCCTCACCTGTGCGCATTTCGGCAATACGGCCATCATGCAGGACCATCCCGCCAATAAGCTGCACGTCAAAATGGCGCATGCCCAGCACACGTCGTGAAGCTTCACGACAGACAGCAAAGGCTTCGACAAGAAGATCATCAAGCGTTTCACCCTTGGCAAGGCGTTCACGAAACTCAATCGTCTTGTGTCGCAGCTCCTCATCGCTCAGAGGCTGTATTGCCGGCTCCAGGGCATTAATCTCGGGTACACGCTTCTGATAACGTTTCAGATAACGATCATTAGCGGAACCGAAAATGGCGCGGGCAAGACGTGCGATCATATGAAACCCTGAAAAATGACTTCATTCAATTTAAAATGGACCATAAGTTTAGTCCAGGACAGGCCAAAAACGAAGACCTTTCCTCCGTACACTTCCTTACCTAGGGCCATTACAGCATTTTGTCACGCTCCCTGTGCCATATTCATCCTTCTCTGGCAGTCGGGCTATACCCGAGGATAATGACCGCATATCTGATTGCACAGGCAAAAAAGACCTCGGGATTTTTCTGACTGTTCCGTTCATTACAAAAGCTTAAACTTTCCTCAATAAGTGATATTTTTCTTGAGCAAATTCTCATAAAACTCCCGATCTAATGCGCTTTTCTCCTAAAGATGTTTTAGAAAATCGACCATTTTCTTATCTATCCACGAAAGGATTTTGCACAGTTTCGCACCCACTCCCCCTTGCAGTAAGGCTCAGCCTTTGTCATGGTCGGCGCAGAATATTTAATTCATATTGAGGTTTATCATGCGGACCAACCGCCTTCTTCTCGCCTGCACGACTCTGATCGGTGGACTCTCTCTTGCCACAGTGGGAGCGTTGCCTGCCTTCGCCGCACCTGAAAAAAAAGCTGAAGCAACAGAAAGCGCTTCCAAACCCGCTTCACCGGAAACAGTCATCGCGACAGTTGACGGACAGAAAATCACGGTTGGGGACATGCAGGACGCTATGTCACAGCTTCCTCCCGCTGTCATGAGCGTACCTCGCGAAAAGATCGTCCCACTGGTCCTTGGTCAACTGATCAGCCAGAAAGCCATCGAAGTCGCCGCTCAGAAAGCGAAGATCGAGAATGACCCGGAAGTCAAAGCTGCCATGAAGCAGGCTTCGGAGGCCGCCCTCATGAATGCTTACATCAAGCAGCAGGTTGCTCCCAAAATCACGGAAGCGTCCATGAAGGCGTATTACGACACGCATTATGGCAACAAAAAGCCGGAAGAAGAAGTTCACGCCCGCCATATTCTGGTTGATTCGGAAGCACGTGCGAAAGAGCTGATTGCCCAGCTTGACAAGGGTGCAGATTTCGGCAAACTCGCCGCCGACAACTCATCTGATACCGCAACGGCCAAAAATAATGGCGGCGATCTCGGATGGTTCAAACGCGGTGACATGATCGCTGAGTTCTCAAAGGCCGCTTTCGCCACGAAGCCCAACACCTATACCAAGACACCGATCCACACAGTCTATGGCTGGCACGTTATTCAGGTTCTCGGCACACGTACAGCTCCTGTACCCAAATATGAGGAAGTCCAGGGCCAGATCCGTCAGGAAATGCTGAAAGAAGAAATTGGCAAAGTCGTTCATGCCGCCGAAAAGAGCGTCAAGATCGTCCGCTATGACGAGAACGGCAAGCCTTTGCCCGACGCTCCCGCCAAAGCAAAATAAAGCTTCTTCGCACTTAAACTAAAGACAGGACCTTCAATCATGGCGGCAGCACACGCAGTTTCCCCTCTTGCCCTCCCTCTCCCTGAGCTTGGTACGGTCAAGGGGGTCTCACTGGGAAGTGTCGCCGCCGGAATCCGCTATAAAGAACGCACAGATCTCATGTTGATGGTCTTCGCACCTTCAACAGTGGCTGCGGGCGTCTTTACGCGCAATCGCTGCCCTGGAGCACCGATCCCATGGTGTCAGAAGGCCCTGTCTCACTCACCTTCAGCACGGGCGCTACTCGTCAATTCCGGCAACGCCAACGTCTTTACCGGCAAGGCTGGCGACGATGCCGTACATCATTGCGTAACATCCCTTGCGGAACAGTTAGGCTGTGAACCCGAAGAAGTTTTCGTTGCCTCTACCGGGGTGATCGGCGAGATCCTCCCTTATCAAAAAATCATTAACGCCCTGCCGAAGCTGATCCCCTCGCTTCATGATGACGGCTGGAAAGAGGCTGCCCGGGCTATCATGACAACGGACACCTTCCCCAAGGCAGCCCGACGGGATGTCATGATTGGCGACGTCAGCGTGAGGATTCAAGGTATTGCCAAAGGGTCGGGCATGATTGCCCCGGATATGGCGACCATGCTCGCCTATATCGTCACCGACGCCACACTTCCGCAGTCCGTTCTTCAAGCGCTCCTGAGCAAAGGTGTAGGGGACAGTTTTAACGCCATAACGGTTGATTCTGATACGTCAACGTCTGATATGGTCATGCTTTTCGCCACCGGCCAAGCTGAAAATCCTGACATTACAGATGCCTATGACGCAAAGCTTTCCGCCTTCAGGCGGGCACTGGATGAGCTCATGCTTGAGCTGGCCCTGAAAGTCATCCGTGATGGAGAAGGTGCAACAAAACTCATAAAAGTTGTCGTCACAAACGCCCATGATGACGACTCTGCACGACGCATTGCACGCGCTATCGCTGATTCGCCCCTCGTCAAAACGGCTATTGCCGGAGAAGATGCAAATTGGGGACGTGTGGTCATGGCCGTAGGGAAAAGCGGTGCACCCGCTGACAGAGACCGTCTCTCAATTGCCATTGGTGATTATTGGGTCGCCCGACAGGGTACAGTCGCTCCCGACTTTGATAATGAGGCCGTAACCGCTTATATGAAAGGCCAGGAAATCGTCATTACGGTCGATCTTGATATGGGAAAAGGCAGTGCTCATCTTTGGAGCTGTGACCTGACGCATGGCTATATCGACATAAATGGCTCTTATCGGAGTTAGTCAGACTCTGCACGAAGCAAATGAATTTGCGGCCGGGATCCTCAGCTTCATTTCTGATGTTTTCTGTTTTTAAATATTTTTTTATTATTCCCATAAACTATGGGAAATAACGCCTTAGATATAATGTAACAAATATATTACCATTCATTGGGTTGTTTACTTCTCTTTCTAATGTATTAAGGTCTTCCTTGTAATTTTTCAGTAAATACCGGGCACGCCTCGTGTGCGCCGTGGTCTGGAAATGAAGGATAATTTTATGTCTACCGAAAAACGCGTTGTTGTTTTAGGAGGCGGTATTGGCGGTCTCGAAGTCGCTGCCGCCTTGGGGCGACAACGAGACGCTAAAGTAACACTGGTTGATCCAAATGATGTTCATATCTGGAAACCAGTCTTACACGAATTCGCCGCAGGAACGATTGATGCTCCTGAAAATGTTTTCCCTTTTACAAAGTTGGCTCAGAAATTTGGCTTCGACTTTATTCAGAGCGTCGCGACCCAGATCAATCGCGCTGATAAAAAACTGACCCTCAAAGAGGGCAACATACTTGATTATGATTATCTCGTAGTTTCTATCGGTGGACGTATTAATGATTTTGGCACGCCTGGCGTACAGGAACATTGCCTTTTTCTTGATAGCATCAACGACGCTTATTATCTGAACGAAGTCTTCAGTGAAGCTGTCAAACAGGCGCAGCTGGAAGCTAAACCTCTAACGCTTGCCATTATTGGCGGTGGCGCTACCGGCGTACAACTGGCCGCAGAATTTTGCAAAGCTATCGATTCAGTTCCAGAACTTGGCGTTGCCGGTCGTAAAAAATATCTCAAGGCCGTCATAATTGAAGCGATGCCTCGCATCCTTCCTGCCTTTCCTGAATCTGTTTCTGAAGAAGCCAAAAAGCAATTTACTGATATCGGTTTTGAAGTTCTTACAGAGGCTACAGTCAGCTCTGTTGACGAAACAGGCATAAAACTCAAAGACGGTCGTCATATTGAAGCACAGATCCGCATCTGGGCTGCTGGCGTCCAAGCGGCAAAAGGGACCAGCCTGTTCTCTGATCTTGATCTGGGTCGTGGTGGGCAGATTGTAGTCACACCGACGCTTCAAAGCACAAAAGACCCCGCAATTTTCGCTGTTGGGGACTGTTCCCGGATTGAATCAAATCCCATCGCTCCCACAGCACAAGCAGCACGACAGGAAGGCCGTTATGTCGGTCATGTCGCTCTGCCAGCCCTTATGAATGGGACAACCCCTGCGCCTTTCAATTACGTTGATCGCGGTGCTGTCGTCGTCTTGGGGAACTATAACGCCTGGGGCATGTGGCCTTCCAAAAAAGCTTTTGGTGGCAGTGGCATGGGGGCAAGTTTTGCCCAGTTCATTCATGAAGGACTGTACCGTCAGCATCAATTTGATCTGACAGGGCTCATGCACACGGCTGGCATTGCCCTACGCGATCATTTCAGTCACCACCATCCAGAATTAATCTCTGGATCTTCAGAGAAAGATGCCCCACACTCTCCCAAATAAGAGAGCCATTTCCTGTTAGTGAAGAGTTCGTCGACTCTTGATGGACTGGCGCTCCCCTTGGAGGTGTGTGTCATGAGTCTGACGTCTCTTCTCTCTCGCAGTCCTGATGTTGCGTCGGCGCTGGAAGAATTGAAACAACATGATTTTGCCTTTCTTCCGGCATCCAGGGCTGAAGCTTTTTATAAACTTGCCGGCCTGAAAGACTGGGATGGCTTCGCAAAAAGCTGGAATGACCTTGGACTCGACCGTTATATGGCCGATGGAGGTCGGTATCGGCGGCGGCGTTACGCGACCTATTCTGTCACAAAGAGCGAAATTACGCGCAAGGCACATCAGCCCCATTACCAGAGCCGCGATTATAATCTCCTGAATGGCGGTATAGAACGCTGGTTCAGCCCGGTCAAAGAAGCCATTGGCGAACATCCGGCCTTGCTCGCCATTATCCGCGATGGCGCTTTCCTGGCAGACAGGCTTGTGCCAGAAAGCCATAAGCCTCCCACATCCTGGCATTGCGAGATCCATCAATTCCGTATTGAAGCCGCTTCCGGAAAAGTCGCCAGACCCACGCCAGAGGGCATGCACCGCGACGGTGTTGACCTCGTTCTGGTGGTCATGATCCACCGCCAGAATATCAAGGAAGGAACAACCACAATCCATGCACTGGACAAGAAGACCCTTCTGGGAAGCTTCACTCTGGCGCAACCACTTGATACCGCCATCGTCAATGACCACAAAGTCTATCACGGCGTCACAAACGTGGAACCGAAAGATCCCGAGAAACCAGCTTATCGTGACGTGCTGGTTGTCACATTACGGCACGAATAATCAGAATATAGCGGGAAAGTAGAGGACATTATCGTGAAAAACTTATCATCAAGAATGGGAATTGGATTTTTTATTACAATGCTGGCTCTGGCAGGAACCAGTATCCCTGCTCCCTCTCTTATGGCCAAAACACTGTCCCCGCACCAGAAGCATACCTCCCCCGCAGTTGCTCTCAAACCCATGCCAGGCTCTCCTGAAGAGCAGGCAGCGCGTTCATTGAATCAGGATATTATCGACGACTCCCTTCGCCATCACGATAACCCGCTTTTTCTGATTGGTTCTGCCGCACTTTCTCCCCGGAAAGGAACGGAAGGATTATTCGTGCAAATACAATCACCTCGGCTCTGCGGCTCCTCCGGCTGTACAACATCTGTCTATCTGCGGAAAGGGAAAGAGTGGGTTAATGTTCTGGATGCTGTAAATGGCGATATCAGCGTCCTCTCCACCCGTCACAAAGGCATGTACGACCTGATGGTCGATAAAAGCGACAAATGGATATGGAACGGCCATGCTTATCAGGACACATTGCCTGAATAAGAAAGAAGGAGCCATTGCGAGGGAGATATGGAGCGGATGAGGGGAATCGAACCCCCGTATGCAGCTTGGGAAGCTGCCGTTCTACCATTGAACTACATCCGCTCGAGAGTAGCGATTTTATAACCTTTCCCGCTTCTGCACGCAAGAGCCCGGAGGCTCTTTAACTTTAAAGAGTTCGGCTTTCCCTCTTGACGCGACGTGCAGCACCTCGCATTATTCTAAGGTTGTTTTATAGAATGACCCTCGTGATTTGAGCGGCCGGCTTGCGGCGAGGTTAAAAAACTGCGCTAAAGAGGCCCTGTTTCTTCATTCTGAACAGGACTTCCACGGCCCGCCATCGACCATTGTGCCAGCCCCAAGGCAGCACGACACACATGGAGGGTTCTATGTCATCATCTTCATCGTCTCCCAAACATCCTGCAACCAATCCCCAATGGCGTCTGGCAACGCAGCTTTTGCACAATGCCCCGAACAGAACCATTCACGGGGAAACATCCGAAGCCATTTTTCTGACGTCCGGCTTCGTCTATGACAGCGCAGAACAGGCAGCTGCGACCTTCGAAGGAACGGTTGAACATTATCAATATGCCCGTTATGGCAGCCCAACCGTCGATACTCTTCAGGAACGCCTCTGTCTGCTGGAAGGCGCTGAAGCCTGCCTGACCATGTCCTCTGGCATGGGAGCCATTTCCTGTGCCCTGCTCAGTCAGGTCAAAAGTGGGGACCGTGTTGTTGCCGCCAAAGCCCTTTTTGGCTCCACGCACTGGCTTATGACCAACCTCCTGCCCAGTTACGGCGTAGAGACTGTTCTGGTGGACGGGCTTGACGAAAACGCCTGGAAAGCAGCCCTTTCCATCCCGACAAAAGCCGTGCTGATTGAAACGCCTTCCAACCCCATGCTCGATATTCTTGATATCGGCGTGATCGCCGGGTACGCCCATAAAGCTGGAGCTGTACTTATGGTTGATAATGTCTTTGCTACCCCCGTCGGTCAAAGACCGCTTGCTCTGGGGGCTGATGTTGTCATCTATTCCTGCACAAAACATCTGGATGGTCAGGGACGCGCCTTGGGGGGAGCCGTACTGGGGAGCCGGCAATGGATCACGGATGTACTGCGCCCCTTCGTGCGCAATACAGGTAACAGTCTCTCCCCTTTCAATGCCTGGGTCATGCTCAAAGGACTTGAAACACTGGATCTGCGCGCCAGAACCATGGCACAAAACGCCCTTCAGGTCGCACAGGCCCTTAAAGCGATGGATGGTGTCAAGAACGTACGTTATCCCGGTTTGCCAGACCACCCACAGGCTGAGCTGGCCCGGAAACAGATGCGTGATGGCGGTTCGCTCATCGCCTTTGAGGTCGTCAATGGGCAGGAAGGCGCCTTTGCCTGCATGAATTCTTTTTCAATCATCGCTATTTCCAATAATCTGGGCGATGCACGAAGCTTGGCGACGCATCCAGCCACGACGACTCACAAAAAGATCTCCCCTGAAGAGCGAGCCGAACTGGGAATTCATGATGGCGTCATCCGTCTTTCAGTCGGGCTTGAAGACCCTATTGATTTGATTGAGGAACTGAAACAGGCTACAGACACTGCACTGGCCCTGTAAGCCATAAAAGGGAGCGCTTTCCCGGACCTCTTCTAAAAGGCGCAAAAAGAACGAGATGTACAGGCGGTTCTCACCCATGGTGAAAAGAACTGCCTGTCATCGCATGAAGGATAACTATGTCAGACCAGATCATGGAATTTGCAGAAGGTGATGAACTTGAAATGGCTGATCCCTCTTCCCTGATCAGGTCTCCCAGCTATACCGCCAGGACGGGTGACATTACGGTCACGGTCCGTCCCATCTGGATTGAAGAACTTTCAGATGTAAAAGACCAGATCTTCACCTGGGTCTATCACATCATTATTGAAAATGGCGGCGAAGAAGCCATGCAGCTGACCGGGCGTACATGGAGCATTTTCGATGGTGCCGGTAATGAAGTCAGTGCCTATAGTGACGGAATCGGTGGAGAGCTGCCCGTTATCGCACCTCATGCCCATTTTGAATATACATCCGGTGCAGAACTGCGAACGCCTTCAGGCTTCATGTCCGGTGCCTATCATGCACGCCTTGTTGAGGAAGATCACTATTTTGATGTGACAATCCCCATGTTCAGTCTTGATAGCCCGCACCAGAACAGACTAATTCAATAGGATATTGTGAGGAGTTCCTGGCGTGGCGACATCTTCTGCCCCCCGTAAAACTGTTGCTGCCCTGCTTCTGGCCGCAGGTAAAGGCCGCCGCTTTGCTGCCGGTTCTTCCGACAAGAACGAGACCAGCAAGCAGTTCCATCTTCTTAAGGGTTTGCCTGTCATTCGCCGTGCTGCCCTTGCCCTGTTGCCTTACGTCGATAGTGTGCAACCTGTAGGAAATGACCCTCTGCTTGCCGAAGCGCTTGAGGGGCTCGATGTTCTCCCTCCCGTTGCTGGTGGTAACGAACGTCATGACAGCGTGCGCGCGGGGCTGGAAGCTCTCGCCAGGCTGCCGCAACCGCCTGATCTGGTGCTGGTCCATGACGGTGCCCGCCCTGTCGTGCCGGAAAAAGTCGTTCTGGCCGTGCTGAAAGCCCTTGAGACGCATGAAGGGGTTATTCCTGCCGTGCCCGTCAGCGACACGCTGAAAAAAGTCTCTGATGGCCTTATTATAGACACCGTCTCCCGCGAGAATTTATGGCGCGCCCAGACGCCACAGGGTTTTTCTTTCCCACTCCTGTACGATCTGCACCAGCGCCATCGTGACGCCAGAACCGATGATGCCGCCCTGTTGGAACTTGAAGACCACCATGTTGCCATCGTGCATGGCTCGGAAGATAATATCAAACTCACCGTTATGGAGGACCTCATGCGGCTGGAACGCACTCTTGATCACGCTTCCCCCACTATGCTGCCCCGCGTGGGACTGGGATATGACGTTCATGCCTTCGCCGAAGGCCGCAAGCTGATTATCTGTGGCATTGAAATCCCTCACGAAAAGGGACTGGCGGGTCACTCTGATGCTGATGTCGGGATTCATACGCTCTGCGATGCTATTTACGGTGCGCTGGCAGAGGGCGATATTGGCCGCCATTTCCCCCCCAGTGACAATAAATGGCGTGACATGGACTCAGCGCGCTTCCTGATTCATGCAGGCGATTTGATCCGCAAAAAAGGCGGGTTTCTGGTTAATGCGGATATCACCATCATTTGCGAACGCCCCAAAATAGGCCCCCACGCCCAGGCCATGCGTGAAAGGCTGGCTGACCTGCTGAAAGTCGCCGTCTCCCGCATTTCCGTCAAAGCTACAACGTCTGAGAAACTTGGCTTCACCGGCCGCGAAGAAGGCATCGCCGCTACAGCGGCTGTGAGCATTATGGTGCCGGAAGAAGCGTAAGCACTTTCCTGTTCAATCCTGGCTCCAGACACAATTGGGCAACTGCCGGGCAAAGAATCCCCACTAGACTGCTGACTGGACAATCTCCCAGTAGCGCATCGCGTCCGCAAGCTCATGTTTTTTCTGTTCCAGTGACGTCACCATTTCGTCGTCATGGCCCCATTCTTCGAGCTGGGCATATTCATCAGCGAAGCCGAACGCAAAAGCCTCTTCAAAAGTGAGGATGCCGGCTGTCATGGCGAGCGGCAACCAGAAGCTGCTGAGCAAAGGCGCCATAATCCGCAGTACCGTCAGGCGCTCTATGGACTGGGAGGCAATCAGTTTCTTCAGTGCCTTCCTGTAGCCCTCACTATGCTCAAGAGGCGTCAGATCCGTCGCTTGAGGGAGGATAAAATCCCTTCCCTTCTCACTCATCCATTCTTTCAAGAGGGCGGCTATGGCCGGATCCTGCACTTCGCTGACATAGCAGAGAGCATCATCCAGACCGAACGCAAAAAGGGCTTCGCGCGTTTCCTCCTCATAGGGAGCGATCTGTTCGATCTGGCTTCCTGCGATACGGGTCAAGGGAATTTTATCCGGGCTGATGGTCTCTCCGGGCGCTATAGCTGACCATTCCTCCACCAGCGCTTCCGCCAGCGGACGAGAGGAAACGGCAAGCATGTATCCTCCTGTCAGCTTCACAGAACGCCCATCAAGGGCTGGACCGTAAAACCCTTCATCATCCTGCCGTAATGTTACGTCTTTCCAGAATCGCTTGGGTAAATGAGCCATCAGAGTTTCCCTCCAATTCCCAACGCCTTGAGAATCCCTTTTGCCTTGTCTGAATGGGTTTCAGCCGCACTGAGAGCCGGACCGGGATGTCCTCCCCGCGCGTCCCTGACCGCATCAGCACAGGCATCCCGTTCAGAACCGCCTACGCTCATCTGGAAATAGCCCTGATTATCACGCGCCGGCGTCAGACGGGGGTCATCCCACGCTCCTGTGACCTGAAGCGGCGTCGAGACACTATTATCCGCCAGATCAATATGAGGAAGGACGAGAAGATCCAGCGTCTTCTGTTTCAGATCAATTTTCCCCTTGCCCTCCACAGCATAATGCCTGGCTTGCATCGCCATCGTGCCCAGTTCAGCTTGCCCATTATGAAAGTTCAGCTTGCCCGCTATGCAGCGCAATTTCAGACTGGATTTACCCAGTTTCAGCAAGGACGCTGCCGGTCCCGCCAGAGGTGCCAGAAAAGATTTCTCAATCCGCCCTTCGGTCATGGAAAAACCGAGAGGTCCTTCCAGAGAGGACAGGAACTCGCCATCCTTGCGCCATTGCAGGGCAAGCTTGCCATCCAGCTGTATAGTGCCTGTCAGAAATTCTGGCTGATGCAGTGTTTTCAATAACAAGGATACCGGAACCAGAAAAGACTCAGACGTGAAATAGAGATGAGAGACCTCTGCTGTCTGATCAAAGGCAAAACGGGCTTTAAGGGGATAGTCATCAACACGTGCGGTCAGCGGATCAATCATCAGCTTGCCGTCACCCATCAGCCCATAAACGACAAGATCATGATAGGTCAGATCGCCCAGCTTAAACTGGTCGAACGTCACATCCGCCAGTCCGTCCCACTCTTTTGAAAGGGACACAAGACGCTCCAGAACGGATGAGGAGTGACCTGTATGATGTTTCGTCACCTTAGAAGATTCGTTCGCCCCGGCGCTGTTCAGAAACTCATTGCCGTCAAGATGATCAAAATGAAGATGTGCATCAAAACGCGGCACGGACTGTGTCAGACGCGAAAAAGCGATTGAACCCTCGCCATTCAGCGCCTGACTTTTGACCTGCATATCCTCAAAAGACACACTATCCATTCTCTTCGGCGCTGCAATAGCCCCTAGAGTCACGGTCGTCTGAAGGGAGAAATCCTGAAGCTTTTTCCCCGCGGCAAGCTGGTTCCAGGCCATTGGCAGGAAAGGCATTTCAGGAATCTGGAACAGGGTGCCATTGCCTTTAACCGTCAGGCGGCTGGTTTTTGCACCTATCTGGCCCTGTGCCTGAAACTGGACATTGGTTTTTGCTGCAACGTTCTGGGCTGTTTTCCCTTCCTGAATCTGCATATCAATCGGCAGGGACGCCTCTTCATCGCCAGCCAGAACGGACGCTATCTGCTCGGGTGTGCCAAGCGACACCATGAAATGCCAAGGCGCAGGAGCCGCTTCCAGCACGCCCTCAGCATGAAGAACCGGTGTTGCCCCTTCTGCCGTCAGTTTAATGTCATCAAGCTTTACAGACTCTTTCTGGGAAGAAAGGGTAATACTGCCCATATGCAGGGAAAGCGCCGTAGGCGTCAGTCCGTAACCCCACATATGGAAAGGTGCGTCCGAAGTTGTACTATCGGTTTTGAAGCTGATAGTCCCTTCCAGCTCCCGAATATCGGGTAAAATGGCTTGGGGAAACAGGATTTTCCAATCCTGTAATGTAGCGCTGTGACCCTGCAAGGTCAGGCTGGCTTTCCCCCCATGAGAAAGATCACCGATAACGCCTTCAAAAGTGACCTGATTATTTCTGTTCTTATCGCCCACGCTCAGCCCGAGGCTGAACACCCACGGGCGCGAGGACGGAACAAAGAGATCTTTCAGGGGACCAAGCCGCCCTTTAAGGGAAACGGGCGTCCCGTCCTGTGTGGCGTCCAGATCGAGCCGGGGACTATTTCCCTGCACATCGCGCAAAGCCAGATGATCCAGAAAAAGCTTGCCCTGAAGGGGATAGGATGTCTCGCTGCCACTATTCCATTCCAGCTGCGTTTGTCTGATCTCCAGCGCCCCGAAACTTACATGCCAAGGCGTATGATCTGAAGACTTACTCTTCTCGTCCTTAGAAGAAGCGGTTTCATTATCCTGCGTCTCTGTCACCAGAGGGAACCAGCTTGAACAGTGCCTGTCTCCTCTCTGGGAAAAAGAAGCCTGTCCGCCCTCTATGGCGAAATCTTTCAGGGCAATTTCACGGTGAAACAGGGGCAGAAAGGAAATATCAGCATGCGCTGTATGGGCACGTGCAAAAGGCTCGCAACCAGAGCGGGAGAGAGTCAGATCCTCAGCATGGAAAGAAGGCCACGGAAGAAGCTGGAAGGAGGCCTTGGACATGCCAAGATCAAGATCACTCTGCTGTTTTATGGCTTGTACCACCTGCTGGCGGATCACATTCTGATCAACCAGAAAATGAGTACCAACGCTTGCTGCTATAAAAAGAAGCAAAACGGCAAGCAGACTACCAAGTATCTTTTTCATAAGACTCCACCCTTCTCCTTGTCTCAGCGCACTCTTTTGGGAGATGCCGTTGCCCCTGCTTCAAAACCCAACGCCCGGAATGTCTCTACCATATGAGAAGGCAAAGGAGCCGTAACCTGCAATGTTCCTCCCGCCGGATGAGGAAACTCCAGCTGTCTTGCATGAAGATGCAACCTGTCCGGGAAACCATCTGGATGAGCCATTTTCCCTCCATAGCGAGGGTCACCCACAATCGGCGTTTTCAGACTCTCGCAATGGACGCGAAGCTGATGGGTCCGTCCTGTCAACGGCGAGAGTGCCAGCCAGCTGAATTTCCGTCCGGCACTATCCAGCACTTCATAGGCGCTTTTGGCAGAAACCGCATCTTCATCCCCGCGCTGGGCGGGCACGATCAGGGCAGCGCCTCCTGCCCCCACCTTGGCCAGTGGCTGGTCGATAATCCCTTCCGCTGGAGCAGGACGACCAACGACGATAGCCCAATAGGTTTTCTCCACATCCCGCGTGCGGAAAGAGGCCGCCAGCTTGGCAGCCACTCCCGGCGTGCGAGCCAGAAGCAGCACGCCCGATGTGTCGCGATCCAGCCTGTGCACCAGACGAGGGCGCTCGCCTCCTTTCGGACGAAGAGCCTCGATCATCTGGTCAACATGTTCCACAATCCCGGGGCCACCCTGCGTGGCCAGCCCTGAGGGCTTGTTCAGCACGATCAACTGCTCATCCTGATAGAGAATCATGGATTCAAGGCGTTTAAGCACGGCTGGATCGGGTGGAGGCAGTGGCGCTGGCTGGCTTACATCAGGCAGAGGCGGGACACGAATTTTCTGACCGGGATAAAGACGCTGATTGGCCTGAACACGCCCGCCATCAACGCGGATCTGCCCCTTGCGGCACAATTTCTGCACAGCACCCTGTGTCAGATTGGGATAATGACGACGAAACCAGCGATCAAGCCGCAAGTCAGATTCATCTTCAGTAACAGTAACATTTTGAACAGTCATGAGTGGCGGGCAGCCCGTTTCTGAGCCAGGAAATCCAGGCGTTTCTGTATTCTTTCTTCAAAGCCGCGATTGGTCGGGCGATAGAGCGTTACGCGCTCCATCCCGTCAGGAAAATAATCCTGACCTGAGAATGCGTCTTCTTCGTCATGGTCATAGGCGTAATCCTTGCCATAACCAAGATCTTTCATCAATTTTGTCGGTGCATTACGGATATGAGCCGGAGGAATCAGGCTGCCTGTCTTCCGGGCAAGCCGGCGGGCCTCATTATAGGCCACGTAAACGGCATTGGATTTCGAGGCTACAGCAAGATGCACGACAAGCTGCGCCAAAGCCAGCTCTCCCTCAGGCGAGCCAAGCCGCTCGTAGGCTGTGGCCGCTGCCTGTGCCAGTGGCAGTGACGTTGGATCGGCCTCGCCAACATCCTCGCTGGCAAAGCGCACCAGACGGCGCGCGATATAACGGGGGTCCTCCCCCCCTTCAAGCATGCGGGCAAACCAGTAGAGCGCCGCATCAGGGTCACTGCCACGCAGGGATTTATGCAGGGCCGAGATCAGATTATAATGCTCTTCCCGGTCGCGATCATAAAGGACGGGACGCCGCGTCATCAGACGCGCCAGCGCCGCCGCATCCAGTAGTGGTTCATCAGGCCGCCTGGCTGTCTGGGCAAAAATCTGCTCGGTCATATTGAGCAGGTAGCGTCCATCCCCATCCGCCATGGCGCAAAGAGAGGCTCGTGCCTCCCCCGTCAGTGGCAAAGGACGCCCCATTTCATGCTCGGCGCGTTTCAGCAATTCTTCCAGCGCCTGGGCATCAAGACGATTCAGGACCAGAACCTGACAGCGTGAAAGAAGCGCGGCATTCAACGAAAAAGAGGGATTCTCCGTTGTGGCGCCAACCAGAACGACCGTTCCCCGCTCCACGAAAGGCAGGAAACTGTCCTGCTGGGCACGATTAAAGCGATGAATCTCGTCGACAAAAAGCAGCGTACCTTTTCCTGTTGCCTCCTGACGGCGGTCAGCTTCATCAAAAACTTTCCGCAATTCCGAGACATTGGAGAAAACGGCTGAAATTTGGGAAAAATAGAGTCCGGCCCGTTCGGCAAGCAATCGTGCAATGGTCGTTTTCCCACATCCCGGCCCGCCCCACAAAATAAGGCTGGGCAAGGAGCCGCTTTCAAACATACGGCTTAATGTCCCCTCTTTCCCCAAAAGATGATCCTGACCGCTCACGTCCTCCAGAGTCTGAGGACGTATCCTGTCCGCCAGAGGCTGATGACGGAGAGAGGCCTGTACCGGCTTTCTGGAGGACGACAACATCCTGCCCTCTGAAATATTTTCAGAACCTTCAGGCGCACCGAAAAGATCATGATCAGCTTGGGACATTCATAAACTTCCAGAAAAGCAAAATTCAGGGTGCAGGAGAGAAAGAGGAAAAGGGACTGACCTTGAAATGGGGATGATCAACTGTCCCGTCAATTTTATAAGTCAGGGTCGTCAGGCTAAATGATTTTTTAAGCCTTGTCGGCTCCTGTGTCTGAAAGGGCGCCCTCGCAGGATCCTTATAAGAAAAGAAGGGGGACACCGTACCTTGCATTTCAAAAGCGCGGCTGGGAATAGTCACCACTCCTCTGAAACGCCCACCCAAAACGGCATTGCCCAACTGGCCCCTCTGGAAGAAGAAATCCCTCTCATCAAGGCCCAAATCGACTGAAGCCTTGATATAACCGAGACGATCAGTCCCTATCTGTCTCCATTCCGAAGGGGTCAATAAAACCGCAAACTTCAAAAAAGCCGGAGGATGAAGCAGCGCAATATCCTCCAATTCAGCACGACCATAAAATGCTCCGAGCCCAAGGCCCAGTGCATTTTGCCTCCCTCCCGTCTCGAAATAACCTTTTACCTTTAAGTTCCCGCCATCAAGCTTTTTGACGACATCAAGACTTGCAAGCGTCGCACCCAGATTTCGGCTGGCCAGAAAGAACGATTTCCGCCCTTTACGAGCCGAACTATCTTCCAGCGCCATAGTGAACGGGTAGGGACGAGCCAGGGAAATATGGAGCTCTTGCAAGGTTTTCTGCGACCAGTGCGCCCCTGCAAGAAACGTGGAAAAAAATTTGGTTCCCCTGTAATAAACCCGATCAGCTTTCAGGGCCACCGCCCAATTCCCCTCAGGTAAAGAGAGAGGGCTGAGAACCGGCCCCTTGGGAGAAGGAAGCCTCTGACCTTCTTCCTTCCTTTTCTGCTGGTCTTTTCCAGAGGATGTATCCCTTCCCAATAAGGGAGAAAGATCCAAGGACGGGCCATCAAAAAAGACATTATAATCAGGCCGAATGGCACGAGGAGACGGCCAGTTTATTGTCAGATTACCCTGAGTGCGACCTATATGGAGGGGACTGACCACCAACCCGGTCACCTCTCCCTGTGTCATGATGCTTTTTCCGGAAATATCCAGATCCGGCCCTTTGCCTTCAAGCTGATCAATGACCTGAAGCTGGCCATTAAGCCACTGGGCATGCGCCATAAGCTGCGCAGGCACTCCCCTGCTCTTTTTCCAGATGATGGCACTGAAGGTAGCAGGCGTCAAATCCAGGGAAAGCGTCAAATCCCCCTGTTGCCGCTTTTCGGCAATTTCCTTTTGCTCATACCCGGCTCTGGCTATGACCGTGCCCTTTGCTATCCTTGGTGGCACATTCAGCCCCAAGGCTCCCAGACGTGCCAGATCAACATCCGCCTGCGCTTTCAGGGAGCGATTGACAACCCCAAGCGGTTTTCTCTCAAAAGAATCACGGTAGGAAAGAGAAAGAGGAATCTGCCTGACATTCACCTTTACATCAGTAGAGATTTCCTTGCTCGTGACATGAAAGGATCCCTGCCCGTCCCTTACCGCTCCCGTCACCTTATTATCGAACCCGACGTGATCAAACCGGGCCTGACTGTCAAAGCCGATTTCGGACATCAGCACATTGGCATCAAGAGGCAGAACAACGCCGAGCTCTCCATCTATATTACCCTTCACATTCTTGAGCGACACCGGATAACGCGAGAGAAGATGCAGGCGGGGATGAACAAGAACGGTCAGAAAGCTCTGCAGGGGGCCTTTCAAAGCCAGTTTGATATCACCAGTCTGGTCAGGCTTGGCGAGGCCTGTAAGCAGCACACGTCCTTTTGGCACATCAACGCCGCTACTGCCCTGCACATCCATATGGCCATTTTCAAGATCAATCTGCAACGCATCGGCTGAGAGAAAATGGGCATAAGCTTCTATATGCTGCACAGGCGGCAAAGGTTTCAACCAGTAAACCGTGAGGTTATGCCCCCAAAGATCTCCTTCAAGATCAGTATCATTGAGATCCTCCCATCCCGTCTGGCTGGCAAGAGTGACTTTAAGGGTAAAATTCTCGGCTGTTCCAAAGGTCATGTTCGCCCCCATCCAGCGACGGCCACCCTTGGCAACAGCGATAGGCCAGACAGAAGGCAAATGGGCAAAATCAAGCTTCGGCACATGAAAAGCAAAAATGATCTTTATGTTTTTAGGCGCTAAAAGATCATCCGCCTCCATCTCTCCTGTGAAGGTAAAATGGGCAGGTTGGCCGGCATCATCACGCAAAAACAGTGTACTGCCCGGTTTAACGCTGACGGCAACAGTAGACCCGCCATTTTTCTGTTCCCGATGCCTGCGGCCATAAAAGGTAAAATCGGCTTGTTCCACTTTTAAAGGATCAGCCCCGTCCTGATGATAAAGCCCAGATCCTGTCAGAAGATGAAGGGTAAAATCCTGCCAGCTTCCCCCCATACCCTGCCGCGCTACCGTACCTGAGGCTTCCAGAGTGACAGGAAACTCAATTGTGGACAGAAACGAGGCAGCCCCCGGCACCCACGCCCCGTAATCACTCAGCTTCAGAGCTGATGAACGCGCCGACCATAAAGTCTGTCCCTCAGGACCGGGTTTCAGGGAAAGGACAAAATCAGCATGGCTTTGCGTCTCCTTACCCTTCCCGGCCCCTTTTTGCTCGACGGAAAGCTCTGAGGACCCTTCCCACCCGGTAGCCGCCTGGTATCTCATTGAGAACTGTGGGACATGCAGAGTTAGTAAACGCGGATCGCCTCCCTGCTTTTCGATTGTGACGGCAAGATGATCGCCGTCCAGTTTTTCAAAAGACGAAAAATCAAAAGAAAGGAAACCGGGCTCCGGCGCTCCTTGCTGCCCGAGAATGGTCGTCCCCCCAAGGGCCCAGAAAGAGCGATCCTTCTGCACAAGACCAATAGTCCCTTCCCCGACATGACCACGCAGAAACCTGACCGAGCCATGCCATAGAGCGGAAAGATCAAGAGCGGCTTCCCCATCAGAGAGGTGATCAAGGATCTTCCCTGTGCCGGAAACCGTTTTTATCCCCTGCACGTGAATATCCAGAGAAGGAGGAACACCATGGCGTCCCGGGACCCATTTCAGGGCAAGACGATCCCAGGAAAGAGTGATATTTTTTGCGCTGTCGCGAGGATCTTTATAGAGCAGGACAGGCCCCACGTAATGAGACAGCCCTGTGATATCAAGCGGTGCACGAGTCAGCCGCCATAACAGCAAGCTTGCCCCCAGCACGACCAGAAGCAACACGCCCCCGACAAGCCCCGCCAGAACTTTAAAAACCCGCCTGACAAACGATTGCAGATCTGCTCCTGGACGCTCAGGAGACGAAAGAGGCGTAGTGGTCACCTGGCCATAAACCTTTTCAGGAGAATGGCCGGGACAGAACGTCCTTTACCCATTCCACCTGTTCGGCAGGGCGGATTTTACGTTTGAAATCAATAATCTTCCCCGACTCATCAATCAGAAAAGAGCTTCTTTCAATCCCCATATAGGTGCGACCATACATGGATTTTGAAACCCAGACACCATAAGCCTCAGAAAGCTTGTGCTCTTCATCGGACAGAAGCGTGAAATTCAGCCCCTCTTTCTCGTAAAAGCGGGCAAGACGCCCCACTGGATCGGGACTGACGCCAAAAACTGGCAGGCCAGCCCCACCCAGCCCATGAAGGTCAGGCAAGGCATCACGCAGGACGCAAGCCTGTGTTGTGCAACCTGGTGTCATGGCTTTAGGATAAAAATAGAGCAGATAAATCTGTCCTTTCAAAGACGCGCTGTCACAATGCGTCTCGCCCTGCGGACCAAAAGCGGGAAGACTGAATTCCGGTGCAGGATCACCTTTTTGCACGATCGTCTCCGTCATTGATTAAGCCCCGGTTGATCTGCATGAGACACTGTCCCATCTGTCGCGGAATCATTGGGAAGTCTGGGCTGCGTCGTATCAGGCTCAGGCTGGGAGTCTGACGACGAAACAGCCTCCTGCCCTGGTGCAGGAGGAAGCGAGGCTTCAGTGGAAGTTTTTGCCTGGGGCACTACTGCTCCGGGAACGGGTGATTCTGTCCCTTTCTGCCCCCTGAATTTAGGTGCTAGTTTTTTAAAATCAGCAGGAGGTTCAAATTCCGTCGCTGCAATATCGCGATATTCCACCCTGGTCGCTTCCAGATGTCCAGCAATACCATCAGAATCAACTCCGGATTCCGAAAGGATGACGCCATCATCCGTGACGCAGGCCTGCGCCTTGCCCGCAGCACTTTTGATCATCCAGTTCTGGCAAGGATAACCGGCAACCCTTGCGCGATCTGCTGCCTTGTACTGCATGCTCAGGTCGAGCATAAAAGGATTGCGTAAACCGTGGAGCGGCATAAGGAGGATATAATTTTTGGCCTCCTTGTTGATCAGGGTCACTTTCTGGGCTGGCCGGTCCAGAATCGTAGCGGTCTTGTTATTGGCAGGGTCAATACGCAGCCTGTCGCCCGAAGAAGCAAAAGCCACCGTCACTTCATTGACTTCATTGGCCGTCTCTGGCCGCTCCGCAGTCTGGAAACGATAGGTCACGACAACATCGCGTGTAGGTGAAAGCCGGGGGTGATCCAGAGAGGGTACACTATCCTCCGCGGCGGTCCCCGCTGCCAGAGCCGCACTGAAACATCCGGCAAGCAGAACCCCACCGACACTCCCCTGCAAAAGACTCTTATAAACGCTCATCACACTCCTCCCCGCTACACGACCTGCTCTTGTGCCGCCTTATTACGACGCAAATCCTCAATAAAACTTCTTAACCCCGTCAGGCTGACATCCTGCCCCCAGACGGCCTCTGCCTCCAGAGCCTGCATAAGCAGAAACTGATAACGGGCCGCCTCAATCTCAATCCCACCAAGGCTTGCCAAATGGGGTGTTATGAATTGTGTATCCAAAAGATGATAACCTCCCCTTTGCAACGCTGCAATAAGGTGGACCAAGGCAATCTTGGAAGTATCACGTTCAAGGGACACCATGCTTTCACCAAAAAAGGCACCCCCCAGTGCGACGCCGTACAATCCCCCCGCCAGTTGCCCTGAATCAGCACGCACTTCTACCGAATGAGCATAACCTCTTCTGTGCAAATCCCCATAAAGTGCTCTGATTCTGTAACTAATCCAAGTTTCTTCACGCCCTGAAGCCTCATGGGAACAGGCTTCAATCACCTCATCAAAATTCTGATCCGTACACACACGATACCGGCCCGCCAGCACCGTCCTGACCAAACGTCGTGGAATGTGTGGAGAATGCAGGGGAATGACCCCCCGTCTGCGCGGCCTGTACCACTCAAGCTCCTCGCTCTCGCGGCCAGGTGCCATGGGGAAAAGACCCTGAGCGTAAGCCGACAGCAAAATTTCTGGCGTAATGTCCATCAGAGGCTATGATAAAGCCTCCCGCCAAAGACTGCAATCAGCTCACTAGCACAGGAACTCTGGCCGCATCGAAAAAGTTACGCTATGATAAACGGCTGAATCAAGACAGAGGATGTCCGTCATGTCTCATATCCCTCAGACTTACGTCTATGTCATCATTCTGCTGGTTACGGCTACGATCCATTATCTGTTCCCGCAACTTTCTCCCCTTCTGAAGGTCATGGAGGGAATCTGGCTGGTATGTATCATTGTGTCTGGACTGGTAGAATATTACCTCGACCGCACATATGGAAAAACAATCGGGGCTCTCTGAGGTTTCAGACTGCCCCGCTTTCGCCCCCCCGACAAGTCTCGGCGGCTTCCCTGACCGAAGCGCCGTAAGTGCGCTCCAGCCTGCGAATGGTAAAATGGGCCCGCGCCACGGCACGGTAATGTGCCAGAAACGCCGTATTGAGCGAAGCACCACAAAGTGCACCAGCAACAGGAACCATCTTTGCCGCGAACGTGCGCGAAACACTGAGACCATAATGCCCGGCGACCTCTGCCATAAGAAGGACGAGAGGTTGCCCCCTCATCAGGGCGCGAGCAGCAAAAAAGCCAAGCTCTTTTTCACTCTTTTCCTTACTACCGGTCACCAGAGAAGAAAGCGCAAACACTTCCAGGCAGGCACGACGCGTATCTTCTTCTTCCAGATTCTCGCCATTTTCCACCGCAACAGCTGCAATTTCGCGCATAATCGTCAAAGTGGTAAAGCTGATGTCCGGGGCCATACTGAAAATACCGCCAAAACCACCCATAGCCCCGGAAACAGCCACGGCGGCCTGAGCGACATTCTCCTTCATGATGGAGCGCTGACGCTTTTCTCTCTTCTTCATCCCCAGAATGGCGATGCTAAAAGCCTGATTGAGCGAAAACTCGGAAATCTTATGAAGTTTTTCCTGTAGCCCGGGAACAAGGGCAATACCCTGCATGCCCATTTTCGCCGCCTGTCCGACAGCCCCTCCCATGAGATCAGCCAGCCTGACCAACACACCCTTGCCTGCCTCAACCTCAGAGAGAACATACTGAATCTGCTCTAGAGCCTCCGTATCCAGCGGCCTGAAGTTAAGCGTCGTGCTGGGAAGGTGCGTATTTTGACCTGAAGGGTTCTGAGCTACCATGGAATAAACCTCCGTTTCGACGCTTTCAGTCTAGCGAAACTCTCTCCAAAGATCACGAAAAAATAAAAAACATTATAATTTCTTCCCCTTACCGGTGTCCCTGCCACTGCCCCATTTCTGTGAGATGATGGAACTCTTTTTCCGTCACGGGTGCTACAGAAAGACGGGACTGTTTGAGGAGCGACATTTCCCTCAGGAAGGGATCAGCCTTGATATCAGCCAATGTAACCGCCCTCTTGAAAGCCCCTCTTGCCTTGACGTCCACGCACACCCACCGTGCATCATCAGAGGTCGGATCCGGATAGGCCTCCCGGACAATTTCTACAACGCCAACAATGGCCTTCTCCGTCACAGAATGATAAAAAAGGGCAAGATCACCTGTCTTCATCGCGGCCAGATTATTGCGCGCCTGATAGTTGCGCACGCCCGTCCAGGGTTCGACATCATTTTTGACCTGCTCTTCCCACGAGAAGGAAGCAGGCTCGGATTTGATCAGCCAATACTGTCTCATGACTGCTTTTTCCTTCCTGATTTGTTCAGTTTTATTACTGCTAACGGTTCTGTGAAGGTTGAACCCCGTTTGTCGCTTGCAGTTTAATGAAGTTCGCTTAAATGTGTAAAAGTATTTTATGACAGACATACGAGACCCCGTGGCGCCAGTGAATAAGTCCCCCTCTCTCTTCCATCGTTTTGCCAATCCGGGTGCTTTTTACCGGGTTGCTCGCCCCTGTTTATCCTATTTCGCGGGGCTTGGACTGACTCTTCTCGCTGTGGGGCTTTGCGACGGCCTCTTCTTTTCCCCCGCTGATTGGCAGCAAGGGGAATCAGTCAGGATTATGTATCTTCACGTCCCCATGGCATGGCTCGGTTCAGCCTGTTATGCCGCACTGGCTGTCTGTGGCGTGCTGTCACTCGTCTGGCGCCATCCTCTTGCCGATATTGCTGCGCTGGAAATCGGCCCTGTTGGAGCCTGCGCGACGGCATTATGCCTCATCACGGGTTCCCTGTGGGGCAAACCCACATGGGGGACCTGGTGGGTCTGGGATGCCCGCCTGACCTCAATGCTCATTCTCTTTTTCCTCTATCTTGGCCATATTACCCTGATGCGAGCCTTTGATGATCCCAATAGAGGGCAGAAGGCGGCGGCTATCCTGGCTCTGATTGGCGCCGTTGACCTGCCTATCATCAAATTCAGTGTAAAATGGTGGAACACGCTGCACCAGCCCGCCAGCCTGACCCTGACCAATGTCCCGACCATTTCAATGAATATCCTGCTACCCCTGTTACTCTGCACACTGGGCTTTACCCTTTGTGCCATTGCCTTAATCGGCACACGCATGTGCGCATGCATCAATGAACGGCGCTTCCAGCGGCTCCTCAATCAGGAGATTGCTCCATGAATGATCCTCACAGCTTCTTCCACATCTGGGGTTATGTCATCATAAGCTACGGGCTGGTCTGTCTTTGTAGCGCCCTTCTGGGAGTCAGCACCTATATCCGGTTCAAACGTTCACGAGAACGCCTCAGACTTATTGAGCTGGCTTTAAAAAACCAGTCTCTGGATGATCGTTCTTCGGACGATTTGCAGCTTTTACATCACAATGAGGTCTCATGATGGTCAAGTCCTCTGCCCTGTCACGCAAGACAAAACGCCTCTGGATTGTGATTGTCTGTGCAGTCTGTCTGGCTGCTGCCGCCTTTCTGATGCTAAGAGCCTTTTCCAGTTCCATCATGTTTTTCATGGCTCCCTCGCAAGTCAGGGAACATCCTCCCGCCCTTTCCAGACAATTCCGCTTGGGTGGAATGGTCGTAGCAGGAAGCTTTCATAAAAAAACCGTCGGGCAACATCCTCTGGCCCTGTTTGACGTGACAGACGGGCAGGCTGCCATAACCGTGCATTATAGTGGCATTCTGCCCGATCTTTTTCGAGAGGGACAAAGCGTCGTCGCTCTCGGTCATATGGATAAGGACGGCACATTCGCTGCGGAAACGGTCCTTGCAAAGCATGATGAAACCTACATGCCCAAGGAAGTTGCCGAAGCCCTGAAGAAAAGCGGCAAATGGGATCCCCGCTTTGGTCCTCCGCCTGATGCTGCAAGCTGGAACAAAATGACCGAGCCCGCTGGCAGTTCTCCCACACCAAAAGCAGGCGGGTCGTAATGCTTGAAATGTTCGGGCCAGAAAATGGTCTTTTCGCGCTGGCACTCGCTACGATCCTCGCTTTCTGGCAATGCGTCATTCCGCTATGGGGCCTGCGCTCGGATCGGCTGCGCCTTATTAATATGGCTTCCAGCCTTGCTATCAGTCAGGCCCTGGCACTGATCTATTCTTTTTTCTGTCTCATTGTCGCAGCAGCGCGGGACGATTTTTCCGTCCGCAATATTGCGGAAAACTCAGCGATCAGCAAACCATTCCTCTATAAGATCACCGGTGTCTGGGGCAATCACGAAGGCTCCATATTGCTCTGGATTCTGATTCTGGGATTATGCAGCATGGCCGTCGCTCTCACGGGGCGGCGGGGCAAGGTCAAGCTTCCTGCTACCTTGCGGGCGCGTGTTCTGGTAGTGCTGGGAGCCATTTCCGTCGGGTTTGAATTTTTCTGTATTCTGACATCCAACCCCTTTGCGCGTCTCTTTCCCGTCCCCTCTGACGGTATGGGCATGAATCCACTCCTTCAGGACCCTGGTCTGGCCTTTCACCCTCCCATTCTCTATACGGGATATGTCGGGTTCGCCGTACCATTTGCCTTTGCTGTTGCCGCCCTGTGGGAGGGGCGGGTCAATGCCCTCTGGGGATGGTGGGTCCGCAACTGGACCGTAGCCGCATGGGCCTTTCTGACCTGTGGAATCACGATGGGATCCTGGTGGTCCTATTATATTCTGGGCTGGGGTGGCTACTGGTTCTGGGATCCTGTTGAAAACGCCTCCCTCATTCCCTGGCTCAGCGGCACGGCCCTCCTCCATTCAGCACTCGTCGTGGAAAAGCGTGAATCTCTCAAGGTATGGACGATATTACTGGCGCTTGCCTGTTTCTCTTTCTCTCTTTCCGGTACCTTCCTCGTCCGTTCGGGCATTCTGAACTCCGTTCATGCCTTTGCCAATGACCCTGCAAGAGGAATCTTCATCCTCTCCCTGCTGGGCATCATCACAGGCGGGAGCATGGTTCTTTTTGCCTGGCGCGCCCCTTCCCTCGTCGCTGAGGGGGGGCTTTTCGCCCCCATCTCGCGTGAAGGGGCCCTTGTCGTCAATAACATCCTTCTCTGCTCGCTCTGCGCCGTTGTGCTGACAGGCACGATGTATCCCCCTTTCATGCAGCTGCTTTTCGGGCAGACCCTTTCCGTCGGGAAACCCTTTTTTGATGCCACCACCATTCCCCTGACCATACCGCTTTTGCTCGTCATGGGGTTTGGCGTCGGACTGTCATGGAAACATGCCAAGCTGGCGCCGTTACTCAGGCGTTTGAGTGTGCCTTGCGCGCTTGCCATCATCTCGTTCATTCTCTCGCTTTTCTGGCTGAACAGTCTCCTGGCCTCCCTTTGTGCAGGCTTGGCTATCTGGGTTATCGCCGCAAGTCTCGGGGATTTCTGGTTCCGTCGCAAGGCTTTGACCTCCTTGTGGCATATACCTCGTTTTATGGTCGCCACATTACTGGCCCATTGCGGCGTCGCCATAACCATTCTGGGACTGTGCGGCATGTCGGCTGCCCAGCAAACCGTTGTTGAAGCTCATAAGGGCGAGCATTTTTCCCTTGCAGGATATGACTGGAAGCTTCAGAACGTTCATACAGTCGATGGCAAAAATTATACAGCCCAGCAAGCTGACATCATCGTCAGCAGACATCATCATATCGTCGCCGTCATGCATCCAGAGAAACGCTATTTCGAGCAGCAGAACCAGAGCACCATGAACGTCTCCATCCACACAAATTTCCTGCGGGATCTCTACGCTGTACTGGGTGACATTCATGAAGACGGAGCACAAACGAGCTATATTCTCCGCCTGCATGACAATCCGCTCGCCCCCTGGATCTGGCTGGGAGGTCTGATCATGGCCCTTGGTGGTTTTATCTCCTTGACCCACAGGCGTTTCCACAAGGGTGCGGCTCATGCCGCCCAGCTCAGACGCGCACGCCGTCAGGCCTCCCCATAACAATCAGGAACTGCTTTTATGGCTCTGACACGCCGCCACCTCCTTACAGCCCTGCCAGTTATTGGCACCGCCGCACTCGGAGTGGGATTCTGGGAAATGCTGAAAGGCATGAAAAGCGGTCATTTTGACCCTCATGCCGTTGATACACCCATCATAGGACGCGACCTCCCCGACTTCCCCGCGCTGGAGGGACTGACAGACCTTGGCGAGGGTTTTTCTTCTGAAACGCTCCGTGCCCAGACAAAACCTGTCCTGGTCAATTTCATGGCTTCATGGTGCGTCCCCTGCGTGCTGGAAATGCCTTTTCTGAAAACCGTTTCTTCGGAAGCCACCATCTGGGGGATTGTTTATAAAGACAAGGCCGAGCGCGCTGCCGCCTTTATTCAGCGCAATGGCGCTCCCTATCAAAGGATCGGGCAGGATCCACAGGGTACGGCAGCCATTGAGTGGGGCGTTACAGGCGTGCCCGAAAGCTTTCTTGTCATGCCGGGCGGAAAAATCGTCTGGCATGGCAGCGCCGCTCTTGATAAAGACACGTTCCTGTACACCATACGCCCCATGCTCAATCAGTTTAAGGAAAAGGCAGGATGAAACGGTTTTTTCTGACTCTCCTGCTCCTTATCGCTCCATTAGGCGCCTCCGCCCTTGATTCCCCACAGGAAAGACTGGGCGATCCAGCGCTTGAGCAACGTGCCGAACATTTGGGAGCGCAATTACGCTGTCTGGTCTGCCAGAATGAAAGCATCGAAGATAGCAGCGCTGGTCTCGCAAGGGATTTGAGGCGTATTGTACGCGAACAGGTCAAGGCGGGACGATCAGACCAGCAGATCATGGACTGGATGACACAACGTTACGGTAATTTCATCCGCCTGAAGCCTGTTTTTGATCTGCAAACGGCGTTACTCTGGTGCATGCCGGTTCTGGCCCTTCTGATAGGGCTTGGTGCCGCATGGCGTATCTGGAAGAGTCCCCGGACAGAAATAAAGGCGTTAAGCGACGATGAGAAGAAGCGTCTCAAAACGCTGTTAAGTAAAGAGTGAGTCTATGTCTTTTCTGATAGGTGCCTTTCTTGTCACGATTATCGCCCTTATCCCGATTGGACTGAGTCTGTGGCAACGCACCGTTGCGACAAGAGAAACCTATGACAGTACAGCTGAGGTCTATAAAAGCCAGCTCGACAGTCTGGAAAAGGACCTCAAGGCCAATCTGATCGACCAGCAGGAATATGACAGCACGCGCATTGAAATCCAGCGTCGACTGCTCAATAGCTCCCCGCCACCTCCCCCGGTCAGTGCGAGCGAAGGCAAGGCGCAAAAACTGATTTTGATCAGCACGATGGTACTGACGCCCATGCTGGCCATCTGGCTCTATGCTGAAAAAGGAGTTCCCTCTTTCTCCCCCAAAAAGCCGGACCATCAATGGTCTGAAAAGAATTTCAGCCCGCAGCTGGCGCAGATAAGACAACTGGGCAAAGAGGCAGCCAAGCTCTCTCCCATGGATAAACGTTATAGCCTGGTACATGAACAGCTTGGCGATCTGAAAGCGCAAATCGGATTGGCACAGCCTGCCCTCGAAGAATGGAAACTGGCTCTCAAGGGTCACTTTACCCCCGAACTTGCCTTGAAAACGGCCGAAGCGGAAACCCAGCTGACAGGTCATGTCTCACCCGAAGCATTGAAGCTTTACCATCAGGCACTTGATGCTGCCCCGCCAGACGCTCCATGGCGTCTGGCCGTTGAGACGCGTATTGCCACCGGTGAGCACGACAAAGACCAGAAACAATGACAAATTCTTTTCTACCCGAACGCGAATCAAAAACAGAAAGTCGTTTTTATTACGATACAGAACCATTATCCCTGGGGCCTGTAACGATTGAAGCGCTGATCTGTTCCCTGGTCGGGCTGCTTTTAGTTTCGGCCTTGTCGACATTACTGGTTTCCTTGTCACTCTGGACCATTCTCTTCGCCCTGATCGGGCTGGGAAGCGGTTTTCTGGTTGCCCACTATCATTTCCCTGCTGATAACCAGACCAATTTCCGTTAAATTATCCCCTTCACATTCTTCCTCATGTGGGAAGCGTTTCCGGGAGTATTTCTGATGTCTGCCCCTCATCCTGTGTCACTGACGGGTCTTGACCTGCTCAATAACCCTTTTCTCAATAAGGGACTGGCTTTCCCCGCTTCCGAGCGGCAGGATTTCGAGCTTAATGGCCTCCTCCCAGCCACGGAACTGACCTTGGATCAACAAGTGGCCGCTGCCCACGCAGAAGTCATGAACATGAAAGACACATTAAGCCGGCACGTCGCCCTGCGCGCCCTGCAAGATGAAAACGAAACTGTCTTTTACGCCTTGATCGGGAAATATCTGCGTGAAATGATGCCCCTCGTCTATACACCCGGTGTTGGGGAGGCTTGTCTCAATTTCTCCAAAATATGGCGCCGCCCCAGGGGGCTTTATATTACTGCACACGATAAAGGCCGTATGGCCGATATTCTCTTCTCTCCCGATTATGACGCTATCCGCATGATTATTGTTACAGATGGGGAACGTATTCTGGGACTGGGGGATCTGGGGGCCAATGGCATGGGCATCCCCATTGGCAAACTCTCACTTTATACAGCCTGTAGCGGCCTTAATCCCTCTTATATGCTACCCGTTACGCTTGATGTCGGCACGGAAAATGAGGCCCTGCTGAACGACCCGGGTTATATAGGGCTGAAGCAGCGACGTCTGCGTGGTCAGGATTATGATGATTTCATAGAGGAGTTTGTCACAACCATCAAGGCGCGCTGGCCGGACGTACTGCTCCATTGGGAAGATTTTGCCGGACGGAATGCAGCCCCTCTGCTCCAGCGTTACCGTCAGGAAATCCTGAGCTTTAATGATGACATTCAGGGTACAGCCGCTATTGCTACCGCCGCCATTCTTTCCGGACTGAGAAAAAAGAATGAAGCGCTCGCACAGCAGCGTATTGTCATAGTCGGTGGCGGGTCCGCCGGATGCGGTATTGCCGGGCAACTTTATCAGGCCTGTCTTGCTGAAGGCATGAAAGAAGAGGACGCCCTTGACCGCTTCTATATCTTCGACCGCCCCGGACTGCTCCTCAAATCCATGGACCATCTGACAGAAGGACAAAGCTTCTTTGCCCGTTCAGAGCCACTGGCCTGTGGCAGCAACGCTACCCTGACGCAAGCTGTGGCAGAAATACATCCCACAATTCTGATAGGCGTTTCAGGTCAGGCCGGTCTTTTCACCAGTGACATGATCATCACCATGGCACAGCATTGCCCGCGCCCATTAATTTTTCCCCTCTCAAACCCCACCAGCCATATTGAAGCAACGCCGGAAGATATTCTGCGCTGGACACATGGTCAGGCAATCGTCAGCACTGGCAGTCCCTTCCCGCCCGTTCTGCTTACTGACCGTTCCGTTACAATTGACCAGACCAATAATGCCTATATCTTCCCCGGTCTGGGACTAGGTGCCCTGGCCTGCAACGCGACTGAAATTACTGACAAAATGCTCATGGCTGCTGCACAGGCTGTGGCAAAAAGCGCCGCCGAAACCACACAGGGGGACAATGCCCTTCTGCCCCCACTTTCTTCCATCAAGCCTGTAGCTCTGGCTGTCGCACGCGCTGTCGCTCTTCAAGCCCGCGGAGACAGCACCTGCCCAGATTTCGATGACGAAACTCTTGAGCAGAACATCGCCGCCCTGAGCTGGCAACCTGTTTACCAGCCTTATTCCCCTGCCCCTTGATTTTCTGAAAGCCTGAAGGATGAAATACCGCACTGAAACTGATGGACTGGGTGAAATTCAGGTCCCCGATCATGTTTTATGGGGAGCGCAAACTCAGCGCTCCCTTCACTATTTCAGCATTGGGCACGATCTGATCCCTTATGAAATGATTGAAGCCTATGCGGTCATGAAACGTTCCTGCGCGCTGGCCAACGCTGCCACTGGCCGGCTGACGCAAGAAAAATGCGCCTTGATCGTCTCAATCTGTGATGAGATCAGAAACGGCCAGCATGATGAGATGTTTCCGCTCCACATCTGGATGACGGGATCCGGCACACAATTCAACATGAACGTCAATGAAGTCATCGCCAATCGTGCGAGCCAACTGACGGGTGAAGCACTGGGCAGTAAAAAGCCTCTTCATCCCAATGACGACGTAAATATGGCGCAATCGACCAATGATAACTTCCCGACCGCCATGTATATTGCCAGCGCCCTTAGCGTGCATGAAAGATTATTGCCCGAACTGAAACGTTTTGAAGACGCCCTTGCGCGGAAAGCCGAAGAATGGGCTGATATTGTCAAGGTCGGGCGCACGCACTTGCAAGATGCCGTCCCCATCACGCTGGGTCAGGAATGGCAGGGCTATGTGGGCCTGATTCAGGATAACAGAAAACGCCTTGAAGATGCCCTAAAAGGACTATTCGCTCTTGCCCTTGGCGGAACAGCCCTGGGCACAGGCGTCAATACGGAGCCCGATTTCGCAGATCGCGCCTGTCAGGAAATTGCCAGACTGACCGGACTTGGCTTTTACAGCGGCGATAATAAATTTACCTTGCAAGGCTCCCATGACGCTCTGGTTCACCTCTCGGGCTGCCTGCGCACCTTGGCTGGCAGTCTGTTCAAAATCGCCAATGACATCCGTCTTCTGGCCTGTGGTCCGCGCGCTGGATTTGGTGAACTGACTTTACCCGCCAATGAGCCAGGTTCCTCCATCATGCCGGGGAAAATCAACCCTACGCAAGCGGAAGCCTTGACGATGCTCTGCCTTCAGGTCATGGGAAATGACATGGCAACGTCCCTTGGAGGGGCCGGCGGCATGCTGGATATGAACGCCTATAAGCCGCTCATGATCCATAACATCATGCAAAACCTGACATTGCTGCATGACGGGATGGAGAATTTCCGCCGGTTCTGCATTGAAGGCGCGCAACCCAACCGTAAACAGATTCAAAAAGCGCTGGATCATTCCCTCGTGCTGGTCACAGCCCTTTCCCCGGTCATTGGTTACGACAAGGCCGCGAAAGTCGCCCACCATGCTGTGGAGTATAATCTCAGCCCCAAGGACGCTGCCCTGCAACTCGGCTTCATGAGTGCTGAAGAGTACGACCGCGTTGCCGATCCGCGCCTGATGCTGGGACCAAATATCGGGAGATAAGGAGAAAAGACAGGACATAAGAAATGGAAAGAACACCTCATTATGTCCTGTCAGCACCGTTATAGCGCTCCGTTCTCCGCTGCATGAGCAATGCCGGTGTGACCTTTGGTCGGTCGGAAGGTGCCATTTTTCAGAGCGGCCTCAATATCTTCAAGCGTTGCTCCAGCTGTTTCCGGCACGAAGAAATAGACGAAGATGATGGAGAGCAGATTGACCCCTGCATAGAACCACATTGTGCCGCCCAGCGATATCATTTGCACCAGAGACAAAGCCGTTGCTGTCACAAGCATATCACTGCCCCACAGCACGGCAGCATGAAGTGACGTTGCCTGACCGCGCATGGAAAGCGGAAACATTTCAGCCCCTAACAACCAGCCTATGACCTGAATGCTGCCTGAATTGAACATCATGAAAAGCAGCATGAAGATAATCACCAGATAAGAGCCAATACTCCCCGGGTCAGGATGAATAAGGAACATGATGCCAAGCCCGATCAGGGCTATAACTGAACCGGGCGCCATGGTCAGCACCAGACGACGACGCCCAATCCGATCCACGAACAGACACCCCAGAAACGTCATGGCCAGATAGACAATACCAATACCCAGACTGGCCAGAAGGGCTGATGAATCGCCAAATCCTGCATCTTTCAGAAAGGTCGGCGCGTAATAGATCATCATCTCCAGGCCACCACATTGGGTAAAAAATGCCACCCCCAGAGCAGCAACCAGCGCAGGGCGTACCCAAGGCTGCCTTAACCCACGCCAGCCCTGATTTTGTTCCTCAGAATTAGCGATATTTTCCTTGATCTGGGCAATTTCCTCTTTCACTTCCTGGTGGTCATCGCGCAGGCTTTTCAAAATAGGAACCGCTGCTTTTACGCTGACATTCTCTGCAACCCAACGGAAACTCTTGGGCATAAAAAACATAACCACAAACACAAAGGCAGCCGGCAGCACGCCAATAGAAATCATTCCGCGCCAGCCCAGTGTCTTTTGCGACGTCAGACCGATCATATTCGCCAGTAGAATACCTACTCCGATGGAAACGTTAAAGAACAGTGCCAGGGTGCCCCGTTTGTCTGCCGGAGCCAGCTCCGAAATATACATGGGCACCACCTGAGATGAGCCACCCACAGCACAGCCAAGAAAAACTCTGGCAGCGATAAGACTTCCCACATTAGGAGAAAGGGCGCACCATGTTGCCCCCATTACAAAAACACCGGCGACCAGAATAATCGTCGGTCTGCGCCCGTATTTTTCTGAAAAATAACCAGCCCCGAAAGCCCCCAGGACAGCTCCAAAAAGTATGGCTGCTGTCACAGTTTCCTGTAACACAGGGCCCAGGTGAAAATCTCGCGTTATCAGTAATAGGGCACCCGAAATAATGCCCGTATCATAGCCATAGAGTCCTCCGCAACTCCCGGCAATCAGGGCGGCGACAATCAGGGTCCACCGGCCATTCAGCGGCAATCCCTGCCCGCCGAAAACTGAACTCTGGTTACCTGGTGTGGCAGCATTTACCCCGCCATATTCTGTCATATGATTTTATCTCCTCGTCGAATAGCCCAGCACAAACTGTTCTCTGAAGGCATGTTCACAAGACGCAAAACCATGACAGATTTTCAAAAGCATTTTTAAACAGTGTCGCAAAAGCAGACATATATGTTTCCTCTCATAGTTGAGAAGAGGATTTTGCCGTCACAATACTATAACTCTATGTCCACTCCAGAAAAGAGCAGCACTCAGCACTGGCTAAAGAGGTTACCTGATCTCATTACCAAGTAACCTTTACCTCTTCGCTAAAGATGAAACCAAAAGAATGCACAAACGTGCAGTAACGCCTTTCAAAAAGAGACAAACCAAATCTCCGAAGGCATGCAGGCTTCAATAGTGAAGTCTATTATATACATTAAAAAGATTTAAGATTCAATAGTACATTTATAAAAAATTTATGATTTTGAACATAAACTCATTTATATAGGTATAATTTATATTATAACTAATAAATAACATATCTATACTTAAAAAATATTTTTAATAATTCTCTCTTTATTATATAAAAAAGGCTCTTTCCATTGATTATGAAAAGAGCCCACCTGCAATACAATAAATCAACTTTGTTATTGCAAAAGCTTGCCATCCCTATCCACCAGGGAAATGGGATAATCTCCACTGAAACAGGCATCACAATAATGATGCCGTGCCTCTTCCCTGCCTGGATAATTCAGAGCGCGATAAAGCCCATCAAAACTGATAAAGGCCAGACTATCCACCCCGATCGCCTCCTGCATTTCTTCCAATGTATGAGTCGCCGCAAGAAGCTTGCTTTCGTCTGGCGTGTCAATGCCATAAAAACAGGGATGCTTTGTTGGAGGAGACGTAATGCGCATATGCACTTCGCGCGCGCCTGCAGCACGTACCATATCCACAATCTTGCGCGATGTCGTACCTCTGACAATAGAATCATCAACCAGAATAACACGCTTGCCTGCAAGGACAGTCCTGTTGGCAGAATGTTTCATTTTTACGCCCAGATGACGGATCTGGTCAGTCGGCTCAATAAAGGTACGCCCAACATAGTGATTGCGGATAATACCCAACTCGAAAGGAATACCGCTTTCCTTGGCATAACCTATGGCTGAAGGCACACCGGAATCAGGCACTGGCACAATAACGTCAGCTTCGACAGCACTTTCACGCGCAAGTTCTGCACCAATACGGGTACGACTTGTATAAACCGAACGCTCCTCCAGTACTGAATCAGGACGTGCAAAATAAATATATTCGAAAACGCAGAAACGGCGCCCCGTTTCCCCGAAAGGCCGGATTGATTCAATGCCCTTATTATTGATGACGACCATTTCGCCCGGCTCAATATCACGCACAAAATCCGCACCGATAATATCAAGAGCGCATGTCTCGCTCGCCAGGACCCAGCCACCATTTTCCGCCTCATAGCCCGGTACGCGCCCCAGTACAAGGGGGCGGACTCCCAGTGGATCACGCATGCCAATCAAACCATTATCAGGCGTCAGGGCAATCAGGGAATAAGCACCCTTAACCTGTTTGGCAGCATCAATCAGGCGCTCCACAACCGTGCTGTAAAGAGAAATTGCGATAAGGTGAACAAAGACTTCCGTATCCGTCGTGGACTGGAAGATACAACCGCGATTGACCAGAACCTTGCGCAATGTTGCCGCATTGGTCAGGTTGCCATTATGGGCAACAGCCAGTCCACCAAAGGCATAGTCAGCGTAAAAAGGCTGAACGTTGCGCAAATGCATACCGCCCGTCGTGGCATAACGATTATGCCCGATGGCCGAACAGCCCGGCAGGCTGGCAATCACGGCACTATCGGCAAAAACTTCTCCGACCAGCCCGAGGCCTCTATGCTGGTAAAAACCTTCACCATCGAAACTGACGATCCCCGCTGATTCCTGCCCCCTATGTTGCAGGGCATGCAACCCCAGCGCCACCAGAGCAGCCGCATCGGGCATACCCCAGACGCCAAAAACGCCACATTCTTCATGAGGACGGTTTGAAACTTCAACAAACGACATAAAGGCCCAACCTATGGGGAAATCCCCGCCACGACAACAAACAGGACACAGGGACAAAAGACATGTTCAGTGTGCAACACCCCTTCACTGAGTCTGTGTGTCCTGTAGAGTATTTGTATCTGGTAAGGCAAGATATGATTGCAAGGAGGCGGGTACGTAACCCTGTAAAATCTGCATCCCTTTGGTGATATAGGGCATCATGATGCTGCCCTGCGTGATGGAAGCGATCCAGTTTGATGAGGCCCAGCTCGCTGCCAGACAGAACACAACCAACAGGGCATATCCCCTGATCGCGCCAAAAGCAAAACCAAGCAGAGTGTCAAAACTGCGGGAAAGGTTACTTCTGGCCATATAGGAGACCCGGTCAACCAGTGCGCTAAAAACAATCACGCCTATGACGAAAACGACAATCCTCGCCCCCCAGAGCGCAATATTGGAATTCTGAAGATTCTCCGGCAATGAAGGATTAGCCCAGGCCATGGCCGCATTGCTGGCACGAAGAGAAAGCCACAACGCTCCCACCCAGACAAGAATCCCTGTAATCTCCTTCGAACCACCACGCATCAGACCTGATAAAAGGGAAAAACCAATGACCATAAGGCAACCTGTATCAAACGACGTCAGGTTATGAAACTGGTCAAGAAAATGAACGCCATCTCCCGCCCCTGAAGCACCGGCACCGACCGAGCCATGCGCTGCCACGGCATCATGTCCTCCTGTTGCTGCACCCGCAGGCATCACAGCATCAGACGAGGATGCACTACCAGACGAAGAAGACAAGGCTTCTTCCGGTGTACCATGATCTGTCGGGGGCGGTGGATCTTCGTCCATATAATGGGCCTTTTGTCAGTCTGCGGAAAAATGCGTCACGGTAATTTCGTTGAGCGATAAGGACCGCCTTTGCGTGCCCTTATACCACGTGCAAGAAGTTTTTCAGACAGAAGAATACGCTCATTGAGCTCTTCCCAGACCTGCTGTGGAGCAATACCATGTTGCGCCCATAAAAGCTCCATACCATGCAGAAAGCCCAGACTTTCCTGTACAAGTGCCTCTTTCTCGCCGCGCAGATAGGCCACCACGCATGAGCCTGCCTGTCCCATCAGGCCACCAGGACCATCTTGTAATAACACAGGGACGTTTTTGTCAGATAGCGAATGAACCATAAAAAGAATGATGCAATGTCCAGGCATAATGGGCAAGAGACTAAATCATTAATTTATGACCTTTATAAGGACCTGATTAATAATTTATCAAGAACTTCATGTCATTGTCCGTCTCCTTTTACAGAATCGCCTCTGATTCTACTGTCTGATGTGCCACATATTACGGGGGGTCTACCTATGCGTTTTCGCTCTCCAGATCTGCATGCCGGCTTTTCCGCCATAGTCGCGACATTGTACCTGCTTCTTCTGACACCCATTATCAAAATACATCCCGCGCAAGCACAGCGCGCTGCCGGCTTCGCCGCCGGAGCACGCAGCTCAACAGCCAGTAACACGATGCTGGATAATGTCGTCGGCAATCGACACTCACCCGTAAAGTCACAGACAACAGCCACAGGCATAGCCTATCACATCGCCCATGATGGCACGATCATGGCCCCGAACGGACTGATTGTGAATGACGGTTGCCTTCGTCAGGGAGGACCCGAAACACGCAAAAAAAGCCGCTACCGTTTTTCATTCACACCACCGGAAAAGAATTTTGAAACGGTCCTGATCGGTGTCAGCACGCAACCTGACAAAACCCGCAAAGCCACACTGAATGCCTCTTTTGGACCGCCTGATCTCTATGTCATCCCTTCTCCCTGTAAAGGAGATGACCAGAACGACCGTGCCCTGACCATGGGAGCCGCATCCTCCCTCGCCTCTGTCAATGGGAATGCCTTCGCGCTTGCCGGCAACCGCAATGACGTAAATGATGCCGATACCGCCAGGACACTCCCTGATGGGGACGTACAACTCATCAGCACCCCACCTTATGGTCCCAGTGACGTAAGGACAGGTCCATGAAACGTCACTACTGGCTCCTGTTTTTTACAGGACTTCTCATCTGTTCCAGAAGTTCCGCCGCAGATGACGAGCAGAAAACAGCTCTCCCCCTTCTGCGCGATATTATTTTTGAAAGTCAGCCCCCAAGAGAAGGAAACGGCGAAAGGCCGCCTCTTTCTGGAACCTTGCGCACCCTTGCACGCTCACATGCCCTGCGAAACCTCATCACACCTTATCTCGGACATCCTTTGACTTTTGCCCAGATGAAAACCCTGAAAGGTGAGATAGGCATTTTCTTTCGCCTTCATAACAGAGCTTTTCTTTCCGTCAGCGTACCGCCACAGACGGTAAAAAACGGAGTCCTGCATATGGCCCTGCTTGAATATCGCCTGGGTGAAATCACTGTCCATGGAAGCCGCTGGGCCCCTGACTGGACCATCCGGCGCGACAGCGGTCTCGTGAGGGGACAAACGCTCAATTTGCTCACATTACAGACAGATCTCAACTGGATAAACCAGAATCCATTTCACACAGTGGATATGATTTATCATCCCAGTCAAAAAAACGGCTATACGGACGTGGACTTGCATGTCGCTGACCGCTTTCCCGTTTATGGCTATGCGGCCCTCTCCAATCAGGGAGACCCTACGACAGGGCGACTGAACTGGTATGTTGGCACTTCGTGGGGGAACGCCTTTAACCTCGGACAGATCCTGACCTATCAGTTCAACCGCGCTGATTCAGGACGGTCCAATAATCATGCGGCAAGCTGGACCATTCCCCTACCACACCGTTCATCACTACAGATTTACGGCAGTTATTCAGAAACCAACCCCGTACCCAGCAATCCCAATGAAAAAGATAATGGTGAAAGTGGTCAGGCCTCCATCCGCTGGCAGCATATGATTGACCATATCACGCTGGGCAAAGATCTCGGCCTTGATGGCACTATACAACTTGGTTTTGACTGGAAAACCACAAATTCCGACAGTTACAAACCCTATATGCCCATTGAGGAACGCCATGCCTATGTCTCCAACGCCGACACGGACCAGTTTGTCGTTGGTTATGACGGTTCTGTACAGGATCCATGGGGGCAGACAAAGGTCAATAATCAGTTTTATTATGGCCCTGGCGGACTGACTCACTATGACAACAAGAAATCCTATCGTCTGATTTTTGAGGGAAGCAGCCCCAATTATGTCTATGATCGCCTTTCTCTCACACGCTCTTTCACGCTGCCGCTAAAACTTTCAACCACGACGAAAGTGACTTTTCAGCGCGCTTCCAAAAACCTGCTTTACAGTGAGCAACTTTCCTCAGGCGGCATGAGCAATGCACGAGGCTATTTTGTAAACAGCTCTTTTGGCAGCAATGCTAATGCGTTCAGTGAAGAGCTGTTTCTGCCATCTTTTTCCATAGCAAAACTCGCCCATATCCCGGCTTTGGAAGACACGCAGAAACTTGGTTTTTTCTGGGACTGGGTCGATAACAGACAAGTCACAAGGACCACTGACGGCCCCCGGGCCGCAACACTTTCCAGTGTGGGCATAGACGTCAACAGCACAGTCAATCGCTACCTCAGCATCACCTATGATGTCGGCTGGAGATTAAGGCGCATACACACCACGGCCTTTGCCGAACATAGAAGCGCCTTCTGCGATTTTCAGGTCATAGCCGGTTTTTAACCGGTAAAACGGCAACAGCCCTCTGCTGCTGTCCCGTTTTACCGCTATCAGCTATTGTTACGCCGCCTCGGCATATTCCAGATTATAGTCATTCCACAAAATCGCCAGAGCCTGCACAAGCGATTCAATGTCGGCTTCTGTGTGCAATGGACCCGGCGTCAAACGCAACCTCTCTGTCCCACGCGGAACAGTCGGGTAATTGATTGGCTGAAGATAATGCCCGAAACGATTCAGCAACTCATCAGAAATCTTGCGACAGAGACGTGCATCCCGCACCATGACCGGCACGATATGACTTTCATTCATCAAGTAAGGAATATGGGCCTCATCAAGTTTCCGCCTGAGCAGGGCCACGGCGTGTTTCTGTCCCTGGCGCTCTGCATCACTGGCACGAAGATGCCTGACGCTGGCCAGGACGCCAGCTGCGATCATGGGAGGCAGAGACGTTGAAAAGATAAAGCCTGAGCCGAAAGAACGCACAAAATCACATAAAGCCGCAGAACCAGCGATATAGCCTCCGACAACCCCAAATGCCTTGCCCAATGTGCCCTCAATCACTGTCAGCCGGTCTTCAAGCCCCAGCTCTTGCGCGATACCGCCACCCTGGGCGCCGTACATGCCCACTGCATGGACTTCGTCCAGATAGGTCATGGCATTATAACGGTCCGCCAGATCACAGATTGCCTCAATGGGAGCGACATCTCCTTCCATTGAATAAACCGACTCAAAGGCAATGATCTTCGGCATTTCAAGAGGAATTTCCTTGAGATGACGTTCCAGATCTTCCAGATCATTATGACGGAAAATACGTTTCTCCGCACGCGAATGACGGATCCCTTCAATCATGGAGGCATGATTAAGAGCATCTGAGAGGACAACACAATCCTTAAGGCGTCCCGCAATCGTCCCTAATGTCACCCAGTTGGAAAGATAGCCTGAATTGAACAAAAGGGCACTTTCTTTCCCGTGCAGACTGGCAAGTTCGGCCTCAAGGGCCACATGATAATGGTTTGTACCAGAGATGTTCCGTGTGCCACCAGCACCAGCACCGGTTTCATCAAGCGCCTTGTGCATGGCCTGTAACACTGTGTGATTCTGCCCCATGCCAAGATAATCATTGGAGCACCAGACGGTCACATCACGTCCGATACCATGGTGGAACGCACGAGGAAACTGTCCCGCCTGACGTTCCAGCTCGGCAAAATAGCGATAGCTCCCATCAGCGTGAAGACCATCAAGAGCTTTCTGAAACAGACTGTCGTAATTCATTGAAACGCTTCACTTTCCCTACGTCACACGACCTTCCAAGAAATTGTGACATTTACCAGAGATAACCCCCATCACATAATCATAATAGGGACAGATCGTATATCACCGTTTTTATCTTTCGGCTCCTATAATCATTCAGTTTTTTTTAATTTTTCGATTAACGCTTCTCTTTATATCAGGAAAACTGGCCAGCGCTGTTTAGACAAAAGCCTATCCCAAAGCGAATATGATAGGACCATTACAGTTACGTGCACCAGCCAAACCTCATTATTCTCCTTGCGATATCAGATCCTTCAGATACGGCCAGTTATATTTATAATTATACGACCTCTCACGAGCCTCTGCACTAGAAACTATCTCCGTCAAAATTCTCAGCCCCTCCTCAAAACGAGAGACCCCCTCCGTCGTACGTAATCTATTGATATAGCTTCCAAACCCTTCAGAGTCAGGATCTCGTCCCAAGATAGTTCTGTACGCATAACATACGAACTCTGCTGCTTCTACATCAGGCATTTCTGATTTGGTGTGAATCTGGTATTTATCTAACCGGTTCGCAATATCGACGATTATATCACTACATTTATCTGGAATATCCTCAGGGAAAATAGCGTCCAGAGATGGGCACTGACTCAAGCTTTTTCTGTCAGAAAAATTTTTCCCATTCAACGCATCGCATAACTCTTCAAATGAAAAAATAAAGTCTCGCGTGATTTTTACATCTGTATGTGGCACGCAGCCATATTGTTCACTGTCACTATCAATAAAACATCTTTCAACATCATAGTCGTCAATATAAAGCCTGTAATCCAAGCATAAATAAGTCTCTCTCATTCTACATACTTCAAACGTCAGAGAGGACAAATCTCCAAAAATCATATCTGCCTTGGAAATAGCCTCGACTGTAACATCACTAGAGGAGCGTAAAAGGACTGCATTTTCAAACTTGTCCTGAGGAATATCACCCGACTGTGATGGATGAAAAAGATATGTAACGCCTTCATTATCAGGTAATATATCAAGAATATCGCTCCTGATTCCCCACGAAAAAATGACTACTATAGTCTTCCCACCACAGGAAACGACCTCGGAAGTATCATTCTTTTTTTCCAACAATTTCCGATACGTCGTGGCCTTCGGATACCCACCCAAATGGAACCGGGTCCTTGCATTCGGAAAGAGCCTTTCCAGCCGATCCTTCCATAAGGCCGTTGGGGCAATATAATCATCATAATGACAAAAGGCATCGCTGTATGTAAACTTTTTGAATGGTGCAACGCCGTGCTCAACACCAAGAAAATAATAACTCCATCGTGGACGTAAGGCCTTCATCCATATATACGTTGACCCAGGCGTTGCCGTTACAATAATAGGAAATGAAGCAGCAAGCAGCTCTCCAAGGCCACCTTTTTTATACGAGACATTACCATCACAGAACTGGCTGAAACGGATGAGTTTACAATTCTTCCGCCTCTTTGAGATCTCCTCCCATATAGGATAGAGACTCATATATTCCTTGTCCTCCAGAGCAAGAAACAGGATCGGTGTACGCTCACACGTATCTTCATAAAAACGTGTAACAGCACCTGAATATGTCAATGCTTTCATTTTATAACCCACAAAAATATCAAATATTTTGAAAAACTATCTTCCTTCTAAAATATTTTCTCTAATGCCAGTAGTCGAAATTTTTTCTGTTCTAGGCAAATAAACAACCTGACAAATATCAGAAAGAAAATCGAACTCCCCCAGCCAATCATCCCCCATTACGAAGACAGACGCAGAATATCTAATTATATCTCCACGTTTCTGCTCCCATCCCTCTTCGGCAAAAACATGATCCACAAACTGAGATGACGAAACGATTTCAGCGCGCTCTGCAAATGAGTGTACCGCTTTTTTACACTTTCTGGCATTAAATTCGTCCGTAGATATTCCGACACATAACCTTGTTCCCAAAGCACGCGCACGCTTCAATAAACGTACGTGCCCGACATGAAAAAGATCGAAAGTTCCGTAAGTAATAACCGTCTTCATAGCAAGCTATTCCCAAAAAGAATCCTCAACGTTTCGTTTTAACAATATATTATCATTTTGGAATAATACTCCCTATCACTTGAGTCAAGATTCCGTGGATTTCCTTATTACATAACTCAAAGACTTTTTACCGCGATACTTAATCTTGCCTGTTGTACCACCAACCATGAAAATCCGTTAGACTTTTATGCAATTACATCCTAAGACCTCTTTCCTAATCCCACTCCAGAAATAGTATCTGACCGCATGACCGTAATCATCTCGCCCTCTCATGCTGGCTTCAAGGCTCTTCTACCTTATTGGCAGGTTACATTTGCCTCTTTTATGGGCTGGTTTCTTGATGGATTCGACCTGACAACCTTCATGTTTGCCATGCCTGATATTGCCACGGATATGGGATGCACGATCTCCATGCTGGGCGGAGTCCTGTTGGGACAATCTATCGGACGCTTTGTCGGTAATACAGGATGGGGATGGCTTGCAGACCGTTACGGACGCAAACCCGCTTTTATAATTGGCGTAATCTGGTTCGCCATTTTTTCCGCACTGACAGGTTTTTCCCATTCCCTATTTACCCTCATGATCGTGCAGTTCCTGTTCGGAATCGGATTTGGAGGAGAGTGGACAGCTTCAGCGACCCTGTTAATGGAAACCGTTCCTGAAACAGCACGACCTGTAGCTTCAGCCCTGATGATGTCAGGCTATGAACTCGGCTATTTGGCCGCTGCTGGCGCACAGGCTCTGATCCTGCCTCATTTTGGCTGGAGAGTCCTCTTTTTCATTGGCGTTATCCCTGCTTTCCTCTCGCTCTTTATCCGTATCGGTGTCAAGGAAAGTCCAGTCTGGCTGGCACAGCGCCGCCAACAACGGCAAGTCAGGGCAAAGGGTTCTACAGGCCTATCTCCAAAAATCCGTTTTACCTTGAGTCAAGCGGCCCTACAGGCGATCATCTTCATGACTATTCTCGCTTTTCAGAAAGCAGCACTTTATACATTTTATCCCACGATTTTGCGCGATTATCACCATTTGACACCCCAGATCATCTTCTGGCCGATTATGCTCTATTGCCTCGGTTCACTAAGCGGTAAAATCCTCTGTGGAAAGCTGGCTGAATATTTTGGCACTATGAAAGTCATGATGGGAACAATCATAGTTGTTATGATCATGACAGGACCTTTTCTCTGTGCTGCAAACTGGCCCCTTTTGCTCGCTTCAGCTTTCATAATGGGTGGGGCCGCTTCGGGAATATTCGCTCTGGTACCCTATTATCTGGCCCAGCGTTTCCCTTCTGACCAGCGCAGTTTCGGCATGGGACTAAGCTACGCCCTTGGTTCCCTCGGACAGGGACTGGCGGGAAAACTGGTGCCATTCTTCGGAAGTACTGCCGCCACATTGCCGCTATCTGCTATCGCTTTCGTTCTCATCTCCAGTCTGCTGACCGCTGGCAGTACACTCTTCAAACCCAGAGATATGCCAGAATTCTAGGACATTACGGCTTTAACAAGCCATTCCGCGGCTCTTATACCGTCAATTCCGGCAGAAAGGATACCTCCTGCATAGCCTGCTCCTTCACCCGCCGGAAACAGTCCTTTAAGGGTGAGACTTTGGCCCGTTTCATCGCGTTCAATACGCAAAGGTGAGGAAGTACGTGTTTCAACGCCGGTCATGATGGCTTCATCCATCGTAAAGCCTCTGATCCGGCGGTCAAATTGCGGCAGGGCCTCTTTAAGACTCTCAATAACAAAATCAGGCAGACAATCCCGCAAGTCTGCCGGCGTGACCCCCGGCTTGTAGGAAGGCTCTACCCTGCCCAAAGTCACAGAAGCACGCCCCGCCAGAAAATCCCCTACAGACTGGGCCGGCGCTTTATAGGCACCCCCTCCCACGTGAAAAGCAGCCTTTTCCCACTTTCTCTGGAAAGCAATGCCGGCCAGCACATCATCCGCAGGGTAATCAGTCCCAGGCTTGACCTCAACGACAATGCCGCTATTGGCGTTCCGTTCGGCACGCGAATACTGACTCATGCCATTCGTGACAACTTGCCCTTCCTCGGATGTTGCCGCCACCACCTGCCCACCCGGACACATGCAGAAAGAATAGACTCCTCGGCCATTGGAAGCATGATGAACAAGCTTGTAATCAGCTGCTCCCAGCAATTTATTCCCCGCCTGCTCGCCAAAACGGGCACAGTCAATCAGCGATTGCGGGTGCTCAATCCGAACCCCAATGGAGAAAGGCTTGGCCTTCATGGCCACACCCAGCCCGTGAAGGACCTCAAATGTATCACGAGCAGAATGTCCGACCGCCAGAACGACATAACGAGCAGGTAAAACGTCTCCATTTGAAAGAAGCAGGGCTTTCAGGCGGCGCTCCGCACCGTTTCCCTCCGTCTCGAACCCATCGACACGTGTGCCAAAACGATATTCCCCTCCCAGAGCCTCAATCTGCTCACGGAAAGACTGCACCACTGTCACCAGACGAAATGTACCGATATGCGGCTTGGAAAGATAAAGAATCTCTTCCGGCGCTCCCGCCTTCACAAACTCTTCAAGCACCTTCCGTCCCAGGTGACGGGGATCGGACACACCGGAATAAAGCTTGCCGTCAGAAAACGTACCCGCACCCCCCTCGCCAAACTGAACATTACTTTCAGCCGTAAAAACTGATTTACGCCACAAGGCGAACGTATCGGTCGTGCGTGTCCTGACATCACGGCCACGCTCAAGGATAATCGGCTTTAATCCAGCACGCGCCAAGATAAGGGCCGCCAGCAACCCGCAGGGACCTGCCCCGATCACAACCGGTCTATCCTTTTCACAGGGGACGGATATCACTGGCTGGAACCAACTCATATCAGGCGTGGGACGAATATGCTTGTCATCCCTGAAACGCTCCAGGACAGCTTCTTCAGAGGCGACATCACAATCAATTGTATAAATAAAATGGATATCGTGACGCTTGCGGGCATCATAGCCCCGACGGAACACCTTCAGGCCCAGCAACGCGCCATCCTCAAGCCCCAGACGCTCCCGAACGGCCTGCCTCAGTTCCTCGGGAGTATGGGTAAGCGGCAGGCGAAGGTCGGTAATACGAAGCACGATCAAGCTCTTTATGGTTGCAGATATTTTGCAAGGCGGTAAAGCTTGTTCTACTAAAGTAAATTCGCCGCTGGAAACAGTTTTTTCTCACCTCCCTTTCGGCTTCACGGGTTGTCACTTCCGCATGAGTTCCCTTACACATCCCTCCGACAAGCATGATGACCATGACCACCATTCCCATGAGGGCGGATTTGGTCATCACCATCATCATGCACCCACTTCTTTTGGAGCAGCCTTTACAGTGGGTATCACGCTCAACACGCTTTACGTTCTGGGGGAGGCACTATGGGGTATCTGGGCTCATTCCCTGTCACTGCTTGCAGATGCCGGACATAATCTTTCCGACGTGCTGGGACTGGCGGCCGCATGGTTTGCCCAGATACTGGCAAAACGCGCTCCCTCGGGAAGGTTCACCTACGGCTTCAGGCGCGCCACTATCCTGACCGCCCTGGGCAATGCGGTCATTTTACTGCTCGTAACAGGCGGCATTATCTGGGAGGCTCTTCTCCACCTCATCCATCCTGAAACCGTCCATGGCGCAGCGGTCAGCCTCGTTGCGTTTATTGGCATTATCGTCAATGGAGTGACAGCCTGGCTCTTTATGAAAGGTTCCGCCCACGACCTTAACATGCGCGGAGCGTTTCTGCATATGGCCTCTGACGCAGTAATGGCACTGGCCGTTGTTATTGCAGGCGGGCTGATTGCCTGGACCGGATGGAATATTATTGACCCCATTGTCAGTCTGGTCGTTTCCTTTACCATTATCTGGGCCACATGGTCGCTCCTGACACAGTCTGTCAATCTGGCTCTTGATGGCGTACCACCCGCTATCAATGCCCAGGATGTTGAACAAGCCCTGCGCACCTTGCCAGAAGTGGCTGATCTGCATCACCTTCATATATGGGCCATGAGTACAACCGAAACAGCCCTGACCGTGCATATCGTGCCAAAAATCCTTACGCCGGAACCTTCGGCCGTACAGCTTGTTGCCCAGACCAGACAGATCATTGCCGAGGGCCATAAAATGCTGGGGCAGCGTTTTGCCATTCATCACCCGACCTTCCAGATTGAAGACCGTTTCCCTCAGGATTCGGACGGTTATTGTCCTGATGCACAATGCAGCTCCCACGACTGTCACCATGACGACGACGAACATCACGGGCATGACCACGAACATCATGACACCCATGACCACAGCTCCCACGACGGACACCACCACTAGACGCACACCCAGATTTCCCGGAACATGACACCTCTCCAGCTCAGAATTGCCCGTTTTTCCATTGCCGTCAGCCTGATTGTTCTGGCTGTCAAATATGGGGCCTATTATGTCTCCCATTCCAGCGCCCTGCTTTCTGATGCCATCGAGACCATCCTCAATGTCATTGCCGCCATTGGCACATTGGGCGCGGTCACCATTGCCTCTCACCCTGCTGACAATAATCACCCTTATGGCCATGGAAAGGCGGAATATCTCTGGGCTGTCATTGAAGGCACGCTGGTCGTTCTTACCGCTATCGGCATTTTCGTCATTGCCTGTTATGACCTGTTTCATCCCAATGTTCTGAAAGAAGCCTTTTTCGGCGTTCTGCTCAATGCTGCTGCCGGACTTGTCAATCTTGTCTGGGCACGGATCATGATCTCGTTTGGACGCAAACGCCATTCACAAGCCCTGATTTCGGCAGGAGAGCATGTACAGTCCGATGTGTGGGCCAGTCTGGCACTTGTGATTGGCGTTTCGCTCATTCCCCTGCTGCATTGGCTGTGGCTTGACCCTGTCCTTTCCATGCTCGTCGCTCTCAATGTGCTGCGCACGGGTTTTGGCATGATAGGCGATTCCACAAAGGGTCTGATGGATGAGGCCCCGGATCTTGAGCTGATAAAAGGCGTTAATAATGTGATCGCCCAAAGTGGCAAGGGTGCCTTGGAGGCGCATGATTTGAGGATGCGCAAGGTAGGCGCGCTTTATTTCGTTGAATTTCACCTTGTGGTAATTGACGCAATGTCCATCACCGAGGCTCATGATATTTGTGACCATATTGAAGCGGCCATCCGTAACTATCTGGGCAAAGCCTCCATTCATATTCATGTTGAACCTGAAACGGTTGCAAAAAAAGAAAAACTTTCTGGACTGAAGCACCGTCACGTTCTGACATTATCGTAAAAATCACGACAAAGTGACGTCCTTCCTCTAAAAGAAAAAACGCATAAGCCCCTGTTTTCACTATAATCCCTGTCTTCCTTCACGATCAGGACAAAGGAGGTCGGATGAGCACGATTTTTGCCGTTACACTCATTACAGGGGCCATCCTGGCGCTCGTCATCTGCATAAGCCGTTTTAAACTCAATCCATTTATTGTTCTTTTTGCTGTCTCCATTTTACTGGCATTATGCGCTGGCATGCCCGCAGACAAGGTTGTCAGCTCCTTTGAAAATGGCGTTGGTCATGTGCTTGGCCACGTAGGACCCGTCATCGCACTGGGTACCATGCTGGGCAAAATGCTTACTGAATCCGGGGGCGCCGACTCTATCGCCTTGACCATCTCGCGGCTTGCAGGACGCAGACATGTTGACTGGGCCATGATGGTTATCGGGCTTCTGGTAGGCCTGCCAGTCTTTTTTGAAATCGGCTTTATCCTGCTGATTCCACTGGCTTATGTTCTGGCTGCACGCACCAATACCCCCTTGTTGAAAGTGGCCCTCCCCATGGGAGCCGCCCTTTCCGTCACACATGCCCTTCTGCCGCCTCACCCGGCAACATTGCTGGCCCTTTCAGCCTATAATGCCGATATGGGCAAAACGATCCTTCTTGGCATTCTGATTGGCACGCCTACGGCCATCATTGCCGGACCGATTTTTGGTCGTTTCGCTGCCAAACGTGTCCCTCTGGACGCGCATAACGCTATGGCTGATCTCTTCGTCAAGGCAGAGCGCCCCGCCAGCCTGCCGGGGTTTTTCATCACTGTCCTGACCATTCTTCTGCCCGTATTCCTGATGCTGGCCGGCTCTGCCGCCGATCTGGTGACAAAACCCCAGTCCCGTCTGAACGAATTTTTGCATTTCATTGGCAATACGGACATTGCGCTGGCTCTTGCGACCATTATGTCCTTCTACGTTCTGGGACTGGCAAGGGGGTTCTCGCGCGAAACCATATTGCGTTTTACCAATGAAAGTCTGGCACCAACAGCCCTGATCATGCTGCTCGTTGGCGCTGGCGGCGGTTTTGGGCGTGTGCTGATTGACAGTGGCGTTTCTCACTCTGTTACACAGGCCGCACTTGGTTTTCACATGCCCCTTCTGGTGCTGGCGTGGCTTCTCGCTGTTATCGTCCGTCTGGCCTCTGGCTCTGCCACAGTAGCCACAGCAACAGCCTCAAGCATTATGGGACCTATTCTTGTCCACAGCCCTACCGTTTCACCAGAATTGATGGTCCTTGTCACAGGAGCGGGATCGGTCGCTTTCGGGCCGATGAATGATGCCGGCTTCTGGCAGATCAAGGAATATCTCGGCCTGACGGTCACACAAACGCTTAAGACATGGTCCATACTGGAAACGATCATCGCTGTATGCGGTCTGGCTTTTTGTGAGTTCACATCTTTTCTATTATAATGGAATATGAAATCCGTAAATATCAGAAAACGCAACGATTTTTCACCTATAAAATTACCATTTACAATATAAATTAAAGTAAAATTCTAATAGTTGTGTGCATTTCTATCAAAAATAGATATCTCCTTTGTATGCATAACCTCTGATACCAACGACACATCGTTTAAAAACGAATAATTATTGTTAATTATAGTAATAATATCTTGATTATTAATCCAATCATTATTCCATAAATGAGCATTCTCTTCATTTACAATTTTACATATAATGTCTTCACTTTCATATTTCTTCTTAAGTTTTAGTGGTTTCATTATACGTTGCAACCAAACTTCTATATAACCGTTATAAGGCAATAATCGCATTTTTTCTAGAATCCTATTGCATAAACATTCCTTCAACTCATCAGGCGCTAATGCAAGCATATAACTAAGAATACCGGCTACAACCGGAAAAGTTCCGGGCGATATAAATGCAATATCCGTCACTATAGAGACATAAATCTCCAAGTCCTCTGAAAAATTTTTAAGATCAGGGACTTCTTTATTCTCTATTTTTTCAAACAATTCCATAAGAAGTCTCTTGAGAGCTCCGCTATTAGGATATTTTCTTCCAAAAGCATGCAAACGTAGCAATTGCTTTTGCAATGTGCGGGCATTAGCCACACCCAGATCCTGAAGGTTAATAGCCGCTAGCTTATCTTCCTTTATGGCTCCTTCTATAAGATTAGAACATACTACTGTCTTCCCAACATTAAGACGCATACCAACTACACGAAGTTTATCACTGATTATTTTTAATATTTCTTCTCCTTTGATATCGTCATTAGTAAATATTCTATAATCATCTCTATAGCGTAATATCTTAAATATTAAATAATTTCTTTCTTTTAGTTCTATAGAAATTAAATTATCTACATAACCAAGAACAATCTCCGCAATAAAATCCATCAAAACGGAGCCTTGTGATATACCGTTCGTCTGACCATATCTGCCTGCTCTGATAAAACTATCAATCTTATCTCCTAAATTATGAGATTTTTTCTTTTTATCCTCCAGTAATTTTTTAGAAACATCCTTACCATAAAGGGCCCACGAAATACTATGAGTGTATAAAGAGCCATAGCAATCCATGACATCCGTTTTCAAAAGATGGCTGAATTCAAGCGAGCATTTTATCGATTTTTGCTCAAAATCCTGCCACCATTTATATATTTGTGCACCAGAGTTTTTCTTATATATCGACGACGTTACAGGAAGGCTACAGCATTCTACTTCATTTTCTTTAAATAAGGATAATCTATTTTTAATAATATTCCAATTCTCCTTAGCACACAATATATTAACCAGAGAGACATAAATTAGCGGATGTATTAGCTCCAATGGTCGCCACGCAAATCTTCCATCTTTATTTGCAAGAAATGTATAATTAACACCATCAATAAGATCTGGTTTTTTCGTTTTGAGACCTAAATAAGTATTTCCCGCTATCCCATTAAGAAACTTCGAAACATTTTTTAACATTTTGTCAAAAGAGATATAAAGCGGCAGATCATGATTGAAGTAGCTACTTCCTTTTAAAAAATATTCCTTAGCCTCATCCGCTGAAAGGTCAGATATATCTCTCATAAGACACCTTGAATAATGCTCGAAAGTCCTATAACTGATAAAAAATTATAGCGACCTCTACTTTGCCTGATTCATATACACATATCATGAACTGAAAATCCAGACGCTCTTTCAGTTGACTTTCATTCTCATCTGGAACTCTATAGATTTACCATGTTCCCACCAGCTTCCTGTGAGAGGGTCTGTTGAAAAGGTCTGCCCTGTCTGTTTCCCGTTTCTGCCTGCTCTGCTCGGCATGTCTGACCGCATTGCTGATGCCCTCAGCCTCATTCGGGGAAGATGCCACCACTCAGAAGAATGAGGACAAACCGCAGCAGGACCATATTACGGTCCGGGCGGGGACGCCAGCACGTTCGCAGATCACCTCCTCCGGAGCAACATCCTATCACCTTTCGGCCCGGAATATCGAAACACTCCCACAGGGAGAAAACGCCTCTTTCAATCAGGTCATGCTCCATATGCCCGGCGTCGTGCAGGACAGTTATGGCGAGGTTCATGTCCGCGGTGAGCATGGCAATCTGACATACCGCATCAATGGCGTTCTACTGCCTGAAAGCCTTCAGGGATTTGGTCAGGTTGTCGATACGCGTATTGTGCAGTCATTCAACCTTCTGACAGGGACCTTACCCGCCCAATATGGCCTTCATACCGCAGGCATTGTGGATATTACGACCAAAAAAGGGACAGGACTGAACCATAATGAAGTCTCCCTTTATGGTGGTAGCTACAACACCATCAATCCTTCCCTCCAACTGGGAGGAAGCCGAGGAAAGCTCGATTATTTTGTCAGCCTTTCCTACAATCATAATACACTCGGGATTGAAAATCCGACCAACTCATTCCGCCCTGTTCATGACCTGACGCAACAAGGGAAAGAATTTTCCTATCTCTCATGGCATTTTAACCCTCACCACAGCCTGACATTGATTACAAGCGTCTCTTATGGGGACTTTCATCTCCCCGCCACTCCCAATCTGGAGCCCGCCTATCTGCCTGAGAGGATAGAGACCCTGCCTTACCATCTCAATTCACGCTTTGTAAAAGACCAGCAGAATGAACAGAATCATTATGCCATCCTGTCCTATAATTATAAGCAGGACGATTTCGGTCTTCAGCTCTCTCCCTATTTCCGTTATGGCCGGCTTGCCTATTTCTCGGATCGGGAAAGGGACCTTATCTATCAGGGGGTTGCACAGAAACAGATCAATGATTTCACCACTGGCGGCATGCAGGCTGATCTTTACTGGAATATCGCACCCCATCATATCCTGCGCGCGGGTCTTTTGGGACATTATACAGACGAAACGCTTGGAACCGATACATCCCTTTTCGCAACAAATGAAGACGGAAACCTGACATCCTCAAAACCTCATCGCCTGATCGACAATTCCGGCAACTGGGCTACAGAAACGAGCGCCTATGTGCAGGATGAGTTTCATATCAACCGTCAGTTGATTTTCACTTACGGCGTGCGGTACGATAATTTCGCCTCCTCCTTCAGACGTGACGACCAGCTCGGCCCGCGTGCCTCGCTGATCTGGAAACCAAGTCACCAGGTCACGCTTCATCTGGGCTATGCGCGTTATTTTACGCCGCCTGCACCGCAATATCTTTCTTCCCGTTCCCTTGCTCATTTCGAAAACACAACAAATGCGCCTGAAACCAGCGAGAACAGCGCACCAAAAGTCGAGACCTCCCACTATATTGATACCGGTCTGACGGCCGCCCTCACCCCGCATCTGGATCTCAGCATTGATGGTTTCAGCAAATGGGCGCATAACCTACTTGATACAGGACAGTTTGGACAGGCCATCATCACGACGCCCTTCAATTACCGTCATGGACAGGTTTATGGCGGAGAAACAGGATTATCATTTCACTCCGGCCCTTGGCAGTTCTTTGGCAATTTTTCCTACGTCCAGACTTACGGGCAAGACGTAAGCTCGGGGCAATATCACTTTGATCAGGAAGAACTTGATTACATCAAAAACCACAGAATCCATCTGGACCATCAGGGAAAATATACCGCCAGCGCCGGACTCTCATGGCACACGAAACGCCAGCTTGTGTCACTCGACTTTCTCTATGGCAATGGTCTGAGAAAAGGCTTTGCCAATCTGGGAAAACAGTCACCCTATGATATATTCAACTTCAGCTATCAATATAATTTCCTCAAACTTATTCCCGGTCATAAGGTGAAAGTGCGCATGGACATCATGAATCTCTTTGACAAACATTACACCCTCCATGATGGCAGCGGCATTGGCATCTTCCAGCCCCAATATGGCCAAAGACGCAGCGCCTATTTCAGCATTATCGGTGAATTGTAAGAAGAACCATGGCAAGGACAGAAAAGGCACCTTATGAGCCTTCCCACCACGGCAGAACGGTTCGCCATAATCAGAAAGCGAAAGCCGGAAGCGCCTGTCATAACATCACTATATTCTGACCGACCCGTTTCTACACCCCCAAGGAACATGCAGAAACATTTCTGCTCTCACTGGTGATCATCCCCTCATAAGGCGGGGAACTTTGAAAACGGCTCTGACAGTCCCATCACGAAACCACTCCCTCCCCTCACGGGGATTACGGGACGCGGTTCAGTCAGTCCTGTCGTGAAGTCGGTTCATCCCCTCACAGGCGGGGAATTACAAACGGACAGACATAGCTCTTTAGTTTTCAATTGCTTCCGGCTTTCATGCAGATCACATTTTAGATGAGTTTTATTTAAAAATAGTTAAAAAATACGATATAAAACATAAGAAAAAATTACTATTTAACCTTTCATGCAGCTTCGTTGGCCGCGGATACCTGCCATCTTCATGAAATGTTCCCTTGCATGCCCCTTACTACAGTTTTCTGATAACAATACGCCGACACGTACCACCTGAAAAAGACGAAAATTCAGGATGTCAGTCCATAACTGTCCGCCAAAAGCCCACATATCTCTTTTGATGAAAGCGGGCCATCAAGCCGCACGCTGATCCAGTGATTTTTATTCATATGATAAGCTGGAAAAATTCCCTCTTTCTGAAGCAGAAACACTATATGCGCCGGTTTGGCCTTTACATTCACAATCTCAACGTCATCTTTCATCTTCAGACCAAGTGTGGCTCCTGACACCTTCATGATAATCGCAAACCATTTCCCACGGCCATGATGACGGAGCACCGCATAAGAGGGAAATCTGGGCCAGAGATATTCCGGCTCAGCACCAAATTCCCTGCGAACATAGTCAAGTAGAGTGTCTCTCTTCATAGTCTACTCCAAAATATACGGAGCCCTGAAATGCCAAGGGGATGCAGCTTATCCATCGGGACTGCCACAAATCCCTGCACTGCATGAAGCCGCACCCGACATGCCCGCCCACCAGGAATAAAGCGTTGCTACCATTTTTAAAAATTATTTCCGTTCTCACGAAAAAGAGAATATTTTTGTGTTCCCGAAAAAAATTTACCACATTAATTGTTTCCTTTTCACCGAATAATTAAAGCAGGGGACAGAAATAATTTTAACAACAGCTTATTTTCATTTTCCCTATTTGTGGGATACATAATAATTCTGTTTTTGCAATAGCCGGACTTGATCTTATGTCAGACGATTTTCGCCAAAAATTCAGGACCTTCTCAGAACGGATGATAAATACCTCGGCACGCTGCGCCAATGAGGAAGCAACCAAACTTTTCCTTGTCCTGCCTCTTATAGGCTTTCTTGGATACGATATTACGAATCCCGATGAAGTGTGCCCGGAACATAATGCAGACTTCTCTGACAAATATAAGAATCGTGTTGATTTTGCTATTCTGAAAGAGGGTTCTCCTGTCATCGCCATAGAATGTAAAGCCCTCGGAGCCGAACTGAAAGATGACCGGGGTCAGCTAAGATCATATTTCAACGCCGCTCCGACAGTAAAAATGGGCGTTATTACAAATGGTATGGTTTATGAGTTCTATGCTGACTCTGATGAGCCAAATATGATGGACTCCAACGCCTTTCTTACATTTGATCTGCACGATATTGCGAAAGGGAAGATTGAAGATTCTGTCGTCGAAGGACTAAAAAGTCTACAAAAGTCAAATTTCGATCCAGAAAATATCGGCGCAGAGGCCAAAAGAAAGCTTATTTTCCAGAATCTTGTCCATCAAATTGAGTCCTTGGCCAAAGAACCGAGTGATGCTTTTGTCCGCCTTCTGCTACAAGGGATCGGCTTGAGCAATGTGCGTGCAAAAGCCATGGCAGACTATACAGCTTTGACAAAAAACGCTTTTGGTGAATTCATAAATCTCAGGATTCTGCAACGTCTTGACCTTCCTGCAAAAGATAAAGAAACAGAAAAGCCCCTCGTAGCGGCAGAGATTCCCAAACAGGAAAGTAGCGACGAAGCCAAGGACCAGGACTTCACACCGTCTGAAATAGAACTGGAAGTTTTTGATTATATCAAGAGAAGGCTTGCTTTCCTTTCTGACACAGACGAACTTTTTTCTGCCATCGAAGCTGTCGATTATAAGGACTATAAAGGGAAATTCGTTGTCTTCTATGGCAAAGAACGTGCAGGCAGATTATTCGATTTATATGAAAGCAAGGAAGCAAAATACAAGTTCGACTTTGGAGATGAAAATGGCGGAGAAATAATGACAAATTCTCTATCCGCCATAGACACAGCCCTGATAGCCATCTTTAAGGAGCGGGTTTCAGAGATATTACCTAATGGTAAAAAAAGAAAATAACAGTATCGTAATGATAGGCAAGAAGGACTTCTTGTCCAAGCCTTAGGCCGCGTTGACAAAAGATCTATACGATCTGTCTGAGCTCTGCTTCAGTGGTTGCTTCAATGCAGGTGTTACGGTGGGGCGGACATGGCACGAGGCGATCTGAAGGATCAGGAATGGGCGATGATTGGCCCGCTTCTTCCACCTGAGCGCGGGCGTTGGGCCCACCCCGCTGGAGACAACCGCCGGTTTCTCAATGGTATGTTGCATGTTCTGCGGACGGGGTCGTTCCTGGCGGGACATGCATGAATGCTACGGGTGCAAAAAGGGGGGCTCATTCGGAAGGTTTTAGCCGATCACGCGGCGGCTTTACGAGCAAAATCCACGCCCGATGCGACAATCAGGGATGTCCTTTCGGTTTTGTCCTCACAGGAGGCCAGATCTCGGATTATAAAGCCACAGACGCTTGATGGCGTTGCCGGCTCCAAACCCCAGGGCCATGCTGGCTGATCGAGGCTATGACAGCGACAGTTTCCGCCAGGATCTGCTTCTGCGTGGTATCATGCCGATCATTCCATCATGCAAAGGACGAAGTGCACCGCAGAAAACAGACTGGTGACGCTACCAGAACCGCAACCGCATCAAGCGGATATTCAACCATTTCAAGCAGAGGCGGCGTATCGCAACCCGCTACGATAAGACCGCCTTGTCCTTCATGGAGGCAAAGTAACAGGGAATATGGTCCCCACAAGACGCTGTATAATCGCTTCTTTCGCTGAAGCCATCCCAGAGCGATTTTGACAGGATATTTACAACTTTGGCGGGGCAGGCGGAGCCTTCTGAACGACTTATGAGTGATGCAACGCATCTTAAGGCACATCGTACAGCAGCTTCCCAGCTTAAAAAGGGGCTTTTCCCCGTCACATCGGGCGAGCAAAAGGAGAACTGAACTCAAAGCTTCATGCTGTCTGTGATGGATAGGGACGATCTGTCCGTCTTTACCTCAGAGCAGGGCAGGTCAGTGACTTCAATAAAGAACCTTCCTGCAGAAACATGTGAGCTTGTGGCCGACCGTGGCTATGACAGCCATCAGGAAAGACCTTACCGAACAGGGTATAGGACCCTGTATTCCCCCACGGAAAAACCGGAAATCAAAACCTTATTACAATCGGCACCTCTATAAGGCACGTCACCACGCCGAGAATATGTTTGCCAAACTCAAGAGCGATGCATCGCAACAAGATATGACCGCTCTGCGCCTATCTTTACGGCCGCGATTCACATCGCTGCTTCTGACCTCTGTCTGGATCCTCTTCGGAAACCCGCTATGAAGGCTTTTCAAGTAGGATTATGCGTGATTCAAGTGCTTGATGTGGACGCCAGAACAATGCGCCCGGAAACGGGCAACCGAGTTTCGTGAGATCATCAATCCGGACCGTCTATTGGTAGTTCCGCAAGCTAATGCGCTGTTTCCTGTTTCATTACCATTCATGATGTCTGCCTGATACGTGATCGGGAAGCTGTAGGGCCGCAATGCCAGTCCTTCAGGAGGCGTTAAGGCGTCGTCCTACGCAAAGGGAGATGGTTATTGACGCTGGAAAGAAGATCGTTGGCCGCAAATGCTGGCCGTGGGTATTGCTTACACTCAATGGATAAAGCCACTTTTCTTGACTTCACGATCGAGATCATCCGGCAATCAAACAGGGCGAAGGGATTTGAAATCCTGCCACGTTGCTGGATCGTTGAATGGACATTCGGTCGAATGAACCGCTGATACTGATTCATAAAGGGTTACGAGCAGCATAGTGACGTGGCAGAGGCCATGATCCACACCGCCATGGAAAGCCTCAAACGACACCGAACCGCTCATCCCTGACGTCCCAAAAAGGCTCTGATGACATTACCCTTCATAGGGCTCTGTCAAAGCGCTTATAAACCAAATTCCATCTTTATATAAAAGCTGGTCTGGTTCATCCCCGCGCGTGCGGGGAACACTCTTGTTGGAAGTGATTGTTATTCCATAGGAAAAATCCTGTCAAGAAATCTACCGATTATATGCTCAAATATTGGGCAATAAAAAAGGCCTTACCGCACCTCCAAAAGAAGAGCGATAAGGCCATACAGGACTGGTCTTTCAGGTGCGGCTTTAAACTTTAAAGACACACCATAAAAGATCACGGGAGAGACTCATCTTCCCCATTCCGGTTGATCCGTCGCTTCCGGTTTTTGTGTCGTGTAACCGGAAGAAAACACGCACCATGCGACCCAGAGAGTCGTTCTGTAAGATGAGGATAGCAAGGCTGTTATCGGTCCGTTCCCTCTTGCCACACCATTCATCATTACAGAGGCACGAAAGCGATCCGTTTCCGATATTTCCTGAAGAGAAAAAGCCGCACAAAAGCCCCGCCGATTCCATAGGAAATTGGCGTGCGCACAGCACTGGATGGAGCGAATAGCCCCATGATATAGACATAAGCAGTCATTGGCTGAGATACCTTGCAAAGTGGACTCAGTTAGTGATCAGGATCGGACAAGGGCGTCCAAACACTTGTTCGGTCCGTTCCCCATGCTTACGCCTGATCGACCCAAGAGGCAAGCCCGGAAACACCCTCTCACCGAAGCGACACGCTATAAAAAAGCGGCGCATGACATAAGGTCATGACACCGCCCTTTCACCATCAGCGTTCTGTGTTTCAGCTCTGGGCTGTCAGATCCACAACGCCGCAATAGCCTTCTTCCGTGCCGAAAATCAGCATACCGCCATCATCCGAGAAGCAAAGCGACGTAACCGCACCGCGATCCACCCCCTTGCTTTTTGCCCCACGGCATACCGGAATGGCGCGATGGTCATCATCCCCGATTTCAGCGATGATAATGGCACCATCCTCATAACCGACGGCCACAATCTCTTCTGTCGGGTGAGCCAGGACGGCGCTGCTGAAAAGCCCCGGCAAACGGGCCAGCTCCAGAGGGGGCTTGCCCATCGGGCCACCGCCAAAGAAAGGCCACAACACGGCCGCATCCGCCCCGGATGTCGCCAGCCATTTGCCCTTGCGGGTAAAGGACATGGAATGGACCTGACGCGGATAACCGCTCATGCGCATATTATGCCCGTCTGACAGACGCCAGCCATGCAGCTCATTTTCCTGCATGGCAGTCACAATAGCCTCACCTTCAGGGTGGACAGCAACATGAATATGGCTGCCTTTCCACTCATAAGAGCGCGGAGTGCTTTCCTTCGCCTTTACGAACCACAGGGACACGCCATTATAATGGGAGGCCGCGATTTTCAGCCCCTTGGCATCAAAAGCCAACCCCGTAACGGTTGAAGGATGCTCAAGCGTCTTGAACTCTCCTTTCCCTTCAGCATCACGCAGCATCACATCTTTCCTGATGGAAAAAGCGTAATGGCCCGGCGTGCTTTCCAGAGTCTCGATCCAGCCCTTGCCTTTATAAAGCTCCTCATGGCTGCCATCAGGGCGGATTTTCAGGACCCGCCCATCCTCGCCCCCGGTCAGGAAAGAGTCCGCTGCGCAATCCCGCGCCAGAGACAGCCCGCCATCATGAAGGGTCTCGACCAGCCAGCTTTCCGTCTCCCGCATGGTCTGACGGTTAATGAGGATAACCTCGCCATCAGCTGTCAAGGCGGCAGCATTTTTGCCGTCGCGGGCAATCTTCACTCCCACGATAGGGCTTTCAAACCGCCTTTCCGCGCCACGGGTTGCAAGAACCTCGTGGCTTAAGGGATGTTTCGGTGTCATGCGGCCAGACAGCTTTCAAAACCGCGGCGCAATCCTTCCTTGTCCAGATTGCGTCCGATAAAGACCAGGCGAGACTCTTCCTCCGTTGAAGGGTCTCTGGCCTCACCGATAAAGTCGCCATCAGCCATCATATGCACGGCCTGAAACGCAAAGCGACGTTTTTCACCCTTAAAGTGCAAAATGCCCTTGGCGCGGAGAATATCCGCCCCCTGCTCCTGCAAAATAGCCCCAATCCATTGTTGGAAACGCTGCTGGTTCAGCTCGCCCTTCAGGCTGAAAGACACGCTGGAAACGCCCTCTTCGTGATGATGGTGATGGCTTTCCAGAAAGTCCGGCATGGTATCAAGGGCACGCTTGAGGTCAAACCCGCCTTTATCAAGGATATCCGTCAGGCTCGCCTGACCGCGCTCGACCTTGTGAATCTGCGCAACACTATTGATGGAACGGAGCTTTTTGATGATCTCTTCCTGCTGGGCCGCATCAACAAGATCGCACTTATTGAGGATGATGACATCGGCAAAGGCGACTTGATGGACAGCCTCGGGGCTTTCCTTGAGCGTCTGAAGGATATTATAGGCGTCGATCACCGTAACGACAGCGTCCAGCCGGGCCTTGTTACGCACATGCTCGTCAACAAAGAATGTCTGTGCCACGGGAGCGGGGTCGGCAAGGCCTGTCGTCTCGACGATAATGCCGTCAAAGCGCCCGCGCTTGCGCAGAAGCTTGGTGAGAATACGGATGAGATCGCCGCGCACCGTGCAGCAAATACAGCCATTATTCATCTCAAAGACTTCTTCATCAGCATCGACGACGAGGTCGTTATCAATGCCAAGCTCGCCAAACTCATTGACCACCACGGCATATTTACGCCCGTGATCGGTGGTGAGAATATGGTTCAGCAGGGTCGTCTTCCCCGCCCCCAGAAACCCTGTCAGAACCGTAACAGGAACGGTCTGTTCTGTCTCACCCTGCTGCTCTGAAGCCGCCATAAGACGCTCCTTTCATAAGAATTGCATCAACATATCAAGGCGACAAGGATACGCCTTTTAAGCAAAATGTGTCATTTATTTTTGTTCATAAAGATCTGGTTCACGCCTCAGGGTAGATTTCAAAATCAAAAAATAAAAAGGCGCTGCGTTCCCTTATTCGTTCAGGCTGTGCCAGAGCACTCATTTGTGACACCCCAAAAGGGCTTTTGGAATAAATTATCAAAATAATGCAAAAGACCCTTGAAATGTATGTTTTGATATGACACATTTTTCATGTCATTTAGTCACTTTGTGACTCATTATAGTAATGACACTCTATCTGAAACAGTTACAGGATATCCATAAAATGGAAACTGTGTCTATTCTTGATAAAATTAACCAGACAATAAAATCCCTGATTTCTCCTTGTTCCGAGAAATTCTATAAAAAGCTTGTGACAGGCAAAATAAATCTCTCTTTTCCGTATCCGCTTATAGAGGCGATTATGAACCATAAGAAGTAAAACTTTTTAGGTATATTATAAAAATCATCTGAAGACTATTTGCATCGTTCTATAACATAAAGAGAGTATCATGCGCTGTTATTTTCTTAGAATACTTCCCAAAGCCCGTAATATGGTGGGTTATGTATCAAAGGCCATGGAGAAGGAGCTGGCCGAACAGGATGAAGCTGAAACGCTGATTTATACCAGCTATTACGATATTGACCCGGATAATTTTGACTTTCTGCCGACTGGCAACCCCTATGGCCGTTATGACGGGGGAGCGCTGGATATTGAATTCAAGGTCGATCAGGTCTCACTTGATAATTACACATTAGCCTCTATCACGATTTACGGCGTTGACAGTGACGTACTGAATATGGCCGACAGTATGGAAGGCCGCGTCGTGGAACTCCGTGGAGGTATGGGAAAAGGCCTTCCTTTGAGCAATCCCGCCCTCTATGGCCAAATCCTTTATGGCACTGTGGTCACAGGCGCGGCGAGCTGGACAGGACCAAACACCTCCCTGACGCTTTATGTAAAACCGCACGTAGCGACCAGCGACAAGGAAGATGTCGATCTTAATAAAAGAGTCACAATAACGGATGACCAGAATAAAAAGAAAAAATCACAAAATGCTTTCATCGTGAATATTAAAAAAGGGGACCAGATACGTGATGCGCTGGGAAAATGTGTCCAACCCCACTTTAAGGATTATAAAATACTTTTCGAATCAACTTTGGCGGAAAACCTGACAGCTGATAAAGATTTTGCTAATTATTACGAAAAATTGGAGGATTTTGCCTATGACATAGGCGGAAAAGAAGATTGCCTCTGGAAATATTATACAGGACTGAACCTTAAAATATACACGCAGGACAAATTCTTTATCTTTGCTGATGGCACGTCAGACAAGGACCCCAAACAAATAGAATTCAGTCAAATGATTGGCCAGCCTTCATGGGATGGCAAGGACAACATCATCAAATTCTCCTGTCTGCTGCGCGCGGATCTTCATATTGGCGATAAAATCATACTGCCTCTCTTTGATGATTTGGGCAAGCCTGTAGATGATACCGTGCAGAAACTGCCCGCCACTAAACATAAATCTCGTTATAGCGGTGTTTTCTACATTACAGCCGTAAATTATTATGGCTGGTTCCGCAGCAAGGAAGGAAAAGACTGGAACGCCACCTATTCTGTGAAGCCTTTTATCCTTCCTGATATTGGCAAGGGTGCGGATAAAAAGAGCAGTTGAAATTTATAGATTTACAGTCTCTCAAGAGTTAAAATAACGGATATTCTAACAATTCTTCTAAAGAAGGATAATCATGAAACATAAATTTTTGCTCTTGGGAGTTACCATTCTGACTGTCAGTAATCTCGTAAAACCATCTCACGCCCAATGGATCATGTATCCCGGTTCTTCCGAATTCGTCGATACAGCTACCGGAAAGCCGGATACGGGGATAGGTACGAAATATTATCATCCCGAGGACCATCCCCCTGAAGCCGACACCACCCCCCATTCGGAAACGATTTTTCTCCATGGGGATCCAGTCGGACGAATTGACCAGCATGGCGAGGTTTTTGACAATCGCGGCCGGTCAGTAGGGGTCGTCGACCCTGATGGAGGTACAGTCCTTTATCATGGCGATCCCGTTGGACATGTTGATTCCGGCGGAGACATACGTGACAATCGCGGCAGGATCGTAGCCAGCGGCGGCTCTGATGGGAATGTCCTGATCCACGGTGATCCAGCCGGCCGGGTAGACCATAATGGCGAAGTATATGATAATGCCGGTCGTGACATAGGCAAAGTCCCCGCCGGCAGCAACGCCGTAGGCGCCCTCATGCTCCTCCAGAACCAGAATAAAAATTAACTCTCCTGTTTCTATAAAATAACACTACAAAAACAACCCCAGACAACACATTCCGGGGTTGTTCTTATAGGCAGCAGAGAGTAGCAAGCTTATTTCTTTATCATAAGAATTCACGATATCTTTTATTCTTCCTGATCTCAGCAAAGGCAGAAATAAAAGAACCGTTAACATTATAGATCTCCGGCCATAGGTAATTCTCTTTGAGGAGAAAAATTATGAAACTTAGAATTCTGCTTTTAGGAACGGCGTTGTTAGCTTCTGGCATAGCCTTACAACCTTCTCACGCACAATTAATTAGTTACCCAGGCTCTTCAGGATTCGTTAACGCAGCCACCGGCAAACCACCAGCAGGTGAAAGCAAAGAATATAATGAAAGGCACAGGCAGCAAGCTGACACCACCCCCCATTGGGAACCGATCTTTGCCAATGGTCGTCAGGTGGGGCGTATTGACCAGCATGGTGAGGTTTATAATGAATCGGGCGATTCAGTAGGGCTTATTGATCCCAAGGACGGCACCATCATCTATAATGGCCGCCGCGCAGGGCATGTGGATGCTAATGGCGACATTCATGGTGAACATGGCGATATCGTCGCCAGCAGCGGCTCCAACGGCAATGTCATCATTAATGGTCGTCAGGCTGGTCGCGTGGACAGTCAAGGCAGCGTCTATGACAGCTCCGGCAACAACATAGGCCAGGTCCCCGCCGGCAGCAACGCCGTAGGCGCCCTCATGCTCCTCCAGAACCAAAATAAATAATAATCCTCCCTTCCCTATAATATAACACGACTAAAACAACCCCGGACAACACACTCCGGGGTTGTTCTATATATCGCTCAGGCTCGCTAATTTATTCTTGTATCGTAATAATTTACAAAACTCCCCATCCCTCTCTGTCTGACACTATTAAAGCACATAAAAAACTTCACCAATTATTATAAACATAAGGCTTCCTATGGGAGAATATTAAAAAACGAGACCCCACACGTGACACCATGGCACTGCTGTAAACCCTCATGCCGAAGAGATATTATACAGAGCTGACTCTTTAAAATATTTATGCCCTTTAATCTTTCTCCCCACGCCCTGTCACACGGGTGCGTGTAACAAACGCCCTTAATGGTTCCGGGATGTTAAACCCTTTTCAAAGGCTACATCAAAGGCCCGCAAGCTCTATAAGAAAGAGGCATAATCCACGCCTGTATATGTAATTATAGCGCACACATAACGGGTAAAGAAATCGCTTGTCAGATCACTTCAGACATAGGAAGAAGCAATACATCTTTTCCTCTCTTCCCTTTCCCGAACAATGGTCAGATGGCGCTTCTTCTCTTTAAACTTATTGTCGGCTTGCCACTGACATCTGGACCTGTTTCGCTGTTTCTTGCCATTGAACACGGCAAGGTTTTTACAAGGAACGCAACATTCGGCTCACTAATCGTTACAACAGCGCAGGCTGCTTTCTGTCTGGCCTATTATCATCTGTCTCGCCGTGGGTTGCTTATTTCCGTTCTGGGGGCCTGTCTTGCTTTCGTCACGACATCACTTCTGCTGGAAGAAAGCCAGCTAACGCCGCATATGCCCTTTATAATCGCGCTGACAGTCATTTCCCTTTATGGCCACCATTTTGGCCATGTTTTCCCCATTATTCATCTGGCTATAAAGGACCACAACAAATCATGCAGGGCGGACATGGTTGCCGGACTCTTCAGCTTTACCTGCTTTTTCTACTGCCTGAATATGCCCCTTACGCAATTCAGCCTGACCTTCAGTTATGGAAGCGCCATTTTATGCACCCTTCTTATTCAGGGAATCACACTCCTTGCCATCAGAAAGGCATTATACCGCCAGTAAGGAACCTGTTGCCCAATGACGTTATCGCCGCTTGATACTGTTACGCAAAATACTGTCGAACAAAAAAAATCTGTAATGTTAAACCCTCTTTAAGAGCCTTATTATCAGGCGTATCGTGCGCGGCGTGAAGTGACGGGATTCGCTGTCACATGAAGAGGCAAGATATTTATTATGTTTCTTTTTTATAGGCGCACTATTGCGGGCGTTGTCATGGCCCTGACCGTGATGAGTCCCTTTTCTGCCTCTGCCGCACCTCAGGAAAAAGACGAGGTTCTGGAAACAGCCAAGACAAACTTCCAGACCAGCTACAGGGAAGGCGGCCTTAAACGCGTCGCGGACCAGATTGTTTATTGTTATCAAGTCGTGGCGCACGCGATCAACAAACAGAATGAAGGGACAGACATAACACCGCAAAAACTAAGTCAGAACAAGGCCTTGAGAGCCTGTTACCTTGAGGATATGACACTCGCTGAAGTTGATCTGGACCGGCGCGAGGCCGTCATAAAGGAACTGGGAGTGGATCCCGGCCCTATCAGGGATTTCTACCGCAAGAAATTTGCCAGCCCCCGTGTGATACTCTATGCCGCTGCCTTCTTCCCCTCGAACAAGGACGCCGAGCGTTATATCAACGCCAGTCATGACGCGATGCTTGAAGGGCTGGGGATTGAGTTCGCACGATAAATCCTTCGCTTTTTATCCAGACCATTCATAAGGATATTTTATCATGAAACGTAGCTTTAAACAAACCAGCCTTGCCGTTCTTGCAGGTTTTGGCCTTTCGCAAGTGGCTATGCAGGCAGCCCTAGCAGACCCGGATGCCAGCGTGCTGGCCGAAGCAAAGCCCCAATTTCAAAAAGCCTTTGCCAAAGGCGGAATGAAAGAGCTGAGCCGCCAGATTATTCACTGTTACGATAATGCAGCAAAATCACTGTCTGACCAGACGAAGGATATGCAGGCCTTTTTCAACGCTGCGCCTCATAATCACGCTCTGGAAGTCTGTTTTCTCGAAGATCTGACAGCCATAACGCTGGAAAAGACATTCCGTGCGACCGCCATGACCAAAGGGGTAAAGGATCCCGCCCCCTCAAGCGATTATTATGCGCCGCTCCATTCCGACGCCCGCGAGAGCCTCTATATGGCGGCTATCTTCCCCAAACAGGAAGAATTTACCGCGTTCACCGCCCATTCTTATACGCTCATGACAGAGGGTATGAAAAATCTCCCCACCCCTCCTGAAGCGCCAAAAAAATAACCCCGGATTCATCACCCTGACACTCACTGCCTGATATAAGGATTTTTCATGTCTTTTTTCCGTAAAGCAGGGTTTCTGGCCCTTATTGCCGGTCTTTCCACAGCTTTCCCCACCCTGAAACCAGCCGCCGCCATGCCAGAGCCGGACGTTCTGGCCGAGGCTCAGGAGCATTTCCAGCATGACTATGCTGAAGGCGGCATGTCAGAAGTCACGGAGGGCATCATTAACTGTTACGCCTATGCTACCACCCACCTGCCCGAGGGAACTGAATCCATCAATGAGAAGCTCCGCAAGAACCGGTTGCTCAAGGTTTGCCTGTTGCTGGATCTGACAGCCAGGAATATGGATCAGGGCATGCGCCGTGTGGTGGTCAGCATGGGCCATAAAGACCCTGGCCCCGTGGCGGAATATTACAGCGCGGAGCATTATAACCCCCGGCTTTACCTCTATAGCGTGGCCCTCTTCCCCACAGCGAAGGATTACCACGACTATGTTAACGGCTCCTTTGAGGAAATCACCAAAAGTCTGGGTGACGACAAGGACTCTTCACACTAACCAGACTGCCTGTATGGAAGAAAGTCCCCGCTTGCGCGGGGGCTTGCCGGACCTCACGCGCAATCAGGCGCCGCCCTGTTTGCCCTGTTTCCCTTCAAATTCTGCATAGTCATCGCCCCATCTCTTCAGGGCCATGATAACGGGTTCCAGCGTCCGGCCGCGCGCTGTCAGGCTATATTCCACCTTGGGCGGCACTTGTGGGTACACTGTCCGCAAGACAAAACCATGCTGCTCCAGCTCGCGAAGCTGGGTTGTAAGCATACGCTGTGTGATGTTGGGCAGGCGTTTGCGAATTTCGTTAAAACGCAGCGTACCCTGAAGAAGATGATATAAAATCACGCCTTTCCATTTGCCATCAATAAGCTGCAAGGTCGCCTCGACAGCACAACCGGGGCTACAGGCAAAGGTTTTATGACGTATTCTGGGCATAATGGTATCATTTCCGACACTATGGGCGTTTTATGTGCGTTCTTGCGGCGTTACGCCGTAGCACATTATCCTCTCACTATTCAATAAAGGAGAGCAGATCATGCGTGCCGTTATTTTCAGAAAACCCCTACCCATCACGGACAGCCACGCTCTTGAGGATGTCGAGCTGCCTGTTCCGACCCCATCCGGGCGCGATATTCTGGTCGAGGTCAAGGCGGTTTCGGTCAATCCGGTTGATGTCAAAATCCGCCAGAGCGCCATGCCTGAAACCACGCAAGGGCGCGTTCTGGGGTGGGATGCCGCCGGAACCGTCATGGCAACCGGCCCTGACGTAAAGAATTTCGCCAAAGGAGATGAAGTCTTTTACGCCGGCAGCCTGAACCGCCCCGGCACAAATGCCGAATTTCATCTGGTGGATGAACGCATTGTCGGCCACAAGCCGCGCTCGCTCACCTGGGCAGAGGCCGCCGCCCTTCCCCTGACAGGCCTTACCGCATGGGAGATGCTTTTTGATCGTTTACAGATCCGCCGTGCCGTGCCCGGCGCGAAACCGTCCATCCTCATTATAGGAGGTGCAGGTGGCGTAAGCTCCATGGCCATTCAGCTTGTCCGGAAACTGACCGACCTTACGGTCATCGCCACAGCCTCAAGGCCGGAAAGTCGCCACTGGGTCGAAGGTCTCGGAGCGCATTACGTGATCGACCACAGCCTGCCCATGGCCCCACAAATAGCCGCTCTCCCCACAGGCGCACCCGGCTTTGTCTTTTCCACCAATGAGACAAAACATCATCTGGCCGATATTGTCGCCCTGCTGGCTCCGCAGGGGCATATGGGCCTTATTGATGACCCTGACTTCCTTGATGTCATGCCGCTCAAGAAGAAAAGCCTGTCTCTCCATTGGGAACTCATGTTCACGCGCCCGCTTTTTGACACGGAAGATATAGCTCAACAGGGAACTATCCTGAATGAAATATCCCGTCTTGTTGATAAAGGGAAGATCGTCACCACCCTGTCCGAACATTTCGGCACGATTAACGCCGCCAATCTGAAACGCGCCCACAGCCTGATTGAAACGGGTCGCACAAAAGGAAAAATCGTTCTCGAAGGGTTTCAATAACATAAATCTGTCAATAAGGGGGAAGGAAGCCATTCCTTCCCCTCCACTTCATTTATTATTAATAAAATAAAAATAATATCATAAATATATAATACAAAACATATTGAATTATATTTCCTTCCTTCACTATGTATGGCTTGTTGTGTTACAGGCAACGATTTTTATATATTATTAACTAATTATTATTTTTATTGGAATTATTATGACAGACAATAAATCTTCCGGCATCGGCCAGATGCTTGATTATCCACTTGATACAAATTTCAGTGACAAAAACCATCTTAATGGTGGCGATATTATTGGCGGCCGTCTCGAATATGATGGTGGTATCGAAACCGCTCTTGGCATGCGCGATTATTATGGCGGCTTTTCCTATTCCTATATTCGTTATAATGGCGCTGGTCTTGAAAGCGACAAGAACGCCTATCCCCATACAGAGCTGCGTCTTTATACCAACCAGAAACCCAATGAGCCGCCGCATCTGGTAATCGCACAGTATAAAGAAGACCCCGCACAGACCAGCAGCCTGAGCGAAGTGATCGTCTCGCCCTCCTTCGAGACACAGGACGGCAGAATCGTTTCAATCGCGCTTGATAAAGCGTCTCCACCACGTGGGGAACTTTATTTTCTTGATGACCAGAATAATCGTCATTACCTGCCCGCCAATAGTGTCGGCAGCGCGTGGATTGGTCAGGGTCAGTCCGCCGTGCAATGGATCATTCAGGATTCAAACAGCGATATTCTCGTCGCACCCCGTGACCCCAGCAACCCCGACCTTCCCCCGCAATGGACGCGCTTTTACAGCGCGCCTTTTATTGACCAGAAATTCCAGCAGCAGAGTGAGGACATTGCCCAATTACAGGCCCAGCTTGCCGCCAGCACCCCCTCATCTCCCGCCGATGATATCCAGAAAGAAACGGAGCGCACCCAAACAGCCGAGACAGCTCTTCAGCCCAAGGGCGATTACGCCACGCATAGTGACGTCAATAGCGTCGCAAACGCACTGAATGACCTGAAAAAGACTGTGGAAAGACTGGCTGTCCCACACCTCCCTGGAGGCGGTAGCGCCCATTATATCAGCATGATCGTCATGTGGATCACGGGCCTATTATGGATCATAAGCACAGCCTCATCCCATTTCTGGCCTCACTGAGAGTTCAGAAATGAGATAATGGCGGTTCATCCCCGCGCGTGCGGGGAACACTCCTTGATAAGATCTCTAACCATGTTGAATGTCGGTTCATCCCCGTGCGTGCGGGGAACACATAGCCCAGCATCTGCACCAACACAAAATGCGCGGTTCATCCCCGCGCGTGCGGGGAACACGTCCAGCGCCGCATCGTGCGGGCACGTAACCTCGGTTCATCCCCGCGCGTGCGGGGAACACTCTTGTTGGAAGTGGTTGTTATTCCATAGGAAAAATCCTGTCAAGAAATCTACCGATTATGTGCTTAAATTATAGGCAATAAAAAAAGGCCTTATCGCACCCCCAAAAGAAGAGCGATAAGGCCATACAGGACTGATCTTTCAGGCGTCTCCTTAAAGGCACGCCATGAAAAACCACGGGAGAGACTCATCTTCCCCATTCCGGTTGATCCGTCGCTTCCGGTTTTTTGTCATGTGACCGGAAGAAAACACGCACCATGCGATCCAGAGAGTCGTTCTGTAAGGTAAGGAAGGGCAAGGCTGTTATCGGTCCGTTCCCCCTTGCCGCATCACTCACCGTTACAGAGGTGCAGGACAGACCCGTTTTCGATATTTCCTGAAGAGAAAAAGCCGCACAAAAGCCCCGCCACTTCCATAAGAAATTGGCGTGCGCACAGCACTGGATGGGGCCAATAGCCCCATGATATAGACATAAACAGTCATTAGCTGAGATCCTCTAAAGATTGCTCAGTTGGTGGTCAGGATCGGACAAGGGGTAGTAGACTTGTTCGGTCCGTTCCCCATGCTTACGCCCGATGACCGCATGAGGCAAGCCCGAAGAGAGTCAGGGCTATTTTTTCTTCCGATTTTGTGAACGCCTGAAACAAAATAGTATCCGCCCTGGGTTTCCTAACCCTGCCCGGCTTTCTCTATAATTTCGTCAGCTTTGATAACACCTGACCACTTCCGTGAAAGTCCTGACGGTTCCACCAGAGCCGTGAATATCCTGTCGAAAGCCCCAAGATGGCTCCAGCAGAAAAAACGATTGTAAAGTGTTTTATGTGAACCATACGCCCTGAGGGCGTATTCGCTTCGTCAGGCTTTCAGATGATAAAAATAGCTGATTCATACAGCCTCTCTTTCAGAGACTGCATAAATCGCATCTTTAAAAAACTTTCAAAATTTAATAAGGCCTGAGCATAAAGCACAGAAAAATTTTGAGAAATAGGAAAGAAAAGGTCCAGCCAAGAGTGTTATCAGAACACAGAATACATAAATAGGATATAAAGACCTGCTAAACATAATTCGGATACATGAATGCACTCTCGACTCATATTCCTTTGTTAAAAGACTGAAATCAATTTTATCTGGATATTTGATTTTAATGACATGGGCGTATAATTGACGAAATAACCGACTTTGCCTGAGATAATAGGCGCTTAAATGCCACATGATGACGATAAAGATCAGATAGCCGAAACATAGTTTCCCTGAGAGCAGATGAGAGGCTTCATATCTGTTATTCTGAGTCGCCATATAGCTGAAGATAGCTATAAGAAATGTGACCGTACCCGCTCTGGTAGCGTCTGAACAGGCTGACATACGGCCAATAACAGCCTGAATGATTTCAAGATATTTTCTTTTATCTTCAGCCGCTTGTTTGATTTCCTCCAGCTCACGATCAGTGAGAAGAGATTTTTTTCTTGAATGAAACATGATGAGAAACCTAATCTTAAAAGGATCACGAGGATATAGTGTGATTTTCTGAGAGAGCTTATATATTTACTGCACTTAAGCTTAAGGTCTGTTATACTGAAGAAAAGCTAGCGTATAGGGGATTATTGTATTTGTAAAACGCCCCGCTATTTTACCGTGTTAGCATGGCTAGGCTGTAATCTAATTTTTAGGAGGTAGAGAAATGCAAAAGGCAGTCAGGGTAGAGATCAATGAGCAGGGCCATTCATTATTAGAAAATAGCATATCTCTCAACAAAGAAAACAATAAAAAAACTTCTAAAGGACCTTTTGATAGGTCAGAATTTTCCTTAGCATTAAGGGATTTACTTAAAAATGAGATTAATGTAGACGATATTATTAAAAAATATTTCCCAAATGATATAAATTACGATGTTTTCATATCACATTCACATATGGATGAAAAGGATGTTTTGCGTCTGAAAGGATATATAGAAAAAACATATCAAAAAAGGTGTTTTGTTGATTCGTCGGTATGGTATAACGTCGAAGAAATTATAAATAAGCTCAGAGAAAATGATCCCGGGCATAGCTATTATTACTCTTCGATGTATATTATGCTAACGTCGCTTTTGACATCTATGATTGAGAAGTGTAGAATTTTTCTTTTCTTGGAGAGTGAAAATTCTACGAAACTAAGAAATGACATTAACATTACCCAGTCACCGTGGATATTTCATGAACTATATATGTGTGATTTCTTTGCGAAGAATAAAATATTGCAAGAATCAGTAAGTACAGAAGATTTTCAGCATAAAATTAAGCATAAAATTAATTTTAACGTCTCTGATTTTCTTCAGAAAATGGAGTTTAAGGAGCTTTCTAACAGTCTCAATCCTCTTGATGATATTTTTTAAAAAATTTATCAAAGCTCTCGGGGGCACTGATCTGTCATGATATGACGCAGGGGGAGGGAAAACCTATTCCTGTCCATCATAGGCAACATGAAGTTTTGACTTCCCCCTCCTTTTATTTGCCCGATATGGCGTAGAAAAATCCCTTTTCAAGCAAAGAAGCCGCTACGCCATGCACTTTAAGCTGTGTTGCATAACTTATAAGTCGTAAGAGAGTCCTGCCTGTTCCGTCAGAGTCGTGAATATCCTGTCACGGGAGAGAGACATGAGAGAGAGGAAGAGGATATAAGGGCTTATCTGCTCCATCTGGCTTTCAGAGAGCAAAAATAGTTCACTTATGCAAAGCTTTTCTTTCCTCTTTGCCTCCATGAAGCATAGTTTCCTTTTACGCTCAATTTTTAATAGGGTCCAAGGCGAGGGCTGAACGACTGAAATAAGTGGCATCCTGTGCAGAACCAGCCTTGCCCCGAAACAAGAATCCAACATATTTACGCCTTCCGAACAGGGAGGAGCTTGACCAAATCCGGCTCATCCCCGCGCGTGCGGGGAACAGGCTTGTTGGAAGTGATTGTTATTCCATAAGAAAAATCCTGTCAAGAAATCTACCGATCATATGCCTAAATTATAGGCAGTCAGAAGAGGCTTTCAGGATGTCTTTACGGCACGGCGCACGGCAGGTGACCGCTCCCTGCAAGAACTCCTGTTTTCCAGAAGCTGTCTGCCATAAAATTTCCCTTCCTGGAGCGCCTGAAAGAACGTCGGATATCACGCAATGTCTCCGCACCTCTTCTCCCCCTCCCTGCATAATCCACTGATATTACTTAAGAACCTTCAGTCTCCTGAAAATCATATTGACAGAATCAAAGATGTATATCTTTTATATCTTTATAACATGACTTTCATTCAAGAGGAGATGTTCCGTGTCGTCATCCTGTACTCCCTCATCAGGCGCCCAGCCTCCCGGTGCGTCTTCGTCGTCCCTTATGGAGGAGGACGACCCTCTCTCCCCCTGGTGGAAACGCATTCTGATTGCGGTCATCATACTGGCTTCCTGTATCCTGACCTTCATTACCGTCAATGCCTATCACGTGGCGCCGCCTGTCCCCGAGCAGGTTGTTGCCCCCAATGGGCAAATAATCGCCACGCGCGATGACATTAATGAAGGGGAAAGCGTGTTCCAGCGCTTTGGCCTGATGAATAACGGTTCCGTCTGGGGGCATGGGGCCTATATTGGCCCGGACTTCTCCGCACTGGCGCTGCATCGTCAGGTCCTTGCCGCTGAGGACGCAGCTGCGCAGGACACATTCCACAGTTCCTACCAGATGCTGGACAAGGCCCGTCGCGCCGCTGTGGATGGGCAGACGGCCATTCAGTTCAAGGTCAATCTTTACGATGCCAAAACAGGAATCCTGACCCTTGGCCCCGTTCAGGCACAGGCCTGGCAGGAAGAGCCGGCCCACTGGCAGGAATATTTTGCCAATACGGCTGAAAATGGTGGTCTCGAGCCAGGTGTTGTTCCTTCACCGCAAGAGCTGAAGCAACTTGCAGCCTGGTTCAGCTGGGCAGCATGGGCTTCGGCCACCCAATCTCCGGGAACCGATCATTCCTACACCAATAATTTCCCTTATGAGCCTGCTGCTGGCAACACGCCCATACACGGCGCCATGATCTGGAGCATGCTAAGCCTGCTTACCCTTCTGGGAGGCATTGGGGGCGCTGTCTATATCCGCGACCGTTACCCCAGCGCCGCATGGGTAACCGGCATGACGCACAGACTGCCCAACAGGCTCTTCCCCGGTCGTTCCTCACGGGCGCAGAAAGCGCTTGTGAAATTCATGATCGTCGTGGCAGCCCTTTTCTTCCTCCAGACTCTCCTTGGCGGTGCCACCGCACATTACCGGATTGACGGAGCCAGTTTTTACGGTATCCCCCTTCAGCAACTTTTCCCCAGCAATGTCGTACGGTCCTGGCATCTGCAAAGCGCCATTTTCTGGATTGCAACCGCCTATGTCGCCGCAACCCTTTATCTGGCTCTGGCATTTCGTGGTCCTGATGACACATTTGCAAACTCCACTCTTCTTGTAACCTTGCTGAACCTGCTTTTTGTTGCCTTTGCCGTTGTCGTTGCCGGATCCTTTCTGGGCATATGGCTTGGCTACCTCCAAACATTCGGCAAATGGTGGGAAGATCTTGGCGCAACAGGATGGGAATTCATGGAGCAGGGGCGCCTCTGGCATGGTCTGCTCATTGTCGGGCTGACGGCATGGATCGCCCTGCTTTGCTGGATTTGCGCTCCCGTCTGGAAAAACAGCCAGAAAGAGCGTCCCCTTCTGACAGCCTTTGTCCTTTCAGCGCTGGCTATTCCGCTTTTCTATACGCCGGTTCTGCTCATCAACCATCATGCCAATTACTCCGTTGTCGAGATCTGGCGTTTCTGGATCATTCATCTGTGGGTTGAAGGCTATTTTGAATTTTTTGCCACGACCCTTGTCGCCACGATGTTTTATCTGCTCGGCATCACGCGGCGCAATGTCGCCCTTCGGACGATCTATTTCGACGGCATCCTCTTCTTTACGGGCGGTGTGCTGGGAACATGTCACCACTGGTATTTCACGGGACAGGGCCAGATCATGATGGCCTTTGGCGCGCTCATGTCCGCCATGGAAGTCGTGCCTCTGACACTGCTCTGTGCCGAAGCATGGGACTTTATCAGGACCACCCGTCTTGACCGCGAGGAAAATGGCGGCGTCACGCACCGTTACGTCTATTATTTCCTTCTGGCCTGCGGCTTCTGGAACTTCGTCGGAGCTGGCATGTGCGGTTTCTTCATCAATCTGCCCATTGTCAGTTATTACGAAGTCGGCACGATGCTGACACCCAATCACGGCCATGCCGCCATGATGGGCGTCTTCGGTATGGCGGCTCTGGCTATGGTCGTCATGGTAACCCAACAGGTCGCCACGCCCAGTCAGTGGCGTGCTCTTGAAAAATATGCCCGCATCGCTTTCTGGGGCACTAATATTGGCCTTGCCGGCATGTGCCTCATCAGTCTTTTCCCCGGTGGTTTGCTTCAGATCTATGATGTCATGGTCAATGGGTACTGGCATGCGCGCAGCCCGCTTTACGGACGCCAGACTTTGCAGCTCACGCTGGAATGGCTGCGCATGATCCCCGATACGGTCTTTATCCTCTTCGGCTCGCTGCCAGTCCTGATGCTGGTCGTATCGGCATGGTTGCGTTTTCTGTCACATAAGGGGCAGAACTAGGATCTTTACGACCACGTAACTACAATATTGTAAAAAAGAACGGGGCCTTCATGGCCCCGTTTTTACGTCAGAAACGCCATACGCACTATCAGGGCAAAAGGAATCAGCAGCGTCATGACAAACGCCGTTATTTTATGAATGAGATTGGCCATCTGATAAGGGAAAAGCCAGGCTATCAGCAGGAACACCGCCATGATCGTATAATAAAGCGTCCATATGAGGTCATAATGACTGCCTGCTGATGTGACAAGCGACACGCAGAGCAGGGCCGATACCCCGGTAATCGTACCAAAAACCCAGCCTGAGGTCAGTCTTTCCAGAAAGCGCGTTCCCCACGACTCCTTTATTGTGGCTGAATATTTGAGCGATTGCTGGTACTCCTGCCGACGACGGGAATCAATCCAGAGATGATTGCCTGTATAGAACAGGAAGGCACCACCCAGCCCAAGCACCACATACCCCCACCGGACGAAATTCCCCCCAAAACTGCCAAAATGAAGAGAAAACAGACTCGTCAGGATCACATAGCCAAGTGATTGATGCCCGGGCACATAATCATCTGACAGAATATGCCCATCATAGGGATCAAGTGATATGAAACTCCCGGTCGGACCGCGATGAATATAACGCGTATCATAACCTGCAACGCTCAGGGTCATTTGATGGTGTCTGGTACTGTAATTCAAACTTGCAGGCTCAAAACCGGGAGCCTGTGTCTGCAATGTCCCGATAAGAGCCGGGATAGATAGTGGCGCTGGGTGGGAAAGAATGCGATGATTTTCCGGGACATTATGACGAATTTCTGCTGATGATGACGGCGCGAAAAGAGCATGTTCAAGCGCAAAAAACTCGCCATGAAAGGCAAAAACAACCGATGTCACCGCCATGATAATATGAAAAGGCAATGAGAAAAAGCCCAGAAGATTGTGGAAATCAAGCCATTTCTTGCGAAATCCCGCTTTTAACCTTACGGCAAACAATGTCCTGGTCATGACGGGCAGATAGATAATCACCGCAGAAACCAGAGCTACAGAATAAAGCAGCGCCACAATCCCCATAATGATCATGGCTGGCTTGCGGGACAAAGGGAGGCCAACCTGACGATGAAGAATATCTATAAAGAAAGCCGTTTGGGACAAGGAGGTTTTCGTCACGACCAGACTGCCACTCTGATCCAGCGTTGAAAATGTTACGGTTCCGGATTTATTATGATGACCTCCCTCCCCTGGCCACCGCAGGGAAACGGCTTTTCTTACCCCCTCTTTTTCCGACCTGGTATCCGAAGGAAGCTTGCTGATGATAACCGTATAATCATGTTTCGCTTCAGGGTAAGAAGCAAATGTCCTGTTCAGCAACTCTGGCGCGCGTTCCAGTGGGACTGGCTGTGGCAGGGATTTGGGAAAAGAAAGATAATTCTGAAGCGGGCGCTCAAACATGCTGACAGCCCCGGCGTAAAAGGCCACAAACAGAAACAGCCCGCTAATAATACCAACCCATGAATGGACAGACCGGTAAAGGGTGAGGATATCCCTGCTGATTTTCATGATGGCCACAACCCCGCGAGCAGAAAGAAACCCCACATAACGAGATTGGCCAGCACATAAAAACACCATGCCCGCGCCGCACTACGCCATAAAAAACAGGTCGAGAAAGAGGCAATCCATAACAGTGCCCCCATCCACATGAGATATTGGTCGAGAAGATCATTTGGCCGGCCCTGACTGTGAAAGAGCCTTCCTATAACCGCAATAATCCCAATGATCAGCAACGTACCCGGAAAGGCCGCCGCCATGACACGGGACAACCAGCGATGATCCCTGACAGGCCGGGTCATGAACCTCTCCTGCGTCTTTGCAGAAAAGCGATCAAAAGAGGCCCCAGGGACCACAGAACCATCAACAGGACCGTCAGCATGAAAACAGCCGTCAAAGCACTATGGGACTGAAGAAAAAATGACAAGGATAAAATCAGAAACCCGACTGCACCCGTCAGTGCCTTCCTCTTTGGGAAAGGTTTTTTCAGAAGATATTGGTGGGAAGAAGCCAGATAAGCCAGAAGACTCCCCGCCAGTCCCGTCAGACCTGCCAGACACAGAAACAGCATCTCTTCCCTCACCAGCGATATTCAAGGCGCGCTGTCATGCTGCGGCCTTGCCCATAATAACAGGCGGCGACGGCTGTACAAGTCGCCACAAAGCGCTTATTGGCAATGTTGCGCATGTTTAACGAAAAGGTCAGTCCCTTATAACGCGGGAATGATTCTGAGAAATCATAACGCAGAAATGTATCAAACAGAATATAATCGGGAATGGAGAGTTTATTGGCTGTATCGCCATAACTGTCGCCTGTATAGCGGATGCCGCCTCCAATACCGATTCCCTTGAAAAAACCATAATGGATACGCTGGTCAACAAAAATGGATGCCATCCATTTTGGAGCCTGAGGCAAGTAATTTCCCTTCTGCCCGATCTGATTAGTCCTTGTAATACGGGCATCACTGCGTGTGCCGGTAAAGATAAGTGCCATATCCCAGGGCAAATTGACCCTCCCCTCAAGCTCCAGACCGCGCACCCGTCCCTTGCCCGTCTGCACAAGACAAGAAGATGTGCCACAAATAGCTTCGCCATCTGGCGTGGTCATATTCTTCTGGGTAATCTGATAGGCGCCAAAAGTGATATAGATGCTTTTGCCATATTGATAGCGCATCCCGGCCTCATATTGGTCTCCCGTCGTCGGCTTGAAAGGCTGGCCTGTGCGTGAACTTGAGGGATCCGAGACTTCCGGCTGGAAGGACTGGGCATAACTGAAATAGGGTGCCATACCATAGGGCAAAAGATAAACCGCCCCGGCGCGCCAAGTGAATTTATTGGAATTTGTCGTATATTTCCTGTTTGTCAGGACATTGAGCGTATTATCGCGCGCCCAGTCCTGCCGTCCTCCTATTGTAACACGCAGCCTCTGGACCTTCATCTGGTCCTGGAAATAAACGCCATTCTGCTGGCTGACTGTTGCCGTATAGACCTGTGGAGCAAGATTGGACGAAAAACCGGAAGAGCCACTCGGCGCGGGATCAAAAATATCATAGACAGGCTGGACAAGAGACCCCTTGACTGTATCACGTGAATGGTTCCAGTCCGTATAGAAATAATCCGTCCCCACCAGAAGGAGATGTCGAACTATGGCGGTCTTGACATGTCCTTCCAGCTGCGTATCCGTTGCCACGCCCTGCGACCTGCCGCGTCCTTCCACGGCGCGCCGCCTGACCGTGGCCCCGGGGATACAGCCCGCCAGAGAAGGTGGACATTTGGCCAGCGTATCTCCTGAAAGAACCGTCGCGCGATAAACCGTGTCGATATAAGTATAACGCGTATTATTCCGCAAGGTCAGAAAACGGTTGAAATGATGCTCGAGAAAAGAGCCTATCAGAGCCTGATTGCGGTCATATTTATTCCATTTCGATTCACCAATGAACGCGTTATTATCAATATGATGCCCATTTGAGCGATAAAGTGTCCCTGTTGCTGGCAGGAACTGGAAAGTGGAACCACCTTGATCGCGCTGATATTGTGCAAGAAGTGTCCAGCTTGACTGCCAGCCATAACGCCATGTCAGGCTGGGTGAGAAATAATAGCGGCTAAGAGAGACATCCTTGACCTGCGTATCGCCATGCTTCACCAAAGCGACGACACGCCCCAAAACAGTTTCATCCTTATTGAGTGCCCCTGAAACATCGCCCAAAGCCTGCCCTTGCCAGTCGGCAAGATTTGTAAAGCCGGTCCCCTGGAGGAAAAATTCTCCCTCGCTTTTCCTTGTCGGTTTTTTGGTCACGAGATTGATCACCCCGCCAGGAGCTGTCTGCCCATATAAAGCGCCTGATGGACCTTTCAGCACTTCAATCTGTTCCAGAGCCGCCGGATCGAAAGAAGTACGCGTCCATTGCCCGCCGGATGGAAGACGCAATCCGTCAATAAAATTGTTATTCGATGAAAATCCACCAGCTCCGAAACCACGTACGGAAACTTCATCCACCCTGCTGTCAATGCCCTGCGGCTCTGCCTGCACGCCAGCAACATAGGACAGGGCATCCGCCACGGTCGGCGCAGCCCGAAGCTCTATTTCCTTGCGATTGACGATGGAAATTGTCTGAGGCGATTCAATAATAGGCGTCCGCGTCTTGGTTGCCGAAGAAGCGCGGGACATTCCTGTTGCCGTCACCACAATAACTTCCTCTTTGCTGCTGGCAGTCTTCTCTTTTTTATCATCCTGTTTTTGCGAGGAAGAAACGGGCTGTGACTCTTCAGCGTCTGCTGATCCACCAGCCGCTATCGTGCTGCCAGCCATAATCAGAAGGGGAAGAAAACGACCAGCGGCACGGGAGAAGGACATTCTTCAGTTCTCATTTTTAGAAAGTTAGGAAATCCTTCATAGTTTTGTTGAGAATGATTGTCAATTGCGCATATAAAGAGTCCCTAAAGGCCCAACAAAAATGCTGACTCTATTTAACGGGCGACGGGATAACTGTCCCCGGCAAGGCTGCTTCTGGCCCAAACGCCACCAGCCTGAAACCATCAAAATCAACGGGGATACGCCGGTTTGCCCCACATGTATCAAATTCAAAACCCGCATCATTGGGCGCTGACCAAGCAATCACGCCGTTACCCTCTTCGATATAGGCACAAACATACTGCCAGATCATTTCACGAATTTTTTTGCTATAGGAACCAATATAGACCCCCGCCCTAATCTCCAGGAGCCACACAGCCAAGCGTCCCCTCAAACGCGGCGGAGCATTTTCAACCACGATGACCAACATCACCCAACCTTTCAGGATCCTCAAAGGCAACAGGCATGGCCTCTTCATTGGCCTCTGGCATCGTAAGCCCCCCAGCTGCCAGAACGTCCCCAATCAGCGGAATAAGGCGCTCAAGAATAGACGTACGTCTGAAGACATCGCGACACCTCCGACGCGTCGTACCGACGGGATCAGAGACGATCTTCCCATCAAAAGGCCTGTTTTTCTGCACGGCAGCCGCCACACGAAAAGCCTCGGGCACGACAGTCTCAAATTTTACGATATCAGCAATATCATAGACAAAACTTTGCGGTTTTCCGGTATGCAGAAATCCTATGGCAGGTGCGTAGCCCGCCGCCAGAATAGCAGCTTCCGTAATACCATAGAGTGACGACGTCGCCGCGGAAAGGCAGCGATTGACGACATTTGAAGAATCCCAGTTACGTGGATCATAATTCCGCCCATCCCATTCCACACCGAACTGATGCGCCAGATGAATATAGGTTTTCCTGACTCTGCTGCCCTCAATACCTCTCAGTTGGTCGACTGAACGTCTGTCCGGTGCCTCCTCCTCAAAAGGCAGCGCGTACATTTTACGCACAACTTTCAAACGGGCACCATCATCCAGAGCCAGTTTTGCCTGAAAAAGAAGCCGGTCCGCCCGCGCTCCTCCTGGCTGCCCGGCAGCATAGAGCCTGACGCCTGCCTCGCCAACCCAGATCAGCAACGTCCCAGCCTTCGCAGCAAGCCATATTGCCTTATGGCTGACTCTTGTGCCCGACTCCAGCATCAGGCATGCCAGACCACCAACGGGTATATGCATCCTGACACCACCCTGATCAACAAGCACGAACGCACCATCCAGCACATTAAGCTCCCCTTTCTCCACGAACAGGATAGAGGAACGCTCTTTCAACGGAATGGGACGTGGTGGTGGCAGACCAGGCAGTTTGCCAGACAAGATTTAACAGGCACGACGGATGAGCATAAGACCGCAGCCAAAAGCCTTGGCACGACCGAAACCCTCTTTCACTTTCCCAAGAAAACGCTCTGGATCGGTGACTTCCAGCACACCTGTCACATCCATCACGCCAAATGTCGCGTATTTATAAAATTGTTTTCTGGGAATTTTAAGAATGTCACAGGATTTAACATCAAACGCCTCTGTCATCCTGAAACCTGCCTTGTCTCCTTGAGCAGACATCCATGATAAAGCCGCGTTGTGCGTTAACTCGACCCTTTTCTCAGCCCGTTGATCTCGCTGGATTTTATATAAGGCATCCATCACGATATCATGACGTTTTCCTCTTTCACGCTTTCCTTTCTGCTCATCATTTTTCCGGGCGACCGTAGCATTTACGCAAAGCTGAAACTGCAATTTATCTCCCGATTGGAGATTGGGTTCAAAACCCTTGCTTTCCACATCAAAAAGCGCATGCCGATCTTCCGGCAGTCTTTCAGAAAGAATGAGGCACGAGCCCCCCTCCATCTGCCGCCAAAGAAAATCGCGCTCACGATCAGGAGAATCTGCAAATAACGACCAGAGCAAGGAATGAGACGCATTACATTGCTCCCCTCCCGAGCCTTTCAAAATGATGCCGGTCAACGCCCGCGTTGACGCATCACGGCGCAGGGAAACACGCGAGAGATAAAGATCACTCATGACTGTACCTCCGCTTCTGACATTGACGCTTTTGGGGACAATAATTTTGAGGATGGCACTGTTAAAACAGCTTCTTCGCGCAGGCCAAACTCCCAACGCGTCCGCGATAATGGCTGATCACGCCGATTTTCCCGGCGCGAGAGCACACAAGCACCGCCCTGCCTCTCAACATCCCGGGCGTCCATCACGATGGTCATCGCGCTATTATCTTTCTGGCCGGACTGCCGATTACGGAAAAAAAGATAAGCGGCGGGAGCTTTCTCCTCCTTCTTCTCTTCCGCGCTCTCCTCGTCCCCCTCAGCATCGTCCTTAAGAGACTGCTCCTCCTTACGGAATCTGGCGCCATAAAAAAGTTGCGACTCTTTCCCGCTGGCATGCCTTTCCAAAAGAGCTTGCGCTGCTGTTTCCTCTTCCATAATCTCAGGCGTAAAAGGCAAAGAAAATGGGCATGATTTACGCCCCCAATAAGGCGTAAAAACGGGTCGGTTCAGTGCGTTCTGCAATTCTTCGAGGGTCCATGGGCCTTTATCATCACGCAACCATAAAGCCGCAAGATGCCAGCTGCCTGTACGATAGTCGCGATAGGACAATACAGTTGAAAGCTCTGTCGGATCGACTGCAAGCTCTGCTGCTCGCGTGGCATATACCCGCTTGCGCATAGCTGGCGCCATCTGCGCCGTATGATAATCAATCAGGAGATCGCCATTATTATAACACAATAATGCGATTCCGTAATGATCTGACAATGCCCGATGTTCTGTCTCTTCCTCACGCGTCAGGCCAAGACAGCCAGCAATCAATCCCAAAAGAGCCGAACGCGCAGGACGTAACACTCCATCGCGAAAACCGCCGGCGGCAATATCCCCAAAAGACGCCATAGGCGCAACAAGGGCAAAGGTCAAAAACCGTGCCATGACGCTGTCCTTATAGCTGGCAGAATTTTATGAGATCCTTGAGGGTTTTCTTCTCTTTTGACCCGACTGATACTTCAAAGTCTTTACTACAACCCGCACCATAAATAGTGCTCAAATCCTCCCTGAATCTTCCGAGAGCCTTGACGGACTCATCCATCAGATCGCCACCTGTTACAGGCTTGGCAAAAGCCCCGGCCAAAGTGCGGGGTTGCTCATCGCCTTTTTCAGCCAGAATATACCCGGCACGAGCATGAGCGGCAAAGCTGTTCTGTTTCCCTGAAGGTGTTACCGTTGCCGCTGCCTCAATCAGAGCCGCGAGGGCCTTGTTCATAAGGGTCTCATCAGCCTGTGGGCCAAGGTTTTTCTTAAACAGATCCAGATTAATACAAAGATAGAGGTAAAAAACGCCAGAGCCGAAACCCGCTTCTCCAATAAAGCCGGCGCCACTGTCAGTCGCTGCTGTTTTCAGATCATCAACAGCAGTGTAATAATCATCTTCGACTGTGACGCGGTGCGTTGTAATCGCATGAGCAACCTGAGCAGCGGCTTCACGGTTTCTGGTCGGCGTATCAGCCAGCATACGACCAAAAAGCCCGATATCGACGGCTGTATCAGCCTTGAAGAGTAAAGCGGCCTCCTTCTCTTTTACCGGGTCAATTTTTTCACCGGCTGCCATCTTGTCCGCCATGTCATAAGCTGCCGCAAATTCATCGGGAGAAATAAAGACAAGCTGTTCAGTCAGAAGAGTATTAACGACTTTTTCCTTTTTGGCCTTTTTATCTTCCTTCTCTTTTTTATCGTCAGCAGTCTCTTTCTGAGGTTTTTCTTCTTTCACCTTACCGAAGGCCTTAGCGATCTCACGAGAAATCTCCGTAGCCTCCTTCTCATTGATATCCTTCCCCCGCAAATGCGTGAAGATTTCCTCAGCCAGACGCTGCGTCCGTTGCCCCATATGGCCTTCAAGAGTTTTTGTAAAAACAGGCGATGTCCGCCAGGCCCGCTTCAGTGCCTGTGATGAAATCCGCAATCGCGTTACACCTCCCACAGTCGCCGTCTTTGGCGCGCCTGTATCGTCACGATTGACATTTGAAGGAGGATAAAAGGTCAAAAAATGCAACTGAAGAAAACGACTCATGAGAAAATTCCTTATGTAAGACCGATGTAACTCGGAAAACTATTTAATTAAGACCGAAACTGTAAAATTAGACAGAATCCATCTTTTGAGAGTTTTTATAAGAGGCTGTATTCCAATAATAATCCTCTACCCACTTTAAATGACGTTTCTCGGAAATTTCTTCACCAGCAATATCGGCAGACCATTGAAGAAGGGATGCAACCAAATCCTCAATATTGATAATTCTCTTACCTTTCATAAGCATAACGAGGCGACGAAAGGCGCGCTGACACTCTTCTACTGTTTTCACCGACAACAGTCGCCGAAAACGAACTATTTTATAAAGTGCTGACGACGCATCCTCGGCATCCACTCTATCAGCGTCTGGACCAATCAAACGTGCATTCGATTCCGGAGGCTGATATTCATCAGAATTATCTGACTTTTTTTCATCAGCTTCTTCCTTTTTTCTTTTGCATTCCCCTTGATCACCTCTGATATATGCCAGAACAGACGCTACAAGAGCCAATTTCACCCAATCATTCTCCCTAGCCCTGCCACAACAACCTAAAAGGCCGATAAAAGCACATTCATTCACGGCCTCCGCAATATTGCTACACCGCCGAAGACGTGCCAATGAAGCGCGATCACCGTCTTTGATATCAGTCGCTGTCTGCCACCATTTTATAAGTAATCTAGCCAAGAACTTATCAGAATCACTGAGCTTATCTGGCATTTTTGATCTTCCTTTCACGGATTATCTCAAAAGGAAGACCGAGTATTTTGGCCAAATTCTCAGAACCTAACACCGCTCTCAACCGCCTTTTAGCAGCCACGATTTTCCCCGCTTTTGTCAATTTTGTTCCTGACGTTAAAGAAGTAATTTCACTAAAAATATCCAGTGCCGCACCTCTTATTGACTTGAGCCACTCTCTACTCAAAATCACACCGTCTTCCTTCTTTAAGATCAATTCAAAAAATTTATTTTCCGTCCGTTCAGTAAATTTCTGATCAATCGTTGTATAGAAAGTCGTGTCATAAGAGGCATCCCTTTTATTGGGCATAGCGTTCTTAATGACCTGTTTCAGAACACTCTGCACCATGGCGGCACCTTCAATGGCATGCCTTGCCCACTCATCACGCAGCCTTTGCAATTCTGGCTCGCCATCACCCGGCAAGGGCATTTCGCTTTCCAGAAAATTGCGGACTTTCATATTATCCATATCATATCCAGCCGTAAGCAGACGGACATTTTTGCTCTGCTCATTATTAAGGCCCGTACAGGAAGCGCGTTTATTCCGCCAGTTTGCGACATTACTGGCCGGAAGACGGTTTTCCACCTCTGCAACAATCCCGGCCCAATGTTTATAATGAACGCCCCCCGGCTGCGGATGCAGGCTAAGCCACTCAGAAGTGGCCTTGGCACGATAACGTGGCGTCAAGGGGTGAACGACAACCCCGCTCTTTACATCCAACGGCTCTCCAATCCAGCCTGTATAATCCGGCCCATAAGGACGCTGTTTCCAGCCTGTGACCAGAATTTCGCCTTTTTCATCCGTTCCGAAACACAACCTGATCCGCCTTGGCATACCCCACCAGCACTGACGCAGGTCAACGGCCTTGTCTTTGGGATCAATCTTCCGCCCCTTTTTGCCGGAAATAATGGTCGGCGCCATCCAGGGAAAAACCTTCGGCATATCCTGCTCTGTGACAACCTTACCGCAGGGTGTATTGGCCCAGAGCGTATCCCATAAGGTTGGAGGAAGCGTTTTCTCACTATCCTGCGGATCCGGTCGGCGTGGCAACACCAGCGTAACCATGGGGCCGCCCCCGCGTATCCCGGTCATATTTCCCGCTCCACCACTAGGCGCCCATGACTGAAGCGTATAGAGCGCCATGGCAGCATCAGGCAGGCTCATAGCCCTTATCCGGCCTCTATGAATAAAAAGATCCGTATTTTTCTTGACCGTACTGTCTCCCGGCGCATCAATCAGCAGACGCTCAACAAGCTCAATGGACGATTCAAGCTCTGAAAAATCCTGCAAGAAACGTTTTTCAGGACGGTTGAGATAAAAAGCCTCATCCAGCCTGGAAAAAGTCTCATCCAGTTTCCCTACCGTCGGGGGGGTACGCCAAAGCTTCTTCCACTCATCCACTGTTGCAGGAGGAAAGGCTGTCGCCAGCAGGCCGATCATAAATTCATAACAGGCAACCTGGAAATCAGGACGGGACCACTCAAAAGAGACAACTGGATCACTCTCACTCTGATCGACAATCTGAGCCGGCCTGATCCTCTCTCTCTTGCCTGAGCGACGACGCACGGGAAGCCATTTATCATGAATAAGATTGAAATAAACGTCCTTACCCATAACATCCATAATCCTGAATAATACCAGACATAATAATGCACGGTTTCAATAAAAAAACCACCCTTATCTTCTACACTGACTTCTCTCCTATATTTGTAAAAAATTAACTATTTCCGACCTTTTCTAAATTCCAGCCCATAATACTCGCTATAGTGCATAAAAACGTCACGCCCATTTTCGTCAACGCCTTTACCATGCCATGCCCCACCATCAAGCTCCAGAACAAGAAGAAGATAATTCTCATCATCATCCCGCTCCCAGCGTGACCAACCCGAACGCGCTTTTTGGACAGACTCTGCCAGATGATCTGGCACCATAACCTCTGTCAGACGGTTCCTTCTGACAGAAACTTCTGAAAAAGCCCACGCTTCATGTTTTTCCTGATGTGATGAGAAAGCCTTCCCTTTTCTGACCGCCCACGGTAGGACCATTCCGTCCTTTTCAAAAGCCAGTCTAAGAATGATGGAAGGCCCCGTTTCCAGCCTTGTCGGTGTTTTTTGCTCTGTCCCCCAGAGAAGATCATCAGGCTTATATCCATCATCAAAACGCAAGGTATTTTGGCGCCCCATCCGCGCACCGGCCATGTCATCTCCTTCTTTTTCATTCGCAGCATATTCCAGAGCCGGCGGCACCGCTCCAAGAGCGGTATTATCAGCAACTTCTTCAATCAAACTCCGCATATCCCCGGGCAATGACACAACACCACACCGGAAGAGCACTCTCGCCGTGCGCCATAAGAGGGCAGGATCCCTATAAACCGCGGCTGTACCAGGCAAAAAGGATTTTACCCATGATGGATCCGGCTCTGGCACGGGCTTTGGCGAAAGCACATAAAGCTCATCCTTATCGACAGGCCGACTCTCACGGTGATGACGTCGCAAACGCCCCGCCCTTTGCAAAATCAGATCCATCGGCGCCAAATCCGTGCATAACACGTCAAAATCAAGATCAAGACTTTGCTCAATCACCTGCGAGGCAATCAGAAGCCCAGTCCGCTCCGTCCCTTTGCTCTTCTTCCCGAAGCGGGCAATAATTTTCTTCTCAACCTCCAGTCTGTCAATCATGGCAAAACGGGCATGAAAGACGGTCACATCCTCGCCCTGCTCACCAAGGGCACGTGCCGTCTGAATGACATCATCAACCATATTGCGTATCCAGCAGCAGGCAGCTCCTTTTCGATAGGCTGACAGTAAAACTTCCTCCGCAGAACGCAGCGTATCAAGGCGCACAATTCTGATGGTCCTCTCCAGACCGGGACGCAAGGCGCAAGGCAACTCCAATGGAGGACCAGAAGGCCCCGCTATGGTGACCAGTGGATAAGCATCGCACTTCAGGGATGACTGATCCTTGTCGCCACAACCAGACTGGAACGCATTAACCAGCCTCTGCCTGAGCGCCTTTGTCAGTGTAGCCGAAAGCAGAATGGCGGATCCTCCCAAAGCGGCATGAAAACGCAAAAGGGCGCAGATTTCCTCATTCATATAAGAATCGAAGGCATGACACTCATCAATCAACAACACTTTATGAGCGAGACCCGCCTGCCTGATGGTTGCATAGCGCACCGGCAATACAGAAAGCAGAGCCTGGTCAATCGTCCCCACCCCCACCTGCGCCATCAACGCCCGACGTGATTCACCAGCCAGCCACGACGCACAACAGGATTCAGCCGTATCAGGATCCCCTTTATCCCGAAAATCCTCCGCTACGATGGCCTCACGAAAATCTCCATTCATATCAGCCCGCCCATGGGCCAGAGCCAAAGAAGGACGTGCAGACTCGCAAAAAAGACCGCGATAGGCTTTTGCAAGACGTTTATACATAGCGTTGGCGGTCGCCATCGTGGGGAGACCGACAAACAGTCCCGCCATTTCATGGGTCGCGGCCATTTTTTCCATCAGACGATGAGCCACTGTCAGAGCCGCTTCTGTCTTGCCGCTGCCTGTCATGTCCTCAATAACGACCAGAACAGGCCCTTCAGGCAAAGGCACTGTTTCCAGCAATAACTGAAGAGGAGAAGGCATTTTAATCTCCGGGAAAAGATGCCCTATGCCGTCAAATTCAGAAACCGGAACCGTTGAAAGACCTGCTTTTTCAACCGCCCTTCTGGCCTGATGGCACGAAACTTCCTGAAAATATTTCTTTGGATCATGCAGCATTTCCGCTACCACATAGGGAAACCATTCCTGACGGGACCCCACCCAGTCCGCCTGAATGGTGAGGGCAGCAAGCCTCCATTCCACCTCACGCAGATGCTCCAGAATGTCGGGTGTAAAAGGAGGAGGCTGGAAGATATCCAGCAATAAAACAGTCAGTCTCTCAGCATAAGCAATCGTCAAGTCATCAAGCCTGCCATCCTCATCTATCGTCGGCACTCCGTGATGACCAGCAACACCACCCAAGATCTGACAGAGTAAATTCAGAATCTCCGTTTTATTCTCGAAATGATCTACAATTAGTGGCTTTACCAGAGACCCTGTAAAACTTTTCTCATTATCAAACCATTTTATCAGAAGCTGCAAAGTCACAGACGCATGGTTACGCGAAACCGTCGTCTTTTCTGGTAAAAAAGACGGACAACATTCTTTGACTTTCCCCTGAAAAGCCGGCGACAATTTCCCAATATCATGCAACGCCACCAGAAACCCGACCAGACGTATATCCAGCCCGCAATGCCTGCCTAGGGGAAGCTCCATCGCCACGGCGGCAACATCAAGCATATGCGCCATAAGAGGGTGCATGGTAACGTCACCCCCTTCAGCAGGACGTGCCTTACCCCAAAACTGAGCCAATTTCACAATTTCGGGATCAAGCATAATAAATCCTGTATGTATCCATTAATATTTCCTATAATGGTAGCCTGCTATGAAGAAATCGTTAAATATTTTCAGCCTATTTTGATTAGCTCTAAAGTTCGACATGATTTTTAAACCCGCTTTTGACCATTTCATGCTATCAGTAACTCTCTTCCGCTCAGGGAACACACTTTCCCGCGGGCATAACCCCCGCATTACCGGGCGGAGTTACGGCAGGGACGCATGAGGGACACCCCTTAATCCCGAAAAACAGTGCCCTGCCTTTTATTATGGAAGGAATGACATATGAGTCAGAACAATATCCATATCCCCGGACTGGAACACCCTGTCAGTCGTGTCGCCCTTGGCACATGGGCCATTGGTGGCTGGATGTGGGGCGGCCCCGATGATGACAACGCCGTCCGCACCATTCACCGAGCCCTCGACGAGGGCGTAACCCTGATTGATACCGCGCCTGTTTACGGCTTTGGCCACTCTGAAGAAGTGGTCGGACGCGCTCTGGCCGAAAAGCCGCATAAAGCCTATATCGCCACGAAACTGGGACTGAACTGGGAAGACGAAAAAGTCTTTCGCGATTCCCGCCCGGAACGCATCCGCAAGGAAGTCGAGGACTCTCTGCGCCGACTGAAAGTCGAGCGGATCGATATTGAACAAATCCATTGGCCCGATCCCAAGACGCCGATTGACGAGTCAGCCCGCGAGCTGGAAAAACTCCATAAGGCCGGAAAGATCGGCGCCATTGGCGTGAGCAATTACTCCCCTGAACAGATGGAAATCTTCCGCGAAGTCGCACCTCTGGCCACCATCCAGTCGCCTTACAATATTTTCGAGCAGGATGCTGGCCAAAACATTCTCCCTTATGCTGAAAGTCATAAAATGGTGATGCTGGCTTACGGACCGCTCTGCCGTGGGTTGCTGACTGGAAAGATGACGAAAGACTCAAAGTTCCCCAAATCTGACCTGCGCTCAAGCGACCCCAAATTCCAGCCAGAGCATTTCTCCCATTATCTGGACGCCGTGGCTGAAATCTCTAAACTGGCCGAAAAACATAACAAGTCCCCCATGGTCTTCGCCATCCGCTGGGTGCTGGATCAAGGCCCGACCATTGCCTTGTGGGGAGCCCGCAAGCCTGAGCAAATCAGCGGCATACGAGACGTATTCGACTGGAAACTAACCGAAGCAGACAAAAAGGAGGTGGACGCCATCCTAAAACGCCACGTTCCCCACCCCATCGACCCCAGCTTCATGGCACCACCAGAGCGATAACATAAATATCCCTGCGCTTCTCCTTTTGAAAAACAACAGAAAAGAGAAGCGCTCACGGAACCTGAACGATCTGTACACGACTACGTCGTTTCCTTCATGCCGTCTACAATGGCATCAAGGATTATTTCGACAGCGGAGCGACCTCCGGCACGCAATGCTTGGAGCAATTTCTGACGCTCCTGTTCCCTATCCCAGATATGACCGGTCTGCCATTCTTCAACGGCTTCTTTTATTTCTGTAAATGACGTCACCGTCCTGGCGCAGGCAACGGCCATTTCTCCCAACTCATTGAAAGGATAGTGGCGCCTTGAATCAACAAAAATCAGTGGCTTATCGAAAAGCGGATATTCCGCAAGAAATGAAACACCATCTGTGATCATAAGATCAGAAGCCGCAAAAAGCCCAACATAATCTCCAGTATAGACAGTACAGTTTTCGAGCCCCGACCAAAGAGCCAGATAGCGATCAAACTGTCCCCCTGTCATATGACCTGAGCGTATCACACCATCCTGCAAAGCTGGATGAGGTTGCAAGACAAATTGAATCTCAGGGGTATTTCGCGCCCAGAAAAGCATATCCTCATAAAGATCAAGAAAAACTGAAAAACAGCTCGAATGACTATCTACAGAATGATGCGCCGCCCATACTATCTTGAAACACTTTTTATCCTGTTTGGGGAAGGGCCAGACGCCATTATTTTTACAGGAAAGAATATAATCAAGTTTGGGCGGTCCTGAAATAATAATTTTTTGCGGATCGATATGTCGGAAACTTTTGAATGATCGCTCTGTCATGTTACTGTCACAGAATATCCGCCAACATTCACGATGATAGTCCAGGTCAAATCCAGAATGTTCCTTGATATCCTCTGTACCATAATCTCTTTGATAGACAAGAGATGCGAAGAAATATGGAACAAAACATAAACGGGCAAAAGACAGCTCGCGCGCAGAATATCCCGGCAATATATTACTATCCCAGGGCTGCTGCCTGAAAATAATATCGGGAGTCAGATTTTTCAGAATAGTCAGCCCTTGATCATAATTCAGCATGTCCAGACGAAGATGAGGGATATTTTTTTTCGTTAAAGCCTCGCTGACAACGCCCTCCCCTTCATAGTTTCCTTGTCCCAGAGGGCGGAAAAAAGTTGTAACAACAATAGGCTCAAATCGTTGATCCTTGCTCATGGCCGCATAAATGCCAGCCAGAGAATCCCACATCTCCATGACATTAACGAGAAACAGGCACTTTATACGTTTATTTTTGGACTGATAACGCAAGGCGATATTAGCACTATCCTTGATCGAATGGGCGTCAAAACGAAGTTGCATCAACTCTTTATGAAAATCCTGCACCAATTGAACCAGCCCGCCCATTACCTCTAGAGAAGAACGCATCCCTTCATGAGTCTCCAGCACAAACCGACGCAATCCTTCTAACTGACGTTCTATGGAATCAAGTTTCCCAGAAACTTCTTCTAGAGATTCACGATCATTCACAAGCTGTTCTCCCCCTTCTCTTTCACATTAGAATAAAGTAAATTTACAATCCAAAACATATAATAACAATGAATCAAAATGTGGTTTCCGAGTTTTCCTGGATCCCATTTGGAAATTCGATACAGTCGAATAGGTACAACATAATTCAAGTAAGACATGTGGACACCAGAACGACTCCGACGGAAGCAGAAAAAAACTTGCACAAAATCATCAATACATGCGTTATCATGTCCGCTAAGATTACGGAAAGGAAAGGCTGTCAATCCATTTGACCCACGACAGAAGGTTTACTAATAATCCCGCAAAGTGATGCGCCGTTTTCTGTTCCCGACCATTCATGCTGTCTGTCTAATGTTGGATCGGCCGAAGATATTATAGGCAGTCAGAGCATGAAGCCATGGCCCAACATTGCCATAGGCGGCCTCATGCTGCGTAAAAATGTTCATCCATGAAGTTACAGAGAGAAACCTATAAAAACAAGAATATTATGGAGCATACAGAAAACGTATAGACTCCATAATATAATGCTTCCCTATACTTAATCCGTCAAATTATTCAGCTTTTCCGGCATTGTACCTTCTGTAACGTCATTACCATTGATAATTTCCTTTAATGACGTGACACAGGTTTTGATCTTCTCACCGAAAGCCTCTCCCATCGCAAGGATCATAATAGATCCAGACCTTATTAGAGCCAAGGCAATTTCTGCCGTCTCTTTTAACGACCAAACCGGCTTATAAGCAACGATTTTGCCATCATCGTCAAACCTGACTCCCGGCTGTTTGGACCAATAACCATAATCAGATCGTGAAACTTCGATAAAATCCCTACACTCTGGCGTAACCGCAAGTCTGGAATAATATACAATTAATAATACCATCACTATTTCGCACGCAATAATATTTTTTATTATTCATTATTACACAAACCCCGTTACCTCAACCCATAATACATAACTGACCAAACTTAACAAAGGATCCGCATTCATCGTCCCAGCCCAGGCGATATCAACAGAAACATTACGTTCACCCAATGAGTCCCAGCCATAAGTAGAATGATTCTCATCCAGAAAAGCCTGGTTCGTTACACTCACCCAACGAGGCCAATATTGCCGTGATTCCTTTTCATGACGATCTTCAGTATTAGTCGTAAATTTTAGACCAACAGGCTTTTCCTTAAATTTCTTCGGGAATAAAATATTAATGGGTTTAGAATATGTTATGCACTTTGCTGCAAGATTTGAGGGGCATTATTAAGCATAAAACAGGCGAAAGCGATAATGTGCATGGCAGCGAGAGTTGAAGAGTATCGTTCGTAATCTTTTACAAGTCTTCTACAGCGTGTAGCCCATGCGAAAGAACGTTCCACAACCCATCGTCTGGGTAGTAAGACAAAGCCTCTCTTTGCTTCAGAGAGTTTGACGATTTCGAGGGTTATTCCCTGATTTTGAGCTGCTTCTGCGGCTCTGGCCCCGTTATAGCCCTGATCGGCCCACACCAGTTTGACGCTCGTATTTGGTCGTCCTTCCAAGGGATCCCAGCCAGTGGTTCGACTCCTGTCAGCAGGTGTGACATGCAATGCCAGAAGATAGCCCAAAACATAAAAGGTCACGTGAGTTTAGAACCTTTTTTCTTTTGCGTGCCATTGCAATCAACACACTGGCTATTTTCAGGTATTGCACGAAGGGTTCTATGATGAATGATAGTAACTGTGGATTTGGCCTTCTTACCGGTGGCCAAACTGACGAGATATTGTAGAACGCGAAACAACTCTCTCAGGCCATGCCGCTGTTGAAATGCTGCTTTTTCATCAAACGGGTAGCTCTACAAGATGTAATTACCCATCTTGATCACAACATAATACCTCAAGGAGTTAGGTTTCCAGAGGCTTCACACAAAAGCAACCGTAACCAGTTACAAAAACAGCATAAACTCGGGGAAGAAAACCGGTTACATAGCAGTCTGGACTCAGAGACAATATAGCCATCCTCGCTTATGCAAGGAACTTTTACGACCTCAACCGTGTGACGAGCAACTTCACCTAGTTTATCAATGCGCTGATCAGAAATAGCGCATTCTAACACGCTAATCACGCCTTTCGGGTCATCCCCACATGTAGGGAACACACTTCACGTCTCATAAAGGGCCATAATCTATAAAAATCATGTCAAGAAATCAACCGGTTATTTGACTAAACCATAGACAATAAAATACTCTTAACAGGATCGGTCTCTCCAATGCTTTTTGAAAAACATACTGCAAAAAAGACCTCCCGTTCCCAACTCTTACGCCTGATAGACGCGTGAAGTGGCCCCAGAAACTAATTCCCCTTGAAAACATGGGGATGACCACTCCTTCCCTTCCATGCTATAAACCGTCCGATAATGATAATGCTTTGTGTCTTTCCCTGACGCGCTTCAAAATATCCGGCGCTCAAAGCTTTCTGGAGTGTTGAATATGGTGTTACGTCGTACCATCGGGCCACGTTCTCTTGCCGGCACTTTCCTGCTGGCCCTTCTGGCCGGATGCGCCTCCAGATCTCCAGTTACCGGACCGACTCAGGATGCAGCTGGCGGCGCAACAGGCTGGGGCTATAACAGCCACGTGCCTGATTTCGCCACGCGCAATTTCACGCCCTTCAATCGTCAGGACGTTGCCGCCATTGCCTTACGGGAGTGGCGGCTTTTTGGATCACCCGTCGCTGATGAAGACCCCCATGATCGCCCGGAACCTTCCAGCCCTGCCATGAAGCCCGAACGCCTGCCAGGATTATGGCAGCGCGTTGGAGAATATTGGTGGATCGGACAGGATGCTTCCATGCGTGAATCAGCCTGGACAGGCAAGACAAATGGAGATGGGCAGCGTTTTTCAATGGCGCATGATGGAAATTATGCCTGGTCTGCCGCTTTCGTTTCCTATGTCATGCGTATTGCCGGGGCGAATGACCGCTTCCCCTATTCGCCCAATCACGCCACTTATATTAATGCCGCTGCCAGCGGGCAAAGTGCTGGTCTGACCGCACGCAACCCCGCCGATTATGCACCTCAACTTGGCGACATCATCTGCGTTGGACGCGGACGAAGCCGCACCATCACTTTTGCCATGCTGCCAACATCTTATGGCTTCCCGGCTCATTGCGGCATCGTCGTCGCCACCAACCAGAATGCCCAACCTTTTGGGCGGGAAATCAGCATTGTCGGCGGCAATGTGGATGACAGCGTATCCCTCACCCATGTACCGACCGATGCTCAAGGACGGCTGACTACAAGCGATGGCACAAGCTACGACTCGCGCTATCCTTGGCTTGTAGTGCTGGCCGTCACCTATGAAACCGATCAGGAGCCTGACAGCGGGATGTAAAATCCCGCCGACTCTAGGGTTCCTGATCAGGCGTCCGCTTTAGCCTCGGGAAGCGGCAACAGAATAAAGGGCAGGCCACTTGCGCGCCAGCCCGTGCCGGGGCCATGTCTGTCCTCGAAACCGTCAACAACGTTAAACACATTCAGATAGCCCAGCAACTCAGCCGCTGTAGCCGCATGGGTGGAACGCTGGCCGGAACGGCACATAAACACAACCGGTCTCGCCTTGTCTGGAACTGCTTCCACCAGCTTATGACCAAAATCGGCTTCCTGATCGGCCACCCATGTCAGACCGAGAGCTCTTCTTTTCAGTGAAGAAAGATCGGGAAACCCGACAGAAGCCCATTCAGAAGGCGTGCGTACGTCAATCAGAAGTGCGTCGGAGCAGGCATCAAGAAAATCCCATGCCTCTTTTGCTGATAAATCTTTCATCTTCGTCCTCATGCGTTACAATGCACCAGATTGTACTACGCTTTGCGATAGGGGTATATCTTATTATGAAGAATTTTTCACCATCCGGGAAGGACTATAGAGTCGGGCATGCGGCTCCGGCTGCCTCCATGCTTCAGGCGATAGGCAATACGCCGCTTATCAGACTCCGTGAGGCCTCTGCTGAAACAGGGTGCGACATCTACGCCAAGGCCGAATTCATGAATCCCGGCGGATCGGTCAAGGATCGCGCGGCCCTGGCAATTCTGACAGATGCTTTCGCTCGTGGCGTACTCAAAAAAGGTGGTACAGTCGTCGAGGGTACGGCAGGTAATACAGGCATTGGCATCACGCTGGTTGCACAAGCCATGGGGTGTAAAGCCATCATCGTAGTGCCTGAAACACAAAGCCGTGAGAAGCTTGATTTCCTCCGCATGATCGGAGCTGAACTGCATCTGGTTCCCGCAAAACCCTATAGAGACCCCGGCAATTATGTGCATGTCTCACGTCGTCTGGCAGAAGAAACAGGCGCTTTCTGGGCCAATCAGTTCGATAATACGGCCAATCGTGAAGGACACCACCAGACCACGGCTCCTGAAATCTGGTCCCAGATGGAAGGACTCGTCGATGCCTTTACCTGCTCCTGCGGAACAGGTGGCACGTTGGCGGGCATTGGACTGGGACTGCGCGATCTGGCAAAAAGAGATGGCGTCAAGGCCCCCGAGATTGTTCTGGCAGACCCGGAAGGCTCAGGCCTCTATGGCTGGGTGACAAAAAATGACCTCACCATTGAAGGCTCTTCCATCACGGAAGGAATCGGCCAGTCACGCATTACTGCCAATCTGGAAGGTAGCGCACCTGACCATGCCGAACGCATTGGCGATACTGAAGCCCTTGAGCAGATCTTTTCCCTGACTATGAAAGAAGGGCTTTCCGTCGGTGGTTCATCAGGCGTCAACGTCGCTTCCGCCATCCGTACGGCGCGCCGCTTGGGACCAGGACACCGCATCGTAACTATTCTGTGCGATAGCGGGGCACGCTATCAGTCCAAGCTCTTCAACCCCGATTTTCTGAAAAGCAAAAATCTTCCCACGCCTCCCTGGATGTAAGACATATTCCAGAACCAGGAAAAATCAGGGCGTCTCTATTAAAGAGACGCCTTTTTCTTGTCAGAGTCGGATAAGACGAGCAGCAAAGAAGCCGTCCATCCCGCCTTTTTCAGCCCACATACCCGGGTGAGTGCGGAAATAGCCTTCCTTCGTGCGCGCTTCAGGCAGAACCGCCAACTCTTCCTCACTAAAGGGAGAGAGGCGCCAGCCCCCTTTCTGCAATGCGACCTCAATGCGCTCCGGGCCTTCTTCATCCTGAAGGGAACAGACCGCGTAAAGCAGCATGCCGCCCTCCCTAAGCAGGGCATGGGCCACTTCAATAAACGCATCCTGCCCTTCGGCCAGGGCCTTGACGTCACGCGGGCGCTTGACCCACAGAACATCAGGATGGCGCCGCAATGTGCCCGTTGCAGAGCAGGGGGCATCCAGTAACACAGCATCCAGCTTGTTCTGGGGACGCCATGTCAAGGCATCCTGGACAATCAGATCAGCCTTCAACCCCAGACGAGAAAGATTTTCCTGCAATCTTTTTGCACGGGGCTTTTCCCGCTCCAAAGCGGTTACTTCGGCTCCGGCACAAAGAAGCTGGGCGGTTTTCCCTCCCGGCGCAGCACAGAGATCCGCCACTTTCAACCCTTTTACGTCCCCCATCAGGCGAACAGGAAAAGAAGCTGCCACATCCTGTGCCCAGAAAAGTCCTTCCTCAAAGCCTGGCAGGGCCGTCATCTTCGTCCCTGCCGGGAAGCGCACCGTCCCATTAGGCAGGCTCTCACAACCTTCCGGCACTTCAGCGCCTGGACGCAGAGTGAGATCCAGTGGAGCTTCCTGATAAAATCCTCTTGTGATGGCGCGTGCCCGACGACCCCATGCGCTCCAGAGCCAGGGGGGAACGTCCAGCCTTTCCCGATCCAGCCCCTCCTGCAAGGCGTCCCCCTCACGGGAAACACGACGCAGAACCGCGTTAGCCAGACCGGAAAAAGGCGATAATTTGCACCGGTGAAGCACATCAACAATCGTGCCCACAGCGGCATGAGGCGGTGTTTCAAGATAAATGAGCTGGGCCACACCCATAAGCAGCGCACAGCGTACCGCCATTGGGGGTTCCTTACGCAAAAGCGGGCCTATCATCTCATTCATGCTGCCCCAGTGACGCAGGGTCGTCGCAGCCAGGCGATGCGCTGCCGCACGGTCACGCGCGTCGGCTGTCACATTACGATCCAATGTTGTTTCCAGCATGCGGCGATGTTCCATGACGCCACGCACAATCTCAAGCGCCAGATCCCTCACCGGGTCGGCCTGAAGCTGGGGAGTGTTTCGTCCCCTTTTGGGAGAATTACGTCTGGAAGAGGATGACTGAGCTTTTTCTTTCATAAAAGACGAAATTGCATCTTGTGGTCCGAAGTGCAATGAGGTCATGCTCATCATTATGACTAAAAATGCAATTTCCGACCATTTAAAGCAGATTCATCAGAAAATCCGTCAGGCTTGCTTGAAAGCCCAACGGCCAGAGGAGTCTGTTTCTCTCGTTGCGGTCAGCAAATTCCATCCCATAGACTCCGTCAAGGAGGCACTGGAAGCCGGACAGCGTCTCTTTGGCGAGAACAGGGTGCAGGAAGCTGCGGAGAAATTCCCCCTATTGCGTAAAGACTGGCCTGATCTGCGCCTGCATATTATTGGCGGACTCCAGACAAACAAGGCGTTGGAAGCCTGCCGCCTTGCCGACGTGATCGAAACCCTTGACCGTCCCGCCCTTAGCGAGGCTCTGGACAAGGCCGCACAGAAGCTCGGCCGTCTGCCGGACCTGCTTATTCAGGTCAATACGGGCGATGAGCCACAGAAATCTGGCATAGCGCGAGACGATGCCGATCAATTCATTGAAGCCAGCATGAAGCATTTTGGCCCTTCCATCAAAGGGCTGATGGCCATTCCACCGGTCCATGAACCCTCTGGTCCTCATTTCCGCCTTCTGGCTGAAATGGCGCGGCGGCATGGTCTGGAGACCGTTTCCATGGGCATGTCAGCCGATTTTGAAGCGGCTATTGCTGAAGGTGCGACTATGGTCCGGGTCGGCAGCGCTATCTTCGGCACAAGACCCGTGAAAGAGCCCCATCAAGTCTGATCACAGAGAAGAAGCTTGCTTTTTGGACCTCTCTTCTGCCATGTCATAGGGACATTTGCGTCAGAAGCCTCTTTTCTCTTAAGGGAGCGGCTATTACAAAGACGCTTCCATACCCTGCAAGAGGATTCAGGATTTTTCCCTCATGAGTGCACAAGAAGACAGTCTGGCCCCTGATTCCAGCTCGGTCGACGCCAGTTATCCCAGCTCTATTGGCCGGCCAACGACTCATCCGGTACAAAGCCCCTCGCAACATGAAGGAAAGCCCAAGGGGATCGGTGCCCTGCTTGCCGTTCTGGGAGTGGTCTATGGCGATATCGGGACAAGCCCGCTCTATGCCCTCCAAACATCTGTCCATAATGTCGGCTCTGTCGCCCACCCCGCCCAGAACTGGGAAATTATGGGACTGACCAGCCTGACCTTCTGGGCCCTGATGCTGGTTGTTACCATAAAGTATGTTCTTCTGGTCATGCGTGCTGACCATAATGGCGAAGGTGGAATCATCGCGCTGATGTCTCTGGCCCAGCGTGTCTGCAAATCCCACCGCATGCGCTGGCTCATCGGCTTTATCGGCATTGCAGGCACCTGTCTTTTCTTTGGAGACAGTATTATTACGCCAGCCATTTCGGTTCTGTCAGCCGTTGAAGGTATCGAAATCGCCGTGCCACAAGCGGAAGAATTTGTCATACCCGTCGCCATGGCCGTACTGATAGCACTTTTTGCCGCGCAGGCGCTGGGCACGGGACGGATCGGCCGTGCCTTTGGTCCGATCATGCTCATATGGTTTTGTGTGCTCGCTGTATTGGGCGTGAAGGGAATTCTGCTCTACCCCAAAATCCTTCTGGCTCTTTCTCCCACTCTGGCGCTGCAGTTTATCGTCACACATGGGGCTATTTCCTTCCTCTCTCTTGGCTCGGTCGTGCTGTCCGTGACCGGTGCGGAAGCCCTTTATGCCGATATGGGACATTTTGGACGCTCTCCCATCCGCTATGCGTGGCTATTTTTCGTACTGCCCGCTTTGTCCCTGAACTATTTCGGTCAGGCAGCACTGCTGATTCATGACCCCCGCACCCTGGCTAACCCCTTCTTCCATCTTGGCCCACACTGGGTGCAGATTCCCCTTCTGATTCTGGCAACCATGGCCACGGTCATTGCCAGTCAAGCGGGTATTTCGGGAAGTTTCTCGCTCTTCCGCCAGCTTATCCAGCTGGGCTATTTCCCGCGTTCGCGTATTATACACACCAATCCCTATGAAGAAGCGCAGATTTACATCCCCTCACTAAACTGGATTCTTGCCTTTGGCGCATTGCTGCTGGTAATCGCTTTCCGCTCTTCTGCCGCACTGGCAGCCGCTTATGGCATTGCCGTGACAGGAACCTTCCTCTGCACAAGCGTACTCTCCATGGTCGTGTTCCGGCGCATCTTCAACTGGGCGCCTTGGCTTGTGACTTGTGTGTTCGGCTTCTTCTTCCTGATGGACGGTACCTTCTTCTCAGCCAACGTTCTGAAAATCCCCGAAGGTGGATGGGTACCCCTGACCATTGCCTTTATCTGCACATTGCTGATGACCACATGGAAGCGCGGACGCTCCCTGCTCAGGGCACGTTACCAGACCGATGCTGTCCCTATGGCGTCCTTCCTGACCCGCGTGACCCAGTCACGCACCATCCGCGTTCCGGGATGGGCTGTGTTCCTGACGGCCGACCCAGAGACAGTGCCGAACTCTCTTCTGCACAACCTGCGTCTCAACCGCGTGCTGCATGAGCATATCATTTTCGTCACTGTAGATACGATGGACCAGCCTGAAGTTGGCGAGGATCAGAGACTGAGCGTCAAGGAACTCGCTCCCAATATTTACAGGGTAATCATCCATTACGGCTTTATGGAAATGCCGAACGTTCCGCTGGCACTGGCGCAGCTTTCATCAGAACACGGACTGGAATTCGACCCCATTCAGGCGTCCTATTTCGCCTCGCATGACCTCGTCTTCCGCTCACAGGTTCCCAAAATGTCGCTATGGCGTATGTGGATCTTCCTCTATCTCCTCAATAATGCGACACCGGCGACAGAGTTCTTCCGTATTCCGCCTGAGCGCGTGATGGAATTCGGCGTGCGTATAGCCATATAGCGCGACGTGCCCTCTTCTCTCGCGCTCTATATTCACTGGCCGTTCTGTCTGGCAAAATGCCCCTATTGCGATTTTAACTCCCATGTCAGGGAGGAAATTGATCAGGAGCGTTTTGCCAGCGCCCTCACGCAGGAATTGCAGCACGAAGCTGAACGCCTTAATGCAGATGGCAAACGGATTTTAACGTCAATTTTCTTCGGCGGCGGTACACCTTCCCTCATGCTGCCACCAACCGTTGCCACCCTGATTGAGCAAGCCTGTCAGCTCTTTGCACTAAAAGACACACCAGAAATCACTCTGGAGGCCAACCCCACCAGTGTCGAACGCCATAAATTCAGGGAGTTCCGTCAAGCGGGCATTAACCGTATCTCCCTGGGTGTGCAAAGCCTGCGCGAAGAAGCACTCAGGGCATTAGGGCGGCAACACTCCGTTACACAAGCCAGGGAGGCTCTGGAACTTGCCCGGGAACTTTTCCCGCGCCTTTCTTTCGATCTCATCTATGCCCGACCTGATCAAAGCATACGCGACTGGCAAAATGAACTCCGGGAAGCGCTGACTCTGGCGGCAGACCATCTCTCGCTCTACCAGCTGACCATTGAACCGGGGACAGCTTTCGAAGCCCTCCACAGGCAGGGGAAAATCACACTACCTTCCGATGATCTTGCAGCCGAGCTTTATCATCTGACCGAAGAAGAAGCGGCTTCTTTTGGTCTTTATTCCTACGAAGTATCGAATTACGCCCGTCCAGGATGTGAAAGCCGTCATAATCTCGCTTACTGGCATTATGAGAATTATCTGGGCATAGGCCCTGGGGCCCATAGCCGTCTGACCCTGAAAGGCCAGCATTACGCTACAAGACGCCACCGCGCACCAGAACCATGGGCAAAGCTTGTCGAAACAAAAGGCGTTGGCACGAAGGAAGAAACGCTCCTTTCGCGGCAGGAACAAACCCGTGAAATGCTCCTCATGGGCCTGCGTCTGAAAGAAGGCATTTCCCTGACGCGTTTTGCACAAAAAATAGGACGACCTCTTGCAGATTATATGGATCAGGAAATCCTACAGGCCTGTCTGGATGAACAGTACCTCCTTCTGGAGGAAGATCATCTTTGCACAACACTCGAAGGCCGGTTAAGACTGGAGCTTATCCTCGCCCGCCTGGTTCTGTAAGAGAACGTCCTTTGCCGAAGAGACACTTTTATGAGTCTAGTAATGTCATTATATAAATACAGGTAATCACGCCAAAGAGAAGGACGGGATCACAACGTGCTGCACATGATCAAATTGGCTGTTGGCTGCTCAACTGTAGAAGAATTGCAGAAATGGGTCATGCTTCAGCGTCATAAAGAGTATGGTTTTGTGCGCACAAGGACCATGCCCAAACGGGCAGAGGAAATTCTTGCCGGAGGGTCTCTTTATCGCGTCATGGAGGGATTTATTCTTTGCCGCCAGCCTATCAAGGGCTTTGAACCTTACGCGCGTGACGATGGTCATACAGGAACATTAATACTGGTTTCAGATAAAGTGATTCCCGTTCAGCCACGCCCTATGAGACCTTTTCAGGGCTGGCGCTATTTTAAACCGGAAGATGCACCACCCGATCTTGGCGGCATAGAGGACGAAAACGGCATAAACCTTCTGCCACCGGTAATAAAAAAGCGCCTGACAGAACTGGGCCTGCTTTAAACCAAGCCAGACAGAACGACCCATAAGAAAAAAAGAGGGTCAAAGCCCTCTTTTTCGTAAAGCTTTTTCAGGAGCCGGACATAATCCGGTCTATCAGCCCCTGAACCGTGGGAATATGACCATTGGCATAAAATGGGTCCGTCGCAAAACGCCAGGCATTTGTCCCGCCAAACATGAGGTTGTGATCCATCATCTCGTCTGCTTCCTGGGGAGAAAGCTTGTCAAAATGAGAAATGGTCTGCAACGTCTTTTGAATACAGAAAGAACGGGGATCAGCCCGTTGCCCAGTCGTAAACTTTGGCGGTCTTTGACACCAGTTGGAAAAATTGCACTGTGAAAGACAGCCCATGCAATTTGCCTGATCCGTCACGATCATACGTGCTCTTTCCGGTTCAACAAAAACCAGCGTTTCATCAGGAGTACGAAGAGCTTCGCTAAAGCCAGCGTTTATCCACTGTCCGACCCGCTGATGATCCTCAACCGTCAGGAAGACCTCGCGTCCTCTGGCACCAAGCGCCAAAGGCTGATCGTAAGGTCCTTCACTTTCGGTTCTGTAAGCTACCTGCCGCTCTGACCGCTGGCGCAGTTCCTGAAGAAACCCGTTATTCACGGCTGATGAATAAAATCCGGTCGGGGAAAAACGATTAAGATAGACATCCCCGTGCTCCAGGGTCAGGAGACGGCGCTTCCAAGCATCGGGAATAGGGCTTTCCTGCGTCAAAAGAGGCCGCGTGCCAAATTGAAAGGCGATTGGCCCCAGCTCGGGATTATCAATCCAGTCTTCCCACTCACTGAGCCACCAAACCCCACCAGCCATGATAATCGGCGTCTCATTGAGACCGAAACTGCTCATGACGCGCCTCAGCTCAAGCACACGCGGCAAAGGATCTTCCGGCTTCAGAGGGTTCTCTGTATTAGAGAGGCCATTATGTCCCCCTGCACGCCAGGGATCTTCATAAACAACACCACCCAGAAGATCTGACGTACGAAAGAAAGAGCGTTTCCATAAAGCGTTAAATGCCCGCCCTGAGGAGACAATCGGGTAATAATAAACGCCAAAACGTGCCGCAATCTCACCCAAGCGATACGGCATACCCGCTCCGCAGGTCAAGCCATGGATAAGACCCGGAGCCCCTTCAAGGATCCCAGCGATAACTTCTTCCGCCGCACCCATTTCCCACAGGAAATTGGCGTGTATACGCCCTTTTCCGCCAGAGATATCACGCGCTATGCGTGCCTGCGCTATGCCGCCGGCAATAGCATATTTAACAAGCTCTTCCTGCCGCTCGCGACGTGTACGACCATGATAGATCTGTGGTATGACACGTCCCTGTTCATCGTAGCTGTCTGCATTAACCGCCGAGAGCGTACCCACGCCCCCTGCAGCTGCCCAATGCCCGGCCGAAACGCCCGTCGAAACGGAGACACCTTTACCTCCTTCGATCAGGGGCAAAACCTCCTGGCCGGAAAAACGGATGGTGTTAATCGACTTCATAGAGGCCTGATCTCTCCGTTACTCAGTCTCATGTCCCGTAAGGGCAGAAAACTCTGCCCCCTTCTCTAAATATGGCGTAAAGCTATTCCGCCTCGCGACGGGGACGGCCAGCTTTTTCACCAACTGTCTCTGTTATATCGGCACCAGTCTCCTGATCAACCACCCTCATGGATAATTTTACTTTCCCACGATCGTCAAAACCAACTACTTTCACCTTCACCTCATCACCCTGCTTGACGACATCCGTCGTACGGGCAACACGACCCTGTGCCAGTTCAGAAATATGGACCAGCCCGTCACGAGGCCCCAGAAAGTTCACAAAAGCCCCGAAATCTGCCGTTTTGACGACTTTGCCATTATAGATACGGCCAATCTCAGGTTCCGCCACAATCCCATCAATACGGCTGATAGCCTTCTGGGCCTGGTCGTCATTACTGGCCGCAATCGTGATAGTTCCGTCCTCTCCAATATCAATCTTCGCACCAGAATATTCCACGATTTCACGAATCACTTTTCCACCAGATCCGATAACATCACGAATCTTGTCCTGCGGAATGTTAATCGTCATGATCTTGGGAGCATTATCGGACACGCCGACACGCCCTTCTGGCAACGCCTTTGCCATTTCGCCAAGGATATGGAGGCGCCCTTCCCGAGCCTGCTCAAGCGCTGTTTTCATGATTTCAGGCGTAATGGAGGTAATCTTGATATCCATCTGAAGGGCCGTTACACCTTCAGATGTACCAGCAACCTTGAAGTCCATATCTCCAAGGTGATCCTCATCACCCAAAATATCAGTCAGAACGGCATAGCCGCGTTCTTCCTTGATCAGACCCATGGCAATACCAGCCACAGGACGCGGCATCGGCACACCGGCATCCATCAGCGACAGGGACGTGCCGCAAACCGTCGCCATGGAGGAAGAGCCATTGCTTTCCGTAATCTCAGACACAACGCGGATACTGTAAGGAAAAGCCTCTTTTGAAGGAAGAAGCGGATTAATCGCACGCCAGGCCAACTTGCCATGTCCGATTTCACGACGTCCCGGAGACCCCATGCGGCCACATTCGCCCACCGAATAGGGAGGGAAATTATAATGCAGCATGAAACGTGAACGGTACTCGCCTTCCAGCGCGTCAATTACCTGTTCGTCCTGCCCTGTTCCCAATGTCGCAACTACAAGAGCCTGCGTCTCGCCACGGGTAAAGAGTGCGGAACCATGGGCACGCGGCAAAAGTCCGACTTCTGCCACGATCGGACGTACAGTCGTCAGATCACGCCCATCAATACGGATACCCGTCTTGAGGATAGAACCACGGACGACCTGTGCCTCAAGATCCTTGATCATGGGCTTGGCCATTTCCGCATCCAGACCTTCTTCTTCAAGAAGCTGGGCAATACGTTCCCTGGCCTCGTTCAGCTTCTCGACACGAGCCTGTTTCTGGCGCTCCTTATAGGCCTCGACCATAATCTTGTTGCCGATTTTCTCGACACGTTTGCGCAGGGTCGCCTCTTCCTTGGTTGTCTCTGGCAGGGGCCAGGGTGCACGAGCGGCCACTTCGGCAAGGGAGATAATCGCATCAATAACCGGCTGGAAAGAGGCATGACCAAAAATCACGGCCTCCAGCATACGCTCTTCCGAAAGTTCCTGAGCCTCAGATTCAACCATCAGCACGCCTTCAGACGTACCGGCGACAACCAGATCCAGCGTGCTTTCCTTAACCTCTGAAATCGTTGGATTCAGGACAAACTCACCGTTGATCTGACCAATGCGTGCGCCTGCGATAGGACCGAAAAAAGGAATCCCCGACAGCGTCAGGGCCGCAGAACAGCCAATCATAGCCGGAATGGCCGGGTCATTTTCCATGTCATGGCTGAGAACGGTCGCCACAACCTGAACTTCATTGAGGAAGTTCTCGGGGAAAAGGGGACGGATGGGCCGGTCGATCAGGCGGGAATTCAGAATTTCCCCTTCCGAAGGACGACCTTCCCGTTTGAAAAAACCGCCAGGAATCTTACCAGCCGCATAGGCCTTTTCCTGATAGGTCACAGTCAGGGGGAAGAAATCCTGCCCAGCCTTGACCGTCTTCGCACCAACAGCCGTACAGAGAACAACCGTATCACCATAAGTGACCATGACAGCACCATCAGCCTGACGGGCGATCTTGCCGGTTTCAAGAATCAGGGGGCGACCAGCCCATTCAATTTCTTTACGAAAATAAGCAAACATGCTTCTACCTTAATCAAACGTTAAATGTTCGACCATCAGAAGGATAAGGATCATAAGCAGCGTTTCGGACGGCATGGCGGGAGAAACGGACAACAGACTTCCGTAACGACACCATGTGGCCTGAAACGCTCACTGATCATGACAGCCTTATCTTCTCCATAGTCATATGGAACGAACCGGGAGAGCCTCCTGACAGAGAATCTCCCGGCTCTATATAGCTTAACGACGCAGACCGAGACGTTCAACCAGTGTCTGATAACGGGCCTGGTTTTTGCGTTTCAGATAGTCCAGAAGACGGCGACGACGTCCGACGAGCATCAGGAGACCACGACGGGAATGGAAATCTTTCGCGTGCGTCTTAAGATGTTCTGTCAGATTGACAATACGCTCAGTCAAAAGAGCAACCTGCACTTCAGGTGAGCCCGTATCATCTTCAGTCAGACGATATTCGGCAATCAGTGCAGTACGACGTTCAGGTGTAATCGACATCATTTTCTCCAAAAAATAAATGGTTTTCCAACATACGCACCGCCCTCAGACGCCCCTCATCAAAGCGACAGAGACCAAGTACGTGCCCCTCAAGCACCACGCGCCATAATGTCTCTGCCTTTGCTGAAACATCAAAACCACGTAATGAAGTACCATTCCACGAAGAAACCTCAACGGTTTGACCGCAAATAAGTGCCTTTCCCTCTGCTTTGGTTACAGCCAGCGCCGGGATGTCGGCCAGCGCGGTTGCCACTTCCAGCAAAGGAACAGGAAGAGTCTCCGACTTGTCTCTAGTTTCAGCGCGTTTGTCTAGTACTATCTCATCAAGTTTATACGCATGAGACAGATCAAAGGGACCGCATTGCAACCTGCGTAACACTGTAATATGCCCGACCGTCCCACAGGCCAGCGCAATATCACGTGCCAAAGACCGCATATAGACGCCTTTTCCCGACTGGACCTCGAAAACGGCATGATCCTGGTCTGGACGCTCAATCAGCTCGACCGAATCGATTCGCACCTGACGGGGCGGCATTTCGGGAGACCTGCCTGCACGCGCCAGATCATAGGCGCGCTTTCCCCCCACGCGCAGGGCAGAATAAATCGGGGGCACCTGCATAACATTCCCGCAAAATTGAGGCAGCGACACCCTGATTTCTTCGTCAGACGGACGATAGTCTGAAAAAGCCAGCGGCTCTCCCTCTCCATCATCAGTCGTACGGCTTTCTCCAAACTTCAACGTAAAGCAGTAACGCTTTGTGGCATCCATAATATATGGGATCGTCGCCGTCGCACGACCAAAGGCAACGGGCAGGACACCTGTAGCCAAAGGATCCAGCGTACCACCATGCCCTGCCTTGCGCGCATCAAAGAGACGAAGCAGCTTATTGACCATGTCCGTAGATGTCGGACCCAGCGGCTTATCAAGAATCAGCCAGCCGTTAATCTCACGTCCATATTTGCGTGCCATAAAACCACTTAACCTTCTGCCCCCGGCTCATCACTCCCTACAAGATCACGCTGCACCTCCGGGGAACGTATAAGAGTCTCAATCTCCATGGCATGATCAAGCGACGTATCAGGCTGGAAATGGAGCTCCGGCACAATACGCAACCTCAGCACCTTGGACAGTGACGTGCGCAAAAAAGGAGCAACACGCTTCAAGGCCGGCAAGGATTCCGCTACGTCACTGCGCCCAAGACGGGTTACAAAAACAGTAGCATGACGGAAATCGGGCGAAGTCCGTACTTCCGTAACGGTAATCTGCACATCATGCAGATCAGGATCGCGAAACTCAGTACGTGTAAAAACACCGGAGAGGACACGCCTGACTTCCTCATTAACGCGCCTCTGACGCATGGAGGGCCCCGCAGGATCATGTCCTGCGGGGCCAGTGAAATCAAACTTCGAACGTTTCTTCAAGCCGGAATCACTTCCATTTCGTAACATTCAACCACATCGCCTTCACGGAGATCATTATAACCGGCGAAAGACAGACCACACTCATAACCACGTGCCACTTCCTTAACATCGTCCTTGAAGCGTTTGAGCTGGCTCAGATCGCCCTCATGAATGACTACGTTCTCACGCAGCAGGCGGACGCCACAGCCGCGTTTAACCACGCCCTCAGTCACATAGCAGCCTGCCACCTTACCAACACGGGAAATGGAGAAGACCTGACGCACTTCGGCATAACCGAGGAACTTCTCGCGATGTTTCGGTGCAATCTTGCCTTTAACAAGCTGTTCGACATCGTCTGCCACCTGATAGATGATGGAATAATAACGGATATCCACCCCTTCACGGCGCGCAAGCTCCCGCGCCTGCGTCGTCGCACGGACATTAAAAGCCACTATGACAGCGTTCGAGGCCTTGGCGAGCTGAACATCACTTTCTGTGATCTGTCCTACCGACGCATTCAGCACCCGTACCACAACTTCCTCATGAGAAAGTTTCTCGACTGTAGCTGTTACTGCCTCGGCAGAGCCCTGGACATCTGCCTTGACAAGCAGAGCCACTTCCTTCTGCTCTCCCGCCTGGATACGCGCGAGCATCTGGTCAAGTGTACCACGGGCCGCCACCTGACGGGCATTCACTTTTTCACGAATGACACGCTGGCGGAACTCGCTGATTTCACGAGCACGCGATTCACTTTCTACCGCCACGAAGGGCGAACCAGCATCCGGCACTCCAGAAAGACCCAGAATTTCGACAGGAGTTGAAGGCCCCGCATCCCCAATCTGGCGACCACGATCATCAAGAAGCGCTCGCACACGCCCCCATTCAGCACCGGCAACAACGATATCCCCGCCATGCAGGGTACCTTTCTGCACCAGTACCGTCGCCACGGCACCACGGCCACGATCAAGGCGACTCTCAATAATCGCCCCTTCCGCCATACGATTGGGATTAGCTTTGAGGTCAAGAATTTCTGCCTGAAGCAGAATAGCCTCAATCAGCTTATCCAGTCCCGTCTTTTTCTGCGCCGAGATCTCAACATCCTGCGTATCGCCGCTCATGCTCTCGACAACAATCTCGTAATTGAGCAGCTCACTCCGAACGCGGTTGGGATCAGCTCCTGGCTTGTCCATTTTATTGATAGCCACAATAATAGGCACATTCGCCGCCTTGGCATGCTTTATGGCCTCAATCGTCTGCGGCATGACACCATCATCAGCAGCCACAACCAGAATGACGATATCTGTCACTGAGGCCCCACGGGCACGCATAGCCGTAAAGGCTTCATGACCCGGCGTATCAATAAAGGTAATCTTCTGCCCTGAAGGCACTGTTACCTGATAAGCGCCTATATGCTGGGTAATTCCACCTGCCTCACCTTCAGCCACATCAGCTGAACGCAGCGCATCAAGCAAAGACGTTTTACCATGGTCAACATGCCCCATAACCGTTACGACCGGCGGACGGGGAGTCAAATCCTCTTCGCGATCCTCAATGCCTTCAATGCCAATTTCGACGTCACTTTCTGCCACACGTTTGACACGGTGACCGAATTCGGTCACGACCAGCTCAGCTGTATCAGCATCAATATTCTGGGTCGCCGTAGCCATGACGCCCATTTTCATGAGAGCCTTGATCACTTCACCCTGACGGGCCGCCATACGATTGGCCAGCTCGGCAACAGAAATTGTCTCAGGAACCGTCACGTCACGAACAACACGGACCTGATCAGACCGCAGACGCTCAAGCTCTGCCTGACGACGTTCACGGTCACGTTGACGCCGCACGGAAGCCAGGGAACGAGTCTTGCCGTCATCTCCTTCAATAGCCGCCTGAATATCAATGCGGCCTGAACGACGATCCTGACCACCGCCACCTTTGCGAGACGGTGAACGCTTCGACGGAGAAGACGCCGAAGAACGACGTGCCCCGCGGCGACTTTCCTCTTCCGCCATGGAAGCTTCAAGCGCCGCGCGACTGCTCCGCAAATGCAGCGTCTCATTATTCCTGGAGGCCGTTTTTGCAGCTCCCCTGGCCGAACGCTCTTCCACCTCATCCTGAGAAGCACGTGAAGGAACCGGACGCTCTGGCATAATCGCCCGCTCCGCCAGAGGACGCAGACGTTTCGTCGGAGCAGCAAGCTGCACACCGCCAGAAGCACCATTATAATCCAACGGCGGGGGCGGCTCTGCCTCCGCTTTCTTTCTGGCCGCTTTACGTGAAGCATCTTCAGCCTTTGCGGCCAGTTCAGCCTGACGAGCTGCTTCTTCTTCCTCACGCTGACGTGCCGCTTCAGCTTCACGCTGGGCAACTTCTTCTTCCTGACGGCGCGCCTCTTCCTCAGCGGCCGAACGAATACGAATCTTCTCCGCCTCTTTCTGTGCTGCTTCCTCTTCAGCCTGACGCTGATGCTGCATCTCCAGAACGCGCTGGCGTTTTTCTTGCTCGGATGCCGTCAGCCCACGCCCAGCACCTGTACCGCGCGCGCGGCCAACACCGGCCCCACCCGTCGGAGTAGTCTTGCGCTTGGGTTTCCTGACCTCGACGCGCACTTCTTTGGAACGCCCATGACTGAAGCTCTGACGCACAGAGCCCGCATCAACTGTACGGCCGACTTCCTTCCGTCCGGCAGGACGCAAAGACAGACGCCCGCTCCTAGCCTTTGTTTCCTTTGAGTCCCCGGATTGGGGTGCCTCTGCCTGTTGTTTTTCGTCCTGGTTGCGCTCGTTGCCGTCGCTCATAGTTCCGCCTGTTTCCTTACTGACCCATATCAGGATCTGGGAGCGAAGTTTCAGCCACTCCCGAAAATCTCTTACAATCCGCCACAAGACGCTGTGCCAGTGCCCCTTGTACTACCACAGCATACACCGCCTGGTCACGCCCGAATGCTGAAGCAAGCACATACTCCGGCACCCATCCAACAGGTACAGACCGACATCCCGACCTTAACCTGTCAAGTTCACTCTGACTGGCCCCCAGAGCACAGAGGAGGATACCTCCCTCACCAGAGACAAGTTTTTCACGGCACTTCTGAAATCCGCATACAGCTTCACCAGCACGCCGTGCGAGACTGATACCATCCCGAAGACGGTTTGCCAGCCCCTTTCTCACCAAATCAAGCATTTCCCCGGTAATCCGCACCTCTTTCCGTGCGGCCCTCGAAAAAGCCTGCCCAAGTCGGGCCGAGTCCAGAACATTACGCTCTGCCTTGACCCACAATCCTCTTCCGGGCAAACGCCCGACAAAATCAGGAACAACCTGCCCTTCCGGCCCCATGACGAAACGAATCATCACGTCTGCAAATTCGTGATCACGCGTCACGACACAACGCCGCCGGGTGGGCGCCGTTACAGAACGCCCCCTGACTGACCCTGCTTTTACAGGACCATCGTCAAAATCGCAAAGATTATCCGTGTTGCTCAGGGCTGCCATCCTCTGAAGAATCTTCGCCGGAAGGTTTCTGTTCCTGATCAAACCAATGAGCACGAGCCGCCATGATAATTTCATTGGCGTCTTCTTCGTTTACAATATCGCTCCCCAGAAGCTCGACAAGCTCATCACCAGACAGGTCTGCAAGATCATCAAGGGTTTTAACACCCTTTTCTCCAAGTTCGACCAGAACCTTCAGCGGGAACGCCTCAAGGGCAACAAGATCATCGGATACGCCAAGCTCCTTGCGGCGTTCGTCAAGTTCCTGCTCGCGTCCGATCAGATAATCATTGGCGCGAGTCATCAGCTCTTCAGCAACAGTTTCATCAAAACCATCAATATCATGAAGATCGGCTATCTCAGCGTAAGCCAGATCCTCAATCGTATGGTATCCTTCGGTCACCAGAAGTCCTGCTATCACATCATCAACATCAAGCGCTTCCACGAAGAGCTGCGTACGCTTGCGGAATTCTTCCTGACGACGTTCGGATTCCTCAGCCTCTGTCAGAATATCAATATCCCAGCGTGTCAGCTGGCTGGCCAGTCGCACATTCTGTCCACGACGGCCGATAGCCAGAGACAGTTGCTCATCAGGCACCACGACCTCGACTCGCCCCGCTTCCTCATCCATTACCACTTTGGAGACCTCGGCGGGAGCGAGGGCATTCACAACAAACGTAGCAGCCTGCGCGCTCCAGGGAATAATATCAATTTTCTCACCCTGTAATTCCGCAACGACTGCCTGCACGCGCGATCCGCGCATACCAACGCACGCCCCAACCGGATCAATGGCAGCATCGTGAGACGTGACCGCCATTTTGGCGCGTGAACCGGGATCACGCGCAACGGCCTTGATCTCAATGATACCATCATAAATCTCTGGCACTTCCTGGGCAAAAAGCTTTGCCAAAAATCCGGGATGCGTACGGGAAAGGAAAATCTGCGGGCCACGGGGCTCGTCACGCACATCGTAAATATACGCCCGAATGCGATCCGAATTACGGAAAGATTCGCGAGGAATCAGCTCATCACGACGCAGAAGCGCCTCCGCACTGCCAATCTCCACCATGAGATTGCCATATTCCGTCTGTTTGACCGTACCGTTAACAACTTCGCCAATACGATCCTTGAACTCATCATACTGGCGCTTACGCTCATATTCACGCACGCGTTGTACGATCACCTGCTTGGCCATCTGAGCTGAAATGCGCCCAAAATCAATGGGAGGCAGGGGATCGATCAGGTGTTCACCGACCTTGATATCAGGCTGGAACTTACGGGCGATATACAGAGGAATCTGCGTATGCTCGTTATCTACAGTGTCAACGACTTCCGTCCAGCGACTCAGACGCACCTCACCGGTTTTGCGATCAATCGTGGCGCGAATGTCTTTTTCATGGCCATATTTGGCACGACCAGCTTTCTGAATGGCCTGCTCCATGGCTTCGAGCACCTGCTCCCTGTCGATATTTTTCTCGCGCGAGACAGCTTCAGCAACAAGTAGCAATTCAGGGCGTGTAACAGATGTGTCCATTAAATCGGACCTCCTACCAGCATCAGACGGGTCATGAATATCTCTTTCCCGGCTTCTTGGGATTTAGCTTTGGTACGCGGCGTTTCTGTCCGTCCTCTTCCTGAGAATCGTCCAGTCCCGCCAAGGCAGCACTTGCTTCAATAAGCGCATCAGTCAGGACAAGACGCGCTTTCCTTACTGCCGACAAGGGCAATAGGACCTCTGCACCACCATCCAGCCTCAAAATCGCAGCATCATCTCTGACACCCAGGACAATTCCAGCGAATTTTTTACGTCCGTCCAGAGCAACATCAAGTTCCACACGGGCAAGATGACCTGCAAAACGCTCCCAATCCTTCAGGCGCGTCAAGGGGCGATCTATACCAGATGATGAAACCTCCAGTGTCCAGGCCCCGGGTATGGGATCATCCACATCCAGAATCGCTCCGACAGCATGGCTGATCTGCTCACAGTCATCGACTGAGATCAGCGAACCATCAGCCTTATCAGCCATCACCTGGACAGTCGGCGTCTCATGCCCCATGACAGACAAGCGCACAAGCTCGTAACCGAGATCAGCCAAGGTTGGTGCGATACGTTCAGCAATCTGCGCCTCAAGCCCGCTGAGACGGAGAATACCATGAAGGGATTCAGATGGCTCAGTCATGAATGAATAGTGACCCCAACAAAAAAGGCGGCCCAACCGGGCCACCCCCCAAAAACCGGAAGATGAAATTCAAATACTTCTCCAAAATAGGCTCCCTTACCTGAGGATGCAAGTACTCTTTTGACAAAGTCTGCTATGAAATAAACTTCCTCCGCAATACATTGTGCACAGATCCCGTTTTTATTTTCTTGCGTCACTCACTCGTATCACGCAAGAGTTGCGGCTATTTTAAAAACAGGTCCCAGAGAAAAGCCTATACCCTCGCACAGGATTAGAAAATTTTATGCTGCGTTCCCTGATGAATTTTCTTACAAAAGCCATGCCAGTCCTGCTGCTTTTATTCGTTATTCTGGCAGGATGTCAGCTTTTTTTCCTCTCTCCCCTTTTAGGGCAGAAATTCTCCTTACTCTACGAAAATTTCATAAATTACAGCAGGATATCCTTTCTCCCCCTGGCGCTAATGTCATTTTTTCTCGTCCTTGTTGGCTGTGGCTATGAAATATCCTCCAACAGACTTGCCCGTCTGGGTCTAAGACGAAGACGCGGCTTTCTTGTCCGGTTGCTTGACCGTTTTACACGCCGTCAGAAACTTGATGAAACGCTCACACGCACCTATCAGGAAAACCGTCTTGATGCCGGTGAGTTTGCTGCTTCCTTACGGGCACGGGTCATCGGTCAGGATTCCGTCTGTGAGGACATTGCACAGCAGGTCAAATTACGTCTGGCAACCAGAAAAAAGAGCAGACCTGTAGCCCTGTTCCTGTTTCTCGGTCCTGCAGGAACAGGCAAAAAATTTCTAGCCCGACAGATCGCCCTGCAACTGGGACGACCCTGTTTCTTCCTTAAATATGGTACTGACAATGGGCAGTCACTACCCCTCCGTCTTGAACTGACAGCAAAACAGAATCCCCATTCCGTACTTGTCATTCAAAACTGCCTGTCCCTTTCGGCGCAAGACTGGTCACAAATATTCGGGCTATGGCAGGACCATAGCGGAACATCCCCCTCTTTCTGCGATATCATTCTGATTTTTACCGAAACAACCCCCGCAACCCTGCCAGCGTCCAGCATCATGACGGAAAGCACCGCTGAAGAACGAAGAATAACAGGTAACAAAACAGCCTCTGAAGCCCACATGCCTTCCGAACTCATTAGCCAATGTGACCGCATTTTTCTCTTCCAGCCTCTCCGGGAAGAAAACCTCGCCCGGGTTTCAGCCATGGCGCTTGAAGACATGATCCGTGATTATGGTCTGAATGTCGAAACCGGCGGCATTGATCCCAATCTCATACTGCCCTTGATCAGACAGCAGCAGACTCTGGACATGACACCCCATGAAATTGTCCGTCTGATTGAAGACCAGATTGGCGAAACCCTCATCAGCTTGCGCCAGCAAGGACAGTCCCCCATTCGTCTGACATCAACGGAAAGAGAGGGCCGAATCTGTCTTGTGGTGCAGCGTTCCTCCCCCGCTCAGGAACGTCTTGTGCCAGCAACGGTGAAAGGATAAATCATGGGTACTCTCAGAACACTCTGGCAGCGGGCTCCCTGGTGGCGTTTCTTTCTGCTTTTGGGCATGCTTTGTCTGGGTCTGACCATCTTCTATCCAACACACTGGCTAAAACAAAGACTCCCATGGTTACCGGGTCAAGACCATTTCACCCGGATGCCAGTTTCTTCAAGACAGGAAGAAAACCATAACGGACAGGGACAAATTCTGCTGCCTGACATGCAAGCCAGCTTCAGCGACCATATCCCCCTAGCGGGCCATCTCCTACCTCTGCCAGAAGGACAATGGCACCCCATCTTGCAGACGAGTGAGGATGGCCCAGACGCTGTCACGTTTATTGCACTGGCACGTTTTGACCATAGCGTTGTAACAGGACTGATCACCGCACAGTTTTCCCAACAGGCCCTTCCGCCCATTCTGGCTGACAACATGCTTAATCCCTGTCATGACGACCGGAATTATCTTTCCAGCATCAGAAATGCGCCTGGACAGGTCAATTGCACCTTCCTGGCCAACGCCCTGATGGCCGATGATATTGTCAGCCTCAATCCTTTTATACACACAGCTATTTCCCGTATCCGGGAGGCCGGCCTCCTGCTGCCCCCCTTGATGATCACGGTCGGCTGGCGACATATCGCACCTCTTCCAGCAGGGCAGGTGGCTGGTGCGACGGTCGATATATTACTAGCACCAATGGAAAAGGGCACGCCCCGCCTCCTGGCTCCCATTGATCACTGGGACAAGGACATCCTGTCCAAGGATCCAGCAGCCGAAGCTTTCATCAACAAGACCAAGGAATGGCTTCCCCTTTGGAGCAATCTCCTCACTGAAGGCTATAACAACACCCTGCCGCCAGTTACCAGCCGGGGCGGGAAATATGACCCGGCCTCATCCCAATGAGACCCCGTTCCAAAAACGCAGCCAAGGTGTTATGGCGCTTTTTTCTCAATGATGGCCATGATTGATAGCCTTGCCCATGCGCTTCTCGGCCATGTGGGCAAGACGAACAAAAGGTAAACCCACCAGAAGATAGGCGGCCCCAACCATCAAACCCGGGCCAATATAGTCATAATAGGTCGAAGAAAGGCGGATGTAGGTCTGGCTCAGTTCCGTCAGGGTAATCACTGATACAAGCGAACTGTCCTTGAGCAACGATATAAAATCATTGGTCATAACCGGTACCACCGTGCGAAAGGCCTGCGGTACAATCACAAGACGCAGTGCCTGGAAATGAGTCATGTTCAGGGCTATGGCGGCTTCCATCTGACCACGCGGCACAGAAAGAAGTCCGGCACGGTAATTTTCAGCCTCATAGGCTGCGTAATTCAGACCCAGCGCTACCACACCCGCAAAAAATGGTGACAGACGAATTCCCAGAGCCGGCAGACCGTAAAAAATAAACAGAATCTGGATCAGGAGTGGCGTACCCCGCACAACTTCGATATAGAATCCGGCAATAATGCGTAAAGGAGCGACACCATAATGGCGCACCAGCGCCAAAGCCACTCCTAATGCCACGGCAATAACCATGGCCAGAGCAGAAACAGCCAGCGTCATGACCATCCCTTCCCCGATCAGAGGAAGAAAGCTCACGTAACGATGGAACAACGCCATTGTGTCACTGGCTGACACACCTGCCATCAAGGTACGATACTGCTCCCAGGCAACAGGCTTGACCGATGTTTCTGAATAATCCCCGGTGTAATGGGCCATCTGGGGCGTCCAGAGATTCCATTTCGCCAGAATGTCATGCAGTTTCCCATTTTTTATCAGCGTCTCCAGAGCCTGGTCAACCGCATCGCGCAGAGCCGGATTAGTCTTGGAGAAAGCAATGCCATAGGCAATCTCCCCCACAGGCTTGCCGACAATTTCCATATCGGCAGAGCAATAATAGAGAGCGATAGGCTCATCAATCAGAATCGCATCCAGCCGCCCCGTCCTGAGATCCGTAAAAAGATTGGTCTCTTCATCATAAGAACGAAAATTTTTAGGATCCTGCTGAATCAGAAGGCGTTCTGCCGCTGTGCTCTTGATCGTACCAATCAGATGCCCCTTCAGAGCCTCAAGCGTATCAAGCCCTTTGGTGCCCTTGCGCACGACGATACGGTCCGTCGTCACATAATAGGGGCGGCTGAACAACACGGCTGCCTTATGCTCCGGCGTCATTTCAATGCCATCAATCACCATGGCGTAAAGATCGCGCGAAAGACCGGGGATCAACCCCTCCCACCCATTTTGTACAAAACGTGACTTCCGGTTCAGAAGAGGAGCAATCTCGTTCATGAGATCATATTCAAAACCAAGCACATGACGGTCATTGGCCGGATCATGAAATACATAGGGCACATTGGCCTCGCCATCGGACGACCAGGGCAGATCCGTCTCATTTTGTGCTCCTGGCACCCGATATGATTCTGCTCTGACACCAGATGAAACAGATAAAAAAGACAAGACCGCCAGCAGACAGAACAGAAAACATAATCCCGGTCTCTTCATGACAGGAGCGTCCTTAAAAAACGACGCGTACGTGCTTCTTGCGGATGGGCAAAAATCTGATCCGGACTTCCGCTTTCAACAATCTCTCCCCCTTCAAGATAAAGCACCCTGTCTGATGCCGCACGGGCAAAACGCATATCATGTGTCACGACAAGCTGGGTCATGCCCTCCTGATCCAACGCTCGCATGACAGACAGAACCTCTTCCGAAAGCTCTGGATCCAGTGCCGAAGTCGGCTCGTCATAAAGCATGACGGAAGGTTTCATCGCCAGTGCGCGGGCAATCGCGGCCCGCTGTTTCTGTCCGCCAGAGAGTCTGTCCGGATAGCGATCGACCACATTTTTCAGTCCCACTTTCTCCAGCAATTCCATCGCTGTTGCTTCAGCCTGATCGGGAGCGATTTTCTTGACATGCAATGGGGCCATCATGACATTTTCCAGCACTGTACGATGCGGAAAAAGATTAAACGACTGGAAAACCATCCCGACATGGGATCTCAATTGATGCGCCCGCACTTCATCCTGCCGGGTCCAACGGCTGCCATCACAGGCAAGACTCACAGTCTCAATCCGCACCTCACCAGAATCAGGATGCTCCAAGAAATTCAGGCACCGCAAAAAAGTTGATTTGCCACAACCTGAGGGACCTATAATCGAAATCAGATCCCCCCGTTCCACGTCAAGAGAAAGGCCTTTGAGAATTTCCTGACCACTAAAGGATTTGGTGATCATCTTGGCCTGTAACACCAGATCAGTCAGCGCGAAGGTTCCTTTTAGCAAAACGGGACGACATTTTCTCACTCTATCGCAAGATCCCTGCTCATAACGAAAAGTTTTTCTTTTTTAAAACAATTTTGCACCCTTCTGTTCCTCCTTTTGCTTCTCACAAAAGGAGATTCCCTTTATTTTGGCTTTATACCTTCTTTCAGACGGGATTTTTCCATGCCCCCTCCCTTGGTAGAGCTTTCTTCCATTTCTGTTTTTCGTGGAGAAAGACTCGTCCTGAAAAATATCTCAACCCATCTCGAAGCGTGCCAGGCACTGCTTCTTACCGGTCCCAATGGTGCCGGGAAGTCGACGCTCCTCCGCGTTATTGCCGGTTTATGCCCCGTTTCCTCTGGCACTATGGAACGCCCCTGTGATGTCGCATGGCTTGGGCACCTGGATGCGTTGAAGCCCGCCCTGACCGTACGGGAAAACTTGCAATTCAGCCTGAAACTTGGTCAGGGCACATTAAAAGATTGCCTTGCCAGCCTGTCCCTGACCGCTCTGGCTGACCGTCCCGTGAGACTTTTATCGGCCGGACAGAAAAGACGCGTCGCTCTCGCCCGCATCACATTAAGCAAGGCTCCTCTCTGGCTTCTGGATGAACCTTCCGTCGGGCTCGATCAAGCCAGTCTGGAGCAATTGGGAACGATCATGAACACTCACCTGGCGCAGGGAGGCGGTATTATCGCAACCTCCCATGTGCCGCTTCCGCTTGGACACCATCATACATTGAAGCTTCAGGCACCTCCTGTTCCAGCGGGAGTGTTTCTATGAACTCTGCTTTCCGTGCCCTCACAGCGCGTGAGTTACGTCTGGCCTTTTTCTTTGGCGCCGACACTCTGGCCAGCCTTTTGTTTTTCATCCTGTGTGCAGCCCTGTTTCCACTCGCTCTTGGTCCGTCACCAGCCCTGCTTCACCAGATGGGTCCGGGGATTCTCTGGGTCTGTATGCTTCTGGCTGGTTTCCCGCCGCTTGAACGACTTTTTAACCAGGATTTTGAAGATGGCTCCCTCGACCAGCTCATGCTCTATGGTGTCGGCCCCGCTGGCGTCGCTTTGAGCAAAATCATCACTCACTGGATGACAACAGGAATCCCCCTTCTGATCGCTGCTATCCCGTTAGGGTTGATGTTTGGGCTGGAAAGCCGGGAATTCCCCGTTCTTTTGGGTAGTCTGGCTCTGGGTAGCGCATCCCTGTCACTCATCGGTGGCATGATTGCCGCCATCAGCCTGGGCGCGCGACGCGGCAATATCCTCCTGCCTCTTCTAGGGTTACCTCTGAGTGTGCCTATACTGATCTTCGGAGCGGCGGCTTCTTACGCTGCCCAACTGGGCCTCTCACCTGCCTCAAATCTCTATCTTCTGGGGGCCTGTTTCTGCCTCTGTCTGCCTTTATGCCCACTCGCTGCGGGAATGGGACTGAAGGAAGCCTGCCGGTAGATCAATATAACCTGATTATAAAAATCCCCGCAAAAGCGGGGGTTTTTATAATACCAGACTCTCGTCAGGAAAATTCAGGAAGACGCATTTCCCCGGGCAACGAAATTCTCCAGCCAGTGGATGGTATAGTCACCCTTTTGAAATTCCGGATCAGCCAGAATTTTCTGATGCAAGGGAATGACGGTTTTGACGCCATCGACCACACATTCCTCAAGTGCGCGTTGCATGCGGGCAATTGCCTCAGGCCTCGTAGGGGCATGGACGATCAGTTTGGCGATCATGCTGTCATAATAAGGGGGGATTTTATAGCCCGCATAAAGCGCGCTATCCATTCGCACACCCGGCCCGCCGGGAGCATGAAAAACATTAACTGTTCCGGGATTGGGAACAAAGGTCGCCGGGTCTTCTGCTGTGATACGACATTCAATGGAATGGCCGTTCAGGTGAATATCTTCCTGCCGGTAAGCCAGCTTTTCACCTGCTGCGACACGGATTTGCTCACGCACCAGATCAACGCCCGAGATCATTTCCGTCACGGGATGTTCCACCTGAAGACGCGTGTTCATCTCGATAAAACAAAAATGGCCGTCCTGATAGAGAAACTCCAATGTGCCTGCATTACGATAGCCCATTTTGGAAAGAGCCGCCGTAACCGTCGCGCCAATCTCATCACGCTGGGCAGCCGTCAAGGCAGGGGACCCTGCTTCTTCCAGCAATTTCTGGTGACGGCGCTGCAAGGAGCAGTCACGCTCGCCCAGATGGATCACATTTCCGAAATGGTCACCAATAATCTGCAATTCGATATGACGGGGACGATCCAGATATTTCTCAATATAGACATCGCCATTACCAAAAGCAGCCTGAGCTTCTGTCCGGGCGACACGCCAGGCTTCTGCCAGCTCGCTTTCTTCATGCGCGACTTTCATTCCGCGGCCACCGCCTCCGGCTGTCGCCTTGATAATAACCGGATAGCCAACTTCTGCCGCCACAGCGCGTGCTGTTTCGAGATCTTCTACCGCACCATCAGAACCGGGAACAAGTGGCACGCCGAGCGCAGCCATCGTCGTCTTAGCCGTGATTTTGTCACCCATCATACGGATATGGTCCGCCGTCGGGCCAATAAAAGCGAGACCATGGGCGGCCACCGTCTCGGCAAAGTCTGCATTCTCCGACAGGAAGCCATAGCCAGGATGAATGGCTTCAGCACCGGTAATCAGCGCTGCAGACAGAATAGCCGGCACGTTCAGATATGATTCGCGAGAATTGGGTGGTCCAATACAAACCGCCTCATCAGCAAGACGGACATGCATGGCATCAGCATCAGCCGTGGAGTGGACTGCCACCGTACGAATACCCATTTCACGGCAAGCCCTGAGAACTCTCAGGGCGATTTCGCCGCGATTCGCAATGAGAATCTTAGTAAACATGATTTACTCAATGATCGCCAAGGGGGCACCGAATTCTACAGGCTCGCCAGACGTTACACAGAATTTCGTCAAGACCCCGGCACGCGGAGCCTTGATCTGATTGAAAGTCTTCATCGCCTCAATGAGCATGATTGTCTGGCCGGCAGCCACTTGTGAACCTTCCGCCACAAAAGGCGGAGAAGAGGGATCAGGCGTCAGATAAGCCACACCTACCATCGGACTTGGCACTGCGCCGGGATGAAGGGCAGGGTTAAGCTCTTTGGCCGGAATATTGGCAGGGGCAGCAGACTGAACTGGTAAAACCGCAGAAACTGGCGCACTGACGACAGGAGCCGCCGCCTGGACCGTAACATTTCGGGCAACGCGAATACGGCTGTCCGCTTCAACGATTTCGATTTCGGTAAGGCCTGTTTCTGTCAGGATATCGGCCAAAGCCCGAATAGCCTCTTTATCCACGAGCATATGACTCATCCTTCATCCTCTATTATATCTGCCATTGCCTGCAATGCATGGGCATAACCTCTTACGCCCAGCCCGCAAATAACACCACGGGCAACTTGCGAGACGTAACTATGGTGACGAAACTCTTCGCGGCGATGAATATTCGAAATATGAATCTCTATCACAGGAAGTTCCACCGCATAAAGCGCATCCAGCAACGCGATGGACGTATGGGTATAGGCCGCCGGGTTAATCACAATTCCGTTTGCACGACCGCGACATTCCTGCACCCATGAAACCAGCTCACCCTCGCCATTGGTCTGGCGAAAATCAATCGCAACATCCAGTCTTTCTGCCGCCTGGATGCAGATCTGCTCGACATCGTCAAGAGTCGCATGACCATAGACATCTGGTTGTCGCAAGCCAAGCATGTTAAGATTGGGTCCGTTAAGGACTGCTATTAAAGGCCGTTTCATCAGGTCGGCTGATAACATCTTCTTGCCTGTCAGGAAAGATGGGATTCGAAGGTATATAATCTATCAGAGAATTATGTGCTATAGGTGCAGGATGATAACTTCACGTCAAACAGACCCTTTCTTGCGGCGGAGCGTCAAAAAGAAAGTTCTTTTTCCTTACTGGCTCCGTTATGGGATCGGACTGAGTGTCCTCTTTACGCTTCCTGCTCAGGCTATGGAGGCGCCTGCAGGAAGAACATCCCCTGTCCGTAAAACCTCCCACCGCCCTCTCTCGCGTTTTCTCCATTCCATTCGCCCTTTCTCACAAAAAGGGTTGGCGAGCTGGTATGAAGGCAAAAAGAACAGGAAGATCCCGCGACATAATGACAGCGGGAAGGAAGAACCTGAAAATGCGGCTCTGACAGCGGCACATCCGTTCCTCCCCCTCGGCACAAAACTGGTAGTCCATTCTCCCAGAACCGGCCGTTCGGTCATTGTTCGTGTCAATGACCGCGGACCCTTCACCGGTGCACGCGTTATTGATCTTTCACGCGCAGCCGCGGCCAAGCTTGGCATTCTGAAAAGCGGTGTAACGCAAGTTGTTGTCACTGAATATATCAAGGAACGCGACGGTCATGGCCCGGAAGACGGTGCTTCTTCCTGAGAAGACTCATTGGAAAAACTCATTACGGCCCTTTCCTCTTCGTAGCCTTCTATTCCGGCGTTAAGAACAGCACCAAAAATGACGACATAGGCACTGACAAAAAACCACATCATGACAGCGGCGACAGCACCCAGCGGGCCGTATGTCGTGCCGTAGCTGGCAAAATGCGAGACGTACCAGGAAAACCCCAGGGACGTCAGAACCCATAAAAGTGTGGCAACCACAGCTCCGGGTAATATCCAGCGCCAGCGTGTCCAGGCACGACAGGGAGCAAAACGGTAAAACAGGCACACAGCAATAAAAACAAAAAAGAGCATAATGGCAGGAGTAAGCCAGTGAACAATTATGGGCGTGCTCCGTCTGAGAAGAAATTGCAAGGAATCCGGTAAATAACGCGCATCCAGCCCCACATAGCTTAAATAACGGGGGAAATAATCAATCAGTGCCGGCGCCGCCACCATAAGCGCCAGAGTCAGGCACGCTCCCAGAACTGTCAGAAAAGTCGTTCCAAAAGCCAAGAACTGAAAATGTAGAAAAGTCCGCGTTTCCTTCGTATGATAGGCCATATTCAGGGCAGAGATCACGGCACGACTCGCGGCCGATGCCGTCCATAAAGCAATCAGAAGAGAAAAAACCAGTCCCAGCGTGAGCGAAGAGTGAGGCTGCATGACAAGTACATGAATACGCTCAACGATCAGACTATAGGCAGCCACCGGAAGCAGGTTTTTTAATACATGAAGTTGTGGCTCGACAGTTTGAAGATCAAAAACCAGTCCATAAATGGAAATGGAAGCTGTCAGTGCGGGGAAAAGTGAAAGAGTCGCAAAAAACGCGCAACCGGCAGCGGACAAAGATGTCTGACTATCGCCACTATTGGCGAGAACCTTACGTATGGCACCAAGTCGGGTTCCTTTTACATTTTTCTTGACGGATTGGGATTGTATCTGTGCTGATTCGTCTGAGTCTGACACTCTCGCTCCTTTTTCCTATAAACCCTGTACTCCTTATTTTCGGCCAAAAGCCTGATAAATGAAACCCCATAAAAAAAGAACCTGACACCATTTTCCAAAGAGCGTGAAAAAAATTTCCATAAATTAACTTGAATTGAACAGGAAAATGGGGTCTCTCCCCCTACACGCAGCAACGCACGTGCCACTGGCCCTTCTTCGAGGTTACGCAACGACGTCAAGCGTTCTGGCTCCTTTCTTTTTCAGTCACTGACTGTGGACGGAAAGACACTTCGCCGGTCCGTTAGACCGTTTCGCAACATTCTGCCCCGACAGGGTTCGGGGGGAATTATTTTTTTGGGACGTGAGGCTCATGACTCCTAAAATTACCCGCTTCCTTGCCGAACAAAATCCGGCAACCCCTTGCCTTGTCGTCGATCTGGACAAGGTCGAACAGAATTATCACGCTTTGCAGGCCGCTCTGCCGCAAGCCGAAATTTACTACGCCATGAAAGCGAATCCGGCCCCTGCTATCATCAGACGCCTGTACGAACTGGGCAGCTTTTTTGACGTTGCTTCGCTGGGAGAAATCAGAAGCTGTCTGAAAAATGGTATCCCCGTCGAGCGTCTTTCTTTCGGCAATACGGTAAAATCCATCAGTGCAGTGCAGGAAGCCTGGCGCCTGGGCGTGCGCCTCTATGCCTTTGACAGCGCTGAGGAGCTTGAAAAACTGGCCCAGCATGCCCCAGGAGCACAAGTCTATTGCCGCATCCGCGTCATTAATGACGGTGCTGATTGGCCCTTGTCACGCAAATTCGGTACAGACACAGGGCAGGCCATCAAACTTCTGCGTGAAGCACCCCGAAAAGGTCTGAACCCTGTCGGCGTTTCTTTCCATGTGGGCAGCCAACAAAAATCAGTTACAGCTTATCAAATGGCTATCGGACAGGCCGCCCAGATCTTTCAGACTCTCGCAGCCGACTCTATAAAGCTGGATTTCCTTAATCTGGGTGGCGGGTTCCCCACACACTACCACGATGCAGTTCCCACTCCCGAGACGTTTGGCGCCACCATCACCGCAACCATGAAAGAACTTTTCCGCGACAATCCTCCCCGACTGCTTATTGAACCCGGTCGCTCCATGGTCGGTAATGCGGGGATCGTCTGCTCGGAAGTCGTTCTGGCGAGCCAGCGTGATGAACAGGGCCTGGAACCCCGCTGGGTCTATCTTGATATCGGCCGTTTTGGCGGTCTAGCCGAAACGGAAGGAGAAGCTATTCGCTACTGCTTCCAGACTCCTCATGACGACACAACCGCGGGTCTTACGCCCCACGTCCTGGCTGGCCCTACATGCGACAGTGCCGATGTGATGTACGAAAAAACACCTGTCATGCTGCCACAGGAACTCAAAAGCGGCGACAAAATCGCCATTCTTTCGACGGGTGCCTATGTTGCGAGCTATTGTTCAACCGGCTTTAATGGTTTCGCCCCTCTGGACGAATATTACCTTTAAGGACCTACCATAAAAATGGGAGGAAAATTTTCCTCCCATTTTTGCAACACCACGCTCATCAGGCCTTTTCCATCTCAGCCTGAATCTGATTCCAACGCTCAATATTCATCTTCGCATCTTTCACAAAAGCTGAATGACGCACGCCACCAAGAAAAAGCTTTTGAACCAGGCGCCCAAGCCCCCTGGTAGGACGCTCAAGCTGAATAAATAAAATAGCGCGTATATCGTCCGTATTATTTTCAACCGTATGTTGATAGGTATCGTCAAACACAAAAGCCTTGCCCGCCTGCCAGTGCAATTTACGGCCATTGACCATAATCCAGCAATTCTCATTATCTTTGGGTATAACGAGTCCCAAATGGCAATTGAGCATGCCTTTTGTCACCCCATAATGGGGCGGAATCACCCCATGGGGATCCAGCACGGAAAAAAGGGCGTTACAAAGCCCTGGAATTCCCGCGACAAGCTGCGCTGTTACAGGGGCTCTGGCACAATTTTCAGGCACCTTGATCCCGTAACCATAAAGAAAGAAGGATTTCCAGCTTTCATCTGGAGCAATACGCTTGTGATCCGGTGACAGCTCCCTTAACGGAGGAAGCGCTTTCCGTCCAGCAAGAACCTGCTGGCACTCTTTTATGATATGATCGGACGCCTCTTCCAAAGCCTTAAGCCAGGGGAAATTTGCTGAATCAAGTACCGCTGCGTTGGAAACCAGGGAATCACGTGCAATAAGCCTATTGCATACCGGACGTAATTTTTTGCCAACCCGGACCAGAAACGGACGTTTGGGAATAGCCTTACTGCTTGCCACAGAAGGACCTCCTTCATCGTAAATCTTTTTACCGAATTACAAATGTAATATACCCACCGTCTTTCTCAAGAACCTCAAAAACAGACCATTATTATCATCCTGTTAACTGTGTTTTTTAAGTAACAGTTCCGCAAATATGATACATGCGACAGAAGGACCAGTGTTTCACAATTCAGCATCCAGAGACTGTAATGTGACCAGATGATGATACATACCACCATCTTCCTTCATAAGCGTCTCATGCGTGCCGTCCTCAATGATTTTCCCTTCTTTGAAAACTAGAATACGATCCGCATCGCGCACAGTTGCGAGACGATGCGCTACGATAAAGACCGTCCGCCCTTGCATGAGGCGATTCATGGCCTGCTGGACAAGCTTTTCTGATTCTGAATCCAGGCTCGCTGTCGCCTCATCAAAGAGGACAATCGGTGCATTCACCAGAAAAGCCCGTGCGATAGCAATACGCTGACGTTCTCCGCCTGAAAGCTTTACCCCTCTTTCACCAACCAGCGTGTCCAACCCATCAGGCAAGTCTTCAATAAAAGGCCAGGCATTGGCCATCTGCGCAGCTTCCCTGATGTCAGCACGCGTCGCACCAGGCCGGCCATAGGCAATATTTTCAGCCAGAGTACGATGGAACAACACAGGCTCCTGCGGCACAAGAGCGATATGACGACGCAAACTTTCCTGCGTCACCATAGCAATATCCTGCCCATCAATTGTAATATGGCCTTGCTGGATGTCATAAAGTCTCTGCAAAAGGCGTGTCAGCGTCGTTTTCCCTGAACCGCTGGGACCAACCAGAGCAATATGTGTCCCGGCTTCAACCGTCAGGGAAAAATTTTCGTAAATCGGTCTTGTCTGGGAAGGATAGCGGAAAGTCACATGGTCAAAACAGACCCGTCCGCGGCCAACCCTTAACGCAAATGCTCCCTTTTTATCCTTGACCGCTGGCTCAAGGTCAAAAAGAGCCACGAGCTCTTCCATTTCATTAACTGAGCGTTGTACCTGACTGACCTGCTGCCCAAGATCACGCAGATAACCCTGAATAAGGAACATCATGGTCAATACATAGGCAACATCTCCCGGCCCGGCCTTACCCTGCCACCAGAACCATACAACCATACCAATCAGCATCATCCGCATGACAAGTGACAAGGTCGCCTGAGTATTCGCACTGTTCGTGCCTCTTATCCAGCCACGCAATGTGCGCCCGCTCCAGATGCGCATAATCTGCCCAAGGTGACGTTCCTCACGCTTTTCCGCACCAAAAGCCTTGACCACAGCATTACAGGTAACAGAATCAGCCAGTGCCGCCCCCAGACGTGTATCCCACTGATTGGCCAGCCTGGACACAGGCGCCACGTAGTAAAGCGTCAGACAGATCGACACGACCGCAAAAATCACGACAGACAGCCCCAGAACAGCCCCCATCAAGGGTGATTTGATAATCAGCACCAAAGTGGTGCCGATCAGAACCAGCATTTCAGGAACAATCAAAAGAAGGATCGTGTCATCAAGAGTATCAAGCGCCCAGATACCGCGCGTCAGACGACGCACTGTAGAACCGGCAAAGCTGTTACTATGCCATTCTGACGAAAAACGCTGCACACGCGCAAAGGCATCTCCGAGAATACGCCGCATCATCGCCAACGTCATATAGCTTATGCCAATATAGGAAGACCGCCGCCCCAGAACGCCAATCAACCCCAGGACAAATAAGCCCAGCACCATCCAGAAGGCATCACGAAGAAAGTCGCTATGAATAACGCTTCCCTCGCGAGCAGGATGGGAAATGTCACCGACCAAGCGTCCCGCCAGGAGAGGCGTGCAGATATCGGCAAAAGTTGCCAGCGCAACGCCCGTCAGCGTCCATGACAGAAACCATGGATGTTGCCCCCAACGCCTGACAACAAAGCGCAGAATGTTAACAAAAGAGACACCTGATTTGTCTTTTCCGGCTTTTTTTATGGGCATGAAAGGGATTCTATCCTCAAAAATCGCACTAAATCTGGGGCTTTATAGACTATAATAAAGACCTGATAACAGGAATACGTCAGAATAATGGGGATTAAAGCGTAAAAATGGCCCGTACTGTTACTGTAAAAATGCCACAGATGAGCCTGAAAGCTGTCCGCGCTTTTATGGAAATCCTTGAGCAGGACCATCCTGACGCTCGGACGGAACTGGTTTTTCATAACCCTTTCGAGCTTCTCGTCAGCGTAGTGCTCTCGGCGCAAGCTACGGACAAATCTGTCAATAAAGCCACGGCTCCCCTTTTCGCCGCTGCCTCGACCCCGTACCTAATGGCTGCCCTGGGAGAAGAGGGAATTGCCGGCTATATCCGCACGATCGGCTTATGGCGGGCAAAATCCCGCAATATTGCTCTTCTCTGCCAGCAACTGATTGAACGTCATAATGGCGAGGTACCCAAAAGCCGCGAAGAGCTGGAAGCACTGGCCGGCGTCGGACGCAAGACAGCCAATGTCGTGCTGAATGTCGCTTTTGGCGAACCGACCATGGCTGTTGATACGCACATCTTCCGTCTTGGAAACCGTACAGGCCTTGCCCCGGGGAAAACAGTCCGTGCCGTTGAAGACGCCCTTCTTGTTCGTATTCCCAAGGACCTCCTGCCCAATGCTCATCATTGTCTGATTTTGCATGGCCGTTATCTCTGCAAGGCGCGCACGCCAGAATGTTGGCGCTGTCGTGCAAAAGAACTATGCCTCTATAAAGAGAAAAATCTTTATCCGCCCCATAAATAAGGCATTGGACTGACTGAAACTGATCACTCAGAAGGAGCCAGAGGCAGGCCGGGATCTCCCTCCTGCCCGGGTTCCATAACCCAAAGCCTATAACCGCGCTGCTGTCGGTCGGACAAAAGCCGTAGCCCTCCGCGGGAAGAGTGATAAACGGCCCAGCTTCCTTCCTGCCGAAGCGACTGACGGTCGATCGTCATGACCCCGGGACATGGAACCGCTCTTCTGGAAAAATTGACAATCAAGGCAAGCCGTGGACACGAAAAAGCCTCCTCCGGGAAAGTCTTTTCCTCTTTGCCCGAAGGTGCCATCCACATGATCACCCTGCCTCTGGACGATAAAAGACAGAAATGATCCCGACAATTTTCAGGCAGTGTACTCACAGGCAACGCAAAATCCTTCTGCCATGACCGGAGGATAAAATCCTGTCTCCCATGAGACGAAACATAAAGATGATGATGGGCACGAAAGGCCAGTTCCGTCCCATCTGAAGAGATGAGCATGACAGGCTTTTCCTGTAGCCATGGCGACGCCATTCCCACACACAGCAGGACTGTTCCGGCAAAACGGGCTTTACCCTTCCAGAGGCAGAAAATGGACAAACCCGTCAGAATCAAGACCAGCCCCCATGAAGGCAATGCCGGGACAGGCAAACTGGCCAGAGGTGCATGCGCCATAAAAGAGGCACTCCACCGCACCAGTCCTATCCCCCATCCCATCATATGGAGAGGAATAGTCTCAAGTCCGAAAGGCATAAACAGGAGTGAAACAAGACCCAGAGGCATGATCCAGAATCCCATGACGGGCACAGCCGCCATATTGGCCACCACAAACCATGGCTGAAAGGCTCCGAAATGCGCCATACTGACAGGCAAGACAGCAGAACCCGCCAATAATGACGTCAAAGCCAGAAAAATAAGCGGCAGCCCCACTTTTCCCCACATCCATGAGCGTTGACGCAGATCAGAAAGAGGGGTCCTCAGCACTTCATACCCTACGATCAGGGCCATGACCGCCATGAAGGACATCTGAAATGAAACATCCAGAATCCGTGAAGGTTTTGTCACTTCCAGAGCCAGAGCCACGAGCGCCAGAGAACGCAGGGAAAGCGCCTGTCTCCCTGTCAGCATGGCCAGAATAACCAGACACGCCATTCCCAAAGCCCGCAGGCCCGGCAGATGGAACCCCGTCAAGGCTACATAAAACGCTCCTATGACCAACGCACTGACATAGGCAATCGTCCGGCATGGCCAATAAAGTGCCAGATAAGGAGACGTGACCAGCAGGGCCCGCAGGGTAAAGGCACAGAATGTCATCACAAGACCAAGATGAAGCCCCGCAACAGCCAGCAGATGCGCCAGCCCGGAAGCGGCGAAATCCTGGCGTGTTTGCGAAGACAGGGTAGATGTTTCCCCACACAGGACCGTCGCGGCAAAAGCACCATCCTGACCTGAAAGAACTTTGCCAATATGCCGGGCAATATGCTCTCTCAGCGTCGTCCATCGGGAAAAAAGACCATTATGCGGTCCTGGCTCAGCAACATGTATCAAGGCAGAAAAAGCGCGCCCTCCACCTGCCCTGCCTGAAAACCACGCCTCACGCTGGAAATCCACTGCGCCAGGATAGGAAGGAGGAGGTGTTTTCTTCAGGATTACCCTCACTTTTACGTTTTCACCACTCTCCACTTCGGGCACGTCACCCGGCTTTAACGTAACCCGTAGCGTACGCTGCAATGGAGATAACCGTTCATCCCACGGTGTCTCGAAAACCACCTTTTTCAGAGTCACGCGCCAGCGTTCCACCGAAGGATGTCGATTCACAGAAGGATGGTCCACAGGACGAGGCGGCAAAAGCTCCGACTGTACAAGACCCCCCCTGATCCACACGGCTTGATAGGGCAGGGCTGGAAAAGGAGGTTGAAGATGGGCCTCTCCATAAGCCAGAAGGAAACCAGCGGAAAAAACAGTCCCTCCTGCCCCAGCGACCCGCATGATAAGGGGACAGGACATTCCCGGTGATGCGATCAAATACAGGCCAATGCCTGCGATAGCGAAAAGAGAAAACACAAATAACATCCAGAAACCGGGTTCCGCTTTCAGGACAAAATAAAATGTACTCCCCGCCCCCAGAACGACCGGAAACCAACAGAAAAGCCTTCGGCCCTGACGCGCCAGACTATCTTCCATCATGGCTTGCAGACATACCTTCATGAAACCTTTTTGAATCTCCCTGCACCGGATGGCCCCTTCTGGTGGAACATGATATAACTCTCTTTTATGAAAATTCGTACCCGCTTTGCGCCCTCGCCGACAGGCCTGCTTCATATTGGCAATGCCAGAGCTGCTCTGTTCAATTACCTTTTTGCCCGTCATCATGGCGGTGAGTTCCTCCTGCGTATTGAGGATACTGACCGTGAGCGATCCACCCAGCACGCTGTTGATGTTATTTTCGACGGCTTGAAATGGATGGGGCTTGACTGGGACGAAGAGCCTGTCTTCCAGTCTACACGACAAAAGCGCCACGAAGACGTCGTTCAGGCCCTACTGGAAAAGGGACAGGCTTATCGCTGCTATTGCACAGCTGAAGAACTGGCCGAAATGCGCGAAAAAGCACGCGCAGAAAAACGCCCGCCCCGTTACGATGGCACGTGGCGTGACCGCGACCCTTCTGAAGCCCCGAAAGACGCTCCCTATACAATCCGCCTCAAAGCGCCCCAGACAGGCGAGACGATTATTCACGATCTTGTGCAGGGCGATGTCACAGTCGCCAATGAGGAAATGGATGACCTGATCCTGCTACGCTCCGATGGCACGCCGACCTATTTGCTCGCCGTGGTGGTCGATGATCATGATATGGACATTACCCATGTCATACGAGGCGACGATCATCTGACCAATACCTTCCGTCAGGCCATGATCTACAGGGCGATGGGATGGAATCTTCCCCAATTTGCCCATCTGCCTCTTATCCATGGTCCTGATGGCGCCAAGCTCTCCAAACGTCATGGCGCGCAGTCGGTCGTAGAATTCCGTGACGAAGGGATCCTGCCTGAAGCACTCTGCAATTACCTCCTGCGTCTGGGCTGGGGACATGGAGATGCGGAAATCCTCTCACGCGAAGAACAAATCAGGCTCTTTGACCTTGACGGTGTCGGACAATCCCCCTCACGGATGGATTATGTCAAGTTGGCGCATATTAACGGCGTCTGGCTTCGCCGGGCAGATGATAAACGCCTGACCGATGATGTCTTGTCCCGACTCAGGGAACGTGATGATGTCGAAGTGAACGATGAGGTCGCCCACCGCATTCTGGCTCTGATGCCGGGATTGAAAGAGCGTGCAAAGAATCTGGTTGAGCTGACAGAAAATGCCGCCTTTGCCGGATTAAAACTTCCTCTTCGTTTCACGTCAAAAGCTGAAAAATTCCTGACCGATGAAGGAAAGGATATTCTGCGCGGGATAAGCGAAAAACTTGCTGCTCTGCCTTCTTTTACGCCTGAGGACATCGACCGGACACTGCGCGCTTTCGCCGAGGAGAAAGATCTCAAGCTTGGCGCCATTGCCCAGCCGTTGCGCGCTGCCCTAACGGGCACGACGACCTCGCCCGGCATTGATCTCACACTTTCGGCGCTTGGAAAAGATGAAGTTATGGCACGAATCAGGAGCGTAACCGGACAATGACACCCCAGCGTCACAGTGCTCATCTGTTAGGCATTGAAGGAATGGGCCCACAGGCCATCATCCCTTTTCTTGATCTTGCTGAAAGCTACGCCCTGTTGAGCCGGTCCCGTCAGGCACCCCATAATGTCCTGCGCGGGCGGACGCTGATCAACCTGTTTTTTGAGGACAGTACACGAACCCGTACCAGCTTTGAAATTGCCGGAAAACGTCTGGGAGCGGATGTCATTAACATGACAGTCGCCACAAGCTCGGTCAATAAAGGCGAAACGCTGCTTGATACAGCCTCAACCCTCAATGCCATGCGCTGTGACCTGCTGGTCATACGCCATGCCCAGTCTGGCGCACCTGCTCTTCTGTCCCAGAAAGTAGAAGCCAGCGTCGTCAATGCTGGCGATGGCATGCACGAGCATCCTACCCAGGCCCTGCTGGATGCACTGACCATCAGGCGTCATCTTGGCAGGCTGGATAATCTTGAAATCGCCATTTGCGGTGACATTGCCCATAGCCGCGTTGCCCGCTCCAACCTGCATTTATTGCAAGCCATGGGCAGCCGCATCCGGCTGATCGGACCACCAACCTTGCTGCCTTCCGCCTTCGCCAGTGCGAAAAATGTAACGCTCTACCACTCCATGGAAGAAGGACTGAAAGATGCTGACGTCGTGATGTGCCTGCGTATCCAGCGCGAGCGCATGGGAGCGGGGCTCGTGCCCAGCGAACGTGAGTATTTTGCCCTCTTTGGACTGGATCAGCGTCGTCTGGCCTTGGCCAAACCGGGTGCTCTGGTCATGCATCCCGGCCCTATGAACCGGGGTGTCGAAGTCGCCTCCACTGTGGCTGACTCTCCACAAAGCGTCATTTCAGAACAGGTGGAAATGGGTGTCGCTGTCCGTATGGCAGTGCTGGATCGCCTCCTGCGTATGAGGAGTGCCGCATGAACACGCCGCATATGATTGCCTTTAAAAATATCCGCCTGATCGACCCCATTTCCAACCGGGATGAAAAAAGCGAACTTGTCGTCCAGAATGGCAGAATCACGGGCTATAATGCTCATGAAGTCCCGAAAGGAATCTCTGTCATTGATGGAAAAGGCGCTGTCCTCTGTCCCGGTCTGGTCGATATGCGCGTCTCTCTCGGAGAACCGGGTGCGGAATATCGTGAAACGATTGAATCTGGCGCACAGGCAGCTGTAGCCGGAGGCATTACCAGTATGGCGGTACTGCCCGATACAGAACCTGCCATTGATACGCCTTCCCTCGTCCGGCTGATCAGACAACGCGGGCAGGAAACAGGTCTCGTTTCGCTTTACCCTTATGGTGCGCTGACCCGCAATTGTGCGGGACAGGAAATGGCCGAAATGGGATTGCTCAAACAGGCTGGAGCCATCGCCTTCACAGATGGGGCACGCTCTCTGGGAGATGCCAAACAGATGCGCAATCTGCTGGCTTACTCCCGCTTTCTGAAAGCGTTAATCGTCCTGCACCCTGAAGAACCTTCTCTGGCACGTGGTGGTTGCGCCACAGCGGGGCCACTGGCTGTCAAACTGGGATTGCCACAAATCCCTGCACAAGCTGAAGCCATGATGGTAGCCCGCGATCTCTGCCTGGCAGAGATGACCGGTGCACGTGTACATTTTGCCCATATCTCGACCTCTGGCGCTCTTGATCTGATCCGGACCGCCAAGCAGAAGGGGCTTTCTGTTACCTGTGATACAGCGCCGCCTTATTTTACCATGACTGAAGACGCCATTGGCGATTTCCGCACCTATGCAAAACTTTCCCCTCCCCTGCGTCAGGAAAAAGACCGTGCCGCCGTGCAGGAAGCTCTTGCCGATGGCATAATAGACGCGGTGGCCTCTGACCACGTTCCTGCTGATGCTGACGATAAACGTCTGCCTTTTGCACAGGCAATGGCTGGCGGCACAGGACTGGTTACGTTGTTGGGCATGACTCTCAAGGCCGGTTTGCCTCTCCTCGACACACTGCGCCTTCTCACCAGTGCGCCGGCCAAACTTCTGGGTATAGAGGCCGGCACGCTTTCCGTCGGCGCCCAGGCTGATCTCTGCCTGTTCGATCCTGACATGCAATGGACTGTCAGAGCCGGAAGACTGCCGGGTCGTGCCCGAAACACGCCTTTTGACGGCGTCACAATCAAGGGAAAAGTCCTGCGTACTTTCCAGTCCGGACGTGAAGTCTATCGTGATGACAGCCTCTGTGGGAAACAGGCCTGACATGTCTCTTTTTTCCTTTTCTCCTCCCGGCCCCATCCTGGCTTTCCTAGCTTCTTATCTTATCGGAAGCATCCCTTTCGGACTGGTGCTGACAACTCTGGCGGGGCTGGGCGATATCCGGCATATTGGCTCAGGCAATATCGGAGCGACCAATGTTCTGCGCACAGGGAAAAAAGGCCTGGCAGCGGCAACGATGGTCATGGATGTCATGAAAGGGTTCCTTGCCGTCCTGTTCTTTAAAGCCGTTTGCCCAGAACAGACACAGCTTTGCATGGCTCTGGCAGGCCTCGGCGCCATAATAGGGCACTGTTTTCCTCTCTGGTTGAAATTCCGCGGTGGTAAAGGTGTTGCAACGGGAATTGGTGTCTTCTGGGCCTTTTGCTGGCCTGTGGGACTGATCTGCAGTTTCGTATGGGCTTTTACAGTCAAATTAAGCCGTATTTCTTCGGCAGGAGCATTATTATCATTTTTCATTGCCCCTCTTTTGATGCCAGCCCTTACAACTCACCCCGTTTCCTCTCCTATCCCCGTTGCCACGGACATTATTGCCATTCTGGTCTGGGTCCGCCATTACGGCAATCTCGTACGCCTGATACAAGGCAAGGAACATCGCTTCAAGGAGCAGGATTGATAAAACGGTCCCGGGAAAGTCTGTCATGAATGATGTCACGATCACCCAGACACTGCATGAGCGTATCGCCATGATCAGACTGGCACGTACCCCTCATATAGGGCCGGTCAAATTTTACCGCCTTCTTGCCATTTACGGCACTGCCTCTCGCGCCCTGCACGCTATCGCCGATATGCCACGCACAAATGGCATCAAACAGCTTATACCTCCATCACAAACACAGATTGAGGACGAAATCGCCTTTTTGGAAAAAACAGGCAGTCGGCATATCTTGCGCTCTGATCCCGATTATCCACTCATGATGGCCTATACGCCAGATGCACCTCCCTTGCTCTTCTGTCGCGGCAATATTGACCTCGCTTCCATGATCAGCGTCGCCATCGTAGGAGGGCGCAACGCGTCTCTGGCCGGTATCCGTATCGCGGAAAGCCTTTCAGCTGAACTGGCCTCTGCGGGAATCTGCGTTATCTCCGGCCTTGCACGAGGAATTGACACAGCCGCACATAAAGGTGCCCTTCATCCAGGTCTGACTGTTGCCGTCATTGCAGGCGCCCTCGACATAGCCTATCCCCCTGAAAATGCTCGCTTGCATGAAGCCATTGCTGAAAAAGGCTGCCTCCTCACAGAAGCGCCCCCGGGAACAGAAACGCTTGCCCGCCATTTCCCGCGCCGCAATAGGCTGATTGCCGGAATCAGCCAGGCATGTCTCGTGATTGAGGCCTCGGAACGTTCTGGTACATTGATTACAGCGAGGCATGCCGCCGCTTATGACAGGACCATCATGGCCGTCCCCGGCTCCCCCCTTGACCCCCGGTCCCGTGGAGGCAATGACCTGCTGCGACAGGGTGCTATACTGGTCGAAAATGCTCAGGACATCCTCTCTTGCCTGCCAGAAGAAGTGCCTGCCCGTCCGCCTGCACCATGGAGTCGCGAGGAAGATCCTGCGCAACTTTTCGGCACACCCGATCCTCGCGGTTTTGAACAAGCGAAATACTGCGCTTTTCGGCAACACTCCAAACCCTTTTCTGAACCACAGGAAGAGGACGACCTCTCTTTCTTAACAGAAAATGAAGCAGAAAATCCTGAAGAAACCGAAGAAAACCATAAAGAGACTATCCGCGAAGCAGTACTCCTCATGCTCTCTTTGACACCCATAATGGTTGACGATCTGATCTCACGCTGTCAGTTCTCCGTATCAGACGTCATGACGACTCTCAGTGAACTTGAAGTGGAAGGTATGATAGAAAGCCTCCCCGGCGGACAGGTCGTTCTGATGCCAGAAACCGCATAACAGTAACCTAGACTCGATGAATGGATGGTGGCGATGACGAGCGTTGTAGTGGTCGAAAGCCCGGCAAAAGCAAAAACAATCAACCGGTACTTGGGCAGTGACTACACCGTCATCGCGTCATTTGGACATGTTCGCGATCTTCCTCCCAAAGATGGGAGCGTCCTTCCCGACGAAAATTTCGCCATGAAATGGCAGACAGATGAACGGGGCGCCAAACAGATCGCAACAATCGCCAAAGCTGTGAAAGGTGCCAAAAAGCTTATTCTCGCCACTGACCCTGACCGTGAAGGCGAAGCTATTTCATGGCATGTCAGGGCCGCTCTGGAAGAAAAGAATCTTCTTAAAAACATTGAGGTGCAACGGGTCACTTTTAACGAAATCACCAAAAATGCCATCAAGACAGCCATGGCAGCTCCACGCACGCTGGATCAGCCCCTGATTGATGCTTATCTCGCCCGCCGCGCTCTGGATTATCTGGTCGGTTTCACGCTCTCCCCGGTACTATGGCGCAAATTACCCGGCAGTCGAAGCGCCGGCCGTGTACAATCGGTCGCCCTGCGGCTGATCTGCGAACGTGAAGCTGAAATTGAGGTTTTCAAGCCCCGGGAATACTGGGACGTAACCGGCACATTCCTGACCCCCAAAAAAGAGGCTTTCGAAGCCCACCTGACGCATCTTGAAGGCCGGAAACTCGGTCAGTTTGATCTTGCCACACAGGAACAGGCTTTCGCTGCCCGTGACACGGTCGAGAACAGCAGGCTTTCCGTTCAGAAAATAGAGCGCAAAAGAACCAAACGCCATCCTGCCCCCCCTTTTACGACATCCACCCTCCAGCAGGAAGCCTCGCGCAAGCTGGGAATGAGCGCCCAAACGACCATGCGGACAGCCCAGCAGCTCTATGAAGGCGTGGAACTTCATGGCGAAACTGTGGGTTTAATCACTTATATGAGGACAGACGGCGTCATTATGGCTTCAGAGGCCATCAGCGCCATACGCTCTCATATCACCGGCGCTTTCGGCAAGGATTATTGCCCTGAAAGAGCACGTGTTTATGCCACAAAAGCCAAGAATGCACAGGAAGCCCATGAGGCCATCCGCCCGACAGATGTCACACGTTCACCCGAACAGATGGCCGCTTTCCTTAATAATGACCAGAAACGTCTCTATGAACTGATCTGGAAACGTGCCGTTGCCTCACAAATGCAATCTGCCGAAATTGACCAGACAGCGGTAACACTTTCCGATCCTACCCAACAGACGCTCTTACGCGCTACAGGGTCCGTCATTGCATTCGATGGATTTCTGCATCTCTATCGCGAAAGTCATGATGATCCCAAGGCGGATGATGATCAGAGCCGTCTTCTCCCGGCTATGGCTGAGGGAGATCAGGCGCAGACGCAGAAAATCAAGGCTGAGCAGCATTTCACGCAGCCACCACCACGCTATTCCGAAGCCTCACTTGTCAAAAAGATGGAAGAAATCGGCATTGGCCGTCCTTCGACCTATGCGTCCATTCTCAGCGTGCTTAGAGACCGCAATTATGTCCGGCTTGACCAGAAGCGTTTCATCCCCGAAGACCGTGGCAGGCTCGTCACCGCCTTTTTGACATCCTTCTTTGAACGCTATGTCGATACAGGATTTACCGCCTCTCTGGAAGAACAGCTGGATGACATTTCAGGAGGGAGAGCAGACTGGCACGATGTCATGTCAGCCTTCTGGCGTGACTTTTCCGCGACTGTTGACCAAACCAAAGACCTGAAAATCACGGATGTCATCAATGCGCTTGATCAGGATCTCGGCCCCCATTTCTTCCCCCAACGCACTGACGGGACCGATCCGCGCCTGTGTACGGCCTGTGGCACAGGACGTATAGGGCTGAAACTCGGCCGTCATGGAGCATTTTTAGGATGCTCCAACTATCCTGAGTGTAAATTCACCCGTCCCCTGGTCTTGGAAGACGGAGAGCAAACCGCTCTGAAGGAAGGCATACGCATACTGGGTCAGGATCCGGAAACTCACGAGGAAATTACGGTTCGCCGTGGGCCTTATGGTCTCTATATTCAGAAAGGCGAAGCTGACCCCGAGAATAAAAAAATTAAACCGAAACGTGCTGCCATTCCCAAGAATCTTGATGGTGAGACCCTGACAATAGACGACGCACTGGGCTTACTGTCCCTTCCGCGCACTTTGGGCACGCACCCCGAAACGGGTGAGATCATCCAGGCCGGGCTGGGACGTTTCGGGCCATTTGTCAAAATGGGCAGCATATACGGCACACTGGATAAAGATGATGACGTATTACACGTCGGACTGAACCGCGCCATTGATGTCCTGGCCCGTAAACTTGCCTCCACACGAACATTGGGACCTCACCCCAAGGACGGCGAAATTGTCATGATCCGTAAAGGGCGGTTTGGCCCTTATGTGCAACATGGCTCCGTAATGGCCACCTTGCCCAAAGACCGCTCACTTGATGATGTAACCATTGAGGAGGCCATTGTCATTTTGGCCGAAAAGGGTAAGACAACAAAAAAAACAGTCCGTAAAACAGCAGCTGGCAAAACAGGTGCAGACAAAACCCCTGCGGACAAAACGACCTTGAAAAAAGCAACATCACGAACCCGGTCTGCCAATAGCAAAAAAGAAAGCACGACTACGAAAAAGCCATCCCCATCCCGCAAGAAAAAGGACGCGGAAGACTGACCTTTTAAAAACCCTTTATAGTCATAGAGTTGTAACACCGTTTCCGACAGACAGGTACAGAATCACCTGAGAAAAATCAGACGTGATCGTGTTATTTATGGACTGAAAATGGACCTTTGCTTGAAAAACGCTTCGCAGAAAAGTTTCTGGCCTTTCAGGGGACTGTGTTTCCAACCCATTTCCTGGTCTGCTTCTGCCTCATTCTGTGCAGGGATTTCGCTTCCTTCTTCTTTTTCCCTTTACATTGGGAGTATTAGGACCTGGTTCAAAAGGAGTCTGTTTCTTCTATGTACTATTGGTTTTATTACCGCCTACGCAGACCCTGTCCCTGAAGAAATTTTTGCCCAGAACCAGGTAAACACTCCACAAATCAGTCATATACCTCCCGAAAGGCCCCAACCTCTCTCAGATACAGACCTGAACATGATACAACAGGTCATTATATCCGCTTTTACATTTATGACACCACGACTGATGCAACCCCACACGGCCCAGGAGCTTAGCCTGTGGGGGCTCAGTACATTCGTGACCCGCGATCCAGAACTTTCAATCACAGAAATTACATCTGCGCCTCTTGGTGAAGAATTGGGAAAACAACCCCCGCCAAAAGATAACCCTGTCCATAAGCTTGTCGCATTGAGAGGGAACAAACTTCTTGTTAGCGCTGATTTCCCGTCTGATTCAGATTTTCAGAGCTGGGCCGCGCTGACCGTTTCCATCATCCAGAAAACTTGGGATGAAGATGCGTCCCTCCAGGCATTGGGAAAAAACAGAATCCTCCCCCTGTTCTTCTCCGGGATTTTCAGCCACCTCGATCCCTATTCGCGTTACCTGTCACCCCAGCAAGCCCGCAAGGAACGCCTGTCACGCCGTGGCGGTGAATATTCCATCGGCCTGACACTAAAAAAACAGCCCGGCCGCTATCCCGTCATAGATACAATTAATGCCAATAGCCTTATCTGGGCCACTGGCGCCGATATCGGGCAGAAACTCTACGAAATCGACGGACACAACACAGCCGACGCCTCTCTGGACGCCATCAATTCATGGCTGACAAAAACCGGACCACATAGTGTCACCGTCAGATATGGTTCTTCTCCCTCCAAGGCAAAATCTGCTACAATACAGCTTGAGCGTCTTCCTCCCCAGACGGCTTTTCTTGAACGCCGAAAAGACGGTTACCTGATGCTGCGCGTTGCTGATTTCTCAACGCAGACCGCTGATGAAATCAGCCAACTTCTTTCAGATGCTTTTCCACCCCAGACATCGGAGCACAAACCTTCCCCTTTACGAGGAATTATTATTGACCTGCGCGGCAATAAAGGTGGTGTGTTGCAACAAGCCGTGATGACGGCAGCACTCTTTATGGATCGTGGCATTGTTGCCACGACAACGGGACGCTATCCCGCCGCCAACCATATATGGGCCATACAAGGAGGAGACATCACGAATAACAGCCCCCTCATCATTCTGGTAGACGGCTTGACAGCAAGCGCCGCAGAAGTGCTGGCTGCTGCGTTGGCTGACCATCACCGTGCGGTTATTATAGGTACGGCTACCTACGGGAAAGGCCTTGTTCAGGATATTGGGCAAATGCCTGATGGCGGCGAGATTTTTGTAACATGGAGTCGCAATACCGCCCCTCAAGGAGAACCCCTCCAGACTCTGGGCGTTATCCCGCAACTCTGTACTTCCTCTCCCAAATATACGATCACGGAACAGATTATGTCCCTGAGACAAGGCATTTCCTTACAGGGTGAGCTCATGAAACAGTCACGTGCAGCACGTGATGATACACCCACTGAAACACTCCTGAAAATAAGGCAGAACTGTCCATCAAGCCTTGAAACTCCGGAAAGCATCACTGCGGCTTTCCGTCTTCTGGCCTCTCCTGAAGCCTATAGGACAGCTCTGAGATCCGTCCCCGTAATGGCTGATGCCTCTCCATAATTCCCGTGTAAAAAGGAAAACAGATCAGTGCCTTACGGATTAAAAGCCGGTCTCTGGGTCAGGGCCACCCTGCGACGTTTCAACCAGAATGGACAACCAGCCCTGATCATTAAAAAGGGCGATGAGGATGCTGGCGCCATTTTTATCCTTCTGACAGACACTAACGGACAGGCAGCAATTCTACAGGAATATGGAAATAGTTGGCGACGCCACGAACTGAAGGCAGACACACCTTTTGAGCTGGCAGAGAACATGGAAATTTTCTTTGATAGGCAAAAACGCTTTGATCCCGATCTGTGGATCATTGAAATAACGGTTAAAGATGTAGCGTCGCCTCTTGAAACTCTGCTAGAAACGAGAAAAATTTCTGACTGAGGGATAAATCACGGTCTGCACGACATTTTAAGGCTTTGTCTAGACCTTCTAAAGAGGTAAAAAGATTGCCTTTCATGCTGCTTTCAGCGAAAAGACTATTGTCAGTCATGTTGGCATTTTGGTTGGAGAAAGATCACATGGTACAGCGCACCACTGTCACGGCCCTTCTGGCCCGGAGCTGTCTGGCCACCGGTGCGTCAGTGCTGATGACATTCGCTGTCGCTCACGCGCAACCTGTTCGTGGTCTTTATGTTTCTGGTGCTGGCGGTGCCAGCTTTAACCAGACTCAGACAACAAACCCCAGCACTAAATATTTCCCCAAAGGTCGGGATCAATTCAACCCTGGTATCACAGGTCTGGGCAGCGTCGGCTGGGGACTTGATAATGGGTTCCGCGTCGAGTTGGAAGGCAATTACCGCCAGAACCGTTATTCAGGCTTTCACAGTCCAGGCGTTTCTTCCAGAACAAGCGGGCATCAACAGCGTTATGGCATCATGGCCAACGCTCTGTTCGACATGGATATTGGCCAAAACTGGATTTACCCCTATTTTGGGGCCGGTATTGGTTATGGCTGGCAGGACATGAATACCAGACTTCATTATAATGCCGGCCGAGGATCTTATACACAGCGCGTCAATAACGCCTCGGGCAATTTTGCCTATCAAGGCATGATCGGTGCCGCTTTGCCCGTACCTTGGGTTGTTGGTCTTTCCACCACAATGGAATATCGTTTTTATACTATTCTGGCGCCCCATAATCACCATGCTTACAGCGTTGCTGATAATGCGGGCATAGGCAGAAGCTTCTATGGCAGACGCAACACCCGGACTGATTTCAACCACTCCCTGATGTTGGGATTGCGTTATGAATTCGATCCCGCTCCGCCGCCACCCCCCTCTATTGAGGCCCCGACCGCAGCTCCGGCGCCTTCACCTGCTCGCAGCTATCTGGTTTTCTTTGACTGGGATTCAGCTGAACTCAGTAGCAGGGCACGTGCTGTCGTCGCTGTAGCGGCACGCAATTCCACCTCTGCCCAGCTCACACACATCCTCGTCAACGGCTACACAGACAGCTCAGGTGAGCAAACAGCCAAGGGTCGTACTTATAACCAGACACTGTCTCTTCGTCGCGCTGATGTGATTAAATCAGAACTAGTCCGTGATGGTGTGTCTGCCGGACTTATTTCGGTACAGGGGCTGGGTGCCAGTAATCCTCTCGTACAGACGGAACTTGGCAAAAGAGAGGCGCAGAATCGTCGTGTGGAAATTATTTTCCGCTAAAAATTTGCCGCCAAAACAGAATAAATCATGTTCATAATAAGAGGCCCCCGAAGAGTAACTCTCCGGGGGCCTCTTAACTAATATTAAATGCCCGGCCCGTTACTTCGTTTTCGCTGGTTCGCTGGCAGGTGTTTTTGCTGCTTCTTTAGCAGGCTCAGCCGACACCGGTTTCTCTACCGTCTTTTTGGAAACAGAGCTCTGGCTTCTTACAGCTTTATGCCCATGACGACTGACCGCTGTCTTTCCACTTGACTTCGTTACAGGCGCTTTTTCTGGTTCTACCTTTGGTTCGACGGGTTTAACCGCTGCACTCGGTGCACCAACAAGCTCAATCTTCACCTTAACGGTAATATGGTTTCGCGGTTGCGCGTGAGCCGGAATCAGATCAACACCAAAGCTGTCATCGCCGTTATAGGCTGTAACAGGCTGATAGTTGATATAGGTTCGCCCGTCATAATTATAAAGGAACGCCTTGCCATGTTCCGGAGCAGGATCCACACCAAAAGAGACGTAGCTTCCCCCACCACCCTTACTGACTGATAGAGCACATTTCCCTTCATCGCTCCCGACTGCCATTTCAACATTCATCCTGCCGGCAGGATCAGTCGTCAATGGGCTTAGCTTGCAGAGAGCAGAGACTTTTTCATAGCCAAACGGATCGGGAGGCGACATGATCTGTGGACCAACCGTGTGTGTCGCACAACCAGATAATAGTAACAGGGCAGCACAACCACCCCCCCAACGTAAAGCAGATCCTGACAAGGGCACGGGTCACTCCAGATCACTAAGGAAATTTTTTCAACTTTATCTAACTTTTTAGAGACAAGCCTCTTCAGAGACACCCTCTATAGGGTTATAGAATAGGCTGTATCACGTAAATTGAGAATGATGGAAAATGTTTTTTCTTTCATTGCCGATGTTTTAATCAGTCGTCTCGTGTTATAGGCCCATGTCAAGGGCGATTCTGTTGCCCGTGGGAGTTTGCAGATGTCATCAATGTTCCGTAGAATCGTGTCTTCCCGTCTGGCTGCGTTGACCGCACTATCAGCAGCCCTCATGACGGCTACTTCAGCACAGGCTGCTGTGAATTGTCATCCTCCTCAGGATGTTCATGCTGCCTTTAATGTTGTCGGCCTGAAGTCAGAATTAATGGTTACGGCTCTCTCCTGTCAGGCGCAGGATCGTTACAATGCTTTCGTTGCCCATTTTAAGCCCGAACTGGCCATGGCGGAGAAGCGCCTCGAACGTTATTTCCAGGCAACATATGGTCGTAAATCACGCCAGCAGCACGATGCCTACATTACACAGCTGGCGGATGTGCAATCTCTCGGTGGATTGAAATCCGGCACGATTTTCTGCGAACAGCGCACACCCATGTTTAGTGAAATTGAAGCCCTGGACAATGCTGATGATCTCGCACATTACGCAGAGGCCAAGGACATTCTCCAGCCTGCCGCTTATGAAAGCTGCACGGCTCCTAAAGTACGCTCCACCAAAAGACATACTACACGCCATCGGAAATCATAGGCTCCGAAAACCGGAACGATCCTATTCAAAGGCCTGTTGTGAGCGATTCATATAACGCAAGGGATATTGAAGTCCTTGAAGGGCTGGAACCAGTCCGCAAACGGCCGGGTATGTATATAGGCGGTACGGACAATGCCGCCTATCATCATTTGGCCGCTGAAATTATTGACAATGCCATGGACGAGGCCGTGGCAGGACATGCCACGACCATAGATGTGTGTCTGGAAAACTCTCATACCCTTATGGTACATGATAATGGCCGAGGCATCCCGACTGATCCCCATCCTCGTTTCCCTGAAAAATCTGCTCTGGAAGTCATTTTCACAACCCTCCATGCCGGTGGAAAGTTTTCAGGAAAATCCTATGCAACTTCCGGTGGGCTGCACGGAGTAGGAAGTTCAGTCGTCAATGCCTTATCGGAAAAGCTGGAAGTAGAGGTCACACGCAATAAGCGCCTTTATCGGCAAGTATTTTCGAAAGGCGTTCCCCAAAATGGGTTAACAGAAAGCGAAACAACTTCAAACAGGTCAGGTACACTTGTACGTTTCTCACCTGATCCTGAAATTTTTGGACCAGAACAGTTCTCACCCACGCGACTTTACCAGCTATGCCGTAGCAAGGCTGCCCTCTTCAGGGGCGTCACCATAAAATGGTCCTGCCTCCCGGCCCTTCTCAAGGAAAGTAGCGACGTCCCCGCAAAAGAGACAATCCAGTTTCCTAATGGACTGGAAGATGCGCTTCAGACAGAACTGGGAAATGATGCACTGCTTCTGACGCCTTTATGGTGTGGTCTGGCCGATCTGCCCGTGGCGGCTGACGGCCAATCCGGCGGGCGCGTCGAATGGGCCATTGCCTTTCTGGAAGATGGTGCCAGTGCGCTGGTTTCCTATTGCAATACAATTCCCACGCCACAGGGCGGCACTCATGAAGCCGGTCTCAGAGCCGCGTTGGTCAAAGGCTTCAGGCAATGGGGCGAGACACGCAAAATAAGACGCGCCTCTTCCATTACCGCCGAAGATATCCTTGGCTGCATCAATGCGAAACTCTCTGTCTTTATTCGCGACCCGCAATTTCAAGGGCAGACCAAAGATCGTCTGACGACACAGGAGGCCAATCGTCTCGTCGAAGGTGCCTTGCGTGACCGGATTGACCATTGGCTTGGCGGGAATCCGCAACAGGCCGATGCACTGGTCAGTTTTCTGGCTGAACGGGCAGAAGAACGACTGCGCCGGCGTGAAAAAAGGGAAACAACACGAAAAACAGCCACAAGGCGGTTGCGTCTTCCCGGTAAACTGACTGATTGCGCCAGTACCAACACTGATGAAACAGAACTTTTCCTCGTTGAAGGCGAATCTGCCGGAGGTTCGGCCCGTCAGGCACGATCACGCGAAACGCAAGCTGTTCTGCCTTTACGCGGGAAAATACTCAATGTCGCCTCAGCCACACGGGACAAGCTTCAGGCCAATCAGGAACTTCGTGATCTGACAGAAGCTCTGGGATGCGGGACAGGCAAGGATTTTAATCATGATAATCTGCGTTATGGCAGGATTATTATCATGACTGATGCCGATGTCGATGGCGCCCATATCGCTTCTTTGCTTATGACATTTTTTTACCGGGAAATGCCCGAACTGATCAGGCGTGGGCATCTTTATCTTGCTCAACCCCCTCTTTACCGCCTGACACATGGCAGCAAAACCGTTTATGCCATGGACGATACAGACAAGGAGCGCAGGGTCAGGAAAGATTTCAAGGCAGGAGCCAAAATTGAGATTTCCCGCTTTAAGGGCTTGGGAGAAATGCCTGTTTCTGACCTGAAAGAAACAACTATGGACTCCCGCCACCGCACTCTTCTTCGTGTAACTATTCCAGCCGAAGAGCGGCTCCTCACAAAAGATCGGATCGAAAGCCTCATGGGACGAAAGCCAGAATTACGTTTCCGCTTTATTCAGGACCACGCCCGAAACGTCGAAGTGCTGGATATCTGAAACAAGGTTTTACAATCCGGCCTGTTTTCTAGCCGGATTGTAAACGACTCCCTCTAGAATTTTGGATTGGCAGGATCTGGCCCCATACGGCCATCGACCCGGTCAAGGCTACGGATTTCTTCCAGATCCTCCTGACTAAGAGTAAAATCGAACAGATCAATATTCTCTTTCAGACGCTGCTCATGGACCGATTTCGGAATAACCATAATATTATTCTGAAGATGCCAGCGCAAAATTACCTGGGCTGGCGTCTTGCCGTACTTCCTCGCAAGACGACCGATAACAGGTTCTTCCAGTAAAAGACCTTTCCCCAATGGACGCCAGGCCTCCGTCTGGATCTGGTGACGTTTATGGAAAGCACGCAATTTTTCCTGCTGGAAATAAGGATGGAGTTCAATCTGATTGATGACCGGCGCCTCGCCTGTTTCGTCAATAAGACGTTGCAAATGCTCTTCCTGAAAATTGGATACACCAATTGATTTGATCCGCCCTTCATCGCGCAGACGAATGAGGGCTTTCCAGCTCTCCAGATAAAGTCCCTTTTCTGCCATGGGCCAGTGGATAAGATACAGATCCACCACATCACGCTGTAAGTTATGAGCGCTTTTGTCGAAAGCCTTCAAAGTGGCATCAAAGCCCTGATCATCATTCCAGAGCTTTGTCGTGACAAAAACTTCGGGATGATAGCGTAAAGCCGCCCCAACGCCCTCTTCATTTTTGTAAAGGACCGCTGTATCGACAGCTTTATATCCCAGACTGATCGCCATTTCGACGACTGACTTCGTTTCTGCCGGGGGGGTTTGCCAGACACCAAGACCAATCCAGGGCATGGTATGACCATCATGCAATGTCACACGTGATGATGATTTGGTTGCACTTTCTGACATAGTGAGTCCCCTTACTGATTGATTAACGGCTCTCTGCCAGCTAATCTAGCCGAACAAAGTAGATAACAGAGTTGCCTTTCATAGGAATTGAACGTCCTGGATCGTCCAATGACATCTGAAAAATTCTCCCGAAAGATCCCTGTTAGGCCTATTTTATTATATAACGAGCGCAAAAGGCGCAAATATGCCTTGATTTGGTCGTCTTGGGAGATTTGACACGATGATGAGTAAGTCCGAACCTGCTCTTTCTGAAACCTGTTGCGAAAAAAGTCCCGAAATTACTTTCTTCCAAATCAGAACATGGCATGACGCAGGCTTGGCTGTACGTTTACGGGACGGGCAACTTAACCAGCACCAGAATCCTGCAGCGGAAGGTTTTGCGCCTGTTGTCGCTTTTCAGATCAGCACATTTCCCCGTCAGCTGTTCCTGACGACTGACCGCCCTGATAAACCGATCATATGGCTTCATCATTATGGTGCACCCCGTGGAACCGTCCTGACCGTCAATATAAAATGCTGCGGACCTGCAAATTCCTTCTGGTCCATTGAAGACCCACACACTTTAGGGAAGTTCTTCACAACCCGGCCCTTTACCGATGGGAAAGACACAAATCACGTCGTAGGGGACTGCCACCATGTCATGGCTTGGGAACAATTCTCCCTTGAGCCCATAACTGTCTCACCAGAACTGCACGAAGAAGCAAATTATGTCGCACAGCTTTTCCGCTATGATCTAACGACAGGCGATATTATCGCCTTTATCAAGAACTATAAAGGTTCCAATATCCAGCCACTACTTGATGCTGTCCTTCCCTTCATACGCTGGAATGAACTAGAAAAACTTGGTCCACTCTTTCTGGAAGACAAAAATTTACTAAAACATTTACAAAAAGTTACAGCTTCAAACAAATGGCTGGAAAGAATCCTTCCTGATCTGATTGACTGGAATAATAAACAGTCTTCTTCCAGGAAGAAACCGGCTAGATTACCAGCAAAGCTGACAAGTTCTTTTGACGATGCCGATATGGCGTGGGCAGGAAGTGACCGTACTTTTGCCGGTTTCTTCCATGCAGCCACGCATCTGGCACGTCGTTGCGTCAAACCGAAACGAGGCACATGCCTGCTTTCCACACAGCGTAATGAAGGACTATATCTTCTCGAATGGATTGCCTATCATCAGGCTGTGGGAATAGAGCACTTCTTTATTTATAGTAATAATAACGAAGACAAATCTGACCTTCTTCTTGAGGAACTCGCCCAAAAAGGGATTATTACGTGGATCTCGAACGAGGTTGACCCGAAAACAAGTCCACAGTTCAAAGCTTATGGACATGCTTTCAATGCATTACCCGATATTCTTGACTTTGAATGGTGCTTCGTTCTGGATGGAGACGAATTCATTACGCTAAGCCCCCATTACCCCCAGATTACTGATTTCCTTAATGAAATAGAACGTAAGGAAACCGATGCTATTGCTGTCAACTGGCGTTTTATCGGCTCAGCACTCAACGTAAATGGCCTCGCCGATCTTGCCATACCTTTGACAGAACGCAATACACGCATTGTCGGAAGTGGCGCTATTGGGGAAGGTTGGCGACTGGTCAAATCTGCCTGTCGCCCGCAAAAGACACTCCATTCGCGGGCACATCATCCAGTCTGGTATCACTCAGCTTCTTATAGTTTCCGCCTTACGAATGGCGAGCTTCACGAGTTTATCCAGCCGCCACCAGGTTTCCAGCGTGACCCGGCTTTTGCCGATAAAGGCTGTTTTGACGAGTTATATATCTCACATTTCTATTTCAAATCCATGACGGAATGGACGTGGAAACATGCCCGTAACAGCGGTGCTGATCCTACGAAGGCAATGGACTCAAGTCGTTATAATAACCAGTGGGCCAATGCTTTCGGCCTCCAGCTTAAAGACCAGCAACAAACAAAAAATGAGTGGATTTTGCAGCGCGCCGATGCCACAAGGCATGCCCTGGCAGAACTTCGCTCCGTCCCCGCCATCAGAAAAGCTGAAACACAGGTCCGCCAAGCCGTTGAGGCCTTCCTCTACGCCTTGAAACCACGCCTCGACGAAGAAAATCTGTCGAGCAGAATTACAGAAGAGTGGCAATTTATCCTTCAGGATCTTGATCTTGAGATTATTGGCCACATCCCTGCTAGCACAGAAACAATATAATATGGCAAAACACGCAGGACAGGACTTTTTTTAGGACTGCCCTGCGCCTCCATAAGCGGATTTATCCATCTCTTATCCGACATTAACGCGATACAGACTGTCAGCTAATATTTTTTATTTCGTGTCATAATAAGGCGAACGCGGGCCATAAAGAAGCCATCCATTCTGGTTGCCTGTCGCAAGAAGTCTCTCACTTGCCACGCCGGCAACAGGATAAGCTGAATCTGAAATTGTATTGCCGATTTGCTTGATTGCCGCACCGATCAGTTTGCCGATAATATTATTGCCATTATTATTTCTATCCCGATCATCAGCCTCAGCGGAGCCACTCCAGATTACACTTCCCGTCCGCAGATCCACAAGCTTGGCTGACAGTTCGACCGTGGTCACGCTATCCAAAATCCCATAATGCGAACCATAGGAAGTAACTGTCGAGTAAAGTACTGCATCTGCTCCAAAAATAGCCCGCAATTTCTCAGCCGGAATCTGTGCCATTTCATCAGGCATGGGGACACCATTCTGATGGAATGTTTCAAGCTCCATCGCTACGGGAACGACATAATATCCCCCTTCTGCCAATGGATGTGTCATTTGCGACAGGAGGCCATAAGGGGCATTGACGCTGGACGTATGATTGATTGGAGGCAAAACGAGAATCGAACGCGGCTTGGCTTCCTTAAAAGCCGTATAATCCATTTGCGCTGGCTTGCTGCTACAGGCAGCCAGGCACAATGTCAGAACAGATGCCGCAGCAAAATGTACTTTTCGCGCCATTTTCATGAAATTCCCCTTAACAGGATGGTGCATGGCTGAAAACTTTTTTCTCCACCATGACTTCCACTATAAAAAATCAGCGGGTCTCATAACGGGAAGAACGCGGGCCATAGAGCCATCCATCGCGCGTCCGCGCCGAAAGAAGTTTCTCGCTCGCCTGCCCTGCAACGGGATAAGAAGAATCCAGAAGCGTATGCCCAACCTGTTTGACGGCTGCTGCGGCCAGTTGCGTAAAGGGCCCACCAGCCAGATAGACATAATCGCCCGCACTGCTGTCATCAGCCTCAGCGGAACCGCTCCAGAGTACACTTCCCGTATGCAAATCCACCAGTTTTGCCGAGAGTTTTACAGCCGTGACACTATTCAGCACCTCATAGCTGGAGCCATAGGCCGTTATATCAGAATAAAGCACAGCATCAGCGCCAAAAACAGAGCGCAACTTCGCCGCAGGAATCTGCGCCATTTCCTCTGGAACCGTCACACCATTCTGGTGAAATGTTTCAAGTTCCATCGCAACAGGAATGACGTAATAACCATTTTCCGCAACAGGGCGAGTCATTTGTGAGAGAACAGCATAAGGCGCCTTGACATAAGACGTATGATTAACAGGCGGCAAAATCAGAACAGAACGCGGTTTCGCCTCCTTGAACGCCGTATAATCTATATGAGAGGGGGAGGAGCACCCTGCCAGCGCCATTGTCACTCCTCCGAATATCGCCAAAACCCGGCCAAAAGGAGCGGCTGCTCTCACGATGCCGTCTTTACATCAGGAGCAGAGACCGGCTTTGCCTGCGGCTCCGTTACAGACTTCGCATTATCTGGAGCAACAACCGGGGCAGCAGGTGTCGCCGCGGCAGGAGCGCCCATATTCTTTAGCACGAAGTCCATATAAGACGCAGATTCCGGGAAAAGTGTCTTTTCCTGCTGAAACTCTGTCTGCGCCTGAGAGGTCTGGCCCAATCTTGCATAGAGCAGCCCCAAATGGGCATGAAAACCCGGTGGCAAAGCCAGACCTTTTGCCTGTGCTTTCTGTTCATCCGCTTCCAGAACAGTTAATTGCTGTTGCGGATCTTTCCCCTGCATATAGGCATAAAGTTCAGGCTGGTAATGATACCAGGCATAAAGGGGCTTTTCACCGGACGCACAGGCAGAAAGCAGGAGGCACCCACAAGCCAGTAACCCATAATATTTTGGAAATAACATCGGTCACATATCCATTCCAAATGACGGTTCTCGGAAGAACCTATTTCAGCTGGCCAGCATCAACAGCCGATATCAGATGATTCACAGCATCCTGAATGGCCAAATCCAGCACCTTGCCATTCAGGGTGGAGTCATAACCTGATGTCCCGCCAAAGCCAAGAATTTCGCGTTCAGACAGTTTATATTCCGCAGCGCCATCACTTGTTGCGACCATCTGGGACGTAAGGGGATTAACAAGCTGAACGCTGACTTTGGCGTAAGCTATCTGAGCATGACCGACACCAGCAATACCAAAAAGGGCCATATCGCCGGTCTCTTTGCGCCCAAAAGCTGTGACATCGCCCGTAATCAGATACCTGGCACCCTGAATGCTCTGACCCTGATGCAGAAATGATGATTCCAGCTTACTTTCAGTGAGATTGTCACGATCCATCACATTAAAACGGCCACTCTGCTGCAAACGAGAGAGTAAAAGAGTACGTGCCTGATTTCCCAGACGATCAATCCCATCCGAGAAAATACCATTCATATAATTGGAACGATTGGCAAACTTACCCGCAGCAATAGTAATCAATGGACCATTATAGCTGACCTGGCTTTTCTGCGCCTGCGGAATAGGCACTGTACGAGACGACTCTGTGGCACATCCCGCGAGCGCGCCCATCAGTAAAATCGTCACTCCCACGCAAGAAACCGACTGCAAACTCTTCATACGCCAATCTCGCTTTCACATTTTACCGCGCGAGATTAACTCACAGCCTCTTGCCTGTCTAATAATAAAACTCCCAGTCAGATTCACAAAACACGCCAAAAATCATCACGCAGATCCGACCATCACGCAAAGACAGAAACTTCCCCGAAATACTCCCTTTCCACATGAAGACGGAAGCATTCCGGGCATTCAAAATGGGAATCAGGCAGCTGCCCTTTCCAGGATAAGGCCCTTGGCTTTACGATAAGCGACCCTCCCCGTTTTCAGACAGGCAATCTCATAATGAGGGTCATCCTGCGTTGCATTATGTCTATGACTGTTCAGGCGAAATGGCATCTCATGGACATCAATAACTTTCCCGGCAATTTTTCCGGTTTCTGAAAGCCAGGAAACAACATCTCCTACCCGAAATTTCGGCAAAGACATGGTAACCTCCTTAAACTAAAACAACCGTACCAACATGAGACGCCGAAACCAGATAACGGAATCTCAGCAGGGAATCCCGACGCGCCTCAACGAAAGACTGTGGGCAGTCATTTTTATTTGCAAGTCAGAATCAGCCCTTTTCTCTCACAATTTCGTTAACCATGCCCTTTAACCAAAATACAGAGTAATCCCTGAACTGCCACAGATGAACTGCGCTCCTCACTGTCCAGGCAGATATAATATACCTTTCAGACAGCATCCTGATTAAAGGGAACCGTATTTCTGTAAACTTCGATACCCGAACGAGGAGCGCAGAGCGGAAACAGGAATTTCGGCATGAGACCGCGCTCTATCAACCAGGCATCAAGTGAGAAACGTCCGGCACCAGAAAAAAGGAGAGAAGCGTAGAAAACAATCAACAGAGCAATATATTCCCATCCCCTGTTGCCCCAGGCATACCCATGCACCCATTCCCCACCAAAGGGTACTGTTGCAATCAGGAAGTAAAGAATCCCCCCTGCAGCAGCCAGCCGCGTCAGAAAACCACAACCCACGCCGAAAGCCAATGCAAATTCCACAAGACCCGCAAGAATAACAAAAACATCAGGCATGGGTGTTCCCAGGGACATAAAAATGTGAAGGAGCTTGTCATGAGAGGCCTGACCAGCAAAGATCTTCTCGACAGAATGACCAATTTCATTCATGCCGAAATACATGCGTGCCAGACCAAGCTGCCACATCAGTGCTTCTGTAAAGCCTGTAATACCATGTGTCTTCCAGTTACGAACGACCATCCCTGCAAACTGAACCACCATAACCAGAAACGTCATAAAACAGATAATTTCGATGGCAAATGCACCATTCATGGCAGCAACACGCCAGCTGGTCAGGAAAAAGAGCATAGACACAAGATAACCTGCCCTGATCGCCTGCGGCATGACAAACATATTGAAAAAAAGCGCCAACGTCATAAGGACGCTGGCTGTCCAGCGCGACCAGTCGGGAAGGATTCCTTCCATACAACTCCACAGAACAGAAGCAAGGCAGAGAGTAATCATCACCGACGTATAGACAGGGGGAATGATCATGGGCTGGTGAGACTTTATTTTTAAAAGAAACGCCGCCCAACCCGATTTCTCCTGTGTCAATTCATTCCCCTCTCATAAACCTTTTATTTGTAGATAAAACTTAATACTTACGGCAGATATAGAACCATCACGGCTCATTTCCAGTCAAAGAAATACCCCTGACTGTAAACTTAAAGTGACCACGTCCGTCCTATATTCACCTCTCTAACAACGGACAAGCAGCTAAAAAACTAAAAACAAATTTTCATAAACGAAAAACTTACCATCAGTCCGCCTGAGAGGAAGCTCTGATAAAAGATAGACCATCTCAGACCCTAGCTGGAACGCTTATAGATATCTTCCAGCCGAATGATATCATCTTCACCGAGATATGGACCTGACTGAACCTCAATCAACAACAAAGCTATACGTCCAGGGTTTTCAAGGCGGTGAACACAGCCTAGAGGAAGATAGACACTCTCATTTTCCCGCACGATCAGCTCTTCACGATCCCGGGTGACATGGGCGGTCCCGGCAACAACAATCCAATGCTCTGCCCGATGGAAATGTTTCTGCAACGAGAGTTTGCCACCCGGAGCAACATGAATCTGTTTGACCTGAAAGCGCTCACCATGCAGGAGAGTTTCGTAAAATCCCCATGGGCGATATTGGCGCTGGTGCCTCTCGGCCTCTTCACGTCCGGCCGCTTGCAGTCTGGCAACCATGTGCCTGACATCCTGTGCGCGGTCACGATGCGAAACCATAACAGCATCTTTCGTCACCACAATGATCAGATCATCAATTACAGACACAGCCGTCATCACGCTGTCAGAATAAATATAGGAATTATGCACTTCATCAAGAAAGACATCACCCTTCGTTGCATTGCCTTTTTGGTCTTTGACGGTCAGTTCCCAGACGGCGTCCCAGCTCCCCACATCCACCCAGGAAAAATCAGATGGCACGACTGCAGCACGCGCCGTTTTTTCAGCCACGGCATAGTCAACTGAAATAGAAGGAGAATGGCTAAAAAACTCTGGATTAAGACAGATAAATCCCAGATCAGAATCACGCTGCGCTACTGCCTGCTCCACGGAACTATAAATCTCTGGAGCCAGCTTTTTCAATTCCTGCAAAAAGACACGCGCCTTAGCCAGAAACATGCCGGAATTCCAGAGATACCGCTCATTCTCCAGAAATCGCCGGGCTGTTTCTGCATCAGGTTTTTCAAGGAACCTTGCAATATGAAAAGCATTTTCCATCCCGGCCAGCGCCTTACCCTGCTTTATATAGCCATAACCGGTTTCAGGCTTCGCCGGTTTCATACCAAAGGTAACAATATAATCTTCATGCGCTGCCTGTTCAGCCTGCCCAAGAGCGCATGAAAGACGGTCAATCTGACCAATTGAGGCATCAGCGGGCATAAACCACATAAGGGCTTCAGGATCGGTCTCGGCCTGCCAGAAAGCCGCGGCTGCCATAGCGGCAGCAGAATTACGCGCTACAGGTTCAAGAAGAATGGTTACATCCTCTTCGTCAATTTGACGTGCCTGTTCAGCGATAATAAATCTGTGATCGCGGTTTCCCACGATAAGGGGCGATGCTGTAAGCCCAAGAGTGCGAACCCTGAGCAGCGTTTCCTGAAAAGGCGTTTCTTCTTTGAGCAAGGCGCAAAATTGCTTGGGGTAATCTTTTCGCGAAATCGGCCATAATCTGGTACCAGACCCTCCGGAAAGAATAACAGGTACCATCTTGTCACGTCCTGCTTCCATTTCACCAGACCCTAACCTGTCGCTGCATATGATGTTACGTTATATTATATAGAGTACGATATCTGTCATTTTTGGTTATACACCAATACCCGCAGGAGACCACATGGCGAAGCATAATTATCACCCGGAAACACTGGCCCTTCATGCCGGCTGGCGGGCTGATCCGACAACGGGTTCAGTCGCTCCGCCTATCCACCAGACGACATCCTACCAGTTTGCTGACAGCGACCAGGCAGCCCGACGTTTCGGGTTGCAGGAACCGGGACCGATCTATACGCGCCTGGGCAATCCCACGACCGAAATTCTGGAACAGCGTCTTGCAGCCCTTGAAGGTGGCGCAGCAGCCGTCGCCGTCGCCTCTGGTCAGGCGGCCTCGGCCTGTGCCGTGCAGACCATTGCTACTGCGGGTGACAATATTGTTTGTGGTACAGACATTTATGGCGGAACCTGGAACCTCTACGCCCACACTTTCCGCAATATGGGCATAGACGTCCGCTTTGTTGACCCATCTAATCCTGAAGCCTTTCTGAAGGCCAGCGACGACCGCACCCGCGCTTGGTATCTGGAAATGTTGCCCAACCCCAAGCTGGTTGTTCCCCCTCTAGCTGAAATCGCCTCTTTAGGACGCAAACACCACATCCCCTTGATTGTCGATAACACGGCGGCTCCCATGCTCGCTCATCCATTGGAACACGGGGCGGCCATCGTGATCTATTCCGCCACGAAATATATCGGTGGGCACGGTACGTCCATTGGTGGAATCATTATTGATGGCGGCACTTTTGACTGGGCTGCAAAACCAGAACGCCACCCTCTTCTGACCACTCCGGACCCCAGCTATCATGGTGCTGTCTGGACAGAAGCGGCCAAACCTTTTGGCCCCATCGCCTATGCCTTGCGAGTCAGGGCGGTCCTGCTGCGTGACATGGGCGCAGCCCTATCGCCCTTTAACGCTTTCCAGCTCCTTCAAGGCATTGAGACATTGCCGCTACGCATGCCGCGCCATTGCGAAAATGCCGTGACGGTTGCCCGCTATCTGGAAAGACATCCTGCCGTTTCCAAAGTCATTTATCCTGCCCTGCAAAAGGGGGAGTCTTTCAAACGCGCCCAGCATTACCTGCCCGAAGGTTACGGCGGGCTTGTCGGGTTTGAACTAAAAAATGGCCTTAAAGGCGGAAAGCGCTTTATTGACTCGCTTGAACTTCTCTATCACGTCGCCAATATCGGCGACGCACGCAGTCTGGCCATTCACCCAGCCTCGACCACACACTCGCAATTAACACCTGAAGAGCAGGAAGCCGCCGGCGTCTCGCCAGGCTATGTCCGGCTCTCTATTGGGCTGGAACATCCAGATGATATTATCGCTGATCTGGAACAGGCTCTGGAAAAATCCCGGAAAGCCTGAAACCCTTCAGAGCAGGGGAAAGCACATCTTTCCCCTGCGCACATTACATCCAGCCCTGCTGGTACGAGCAAGTCAAAACCTGCCAGAACAGCCTTTCCTGCGGGAATATTTTGATCCACCACGCAAAAATTCCCCATAAAATGTGAACATATGGACAGTTGTTTCCTTGAGAAGCCCTGATTATAGGAAGGGACGTTACTTATTACAAAACAGTGAAAATACGATTTCATGAGCATATATTTTCTGGGCCGCCTGCATTTTCCCTTTCTTTCCCTCCTGGTAATATCGTTAATTCCATCATTGTCTCTGGCAGCCGTAAAACAGCCTGTTCCAGACGGGACGTCTTCCCACGCTTCCATGAATTTTTCCCTCTATCATGCGACCACTCCCCAGGAAGCCCGCTACCCCGGCACCTATATATTTGGCGTGGGAACCATTACCGACAAAACGGCCAATGAACTTCAAACTCTTTTGAAAAAGAATAAAATTGATGGCGGCGCCCTCTATCTCAACTCGATGGGAGGCAATTATCTCGGAGCCATGGAGCTGGGGAAGCTGATAAGGGAGTTCGACCTCGATACATATATTGGCTCCTATAGCGGCCAGAAGGACGGGAAAATCCTTACGGGAAAAGGAATCTGCACAAAGGCTTGTGCACTGGCCTTTCTGGGAGGGCGCTACCGCTTTGCCAATAGTGGCGATGGCTATGGCCTTACGCGTTTTGCCTTTCCGCCCAGTAATGAAAAAATCAATAATGCCGACCTTGCGCAGCGTCTGACGGCCCTGACCAGCGTTTACGTTCATGACATGGGAATCAATGACGATTTCATATCCTTCCTCACCCTTGCCAGTGCTGACACCATTACGTTTCCTGACAGGAAAACCATGCAGGAACTGGATATTATCAATGAAGGGGGAGAAAAGCCTGTCTGGCAGTTCAAAAATATTCCCGATGAACCAATTTACCTGATGGGTGCCCATAACACCCTCTCAGGCATCAACAAGATTTTGCTGACCTGCACACATAGCGGCCAATTCGTGATGCAGTTCATGTTCAATGCCCGTGGGAACTCGGCCGATTATTACAAGAAAAAGATCTACACTCTCCATACGGATACAGGCGATTTATCCCTTGCAGATCTAAAAATGACCACGCCTCTTGTAAATAATAATACAGCCGCCATTTCGGCCATCTTCAGTGCCGATCAGGAAGAAATGGCTGATCAAAACACTCTCGCCAGACTGAACAAGGTCCTGACCTCAAACACGCTCAGCCTGACCTTTCAAAACGCCAAAAATGATCCTCCTTTTATGGCCATCGAACCTTTCGACATGACGACCAGCCGGGATCTTCTAGGTAGCTATCTCATGGGCTGTGGTCTTTACGGAAACAGTGCAGAAACACAGTAAAACGCAGGTCCTCACTCTGTTTGGAAAAACTGTTTCCATAAGCCCTATTGATTATCTATTCTAAAATAAAAAGGTCGGCATCACACACATGCCAGACGATTACTTTCGATACGGCCTGAAAGACACAAAAATTGACCAGACCGGCTGGTATCTTCCAGACAAACCAGAAGCTGTCCGGCTTTTAAGCCCTGTACAGACGCACTTCCTGGAAAAAATATCCCAGCTCCCGACGTGTCATATTATCTCGTCCATCCCCGCACGGCGGGGAACGCTTGAAAAGAACAGCACTATAATTAAGTGAATTCGGTTCATCCCCGCCTATGCGAGGAGCATTGAGATCTTACAGGTTTCAGAAGTTATCATATGAATGAGGTATTAATCAAAGATTATCTCACATATGAAAGGTATACCTCAAAAATATGGTGATAATATTCCATGTTATCAGAGGCTATTTTTTACTTTTTCTCCCGCTATAATTGGTTATTCTTTATTCTGAGCGCAGCTTTTCCTGTAATTTATTATAATATTTTTTATAATTCTCTCTATCATTATCGTTAGTGTACGGAGAACACCCTTATTGGAAATGATTGTGATTCCATAAAAATCTTATTAAAAAATTTACCGAATTATGTGCTTAAATTATGGGTATAAAAAAGGCCTTATCACCACCTTCAAAGAAAGAGCAATAAGGCCATACAGGACTGGTCTTTCAGGCGTCTCCTTAAAGGCGCGCCATGAAAGACCTTGGGGAGACTCATCTTCCCTGTTCCGGTTGATCCGTCGCTTCCGGTTTTTTGTCATGTGACCGGAAGAAAACACGTGCTTACCGCTCTCAAGGACGGCTCTGTAAGATAAAGATGGCAAGGCTGTTATCGGTCCGTTCCCCCTTGCCGTAACACTCATCATTACAGAGGCGCGAAAGCACGCCGTTTTCGGTATTTCCTGAAGAGAAAAAGCCGCACAAAAGCTCCGCCAATTCCGGATGGAATTGACGCACGTGCAGCACTGGATGGGGCCAATAGCCCCATGATATAGACATAAACAGTCATTGGCTGAGACCTTACTAGAGTTACTCAGTTAGTGATCAGGATCGGACAAGGCCTCGAAAACTTGTTCGGTCCGTTCCCAATCCTTACGCCTGATTACGTTATGAGACAAGCCCGGAGCGCCTCTCTTCTACCGCTCCCTGATCAGGGCCGAGAATTTCTGCACGGCATGGCTGACGCGCCGCTCGCGATGGCGGATAATATAATAATTCCTGGTGCCCAGATCATAATCAAGACGCTGAATCAAACCCGCCTGAAGACGCAATGTTGCGGCAAGGTCGGTTTCGGCCGTCATAAGTTCACCTTCCATTACGGCTTCCAGCACGGCATCATTTGAAGGCAGGCCCAAACGGATGGTCAGGTCAGAAAGAGTGAGGCCAAATTGCGCTTTCAGGCTATCTGCCACATAATCCCGCGTGCCAGATCCGGCCTCGCGCAGCACCCATTGCGCTTTCAGCAAATCCCTGCGCCGCGGCACGCACCCTGCCAGAAAATGGGTCGGCGCCACATAGAACCCGAAGCTGTCTCCCTTGATCGTCTCAATCGCCAGAGAAGATTCATCAACATGACCTTCAATAACACCCATATCAGCCTCGCCACTAATAACACGGGCAATAGCCTGCGCCGTGTTGCCCACCATCAGCCGAAGCGAAAGACCAGGATGAGCTGAAGCAAAACGCGCCATGTAACGCGGCAGGTAATAAGTCGCTACAGTCTGGCTGGCTGCCACACACAGATCCCCTCGCAAAAGACCGGAAAGATCATCAAAAAGGCGGCTGGCTTCCTTCGCTGTTGCCAGGACATTTTGTGCCTCAGGTAAAAAAAGGCGCCCGACTTCATTAAGTTCCAGTCCTCGTCCAACACGATCAAATAATTTTGTACCATATCTATTTTCAAGGGCTGCTATAGCTGAACTGACAGCAGGTTGTGTGAGGTACAGTTTCTCTGCAGCCTCGCGCATATTGAGTGTCTTGGCTACCATCACGAAAACGCGGAGTTGTTCCAGAGTCATTCGATAAAATCATCTAATTAAATCAACGATTATAATATATTGGATTTATCTTTTGAAAAAAGCAATATCTTTCGGAAGTTTTCTCACCCCGTAACGAAGGGAAAGAGAACGTCATTCTAGGAAAAAAACATGGCACTCACAGAAAACACTAAAGACAGTAAAGAGCCGCCCACCATAACCAAACCTGGTAACTGGCTCTTTTTTGGGCTCGGCCTTCTTTCCATCCGTTTTATTCAGGGCTTCATTTATTGGGGTGGTGGTTCACGCCGCTTTATTTACGCTCCCAACAAGCTGAACCCATTCCACCATCCCTGGATGGCCAACAAATTCCAGACGGCCATGCCCGGGGCACTTCTGGGCATGGAACATGTCGTCAGCTACATCCTCCAGCATTTCTGGCTCCTCTATACAGCGGTCATTCTTTTCAGTGCAGCAGAGCTGATAATCGGGCTGATGCTGATGATTGGCTATCTGACACGATTTGCCGCTCTGGTATCTATGGGGTTTGCCGTCCTGCTCATGCTGCTTTTTGGCTGGCAGGGCGCTACATGTATTGATGAATGGACCATGGCCGCCTGTAATCTGGCAATGGGAGCAACCCTGCTTCTGGCCGGCGGTCAGGCCTATTCGGTCGATAACTACTTGCTAAAGCGCAACCCCGCTCTCGCACAGAAAGCATGGTTCCGTCTGGCATCTGGCGCCCTGCCGCTGGATATCATCCCACCCCGGACATTGCAGCATATCAGCATTGGTATTTTCGCTTTTGTCGCCCTGTTCGACGTGACAACCTACAGCTATTATCGTGGCTCGGTCATCACACCATTCCACGGCGGTCCGACCAGCCCTACCGTACATCACCTCAGCCTGGATCATGCCCTGATTGATGGCGAAGGCAATGTGCGCTTCCACGTCTATCTTGATGCCGGCACACCTGAAGCACCTGTACATGTCGTCCGCGCCAGCTTGCTGGATGAGCAAAAGCAGCCCATCGTGCAATGGGGAGAGAAAGAACTGTCAGCCCTGCCGCCATCAGCCTTCGTCAATGACTATGCCTATAACAAATTCATGACAGGCCCCTTTGGCATCAAGGCCCCCATGGGTGCAAAGGCCACCATCACGCTACCCTGCCCGCAGGGGCAGGATTGCTCTGCCGCCAAAGCATTGCGCCTGACCGATGTTGATGGCAAGTCCTTCACCATCTCCCTGAAGTAACATTTTTCCCCTGAACAGGAATTTTCTCAATGAAACGTTTCGTCTCCTTCTCCACAATGGCACTCGCTGCTGCTGGCCTGATCTATCAGGCCTCGGCAGGAACAGCTCTGGCTGATACGGTCCCGGCAGCTCCAGAGTCAGCCTCACCAGGGACAACAACCTCAGGCGCGGCTCCTTCTGCCCCTTGGGAGCAGAAAGGGTTCTGGACATCGCCGACCATCCATAATTATGGCGAGATTCATGTGCTTGATAAAACATCCTACAGGCCTGACCCACACCAGACCTACAAGATCATCTTCATGCTGATCAATGGCGGCAATGACCCGAGCAAAGTCAATTCCGGGCTGGACCATGTGGCCCGCACTGTCAATCTTTACACAGCCGCAGGCGTGCCCCTCAGTCACCTTAAAATCGTGGCGGTCGTCTCGGGCAAGGCAACGCCTCTGGTCATGACAAATGACGCCTACCGCGCCCGCTACAAGGTGGATAATCCCAACCTGCCCCTGCTAGCCGAGCTGCGCAAGGCGGGTGTTGATGTGACCGCCTGCGGGCAGGCCATACCTGAAAACCATTTTGATTACAGCCAGATCAGCAAGGATGTAAGCCTCTCCTATTCCTCACTTCTCACCGTCAGCGTCCTTGAGCAGCAGGGTTATGGCTTCATGCTGTTCTGACGCAGATTTTTCCAGGAAGTTTTACTCATGAATCCCTTCAAACCAACCCTTGCCGCCCTCATCATGCTCTCCGGTGTACTGGGCGGTTTTTCAGCCCACGCTCAGGTCTCTTCCCAGGAAAACGGCTTTTTCCCACCCTGGCAGAATGGCGCCAATAATGACGCTACTGATCGCGGACTGAACTTTACAATCCCTGACGCTGACAATCTGGCCGATTTCCATGGCAATCCGGCAAATCCTTCCCTCTCCCTCTATGTAGGGGGGAATTATTACTTTGCCATGGCCCCACTGATAGCCGCGTTCGAGAAACGCTACCCAGACTATAAGGGCCATATTTACTGGGAAACCATCCCTCCCGGTCGCCTGATTGAACAAATCAAGGCCGGGGGCACTGTCACAGTTGGAAACATGACATGGACTGTAAAACCGGATCTCTATTTTGCTGGACTGAAAGCCGTTTCCAAACAGATCAAGGATGGTCTTCTGGTCGGCCCCGCTGTTCCTTACGTCACCAACAATCTGACGATCATGATTCCCGCTGGCAATCCAGCCGGGATTAAGGGACTGGCTGATCTCGGCCGCCCTGATGTAATACTCGCCATGCCGGACCCCGCCTTTGAAGGGATCGCACGGCAGATCAAAACCGCTCTGACCAATGCTGGTGGCAAAGCACTCGCCAAAATGGTCTATGAAACAAAAGTGGCGCAAGGCACCACGATCCTGACCCGTATCCACCACCGCCAGACGCCCTTATGGCTGATGCAGGGCAAGGTGCAGGCAGGCGTGACATGGCAGTCTGAAGCCCTGTTTCAGGAGAAAGCCGGACATCCCATTGCGTCTATTGCCATCCCCGACAACCAGAACGCCACAGCCATTTATGCTGGTGCGCTCGTAAAGGACGCCCCTCACCCCGAGGCCGCCCAACGCTGGCTGGATTTCATCCGCTCGCCTGAAGGACTGGCCATTTTCGCCGAATATGGCTTCAAGCCTTATAAAGGAAAATAATTCCCCTTCAGAAAAACAGGAAATGCCTCGTGGAACACTGTCACGGGGCATTTTTGCATTTTTCTACAAAGCAGAAAACGACCTCAAGGCCTCCGCATCTCGGCCAGAGTCGCAGATCATCACATAGGATTATAAGGAAAAATCTGGTGGAGGGGGTTGGATTCGAACCAACGTAGGCGTACGCCAGCGGATTTACAGTCCGCCCCCTTTAGCCACTCGGGCACCCCTCCAGAAGCTTGGCGTTTAATAAATGTGATTTCACACTATGTCAATGGAGAGAAGATGATTATAGAGACATTTATGGCTAGAAAACCTCTATATCGCTCTCCCCGTTCCTCCTCTCCCGTGACTGATCTTTCACGACGTCATGAAAAGCGCACACCCACACGCCAGCGCTCACACGCTGTGGCACAAGGTGATTACTGGATTTACGGCCTTCATGCCGTTTCCGCCGCGCTGGAAAACCCGCACAGACAGGCCCATGAACTTCTGGCCACGCGTGAAGCCGCTGGCAATCTGCCGGATAATCTTGTCCTACAACCCCGCATCGTCACACGCGAGCAGCTTGATTCCCTTTGTGGTCGGGACGCGGTGCATCAAGGTGTGTGTCTCCATGTCTCGCCGCTGGAACCGCTGACCATTGAAGAAGCTCTTGAGCGCGAAGGCCCTGTTCTGGTGCTGGATCAGGTAACTGACCCCCGCAATATCGGCGCTATCCTGCGCTCTGCGGCAGCTTTTGGCGCTGCTGGCGTGCTGGTGCAGGACCGCAATACCCCCCCTGAAACCGGAACTATGGCCAAGGCAGCCTCTGGCGGGCTGGATATTGTGCCCCTCCTGCGTGAGACCAACCTCTCCCGGGCTTTGGCCCAGCTTCAGAATGCCGGGTTATGGGTAATCGGCCTTGATGCCGGAGGTACGCCTCTGCGTCGTGAAACTCTGGGCGACCGCCGCGTCGCTCTGGTGCTTGGCGCTGAAGGTGCGGGACTGAGGCGCCTGACGCGCGAAACCTGCGACGAAATCGCCTCCATCCACATGCCCGGCACGATGGAAAGCCTGAACGTCTCCAACGCCTCTGCCGTAGCCCTTTACGAGCTGACACGCACTCTCGCGCCTTAAAGGCAGCACACCCAATAACGCATTCGTCCTTGCATTGGAGCCACGATATAAGGAAAAGGTTTCATACTCTTGAAAAAAGAGGCGTTTCGTGTTATAAAGAGATCACATGGTAGTGTCCATATTTTTAACAATCAATAAGTTGCATAAATAGCTTGTTTTATGGAAAATCTATATTTAAAATTTTTAGCGCGAGATAGGGAAGCATGCCATGTTTGAGTTCTATAGTGGCCACGACGCTTTTTGGAGAGTTGTCTCGGTCTCATGTGGAGGGATAGCATATTCCCCGGCCCTACAGACCAAGACCACAGAGGAAAAGAAGCGCCCGTCATGCCTCTAAAAGGGACAGCAGGTGATTTCTGTACACTTCGCGAAAACGTTTATATTTCGCACACAATTAGGTATGAGCTATCTAGCGCTATGAGACGTGCATAGTCTGTAAGGATATCCAGCCTTCCCAAAAGGTAAAAATTGTGCTGGTAAAATAGCATTTATCTTTTATATAGCGCTAAAGAATATACGAAGTTTAATGTAAATATTTGTAAATCATGTCAGTTGGATTTTTGTCATGACAGATCATAAACCAGACTACCCCAAGGTCATGAAAGAGGTTCAAAGACTACTCGAACAATTCGGGTGTAAAGAGCCTCCCGTTGATCCACTAAAAATAGCAAAAGCTCTTGATATAAACGTCAAGTTCGTAACCTTCGGCACCAAATCCAAGAATGTTTCGGGATTCTATGATCCCTCCGAAAATGCTATTTATGTAAATGCTGATGATCCTTCCAAACGACAGACATTTACAATCGCGCATGAGTTAGGGCACGCATGTTTACATAAGGACTGGGCTCGTACCGAGGACTACCGGGTACTTCTTCGGTATACTGAAAGTGAAAACAGTGACTTCAGGGAAAAAGAAGCAAATGCTTTTGCTGCACATCTCCTTGTTCCCCGGTTCATGCTGATAAAATATGTCGATAAAGTCCGCATTCCAGACTTGGCTGATATGTTTGCTGTATCCAAAGACGTAATTGGCTATCGTATTGGATATGAGTTCAGAGACGCAGGCTATTCAGTTTAAGAACATGAACAGGAGTGAACTCAAAAAAGAGTCTACTGATCAAAACCAGGAAGTGGATTCTTATGAGGAGTCCATAAAACAGGCTAAAAAGACCACACAGTTAGAAGAGTGTAAAGAACAGCATAAACATGACGAAGAGATGCTTAAGAAAAAGCTCGGATGGATCGGGCGTTTCATAGGCGGACATGATTGCGCTCCGATGACTATAGCGTTCTTAGTTGTTGCCACCGGCATGGTTGTTATTGCAATAAGCGCGCTTTTTGACGGTATATGGCCTTCCCACACCATGGTCTGGACCAAAATAATTGACAGTATGGTAACGCTAATCAGCAGTTCCCTCGCTTATGTCTTTGGTCGCTATGGCGGTCGGAATGAATAAAAAATTATTTCCTGACTTATGAGACGAATCTTCAATTTATCCTTAGCGTCTGACCGAAAAAAGGATTGAGTGATTTCAGAAGGATATGATTCATTGTTGTTGAACAAAAACACAATGGATATTTAATGGCCTGGACTGAAGCTACCCGCCGGCAGTATCGTCGCGATGATCTGATATATGCAAGTGATTTACGTGATGAGAAATGGGTTCTGATAGAGCCTATGATGCTGCGTTCCAAAAGACTTGGCAGACCCAGACATACAGATCTGCGTCGTGTTGTTGAGGCTTTGCTTATATTGTGACGACGGGTTGTCAATGGAGACAGCTCCCTCCTCATTTTTCGCCTTTCACAACGGTTCATGGCTATTTTTACAAATGGCTCAGAGCAGGACGCTGGGAAAGCATCAAATCATCTTCTGGTCATGATGTCGCGTGAGCAGGAGGGAAAGGAAGCAACGCCGAGTGTTGGTATCATTGACAGCCAGTCTGTCAAAACGGCAGAAAATGGCGGTCCACGTGGCTATCTATGATGCTGGAAAGAGGATCAAGGGACGCAAACGTCATATCCTGACCGCCCCCCAGAGACATATCATTACGGCAGTTGTTCATTCTGCTGATTTTCAGGAACGTGATGGAGCCTTGTTGGTCATTGAAAGAACCCGGAATTTATTCCCCTGGTTGAGGAAAATCATTGGTGATGGAGGATATGCCGGCCCCAAATTGAGGCACAATCTTTGCAGGCTGGAAGAATGGAAAATGGAGATCGTAAAGCGCTTTGACCTTAAAAAGGCTTTTGTGGTTCTGCCCAAACGCTGGATCGTCGAACGCAGCTTTGCTTGGATAGGACGTTGTAGACGACTTGCAAGGGACGTCGAGGCAACAACAGCTTCATCAAAAGCATGGCTCCTCATCGCTCATATGCGCAGATTAATCAGAAAAATAGCCAAAACCTCTTTTTGAGTCAGCCTCTTAGAACTCATCCGTCACCATAAGCTTCAATGTCGTGCAACTCGTTCCAAATTATTCTTATCTGCCATTTTTAGTCCGTCCAGCAGATTTTGATTTATCTTTTTAATAAATAATAATTAGTCAGCAATTCTTTTTGCCACCCGCATTATGGATGTGGTTCATCCCCGCGTGTGCGGGGAACAGCAGGGGTTAGCGGAAAATCGCCGGTAATGGGCCGGTTCATCCCCGCGTGTGCGGGGAACAGTATTAGGCGCTTGGAAAACCCTTATGGGTCAGCGGTTCATCCCCGCGTGTGCGGGGAACAGAGAGATTGATGATGTCTGGACTGGTTCGTGTCCGGTTCATCCCCGCGTGTGCGGGGAACAGGCTTGTTGGAAGTGATTGTTATTCCATAGGAAAAATCCTGTCAAGAAATCTACCGATTATATGCTTAAAATATGAGCAATAAAAAAGGCCTTACCGCACTCCTAAAAGAAGGACGATAAGGCCATACAGGACTGGTCCTTTCAGGCATCTCCTTAAACTTTAAAGACACACCATGAAAAACCTCGGGAAAGACTCAGCTTCCCTATTCCGGTTGATCCGTCGCTTCCGGTTTTTTGTCGTGTAACCGGAAGAAAACACGCGCTTACCACCCGTAAGGGCGGTTCTGTAAGGTAAGGAAGGGCAAGGCTGTTATCGGTCCGTTCCCCCTTGCCGCATCACTCACCGTTACAGAGGTGCAGGACAGACCCGTTTCCGATATTTCCTGAAGAGAAAAAGGCGCACAAAAGCCCCGCCGATTCCACAGGGAATTTGCGCGCGTACACCACTGGATGGGGTCAACAACCCCATGATATAGACATAAACAGTCATTAGCTGAGGCTTCCTATAGCTTACTCAGTTGATGATCAGGATCGGACAAGGCTTCCAAACACTTGTTCGGTCCGTTCCCAATCCTTACGCCTGATCACCCCAAGAGGCAAGACCAGTGCTACGAAAAGGACACCCTGCCCTGCATCAAGGGTATTATAGCTACGTTCTGTCTGTATCCGGCAAAAGGGCTGATTGAAAGCGCTTTTCGATCGCTGCAATTTCACCATCCGTAAGTTCGCTGAAGTGCTCCTCACGTTTCCGTTTTGACAAGACTCCCTCATTCCCCAGCAGGCATTTAGCCAATAAAGCCGCGCGCTTGTCAGGCATATCGACAATCTCTCCTATGGCACGAATAGCCTTCTCAAACGTTACGAGAAAATTTATCTCATTATGAAGATCCGTTTTTATGGTGTCTTCCATCTTTGAGAAAAGATATTCAGCAAAGACTGTGGCATCAAAATATTGATAAAGAGGCTTCGTGTCATTCTTTACACTTATAGTCTGCTTCTTGCCCCACTCCCGGTCTATATAGTGCATAATAGGCTGGGAGAAACTCTCGAGCCTTTCTTCATAGCCCCTGCGGTCGCGCACTATGGATGATGAAATCGGAAAAATGAAATTTTGGGGACCAAACCCGAGACGGGCCAGAATGGCGTGAATAAGATAACGATGCGTGCGCCCGTTGCCATCTTCAAAAGGGTGAATAAAGACGAAACAAAACGCCAGAATGGCCGCCATAATAACCGGGTGAACCTCCCCTGTTCCATCATTCAGGCGATTATAAAGAGCAAACCAACCTTCCATAAGAGAGGCGACATCTTCCGGTTTGGGGCAGATAAAATGAACCTGTTCGTCAGCATAACCTGTTTGACCGATGAAATTCTGAAAATCCCGCCAATCCGTTGGCACATAACGACTATCCAGAATCTCATTCTGGAGGGCCACAAGATTTTCTTTTGTCGGTTCAAAATCAGACACTCCCCGCAAGGCCTCCATAAAACGTTCCTCCTTTTGTGCGGAGGGACGCTCGCCCTCAATGGCAAAAGAAGAGCGCGTTTCACGCGTATAAAGATAACTGATAGCACGTGATAATATGGCGGGATCGGACGTTGCGATCATTTTACGCGTTTCAGCATTCAGATCCCTGGCCAGCCACTGCGTGAGAGTGTCTGTTCTCCTGACAATCACACAAAGGGCTGGCGTCCCAAGCATATTATCAATAATCCTGTGCCTGGGACTGTTCACTCTACCTGCAACAAAATATCGCTTGGGGTCCAATGCCGGTCTGTAATTTCCTGCCGAGACATCCTCCAGGTTCAGCCTTCTGCCGGTAAACCATTCATAAAAGAACCAAGCCCGCCGGGCATAAGCACTTGTTGGCTCTCTCAGGCACCAGCTTTCAATAGGCGCCGGATCAATCGCTGCCATACATAGAGCCAGAATTCTCACATCCAGAATTTCATTTTTTAAAGAAAAACGCAGATGATTTATGACGTTATCTTCAAAGTCAAAAGACGGGGGATAAAAATCAGAAATCTGCTCGCCCTGATTATCCGTACGCTTTGCCCCTTTCTGAAGTATAAAACTCTGGTGTTGCGGTGGCGGAACATCAAGATCAAAATGCTCACGAAGCCACCCCTGACCTACGAGACGATAATTTTTCACAGAATGATTATTTTTTCCGACTGGCATGAATTTCCGCTTATGAACCGACAGGAATGATTATAAATAGACTATTTTCTGTAGAAATGTTTACATTTCTGAATAGAAGCCGCGTTCTTTGGGACGGTGTTGCCAAAAATTACTCTTAATGCGAACAAAACTGCGAACAAAATCCCGCTTTATTCATAATCTGTCCACATAAACGCAAAGGGCCTGTCCCGGCTTTAACCGGAACAGACCCTTGCTGGTTCAAACTAAAATGCCATTTCAGGGCGCGAAAGGATAATCCGTATAGCCCTTTGCGCCAAGCTCAGCGCCGTACCATGTGGTCATAACGTCCTTCTGGAGAGGGAGCTTTTCCTTCAAACGACGCAGAAGATCAGGATTGGCGATATAAGGACGACCAAAGCTGATAGCGTCGGCACGGCCCGTTTCAACTGCCTCTTCAGCTTCCTCAGGTGAATAATCCTGATTCAGCACGAGCGGGTTTTTGAAAATCTTGCGGATTTGTGGTGACAGTTTCGGCTGTTCCGTCGTCTCGGCAAAGGTGAATTCACTTACAGGGCGAGATTCACGCAGGGCAAGCCAGGCAATACCCAGCTCCTGCAACATTGTCACCGCCGGGAGATAAACAGCCTCAGGATTACTGTCCATCGTCCCCTGCACGGAACCATTGGGAGAAAGGCGAACGCCTACATGCTCAGCCCCGACAGCCTTGATAACAGCTTCCGTCACTTCACGCAGCAGACGGATACGGTTTTCAGGAGAACCGCCATACTGGTCCGTGCGGTGATTAGTGCCATCGCTTAGAAATTCATGCAGCAAATAGCCGTTAGCCGCATGAATCTGCACACCATCAAAACCTGCTTTCATCGCATTACGGGCAGCATTGGCGTAATCTTCGATAATGCCAGGGAGTTCATCCAGCCGAAGAGCACGGGCTTCCTCGTAAGGTCTTTTACCCTCATATGTATGAATATGCCCCGGTGCGGTTGACACAGAGGGAGCGACGGGCTGCTCGCCCGTTGTGGAAGAATGAACCATACGGCCCATATGCCAGAGCTGGCAGACAATCTTGCCGCCTTTCTCATGCACGGCCCTGACAATCGGCTTCCAGCCTTCGACTTGCTCATCATTCCAGATGCCGGGCCCGTTGATCCAGCCAAGTCCCTGACGGGAAATGCCCGTCGCTTCTGAAACGATCAGCCCGGCCGTGGCGCGCTGCGTATAATACTCCACCATAATCGGCGTTGGCACACCGGCTTTCGTGGCTTTCGCACGCGTTAGAGGCGCCATGAACACGCGATTGGCAGCCTGAATAGAACCAAGTTGAATAGGGTCAAATAAAGTCGGCATAAAAACGTCCTCTTTCTCACTATAGAATTAGTTCTATAATTATCGAACCATATAGGCAGTCCCTGCCCCCTGTCAAGAAGGGGACAGAATCGTATTTGTCTTCGTTCCACGAAAAAAGGCGGCTGTGATAAAATCACGCCGCCTTTTTCCCGTCTTCAAAGACCGGAAAATTTTATTCCAGCCCCAAACCGCCACCCAGTTCGCTAAGAACGATAATGCCCGGGAGGAGTTTACCTTCCAGCCATTCAAGGAAAGCGCCACCCGCTGTGGAAACATAGCTCATATCGTGAGCCACGCCAGCATGTTTCAGGGCAGACACTGTGTCACCACCGCCGGCCACAGAACGGAGCTTGCCTTCGTCGGTCAGTTTGGCAACCACTTTGGCGACTTCGTTTGTACCCTTGTCAAAAGGCGCAATTTCGAAAGCACCAAGCGGGCCGTTCCAGACCAGCGTCTTCAGGGAAGCCAGACGTTTGGAAATCAACTCAATTGTTTTCGGCCCGACATCCAGCATCATGGCATCGGCTGGAATCTGGTCGATCGGGCAGATTTGTGTCTCGGCATTTTCCTTGAACTCGCGTGCCACAACGGCATCGACAGGAAGGACGATATCACAGCCTTTCGCCTTGGCGCGTTTGGCAATCTCGCGAGCTGTATCATGCATCTCGGCTTCCTGAAGGGATTTGCCGAGATTATAACCCTGAGCCGCCAGGAAGGTATTGGCCATAGCCCCGCCAATAAACAGGACATCGACTTTCTCGATCATGTTTCCGAGCAGATCAAGCTTGGTCGAAATCTTGGAGCCGCCAATAATGGCCCCAACCGGGCGCTCGGGACATTCCAGAGCGGCTGTCAGTGCACTAAGCTCCGCCTGCATCAGCCTGCCAGCAAAAGATGGCAGAAGCCTCGCTACACCTTCCGTAGAGGCATGAGCACGATGCGCCGCCGAGAAAGCATCGTCAACGTAAAGATCGCCATTCTCAGCCAATGCCTTGGCGAAAGCAGGGTCATTCGCCTCTTCACCGGCATGGAAACGGGTGTTTTCCAGCAGAACGACATCGCCATCTTGCATGGCTCCGACAGCTTCCGTGACCTTCGGGCCAATACAGTCATGCACGAAACCGACGGGACGTCCAAGCACTTTCGCAACAGCGACACTCACAGGCTCCAGAGACATTTCCGGCACGACCTTGCCCTTGGGACGAGCAAAATGGCTAAGAAGAATGACCTTGGCACCCTTGTCGGAAAGCTCGCGGATTGTCGGGACGACGCGTTCAATCCGCGTCGTATCTGTGATAACCCCATTATGAACGGGCACATTAAGATCAGCACGGAGAAGTACGCGTTTACCGCGTACTTCAACCTCATCAAGCGTACGATACGCCATGATCAGACTTTCCCTAACAGGACCGCCGTGTCAGACATACGGTTGGAGAAACCCCACTCATTGTCGTACCATGCGACAACACGAACCAGCTTGCCGCCATCGACCAGAGCCGTCTGTGTCGCATCAAAAGTGGAAGAGGCCGGCTGATGGATGAAATCCGTGCTGACAAGCGGCTCAGCATTATAGTCCAGAATGCCTTTCAAGCTGCCTTTGGAAGCCTCAAGAAGAGCCGAATTGATCTCCTCGACAGAGGATGGAATATTTTTCGGCACGAAATCCAAAGAAACCAGAGAGACATCGGGTGTCGGGACACGAATAGCCGTACCGTCAAAACGGCCCTTCAGATGCGGCAGAACCAGACCCATCGCACGAGCCGCGCCCGTAGAGGTAGGAATAATGTTCAGGGCAGCAGCACGGGCGCGGTGCGGATCCTTATGCAATGTGTCAATCGTGCGCTGATCACCCGTGTAGGAATGGATCGCAACCATATAGCCACGCTCAATTCCGAATTTCTGGTCAAGAACGAAAGCCATAGGAGCCAGACAGTTTGTCGTGCAGGAAGCGTTGGAGACAACTTTCATGCCGGGCTTCAGTGCATCATTATTGACACCATAGACGATGGTGGCTTCAGCATCGCTTGAAGGCGCGGAAATAAGTACATGCTTCGCGCCGGCCTGTAACAGAGGCTGAACTTTCTCACGCGTCGTGAAAAGGCCCGTACATTCCATGACGACATCAACACCCTCAAGAGGAAGCTCGGCGGGATTACGCTGCGCTGTCACCTTGATGGGGCCGATCGTACGGCCATTATGGGTTTTGATCAGAAGGTCGCCATTGACGATTTCAACATCGGCGGGAAGACGACCATGAACGCTGTCATATTTCAGCAAATGGGCATTTGCTTCTACAGACCCGAGATCGTTAATCAATACAGGGACGACATCAGTGCGGCCTGTTTCAATAATACCACGCAGAACAAGACGGCCAATACGGCCAAATCCATTGATAGCAATTTTAACAGCCATTGACTCTATTCCTCCACTTACAAAAAAACTTTAAAGAGACTACTATTTAGATAACATCCTTCGTAAATTACAACAGGGCTAAAAAGCTTTTTATTTTTTATCGGACATTTGCTTCCTCATCTTGCCTTTCACTCTCTTCCCTGCAATTAATTGAGACATTATGCCTGCACCTTTTTTCTCTGTCGGATTTCGCAGCCGGATATTTCTCCAGCTCCCGCTTTTCATGCTGACTGCCGCAATTTTGCAGGGCTGCAACCCGATTGATCAGAGAACATTTGATCCAAACGCCAACCGTCCGCCGGTTGTGCCACCGAAAGTCGATCACACACCCAAGGCAAAGCCTTTTATCGAAATCGTGGAAGGCACGCCGCCTGATGTCTATCGGGCCCCTCTCCAGCAGGCTGTCAAGACAGCCTTGGCACACAAGCCGAATATCCTTTTTACCATAGAGGGATTGGCACCCCCACAGGCAACGCCGCAGGAACAGTTTGCCAGCCTGAAAGTCCTTCTTGACAGCCTCGTCGTGCCGATTGCCACGCAGATCACCGAAGCAGGTGCACAACCCATCCAGCTGGATATCCGGGTCGGTACTGACAGATCCATCAAACAGAGCGTCGTACGTATCAATGTCCGTTAAAAGCCCCCGCGTCACTATCGTCCTTCTGGTCAGGAACGCTGAAAAAAGCATCATTGACTGGCTCTCATGGCATCTGGCACTTGGTGTTCACCGCGTTATTATCGCCGATGCCGGCTCGACAGATGGCACAAAGCCCATCATCCAGGATCTGGCTCTCAAATGGCCTCTTGAACTTCTCGCTCCTTCTCTGAAGCCTGAGATGACCGCCGGAGAGCGTCGACTGTTTCTGACGCGAAAGGCTCTTGAGCGCCTTTCTGACAAAACCGGGTGGATATTGTTTCTGGATGTGGATGAATATCTCTATCCTGACGACTCCCTCACCAGCCTCATTGACCGTGCACGCAACACAACAGATGCAATTGCCCTGCACTGGTGCCTGTTCGGGACCGGGGGGAATCATAAGAGACCCAAAGGGCATCTTGTCGCAACGCATGGATGGCGCGCTGACATATCCGTGCCTGAACATAAATTCGTAAGACTCCTGACCCGTCTTTCAGCCCTGAAAGATCCCGAAAAAATCACCGATCCGATCACGCTTGATATTCCGCCCAAACGCTGGAGTGCGGCTACTGGCAAGCCTTGGTCTTCTGACAACGAAACAGACACATTATGGGAGGGAGGGCGTATCCTCCATTATGTCTGCTCCGATTACGAAAAACCCGTTTCCACGCCCCTCTCAGGATTTGTGCGTAAATATTTCAACCGCAACAATATCCGCGATCTGGCAGGAAACCGTTATCTTGGCCGAGCGCGTCTCTTTCGCAACCGCCTCTTTCAGACACTCTTTGCCGCTGGTCTGTTGCGGCTCAGAAAAATGGTTGATGACCGCCAATGGGTCGAAAAGCCAGTGGCAGAGACTGATTTATCCCTCCCGGACGAGGCAGAACGATTTGGCTTTTCCTACAGGCGCGTACGTCTGAGCGAGGAAGAAAAACGTCTTGTGTCGCCGCAAGCGTTCCCGCCTATGGACACGACGCGCGTATTTCTCCTGCGCACATCAAGCGGAGCGATGCTTGAAGCTGACGGAACAAAAGATGAGCACAAGGCGGTACTATGCCTTATACAGGACCGCTACCCTCAACTTATCATGCTTTTCTGCGCAGAGCGCCAGGAATTTACCCTTAACGACATTGTTTCCTTTGATCATTACGCCATAAGTTTCACACGCCCCACACACAGGGAAGGTTTATTGACACTTCCTGCCGAGAGCGGAAGGGGGGGCTTATATTATGAAATGATCACGTCTCTGGACCCCCAGATTTCCTCTATTCTCCCACTCCCTCCTTATGACGAGCCTCAGGGACTTAGCCTCAAGGGACTTATGGAGTGGCTCTACTCCCAGCCTGATGCCCAGCCTTATGACATCAGACGCGGCCTTATGCTATTGAGTGACGAGGCTGCCCGGACCCTAGGAGAACAAATTCCCTCGTTACAGCCTTTTATCGGTGATTCTTTAGCCAGGAACTGAAACCGCTACGCCGTATGGAAAAGGATTCGGATTCTAACCGTGCAGAAAATGGACCAGCGCCAAACAGAGAATGACGAAGACAACGCCAATCAGTGAGCCAATCAACACCCCACGCCAAAGCCCGAAATTACGTGAAACATCAGGTAAATCGGCAAAGCGTGCCAGACTGTCGCGCAGAGCATTCATCTCCTCCTGCCGAGCACGTTCTTCCTCGCGTATCTGCTGGGCCTGACTACTTTGTTCACGAATAAAACGTCCCGCTTCCACAGAGCTTGGGAAAAAATGATCAACCAGATGACAGGCAACTGACTTCAGAGGGGGCTGTTTTTCACCCGTGTCATGATTGAGGGAAGCTGTGTTGTCCAAAACGAGGATTCTATAGGCTTTACCGGCGGAAATGGCTTTCATGACATAACTGTTTTCCAACAGGGCAACGCCTGCACCATCACTCAGAATGACGAGAATATCTTCCGTCATCGTTACAAGAGCCTGGAGCAGTTTCTGCCGATCTGCCGGAGAGAAAGCCAGCTCACGCACGGAACGCTCCTGCCACAGGGCGCCCAGAGCCACCCTAAGTTCTTCAACCTGCCGGCCTGAAACACCCAGATTAATAATCAGGAGCCGCACCCCTTCCCTTTGCGGGAAAACATGTTTCTCTGAAGGCAGATCACGCAGCAGCGCCATGATGGAGGCGTCACTCTGCGAGGCTGACTCCGCCTTCTCGTCATGGAGACGCACAGCCAGAGTCTCGAAGCGGAGCATGATTTGCCCCTTGACCAGACGCGCCCTCAGAAAGCCTGTCGCCTGAACATAATCACCACTTTTAATGCCTGTCTCTTCCAGCAGGGAGAGAGGAATTTCGAGGCCGATCTCGGCTTTCGTCGCAGGATCAATCAGGGGCAAGGGTTCATAGCGCCGCCAGCTATCGGGAGCCACCACTCCAAGTTGCCCGACCACGGCGAAAGGATGGGACCATTCTTCAAAACGGGCGCATAATTCGTTCATGCGGCTGGCAAAGAAGGATTGCAGCCATTCAGGCGTCACAAGAGCCACAGGCTGAAGAGTGCCGGGAGCGGAAGGCTGAGCTATGCGGGAACGTCTCGAAAAAACCTCCATCTCCTTCCCACTCCCTTTTTCAAAAAGACTCCGGCAGACCTCAGGCGCAGTCAGTCAGCCCTTTCCGCCACGACCTCACCACGATAGCGCCACCATGAGAAAGCGGAAATGACGAAGATAGCCACAAACCCGAACAGAGCCTGACTGCGCGTTTCCGGCACCCATAACATGGCACCAAAGGTGCAGGCTAGCAGAAAACAGGCGATCTTCGGCCCCCAGTGGAAACCATCATCAATCTGTGTACGAGCCAGCACAATCAACAGGTTATTAAACAGCATCAGCGTACCTGTCATGCTCAGCAACAGAGCAAAAAGCTGATCACGCGAGACCATGTCGCTAAGCAAAATCCCGACAGCCACGATCGTGCCAGCCATGACAGCCCTCTTGGGCAGTTTTTTCTTTTCGTCAACTTTCAGGAAAAAAGAAGGCGCATCATCATTTTCTGCAAGCTCATAAAGAATACGTGATGTGACATAGACCGCTGAATTGAGTGTCGAAAGCACAGCCGAGAAAATCACGATCCAGACAAAACCCTCGGCAAAGGGAACCCCGACCTGATTTAACACCACCAGAAAGGGAGATTTCGTCGGTACCAGACTCGACCAGGGCACAAGACACAGAATTAACGCAATGGATGTCAGATAAAAACCCAGAATACGCCAGGCGATGGTGCGCGTAATCCGCACGATATTGCCGTCAGGATCATCAGACTCAAGGGCGGCGACCGTCACGATCTCACTTCCCGTCATGGAGAAGAGAATGGTGGGGATGACCGCCAGAATCGCAGCCCATCCCTTGGGCACCAGACCGCCAAAATCGAAAAGATTATGGTGGACTGGTACGGCTGGCCCCCAGCCCATACCCCCTTTTATCAGACTCCAGACGGCAACGAGCACGAAAACCGCAATCGCCACCAGCTTGATGACAGAGAACCAATATTCAAACTCGCCATAACCGCGCACGGACAGAAGGTTGACGCCTGTCATGAGAAAAAGAAGGAACACTTCTATGGCCAGAGGCGGAAGTCCGGGAACAAGCGGCCCGAGCATGGCAGCACCGGCAATCACCTCGGCGGCAAGGACGATCACCCATGTCAGCCAATAGGCCCACCCGGCCAGAAACCCGACCCGCGGCCCCATAGTCTCGCGAATCTGCATCATGAAGGAACCTTTGCCCGGCCCCTTGAGCGCAAGATCACGCATGGAGATGTTGATGAGGTAAATCAGCAGCCCGCAGATCATATAGGAGACAAAAACAATCGGCCCCGCCTTGAGAATGGCGGAAGAACAGCCGACAAAGAAACCAGCCCCGACAACGCCCCCCAGAGCGATCATCAGAATATGACGGGTCTGAAGCGTGTGAGCGAGTTGATCAGGATGCTGCGCCATTACCTCTTCCTTCTTCCTGCATTACATTTTAGTATAGCAGATATGCGTGGAGAACATGCAAGAGCAGAGCCTACACAATTTTGCGATTTTGACGCCGTATTTTATAAAAAACCCTTAAATTGTTGTTTTTCCGGCTCACCATTTTACGAAAGGCGTGAAAAAAACTTGCCATAGAGCTCTTCATCGAACCCGACCATCAGCTCCTTTCCCTCAAGAACCGGTCTTTTGATCAGAGAAGGCTTGTCCAGCATCAACTGACAGGCTTTTTGTTCCGTCAGATTGCTCTTCTGCTCGTCAGAGAGGAGACGGAATGTCGTGCCCCGTTTATTAAGCAGCGTTTCCCACCCGACGCTCCTGACCCATCCAGCGAGTGTCTCGGGAGAGAGTCCCTCTTTTTTAAAATCATGAAACTGGCAGGCAATCTTGTGCTCCTCCAGCCATGAAAGAGCTTTTTTAACGGTTGAGCAGTTCTTGATACCGTAAACATGAAGAAGATTTGTCACAACGTGATTCCCTGCCTTTAAGAACTCTGACGACATTCAGTCTGCCAAAAAGAAACGTCCCCTTTATATACAAACTCTTAAATGAGGAACATATTTTCATATTTCAGTTTTATGAAATATAGATTGGAATAATAATATAAAAAATATGAATATCTTTAAATAGTTTATAAATATATTGTATAGTTAATTATTCGTTAAATTTATAAAATATTCTACATATGGGAAAATGATATGTCACCGAATGCTATTATAATCAATAAATACCACAAAAAAACAAAGGCTTATTGCCAATCAGACCATTACTGATAATTATATCAGAGAAATTATGAAGAATGAGCCTGCGATAAACCTCGATAATATTGAGCGCAATATCCTCTTTCGTGTGGAACGGACCAATAAAGGCGGTTACGAACCTGACCTTCCTTTTTTCTGGAATGATGACGGAACCGGCAAGCTCCTTGACGTCTACACAAAAGTCGCCCGTAAAATCAAATCTATTGATCCAACAGAAAAAGTTGGAGGCCCGAGTGTCGCCAATGGTTATAATGAACAATGCTAGCTTCTTGGCATTGGCGGCGATTATAATGAGGAATTTATTGATTACTATTCTGGGAATAATATTTCTATAGATTTCTTTTCATGTTATTATTAAGAGACAAAGATAGCCGACCCACGCAATATTATTGACACAGGGGACTCTGTAAACGCTTTTCTTGTGCGTTACCCTAACATAGAAAGTCTCTGCACGGAATGGAATTCAAGCCCCTATGCGAGCGCCGGGGTTCTCTCCAAGGTGCAAAGCGCCAAAAACGCGGCCTTTATAACACCAGCCCTGATCTGCATGCACTATACAAAGGTAAAGCGTGCTTATTATTACCATGGAGATATCTCATCATTTGGCTTGTTTAATGATGAAGAGGGTTTCTGTACTTATGCGGCCCAGGCCCACCACTATGACACCCCAGAATAATGTTCCCCAGAACAGCCTCGTCAAGCAGCTTTATGTTGGCACAGATGGGCTTTCAGCCCATTACACCGGCACCGCGAATCGAGATGGTGTAATACTACAGATACAGGGAGGAACATTTCCAAAATTCCGTATTAGTGTATGGCACATCAAGGAAGGGAGCGATCGCTCGACTATACTGCCACCGCCAGTGTGGCCTGGATTAAAAATTTCATTTGGTAGTCGTAATGAACAAATAATCTGTTCAGGCGATATTATAACGCCTCCCTCTGGCAGACCTTCTACTCTGTTCATAACTGACACGGGCGCTTCCCAGTCAACCGTAACGCTCTATACCATAGAAGCACTCTGATAGACGGTCACATAACGACCAGACATAGTCCCGGATCCTGAAAGGTCCGGGATAGTATGGGAGCCCTATCAAGCAAATCAGAAATTTTCGACAATGGCCTTGCGGGTTTATTTTATGAAGCGTAAGCAGGGGAACGGACCGAACAAGTTTTTCGACGACCTTGTCCGATCCTGATCATCAACTGAGCAATCTTTGCAGGAAACCTCAGCCAATGACTGTTTATGTCTATATCATGGGGTTGTTGACCCCATCCAGTCGTGTACGCACGCCAATTTCCTATGGAATCGGCGGAGCTTTTGTGCGCCTTTTTCTCTTCAGGAAATATCGAAAACGGATCTGTCCTGCGCCTCTGTAGCGGTGAGTGGTGTGGCAAGGGGGAACGGACCGATAACAGCCTTGCCCTCCTCATCTTACAGAGCCGCCTTTATGGGCGGTAAGCACGTGCTTTTTTCCGGTCACACGAGAAAAAACCGGAAGCGACGGATCAACCGGAACAGGGAAGATGAGTCTCTCCCGAGGTCTTTCATGGCGTGCCTTTAAGGAGACGCCTGAAAGACCAGTCCTGTATGGCCTTATTGCCCTTCTTTTGGAGGTGCGGTAAGGCCTTTTTTTGTTGCCTATAATTTAAGCATATAATCGGTAGATTTCTTGACACGCTTTTTCTTATGGAATAACAACCACTTCCAACAAGGGTGTTCCCCGCACGCGCGGGGATGAACCGAAAAATCCGCAAAAATCGTCAGACGGGCCGGAGTGTTCCCCGCACGCGCGGGGATGAACCGCGTGCAATCGCAACCAGAGGCAGTCCGGCGCGGTGTTCCCCGCACGCGCGGGGATGAACCCGCTCCGACCCGGTTCTTCCCTCTTCCGTGAGTGTCCGAAACGTGATTTGACACTTGCCTTCGAAAGGCGGAGCGTCTGGCATATGTGGAACTTGTTTCCTGTTTGCCGGGGGAGAGAATTTTAACTATGCCCACTCTTTTTGACCCTATTGACTATGGCCCCATTCATGCGGCCAATCGCATTGTCATGGCACCGCTCACGCGGGCCAAAGCAACGCGGGAAGGCGTGCCCACAGCCATAATGGCTGAATATTATGCACAGCGTGCCACGGCAGGCCTGATTATTTCCGAAGCAACAGGTATTTCCCGTCAAGGGCTTGGCTGGGTCAATGCGCCGGGCATATGGAATGACGAGCAGGTCGAAGGGTGGAAACCCATCGTCAAGACCGTGCACGACAAGGGCGGAAAGATTGTCTGCCAGCTCTGGCACATGGGACGCATGGCCCACTCAGTCAATACCGGCGAGCAGCCCGTAGCGCCCTCGCCTTCCACCGCACCGGGCCATATACGCACTTATGACGGTCTTCGCGATTATGAAGAGGCCCGCGCCCTGAGGCTGGACGAAATTCCGGGCATCATTGCCGCCTATGCCACTGCCGCCCGCAATGCGATCAAGGCCGGGTTTGACGGAATCCAGATTCACGGAGCCAACGGCTATTTGCTGCATGAATTTTTAAGTGATGGCACCAATCACCGCACGGACCAATATGGCGGCTCGCCCGAAAATCGTATCCGTCTGTTAAGCGAAGTGGTCGAGGCCGTCTGTCAGGCCATTGGTGCTGAACGCGTCGGCGTCCGCCTCTCTCCCAACGGGATGATACAGGGAACCATGGATAGCCGGCCCGAGGCTGTTTACGTTCCGGCTGTACAGATGTTGCAAAATCTCGGCATCGCCTGGCTGGAACTGCGTGAATTGACACAAACGAGCGAGCCGCCCACTGACCAGCTCCGCCTGTCGCCAGAACTCAGAATGTTCTTCCATCACACCATGGTGCTGAATCAGGATTACCGTCACGGCAATGCCGAAGATGCTGTCGCATCGGGCATGGCTGACGCGATCAGCTTCGGGCGGCCTTTTATCAGCAATCCCGACCTTGTGCGCCGCCTGAAAGAAAACATCCCCTTCCAGCCTGTTGATACCGCAACCCTCTATAGCGGCGAGCAGAATATTCAGGGCTATCTGGATTATCCCTTCGCTCCCTGAGAGCCTCGGGAAAGGTGCGGCATCCTGTCCCAGTAACCGAGCCTGCCACTATCCTCCTTGACAGAAAGAATGGCCTATAGTTCGATATATTTCGAATCATAGGCCATTCCATTGCCGGGAGAATCATCATGCCGACTTTATTTGATACCCTTCAATTGGGAGCCGTCAGGGCGCCCAACCGTATTTTCATGTCCCCTCTGACGCGCGCCAAAGCGACCAGAGAGGGCGTGCCCACCCCCATAATGACCGAATATTACGCCCAGCGTGCTACAGCCGGGATTATTATTTCTGAATCCGTCGGGATTTCGCAGCAGGGCCTGGGATGGATGAACGCCCCGGGCATCTGGCTGGACAGCCAGATTGAAGGCTGGAAGCCCATCACAGCGGCTGTTCATGAAAAAGGGGGCAGGATTTTCTGCCAGATCTGGCATATGGGCCGCATGGCTCATTCTCTCAATTCAGGCCAGCAGCCTGTTTCCTGCTCCGCGACCACGCCGCCAGGCCATATTCATACCTATGAAGGCAAACGCGATTATGAAGAGGCGCGCGCCTTAAGAGCTGATGAATTGCCAGGTATTATAGCCGATTATGCCCAAGCCGCTCGTAACGCTCTCAGGGCGGGGTTTGACGGGGTGCAGATTCACGCAGCCAATGGCTATTTGCTGGATCAGTTCCTGCGTGACAGCACCAATCACCGCACGGACCAATATGGCGGCTCCCCCGAAAACCGCATCCGTCTGTTACGCGAGGTGACAGAAGCCGTGATCGCTGCAATAGGCGCCGAAAGAGTGGGAGTCCGCTTCTCTCCCAATGGGAAGGTGCAGGGCACAATTGACAGCCATCCGGAGAGCGTCTTCATTCCGGCAGCAAAAATCTTGCAAGAACTGGGCGTGGCATGGCTGGAACTGCGTGAAGCACGGCCTCATAGCGATTACGCACTGGCCGAAGTCACTGACCAGCCCCGCCTCTCGCCCGAAATTCGCAAGGTTTTCACCAATCCTTTAATCCTGAATCAGGATTACAGTCAGAAAGAGGCGGAAGAGGCCGTTGAAACAGGCCGCGCCGACGCTATCAGCTTCGGCCGCCTTTTCATCAGCAACCCCGACCTCGTGCGGCGTTTCAGGGGAAATTTACCGCTCCAGAAAGCCGACATGGCCACATGGTACGGAGTACGTCATGGGACCAAAGGATATACAGACTACCCTTTTGCCACCTGAAGATCAGGGAAGACGCACCACCTTATGTTTCGACGACTCTCCTTGACGGGAGAGGCGTCCCTGGCGGATATATTCATAGTGGGAAATATCAGAGACTCACTGACCGGATGTATGCAGGAACAGGAAGGCTCCCGTCATAATGGACACCAGAACAGAACCTTCTCCTTTTCTTAAGAAATACACATCTCTTATTAAGACATACAGGGCCGAAAGTGTTTCCCTGTTTTTAGTGGTTCTGGGGACATTCATTATGGGAGCCACAGCCGCCCATTATAGTCATGATACGCAAAGCAGCGGAATCTCTGCCAGTTGGGTCCAGGCCTTTGCCGCCACTTATACACTGATCGCCGCTTTCTACGCCGCCATAAAAGCAACACAGACTTCAAGAGCGGCCCAGCAGACGGCTGAACAGGCCGCCCGAGATGCCTCTGACCTTGCGGAAAATCTCTTATGAATGATATTTTATTCAAGTTATCAGGGGAATTTAACGCCTCCAGAGATAAATTCGACCGTATGCTCAGAGAATATTATAAGTTATCCAAGTTAAAAGAAGATTTTTTGATAAGTATAAAAAATAATATAGAAATTGATGATAATTTCTCATAAAAAACAATATATCTTATAACAACAGAAAAATTAATGTATTCTCTTATAAATAAAAACTTTTCTGTCATATTAATAGCAAGGAGTTTTATAGGAAAACAATAATATAACCAAACAAATAAAACACTATTATAAAGAGATATTTCGCAATTATCTAGATTATTATCTTTGTATAGGAATTAAAAATTTTATAGAAGACAATAATGTATATAACGATATAGAATATATCTCTCTGTCTGAGATACAAATGAAAGGGGAAAAATATGCATATAACGGAATATATGATATAATAGAATCGATAGATGTATTAATAAAAGAAAATAAAAAGTTTCTCAAAAACTATTATGATCTTATGTTTGACCCCACTAATTCACCAGAAGAAGAGAAAAATCCCCCCGCATAAACGCGACGCAACCAATCTCGCCTGATTGCATGCCTTGAACGCCCGGGAACCAGCTCAGGCAACAAGCCCACAAAAAAGCCGCCCGGAGGCGGCTCTTTGAAAAGTTTTAACAGAAACTAGCCTTTAATCCACCAGACCCTGATCCCTCCGACGGGACTGGACCGCGGCGGCCATGGCTTTCTGGAGTTTTTCCATGGCACGGGCCTCAATCTGGCGGATGCGCTCGCGCGACACATTGTAAAAATGCGAGAGATCTTCCAGCGTGGAGGTCTCTTCCTTGAGGCGACGCTCCGTGATGATGTGACGTTCGCGAGGGTTGAGAGTCTGCATCGCTTCAGAGAGAAGCGCCTTGCGGCTATCCAGCTCTTCTGACTCGGCAAGAACCTCTTCCTGACTGTCATGCTCGTCAACAAGCCAATCCTGCCACTCACCCTCGCCATCAACACGCAAGGGCGCGTTCAGGCTATGGTCACCCGAAGAGAGGCGCTGATTCATGGAAACAACGTCCTGCTCCGGCACACCCAGTGTCGTAGCGATCTTGCTGACCTGTTCGGGTTTGAGGTCGCCTTCCTCAAAAGCCTGCATCTGCCCTTTCAGGCGACGCAGATTAAAGAAAAGCTTCTTCTGGGCAGCGGTCGTGCCCATTTTGACCAGTGACCAGCTGTGAAGGATATATTCCTGCATGGCGGCACGAATCCACCACATGGCGTATGTTGCAAGGCGGAAACCCCGCTCAGGGTCAAACCGCTTGACCGCCTGCATCATGCCAATATTGCCTTCACTGATCAGCTCATTGAGAGGCAGGCCGTAACCGCGATAGCTCATGGCAATTTTGGCAACCAGCCGCAGATGGGACGTAATCAGGCGGTGAGCGGCTTCAGTATCATTATGATCCCTCAGCTGGCGGGAGAGACGAAGCTCTTCATCAGCACTCAGCATGGGAAAACGGCGAATTTCCTGCAAGTAACGGGTCAGATTATTTTCTGGTCCGATGGTTGGAACTGTTACAGGAGAGTTCATAATTTCGGCTCCTTGAACCTGGACAACACCTCCTTACGAAGATCTGTTCCCAGTCTAAGACGCTATTTAAGGAATGGACTGTCTCATTACGTCCCCGCCTCTTATCCCTTATCGCGGCAATGAAAAGACGGTACGTCCGTTCCAACGATGCGTCAAATTCGTCGGATTAGTGTTCCTGATAATAGATTTTTCTAAAAATGTCAAACATTAATTAAAGTTAAGCCGATCAGTTTTCAGACAGTCTTGCCAAAAGCCCGGCAAAATCCGCTGGGAGCGGTGAGGAAAACTCCATTTCCTCACCAGAACGGGGATGCACAAAACCCAGAGTGGCCGCATGCAAGGCCTGCCGCGGAAAATCAAGGCAGTCTCCTCTCACTTCCCGGTCAAGCTGGCGCGCCGCGGCGGGAACACGCCTGAGATAAACAGGGTCGCCCAAAAGAGGATGACCCGCATGAGAGAGATGAACACGAATTTGGTGCGTTCTCCCTGTCGCCAGGCGACATTCAATCAGGCTGATGCAGCCTCGCAGCACAGAAAGCGTTCTGTAATGGGTCAAGGCGTGCTTGCCGCCATTCTGCACGACAGCCATTCTCTTGCGATCCGCCTTATCCCGCCCGATAGAGCCGTCAAACTCCCCTTCAGCGGGCATAAGCCCCCAGACCAGGGCGCGATAGGTGCGTTTTATGGTGCGGTCAGCAAAAGCATCTGAGAGAAACTGATGCGCCAAAGGCGTTTTGGCAGCGACCATAACGCCAGATGTGTCTTTATCGAGTCTATGGACAATACCGGGGCGTTTTTCCCCTCCAATACCTTCAAACTCTGGCCCGCAATGCCCGAGCAAGGCATTGACCAGAGTACCTGTTTCATTGCCGGGAGCAGGATGGACAACCAGCCCAGCGGGCTTGTCGAGGACAATCAGGTCACGATCTTCAAAAAGAACGGTAAGAGTGATGTTCTCAGCCTGTGGCCGGGCGGGCTCAGGCGGCGGGACTTCAAGGCTGATGACCATCCCCTCCCGGGCGATAAAGGAAGGATCGCGTCTTACTTCGCCATTACAGCGCAAATGTCCCTCTTCGATCAGGGTTTTGACACGCGACCGGGAAAGACTATGGTTCTGTTCTGCCAGAAGACGGTCTATACGGTCACCAGACTGACCGGGCATAACCGTCATGGTAAAGACGTCGCCAGAAAGCGAAGGCTGCGAAGCAGAAGGAGAGTCAGAAATGGGAAACACAGGCATGAAAAAAACTCTAGCTGAAAATAACATTTCAGGCGAGGATCCCCCGCCTGCTTATACTCCCGAACCTCCGCCACCCTCAAAAGCATTATTGGGCGCCGTCATTATTATGGGGGTGCTTATTATCGTAGGTGTGGTCTTGCTTCTTTGGGTGGTGGTTCACAGAATACAACATCATAAGGACATGCAGAGCCTGCCCGCAGCGCCCGTTATTGCAAGCGCTCCAGCCATCACTATGGACAGGAAAGGGAGAGCAGCCCCGCTCTATCATGATATTCTTGCCCCTCCCGCAACGCTGAACCTGGTAGCCCGCCCCAACGAACATATTCATTCCCTGACCGCACGGGATGATGGCAGCGTGGCTGTCACCCTCAAAACTAAAGACGGCAATGAGCGGGTACTGATCTGGATTCCCGAGCAGGCCCGTATCAGTGCAGAGCTGGATGTCAAACCAGCCCCAGAGACACCATTTTCGGAAAAAACTGAAGCTCCAAAGGCACCATCAGGGCGTGGGGAGACGCCGTAACTCCGCCAGAATGGAATCCATCAGCCCGGGAAACCGGGCATCAAGCTCTTCTTTCCTCAGGGAATTAATATAATTCACGCCCTCAGTGCGCGTGCAGATAATCCCGCTGGCGCGCAATACCTGAAAATGATGTGACATACTGGATTTGGGACGATTCCCCAGCAATGTCGAACAATTCGCCTCTCCCAATGCATCAATCTGCCTGACCAGTTCCAGACGCACAGGATCCGCCAGAGCGCGCAGAACAGCAAGAAGCGTGACGGTACTGAAATCAGGATGTGCATAAGAATAAGCCATAACGATTCTGGAACTTTACCTTGACGTTAAAAATTGCGAGGCATATTGTTCGATATAAGCCGAACAATTAATCGCGGCTGATAATATCATCTTCAGACATAAAAGCCCATCTTTCCTACTTGATCATGGGCAAAAGAGCGAGAAAAGGTGCTTTATGACGACATTATTCGATCCCCTGACGCTGGGGGCTTTCACCACATCAAACCGCATTTACATGTCTCCCCTGACACGTGCCCGTGCAGGGCGTGACGCCGTACCGACACCTCTTATGGTGGAATATTACAGACAGCGCGCAACAGCCGGACTGATTATTTCGGAAGGGACGGGAATTTCCCGCCAGGGACTTGGCTGGATTAATGCGCCAGGAATCTGGAACGAGGCCCAGATTGAAGGCTGGAAACCCATCACGAAAGCCGTGCATGACAAGGGTGGCAAAATCGTCTGTCAGCTTTGGCATATGGGGCGACTGGTCCATTCCTCCACAACGGGCGAACAACCTGTAGCACCCTCAATATCCACCGCGCCTGACTATATCCATACGTACGAAGGCAAAAAACCTTATGAAGAAGCCCGCGCCCTGAGAATAGACGAACTTCCCGGAATTATTGCCGATTATGCAAAAGCGGCCCAGAACGCAATAAAAGCCGGTTTCGACGGAATACAGATACACTCGGCGAATGGTTATCTACTGGATGAGTTTTTACGCGACGGATGTAATCACCGCACGGATCAATATGGTGGCTCGCCAGAAAACCGCATGAGATTACTGCGTGAGGTAACAGAGGCCATTATCAAGGTCATTGGAGCGGATCGCGTCGGCGTCAGACTATCCCCTAATGGGCGCGTACAAGGCAATGATGACAGCAATCCTGAAGCAATTTTTGTTCCAACCGCAAAAATGTTGCAGGATATCGGTATCGCCTGGTTAGAACTTCGCGAGTCAGGCGCTCATAGCAGCTTCGCGGGAGATGAGCCCACAACCCAACCCAAATTATCGCCGAAAATCCGCAAGGTTTTCACCAACCCTCTGGTCCTCAATCAGGATTATACAGTCGCCGGAGCAAAGGAAGCTGTTATGGAAGGCCGCGCTGATGCCATCAGTTTCGGACGCTGGTATATCGCCAACCCCGATCTCGTCCGGCGCCTGAAAGACAATCTGCCAATCCAGAAAGATGACAGCAAACTCTGGTACGGTGCTGAACATGGTGCCAAAGGCTACATCGATTATCCTTTTATCGCCCCATAGAAAAACATTGCTTCATAAAAGAGGCTCCGGTTTCAAAAACCGGAGCCTTATTTTTGCCAGCATAGGGAAAACAAACGACACGAAGCGCTCATTACCCTGTTACCGGGACAAAAGCGTAATCTGTGAGAAAAGTGCCATTTTAATGGGAGACCACTGGTGCTGCTGGCGAGGATTGAACTCGCGACCTCTCCCTTACCAAGGGAGCAATCATAGGAAATTACGTGGCTTATCATTCGGGTTTATAACCTTCTCTCAAAAAAGGTGTGCTGATTTTGTGCGAATAATTTTCCATCAAGGAACTGTCTGATCGCTGGGCCGTATTCTTCTGGCATGACTTTCGCGTAGCGCGTTACAATGTTGATGGTCTCCCATCCGCCTTCATCTTTCAGACGCAACAGGTCACGGTGCAAACAATAATGCCATGTTGCCCAGGTATGGCGAAGATCATGAGGCGTGTACTCTGGCACGAACTCCCTTTTAACGGTCCTGCATCCTTTTGGCACACATTCCCGATAATGGCCGGGCATACCAGCACGCTCGCAGGCCCCGGCCCAGCCCTTCTTGAATTGGCCACCACTGGTGCGGCCATTATCGCTATAGCCATCCGCGCCAGTACCGGGACGAAAGACACGCCCTGTCCTTTCCGGCAGCGCCACCAGCGCCGTAAAGGCTACCGGAGGCAGGTAAACGCTTCTTTCCGTCCCCTGCTTCTGCCAGACGATCGCACGACGCCCCTTTAAATCGACCTTGCTCCATTCCAGCTCCAGCGCCTCTGAAGCCCTTACGCCAGTCGCAACAAGGAAGATGAGCAAAGGCCGCAAGTGACCGCTGGCCTGATCAATAATAGACCTTATTTCATCTGGGCGTAGAAACACCGTCCTGTTTTTCGGGATCCGTGGACGCTCAAATGCCGGACGATCACACCATTGACGCCGGGCTGCAAACTCAAGCACAGCCCGAAGAGGCGTCAACACATTACGGAGCTTGGTTGCAGGACTGGCAGCACTTCCATCGCGCAGGATTCTTCTATACGCCTCATCAAGCTGGGCCTGCCCTATCTCCACCAGCCTGACATCCTTGAAATACTCCAAAAGCTTGGCAAGGTGAATCCGTGTTGTTTCGGAACGTGGTTCGGCTTCAAGATAAGCTGTCAGAGCATGAGGAAAGGTAATTATGGATTTAGTGCCGTAGATGCTCTCCTGCCAGAGTTCATTTTCCCTATTGGCACGATATTCGTCTGCCTGCTTCCGGCTAGTAGTTCCCGTGCTCTCGCGTACGAGCTTGCCCTGGACGGTGCCGTGGACGTACCAAAACGGCGAGTTTTTTCTTTTGATGAGCTTGAGGGGCATGAGGCTTCAAGACTTCTTTTCAGGGTTTCAATATTATCGCGGGTAAAGAGATATTTTCGCCCCCACCTTGTGTAAGTCGGACGACCGGCAAAGACGGGAACCTTCTGAAGATGCTCGTAAAGCTTGGTCCGACCGGTACCGCCACGCAGACGCACTAAAACTTCATCAAAGGTTATGAGTTCAGGAGCCATCTTCTCTCTCCCCCGCCCGGTTATTCCATAACCCTCTGGCTATCTCTTTTCCTCTGGCTCTGGGGCCGTTTGCCTGACAGGTTTCTTCCTGACAGATGACCCACCACTCTATGACGCCATAATGAAGAGCCAGCCTCCGGCCCTTGCAGAAGGGACAGGGTTCAAAAGAGGTTTTCTTTTGATAGGGGCGTACTGTCTGGATGCCCTTCATGCCCCAGCCCTCCCCTCTTCTAATTCCCTGATACGCTGATCTTTCGTGAGCATAGCCAGTTGATGATCTGAAAGACGAATAAGAGGGATGCAGTATGTCTCCCCCTGATTGCAGCTAATCGGAACATGTGTGTAAGGACCGTTGCGCTGCTCTTGGAGCAACCTTAGGTTGAACTTTGCGATATAACCCACAACAGGCGGAGTATGATTCTCTCTGACCATCAATAGTCTCCTGCGGCTTTAAGCTTGTTCATGAGGTAGTCAAATTCTGTCCGGTCCTGCTTTTCAAAAGCACGCCAACAATCAGAGATGAGTTCAGTGAGATTCAGCTTATTGTTTATAAACTTGCCGGTTTCTCTTTGATTCAGCTCTCTGATCAAATCATCTGTTTCCAGTTCAGATAAATCGACATCAACATCGACCTCTGTTGAGACAGTAATAACGGTCATGATTACATTGCCTTTTCTGGATGGTTTATGACCTGAAGAGTCACGTAAGGACGGGACAGGCGCTCACAGTCATGATATTCAATAATCCTTTTCAGGCGCCGGGCCGTGTCCTCAAGGATTTCCTGACTGACATTGAGACTGCCGCATCTAGGACATTTGAGATGACTTTCTTTCGTCATCAGATAATCCCCCGTTTACGCATCTGGCGCTCAAGGAATATGCCTTTTTTCATGGCACGCTTTCGCTCTTTCACACTGGAATGTTTAGAGTTCGCGATATGGACACATTTTAAGAAACGACGCAGGCGGCGTTCGTTATTATCTATTTCAGGCAAAGCTTTCCCGCTTGCTGTTTGTAGCATTGTTTCAAATCCTTTGTTTTGTTTGTGATTGGTTTACTGGTCTGAAGCTGTGCTTCTGATTATCGTCTGTATCGTCGCTGGTGTGTCATATTGTCCTCTTATGCAGCTGATTCTCTGCTGACTTCATTATAAATGTCTCATATAGAGACTTTTTACAAGATTAAAAAATGTCTCATATAGGGACTTTATATAAAAATTTACGGGAAATTGAAAAAATGAAGGAAAACCCTTATCCCACACTATCTGACTGCAAAGATAAATCTCCCTATAAGAGAGAGCGCACCGCACAACAGATTATGGCATTATCTCCATTATGAAAGAACGAATTTGTGAGCGCCTAGTGCGCTTGCGGAAACATCTGGGCCTGAGTCAGGTCGAGGTTTCTGCTGCAACCGGAATTGCCAGGACATTCTTATCAAAAATGGAGAAAGGAGATACGAATGGGACTTGGGACGGAATGTGTGCCTTGTCGGATTTATACAATGTCAGTCTTGATTACATAAGGTTCGGCGACCCGACCGTATCCAACCAGACAAAATAAATAGCATTCTATGGGACCTATATCGCAAACGTATATAGATGCCCTAAAAATGCTTATTTATCATGGTGTTATTCCTTATCTTTTCTAAGAAAGAATCGAATTCAGGAATCAAAAGCCTGACTTCTGCCTCTTTTCTGTCAAGAGGCTCACATGAGAAACAGACGCAGAAGACCTGTCAGAACTCAAGTAAACCGCCAAGCTACTCATAAAGTCCAGACGCTCGCTCTTGTCCATTCGTCTCCAGATATCCAGCAATCTTCGCTCCTCGATATCATGGACTCTATACTCCATAACCTCACCCTCAGAAGACGGCGCGAGGCCACACAAAAAATCAAGGGAAACATTATAAAGCTGGGCCAGTTGCGCGATTAACTCAAATGGTCCTTTTTTCAGACCACGCTCTATCTCTGACAAATATGACCGGCTTATATTAAGCGCGGCTCCCACTTCATCCTGAGTTAAACCGGCATGCTTCCGCGCCTTCAAGAGACGTTCCCGGTTTAATTCAGGTTTATATGTATCATGTGGCTTCATAAATCCTCATTTAGCAACTTTTAAAAAAACAATGGTCTCTAAGAGAGACTTATTGACTTAATTTAAAATGTCGCATAATGAGACTTTATTATGGATAACACAGCTTTACGTTCGAGAACCGGAAAAACGGCCTTGGAGATAGCAATAGCTCTTGGCCTGAAAAGCCATACCGCCGTTCTGGCATGGAAGGGTGACAGGAAAATACCGACCAAATATCTCCTCAAAATTGAGCAGCTATTCGGTATTCCACGCGAAGAACTCAGACCCGACCTTTACGCCCGACACACATCACCCCCTCCCAATGTGAGAAGCCACTGATGAACGACTTACTTGGGAAGCACCACTCGCCGGGCATTCAGGAAGGATACAGGATCCTCAATAACTTCTCCCGTCTCGGGGTCACACAGGCTGATGACACGGGAAAAGGTGATATTTCGGTCCCGTTCAATACGTTCGCAAAAGCCTGTCACAGTATCAATGATCTGCGTTCCGTTCCTGACTGTGACTTTCATGGAGGAAAGCTGCATCACATAAGATGTCGGTTTCCTGTCCGGGTTGGCATAGCCACAAAGAAGCAGAACCCTCGGACTGTCCAGCATGATGGTCAGATGTTGCTCTTGGGCTGTCTGCCTTCTGATATTGGTATGCTCGATCAGGAACTGGTCCAGATCAGTAATAGAAATGTCATAGACCCCCTCTATCTCGGCGGACATGATATTATCGGGGAAAAATGTGCGCTGATCGTGACGAAGATGGCAATAAGCCGTTATCCGGCGCGGATAGATAGTTTGGCCTTTCTGCTCATAATCCAGGCGCTCAAGCTCAATCGTCCGTTCTGTAATGTTACCATTCCGGTCGCTATAAAGAATGGTTATTTCAGTGCGGTCCATTCTGTCAGAAAAGGAGCCGTCCTTTTCTGCAATCGGAAGCATGAGGTCCGACTGGGATACCCAGTGTGGAGACGTATTTTTCCCTTTTGGGGTGCTGAACTGTACCGTAATTCCCTTTCCCGAAGGCCGTTTCTTCTCGTCGGAGAGACCTGTCGCTCTGGTAACGAAGAGAATCACTATAAAGATCAGGACCGTGATAGCGGAAATCGCCTCTGGAACGGACGTTGTCACGCTGATCAGACCAGCCAAAAATGGCCACGCAAGGAAAGCAGCCACAAAGAACATAACTTCCTTGAGAAGGCTTTTAGGCCGCTTCTTCTTACGCTGATGCAGATAATCGCCCATGTAACAGGTCGCAATCAGCAAAATGATCAGAATAAATTCCGTTACAATAGCCCATCCCGGAGATGCCCCCGTAATGGCGCTAATAATGCCAGGAAACAGAATCAGAAAAACAAAGAAGACTGCTATAACAGTGAGGCAACCAACAATCATTCCATCCACTTTCACTTCGTGAATATGCTTCCGGTGGCACAGCTTCTTTATGGTGGCCTCGGCGCATGAACACATATCACAAAATAAGAGCCGCCTCATTATGCTCTGGCATTGGCGCCCCCGAATATGCGGCCCCTCATTGGGAATGGCTATGGCACTCGGAAATAGCACCTTTTCCATCCGCTGTGCTGGCCATACGACACCCTGGCAGCGTCAATCTTGGTGATCTGACAGCGGATAATTTCGCAGAACGCGCTCAGGAATTTGGCCCGATTGATGTGATGATTGCAGGAACGCCCTGCCAGTCATTCAGCATTGCGGGATCCAGAAAGGGTCTGGCGGACCCGCGGGGCAATATCATGCTCCAGGCTATCAATATTTATCAAAAATTGTGTGAGTATGCAGACAGACAAGGATATTCAAGACCGCTCTTCATATGGGAAAACGTCAAGGGAGCCTTATCGGCTGAAAAGGGGACAGCTTTTGGATGCCTGCTGGGGGCATTGGCAGGATATGGTGCCACCCTCTCTGGTCAAAAAGGGCAAGTCTGGGGTAGTGCGGGTGTGGCTTCTGGGCCAGAAGCCTCTATCGGGTGGCGTGTCCTTAATGCTGAATTTTTCGGCTTACCCCAACGGCGCAACCGTCTCTTCGCTATCTGCTGCCCTCATTCCACTCAAATTGATTCCACAGCGTTATTATTTGAGCCCGGCGCAATGCCAGTCTCTCCTGAAACGCAAGCGCGACTTGCCTCCCATTCTCTCGCAGATGCTGAAAGAACAGATCGCCTCAAGCCCTTCGGAATAGACAGTCATAGCAACCTGAAAGGGCTGATTGCGACTCACCATGTCTTTCCCTGCCTGAAGGCCAGCAAGATTGTGGAGGTCTGCAATGGGCAACGCATAAGGCGCATCACGCCTATTGAGGCAGAACGATGCCAGGGCTTTCCCGATAATTACACAAATATCCTGTTTAACGGTACCGAGGCACGTGATGCCCCGCGTTATCACGCCCTGGGCAACTCCATGCCGGTGCCAGTTCTGCGCTGGCTTTTCGGGCGCATAGAGGAAGTCATTCATGCACAAAGATGAAAAGCTGTCCTTCAAAATCCCTACGGAGCAGCAAAAGCTTACCTTGCTTCAGGAGGCACTTTCTGAAGTCATGCAGCGGACATATCGCAGCGAGAAACGCTTCTTTGAGGCCCTGTCTGTCTCCCTGAAAAAGAAAGCAACGACCTGGGCACTGAAGCACCAGATGCGGGCGGACAAACGGGAGATAAAGCATGGTTGAACAGAATAAGGCGGAAAGCACAATCGTAGGTGGGGTTGCCGTCGAACGCCTGCGCTCTCTTATTGAGCGCGTGGAGCGTCTGGAAGAAGAGAAGAAAGCGCTGAGCGGTGATATTCGTGATGTGTTTGCAGAAGCCAAAAGTGCCGGCTTTAACGTCAAGGTCATCAAGACGATCATCCGGCAACGCCGACAGGAAGAGGCGGAAATAGAAGAGGAAGAAACCCTTCTTGATCTTTACCGCCGGGCTTTGGGGATGTGATGATGGTGCCTCACACCCCTTTCCCCATGGTCGCGCCGGTTTCAGAGGATGACCTTCATAAAGCCGTTGCCTCTCTGCTGACGGTCATTATTGCCGAACAGGGAAAGCTTTCACCGCTGGGCGTGTGGTGGTGCTCTATTGAGCACCGCAATGCAAAATCAGCCCGTGAAGGCGCCCGACGGAAGCGGCGCGGCGTGATTGCCGGGATTCCTGATATTATGATCGGCTATGACCATCGCTCTTTCTGGATAGAACTCAAGACAGACAAGGGCACCCTGAGCACAACCCAGAAATGCTTTCATGCTGTGCTCAGGGCATCGGGTCATGTCGTGGATGTATGCCGCTCTCTTGAAGACGTGAGAGCCTGCCTTGAAGCAAACCGCATCCCTGTCCAGAGGATTGCAGGGATATGCTGAAGCATTTTTTCCATTCCCTGCCTGCAGGGAACCAGTTCCCCACCAGTTCGGAACCCGTTCCGAACCCATTCCCCTTTCCTGTTGAACCGTGTGTCTGTCAGTTCTCCACCAATGGAGACCATATGGACCATAAAAGGAGTTCATGAAGTGGCCAGAATACGTTCCATTCATCCCGGCTTCTGGACTGAAGAAAATATTGTCACGGTTTCAGCCTTTGCACGTCTCCTTTATATAGGGTTATGGCAACAGGCTGATGATGGTGGCGCTTTTGAATGGAAACCCCTCAAGCTCAAGATGACCATCTTCCCCGGTGATAATCTGGCTGTAGAAGGGCTTCTGGATGAGCTTGCCGGTGTTGATCTCATCCAGAAATATGAAGCCGATGGGCGGGCTTATGGCGCCATAAGAAACTTTGGCAAATGGCAGAGACCCAAAAAGCCGGCGCGCCAGTTTCCCATGCCTGACAGCATCCGGCGCTATTGTGACAGTATGAAACTGACCGTCTTTCTGCGTGAGTCCATTGGCGGGCAGGAAGGCCGTAATGCGTCTTCAGATCATGGGAATTCTGAAGCCGTGGAGAACCAGTGTGGAACTGGTGGAGAACCCGGCACGCAGATGAAGGAGGAAGGATGGAAGAGGGATCATAACAAAATAGATAAATCTATTTTGCAAAACGCTCCGCTTTTTGCCTCTCCTGATCTTCTCAAGGAAGAAATAAGATTAACAGTCCCTCCCCCTGCCTGTCAGAAGGCGTCTTCCCCCAGGCGGATGCTCACGAACCATATTCACCGCATCATGGCCCTGACAGGGCGGACAAGAGCGGGAAGCGCCGGCCTTCTGGGCACATGGATGAAAACCCTTGGCGATGACCTTGAGGCCCTTGAACAGATCCTTGCCACAGCCGAAGCCAAGAACAATGAGCAGGAACTGGCGGACCCGGTGGCATGGATTGAAATGGCCTGCCTGAACGCGGCCTCCGACTGGCAAAAGAACAAAGCCAGCCGGAAGAAACAGACGCCGTTGGAGAAAAAGGTTCATGAGGCTTTAAGCCAGGCACAGAAAGCATGGTCTGAAATGTTCAAGAGCCACCGGGATTTCGGGTGGGTCAAGGAACACTGGCCTGCCCGGGCTGAAAAACTGGGCCTGCCCACCTGTGACTGCACCCTGGAAGCCTATATGGCGCATTTCCAGAAAGAACAGGCACGCTCAACCAACAAAAAGAATGCAAAGACATAATGAAGATTGAACGGATAGGAAACGCTACCCTTTACCTTGGCAATAGCCTTGAGATTTTACCGACATTGAAGCCAGATTTTACGGCCCTGATTACAGACCCGCCTTATTCATCCGGCGGCGCTTTCAGGGGCGACAGGATCAATTCAACGGCCAGTAAATATCTGAATAACCCTGCCCAGCCGGACTTCCACGGTGATACGCGCGACCAGCGCAGTTACCTCGCCTGGTCTGAAATGTGGCTGCGCAAAGCTCTGGAATTATGTCTTCCCTCTGCCCTGTTCGCAATCTTCACGGACTGGCGGCAATATCCTGTTACCTCTGACGCTGTGCAGGCCGCCGGGTGGGTCTGGCGCGGCTCTGGCGTCTGGGACAAGACAGAAGCGGCTCGTCCCCAGAAAGCAGGCTTCCGCGCACAATGCGAGTATTTTCTATGGGGTCATAAAGGAAGAAAGCCAGACCTGCGTGTCTTTCAGCCCGGCGTCTTTCGTGGAATAACGCCACTGAAAAACAGACAACATCAGGCCGCCAAGCCCATCGCCCTGATGGAAATGCTTCTAAAGCTTGCAGGCCCCAACATCCTTGACCCCTTTATGGGTTCAAGCCCGCTGGGCGTGGCCTGTATCAGACAGGGGCTTGCCTATACAGGTATAGAACTGGACCCGCATTATTTCGATGTGGCCTGCCGAAGACTGGAAGACGCCCAACGGGATTATGAAGCCGGGCGAGAGGCTGCATGAACCTCCCTCAAAAGCCCTTAATCGGCTCGCCATGTAATCAATGCGGCGCATGTTGCCGACTGATCACATGTGATATTGCCAGAATCATATCCCCGGAAACAAAAGGCCCATGCCAGTTTATCCGTCTCGAACGTGACCTTTCAAAATGCGCCTTGATCGAAGAAGAATCCCGGCGCTTCCCCGCTGGGAAAAGACTCATTGCTCTCGCATTGGGTGCCAGCATTGGCTGTGATGCCCTTGGAGAGATTGATAAAGAATTGTCGTGCGAAGATATACAAAAGCGAAGAGGGAATCAGGCCAAGCGCTTCATGTCAAATTCCGTCCATGAACTCTCCAAAATCACAAAGACACACACCCGAAAAAACCTTAACAAAGCCATATGTCACAGGGTCATGCTAATAGGGCGCTATGTTGCCAGACAGAATCAGGGGATGAATGATCACAGGCTTCTCAAGGCAGGCTAAGTGCCTGCCTGTTCGGACGCCTTGAAGGCATTGGATTTCCGTTCTGGTACGGGGTTGGTTTCCACATAGGCAGCCAACCCTTCCAGCCATATTGCCATAGCCGGTGGAATGCTGACTTTCCCTCTGGCCCATTGCCTGACGGTTGATTCATTGCGGTCCACCACGCGGGCAAAGCCGCGTTGCGTCCAATGGAACATGTCAAGGCACTCACGAAAACGATCGGGTGTCATAATCTCAATCCCTTATGAGTAAAATTCACGTACAGCCCCGTAAAGGAAACCTGTTACGGCGGCAGCCCCTACAGCCCAGAGCAAATAGTAAGGGTGTTCACGAAGCCATGTCATTTTCATTCCTCCATCGGAAGGGTATGAGGGAGATGAACTCTCCCTCATACCGCCTAGTGATGACCTCTTATTAATCTGACAACCCACCGACCAAAATCGCTAGCCATTCCCGCAGTCTGGAAAATGGCGCAAATAGTCTGAATAATTACCAGTATAAAAATGAAATCATCACGTTTGGGGCTGCTCATAGCACCTCCTGATTGTTACATCGGGGATTGTTCCCGCGACAGTTCCTATATACGCATATTGCGGCTATAAAGCAAGATTATACTCTCCGAAAAACTCAGTTAAATCTGTCCCCTCCCGGCATAAAAACGCCCTTCATGTCTGCCTTATTCTCTCTTTATGGCAGGGATTCATGCACAGACCGGGAAGGCACTGGATGATCTGGCGCATGTGCGGCAGTCTATTCGGGATATTCTGACCACGCCGCTTGGCTCGCGGGTGTTGTTGCGCGATTATGGAAGCAGGCTTTTTGAGCTTGTGGACAGCGCGCTGACAGCCAGCGGGCGCATGGCGATCTATCAGGCGGTCGTGACGGCGTTTGTTCTGTGGGAGCCGCGCTTTTCAGTCCAGAAGGTTGAGGTGACGTCTGGCACTGGCTCAATGGCGCTGGACCTGACCGGGATTTACAGACCTAACGGGCAAAAGATCAAACTCTCCGGCATTGAGATTGGAAGCGTGTCATGAGCCGTCTTTATGATGCAATCAATCTGGCGTCTCTCCCTGCCCCCAACGCCATCACGCCGGTCAAGCCACAACAGGAAGTTTCTGACCTTCTGGCCCTCTTTTATCGGCTCTACCCCCAATATTCGACCTTTCTGGAATCAGACCCTGCTTATAAGCTGATTGAAGCCTTTGCCTATCGTCTCGCCCTTGAAAAGCAGCGGCGCAATGAGGCCATAAGGGGCGTCATGCTGGCTTACGCTTCTGGCAGTGACCTCGACCAGCTGGGCGCGAATGTGAATGTTGCCCGCCTGGTCATCCAGCCTGCTGATAACAGCGCCATTCCTCCGACACCGGCCATCATGGAAAGTGATGATAACTTCCGAAGCCGGATCCAGCTTGTGCCGGAAAGCTATTCGACGGCGGGCAGTATTGGCTCTTATGCCTTCTGGGCCTTGAAGGCCTCCCCTGATGTCATGGACGTCAATGTCACCTCACCCACGCCGGGCGTGGTGGTGGTGTATGTCATGGGCCGCTCCCATAACGGGCAGGCCAGTAATGCCCTGTTAAAGACTGTTCTGGACGCCGTTAATGATGATGAAATCAGGCCGCTGACAGATCAGGTCATGGTCAAGGCCGCAGAAATCGTCACTTATCAGATCACGGCAACGCTTGACCTCTTTTCTGGCCCGGATGCAGACGTTGTAAAACAGGCCGCCCTTGGGGCCTTGCAGGCTTATTGTGACAGCACACATAAAATTGGCGGCATGGTGGCAACCAGCGGGATTTATGCCGCCTTGCAGCAATCGGGCGTCAGAAATGTCGTGCTTGAGAACTGGTCGGGTGATCTTGTCCTTCAGGATGGGCAAGCTCCCTATTGCACAGCCATAGAGCTTAAAATGGCAGAGGTGCCTTATGGCTGAAACGCTTCTGCCCTGTAATGCCTCCCCTCTGGAACGCGCGATTGATCAGACAGCGGCCGGCCAGTTAGGCACAATCCCACATTATGTACGCGACACATCTGACCCTGACCGCATTCCCCCTGTCCTGCTTCCCTGGCTGGCATGGGCCCGGCGGGTGGAGGTGTGGGATAGCGGCTGGAGCGACGAACAGAAGCGCGCTGTCATCAAGGCGTCTTTTGAAGTGCATCGCAAGAAAGGCACTATTGGCGCTATCAAATCGGCGCTCACGGCGCTGGGCGTCAGTCTGGAAGTCATTGAATGGTTCCAGGACGTGCCGAAAGCGCCACCTTATACCTTCAGGCTGGTGGCTGACCCGGGCGATAATGCGCTGACGCCTGCTTTCTGGCAGTCCCTTCTGGAAATCGTGGAACGCACCAAAAACGCCCGCTCCCATATGGGCGTGACTGATGTCAGGCGGCGGAGCACCTGCCTCAGTTACTCAGCCGGTGCCGTGCAGTATGGGCTGGCGCTTGTCATCCCGGCCGCACCTGAACTTGAGAGCCTGACCTATTCCGCCGGGGCTGTGAATTACGGCCTCGCTTTGACTGTTTCGGATTGAATTTATGAGCCAATATAAAACCATCAAGACGCTGGCCGGACTGGCTCTTGAAGCAGCTGCCGAGACAGGCGGCCCGGCCATCAAACTTGTCAGCATGTCCATCGGCGATGGTGGTGGACAGGCTTATAGTCCTTCTTCTACCCAGACTGCACTCAGACATGAAGTAGACCGGGTGAACCTCAATAGCCTGTCCCAGAATCAGGATGATGCTACGCAATGGGTTGCCGAAGGGGTCTTTCCGGCTGATCGGGGCGGCTATACCATCAGGGAGCTTGGCTTATGGACTGAAGAGGGCGTACTTTTCGCCATTGCGAATTTTCCTGACACATACAAGCCAGCCCCGAGCGAAGGCACCGCCGGGCAGATGCTGCTTGGCCTGACCTTTCGCGCACAAAATAGCGATAATATCACGCTGGTTGTTGACAGCTCCCTCCTCATGGCCAGCAGGGACTGGGTCAACGAAAATTTTCTTTCAGGAGTCACTGGTCAGGCCCCCGGAGATATACGTGGTATTGGACTGCACACAAATCACGTCACTGGCCGCCCTAGCTATATTGACGGAAGCGGGGCCCGTGGAGATCTGGCGTTTATAACTGATGTTCAGGCCGAAACGGTTCGGGCTCAATCAGCGGAGGCTGGTTTGCTTCCTAAAACAGGCGGCACTATCTCGGGTAATCTGTCTGTCAGTGGCAACGTATCAGCAGACACGATCACAGGAACGAATGACGCGCTGGATATTATTTATGGAGATGGAAACCGCCTTTCACTTCAGAATGATGGAAATTTTGTTGGTTACGATAAAAATCGTAAAATTTTATATGCACTGAACGCAGGCGGAGGCGCTGTCGGAGGGAAGGCCATCGCAACCACTGACGATGTTCAGGCCGAAACAGCTCGGGCTCAGGCGGCTGAAGCCAATCTTGTTTCCGGCGTACAGAGTCTGGATGATTACAGCCTGAAAATCACAGGCATTAAATCACAATATAGGGACAAGGGGAAAACACAGCCGTCCGGTATTGAATATATCGACAGTAATGGCCTGTATCAGATGGCGATTACCAAAGACTACGCCGATACCCTCTATGCTGGAATTCCAAGCCTACAGGCGGAATCCTCTCGCGCTCAAGCGGCTGAATCCAAACTGGTCTCAAAAAACGAGTTTGAGTCTGACTTGTCGGAAAATGGCTGGATTAAGATACCAGGTGGACTGATTTTTCAGTGGATGCGACTGGACGTTACGAAAGGGAATTATAAATTTCCAAAACCCTTTCCCAATCGGGCCTTTCAGATATTTGCAACAAATATAAATGCACAGGGCGCATTCGTTGATAACGCATATGCCTATATTATTGACAACTCAACATTTTACTGCGCAACAAAAGCAAGTAATGATGCAGGCATAGGAGTTTATCCATGTAGTATTTTCGCTATAGGTATTTAAAATAAGAGAGTAAAAAATGAAAAACAGTGACGTTACAAATACAACCAATTCAATTCCGGGGTATCATAATTACGCCTGTTATCGCACTGTTGCGTCTGGCTGGCATCGCCACCGCCGGCACCCGACACAGCGCCATGGTGGGAGGGGACAGCATGGGTTCTCGACCCTGACGGCAAATACAAGATCAGCCAGACCTATCCCGAGCTGGCAGGTAATGCACCCAGTGCCAAAGACCCTGCAGCAGTCAAAGCCTGACATTATTGTCCTTTCATGAAATAAAAAGGCGCTTCTCCATGTGGCATCCAGAAGGTCAGGAGGATGCCATTGTGTCGAACCTTGCCGTTATCAGTGAGATGATCGGGGTTAATCATGCTGTAAAGCTTGCGCGTTCCTGTCCCCTCATGGCAGGGCGGAGGGTGCTTTATGTGCCGGTTCGTCTGAAGAATTTTATCCATGTGGCCGAGATTATTGGTCATGAGGATATGAGGCTGCTTCATGAACGTCTGGCAGGCAATCAGATGACTCTTGGCGATCCTGATAGTTTTGAGCGTCGGCAAAAGGCCCTGCGGATGCTGGCCAATCCGTGCATGTCCATCGCGCGGATTGTTTCGGAAACGGGCGTATCACGTAATTTCCTCTATCGGAACTGGTGCTGAACATGGCAGGATTGGTCCCTCCTGAATGGAAGACGTACGTGAATATGGGCGTTGCCGGCCTGTTTGGCGGGCTGGTCGCCATTCCGTCCATTACCATTCAGGCATGGGAACAGCGTCTGTTCTATGTCATTACGGGCGTTATCTCGGCGATCTATCTTTCCCCTGTCATGACAGAGCATTTCGGGATCGGGACCAGTGCGTCGGGATTTCTGTGTGGCACTTTTGCCGGGTCAGTGATTGCCAAATCCATTGAGCTTATCAAGACCATTCGCCTTCAGGATATTATCCTTGCCATTTTGCGGAGGGGCAAATGATCTATGAGCTTGCCGCCCTTATCCTCATGGGATGGGCCTTTCTGCATATGGTGTGTGATCACGCAGGACTTGTCGGGAAAGTCCTTTACTTCCTTGTAGCCGTAGAGGCTGGCGCGATCTGCTTCCCTGCCCGCTTTCATCTGCCTGCGCCGCAGGACATTCTGCCTGTTCTGGTCGTGACGATCATTTACCGTGAAGTCATTGTGAATTACAGGCACAGGCCGCGCTGATGGTCCATCCTGCAAAAAAATGGGTCCTTCTGGAAGCTTTTCACGAACGGGGGGGCCAACCTCCCGGGGTTTGGCATGTGCGTGGCATTTCAGAAGCGATTTGTTGTTTCTGTCTGAAATGATGATTTTATGGCCCGCGGGACAGGTGGAAAAATCGTCAACAGGCAGGAGTTAGCTGACTTTCTTGGCATTTCCCTGCCAACGGTCACAGCTTGGGTCGGACAGAAAATGCCCTACCTTCAGAAAGGAGGTCAAGGGCGTGAATGGCAATTTGATACAGCGGCCGTTGTTCAGTGGAAAGAGGACATGGCCGCTTCTGCCGCCGGAGGTGAACTCAAGACCCTTGAAGCCATTGAAAAAGAGACGGCGCGTGTCAAGCTGGAACAGGAAAAGCTCAAATATGCCAAGGCGGCTGAAATGGTCGTGCCTGTTGACCAGATGGAGCGACGCCTTGCCATCGTCTTTGCCGAAATCCGCACCAATATGCGCAATATTCCCGGCCGCGTCGCCTCCATCATTCTTGGAGAGACCAATGAGCGGACCCTGAAACATGTTCTTCTTGAGGAAATAGACCGCGCCCTGACAGGCCTTTCCGAGTTCGATACCAACACGCTTGATGAAAGCCTTGATTCCGATGCCCCTGAAGAGCCTGAATAACTGGCGCGCGGCCAATGGCATTATCCGCTCTGCCCTGACCATGCTCCGCCCGCCTGATGATCTGGCCCCCTCCCAATGGGCAGAAAGGAACATGAAAATCCCTGAAGGCAATAAGGTGCCGGGATTTTACCGCATCAGTAACAGCCCCATCCAGCGCGAGCCTATGGACCAGTTCATCAACCCTGAATGCCGCCGCGTCACACTCATGTGGGGTGCGCAGATCGGGAAAACGACCTGTGCTCTGGCGATGCAGGGCTATGCCATCGCCCAACGCCCCCGCTCCCAGATGATGATGCAGCCCTCCAACGGGGATCTTCGGACATGGCTTGAAACCAAATTCACGCCCCTGACAGAAGCTTCCGAAACCATTGGCCGGCTGATTGCCAAACCGCGTGGCCGGCAGGGCGTCAATAATCAGACCATGAAGTCATATCCCGGCGGCTTTATCATGTTCGCCTGGGCAGGCTCGACACGCACCATGCGCGGACGCTCGGCGCCCTTTATCGTCTGTGATGAGGTTGATGGCTATAACAGCACGGATGAAGGCAGTCCTGTCTCTCTCATCTGGCAACGCGCTGCCACATTTGGCGATGACCGCTTTCTGGTGGAAATCTCCACCCCGACCCTGAAAGACGCCTCCTATATTGAAGCCGCCTTTGAAAGTGGCGATCAGCGTTATTTTCATGTCTTCTGTCCCGATTGCGGAGAAAAACAGACCCTGACATGGAGCCGCATCACATGGAATGGCCGGCGCTCGACCGAACTTCATGATGCAGAGAAGGATCTTCATGAAGAGCATGACCCCGCTTCTGCCCGTTACGCCTGCGAACATTGTGGCAGTCTCTGGAATGATGGCCAGCGCATTCAGGCCATCCGGCAGGCAGAAGAGCGGGGCGCAGGCTGGCAGGCCACAAAGCCCTTTCGCGGTCATGCTTCCTATCATGCCTGGGAAATCTACAGCACCTTCCGCCGCATGGAAGACATCGTACAGGATTATCTCGACAAGCTGAAAATTGATGACGTGCAGGCTTTTGCCAATGTGTCACTGGCCCGCACTTATGAGATCAAGGGCGACGGGTGCGATCCTGCCTCCCTTTCCCAACGCCGCGAACGCTTTCCGGAACATTGCCCCGACGGCGTGCTTTATATCACACTGGGCGCGGATATGCAGATGGACCGACTGGAATATGAGATCGTCGGATGGGGCATGAATGGAGAAAGCTGGTCTCTGGAATATGGCGTGCTCTGGGGCGACCCTCTTGCCATGCAGGTCTTTCATGATCTTGAAGACATTATCAGGACGCGCCGCTTTACCTTGAGAGACGGAACCGCCCTTTCCATCTCCGCCTCCTGCCTTGATACAGGGGGCACGACCGGCTATCCGCAGGCCGCCTATGACTGGCTGAAAGGAAAAACGGGCCGCAGAATCTTCGGCGTGAAAGGATACAGCCCTTCATGGGGAAACCCCATCGTTCCCGGCCCGCAAAGAAAACGCTCCGGCAAGACGCGCCGGAAAGTCGATATTTTCCCGGTGGCGGTCGATGAAGCCAAGGTGGTGATTTACCGCCGCATCGCCCAGACCATTGGCGCCACCTCCTGCCATGGCCCCGGCTATATGCACATCCCCGAAGACCGGGATGAAGACTGGTTCAAACAACTGACATCAGAAAGCCTTGTCACCAGAAAAGGCAATGTCAACTGCCGCGAATGGGTCAAACCCTCCAAGGCCCGCAACGAAGCCCTTGACTGTCGCGTCTATGCCTATGCCGCCCTGCAAATTATGAAACCTGTCCTGAAAGCACAGGAACGCCCTGAAATAAAGGAAGAACCGGTTGAAGAGACACCAGCGCCAGAACCGCCCAAGCTGAAAAAGAAACGGATTTGGAGGCCGCCGGGTGGGTAATTACGGGCCTTCAGTGCTGCATCAGCGCAGCTTTCTAACGGGAAATCAGTGAGGAATACCGACCATCTCTTTATACTCAAAGTCAGCCTGATTATAGTTAATGTAATGGCTGAAATCATATGTTCCCATAATCGCCTTATACATAGCTTCCTTGTCACTATCAGGCTTTTTATAGAAATACTTTAAGTCGTCATAACCTTCTTTATTCTGCTTCCACTCGAACAAGACCATTTCATAGTTTATAACACCATACTTGGAATTACTGGCAATAATAGCGTCTGTTGTCTCTTTTACCTTAGGGAAGGTTGCATTTTGCTTTAAAAAATATTGCAAATCCTTATAGGCTGACCTGCTCTGGGAAAGACAGAAAGAAATCATGGAATGATTAGGCACACCCGCTGATGTATTTTCAGCTGTACAAACTTTCTTGCTGCCTTCTGAATCATAAGGGGGCAACTCAACTTTCACAGCTTCCCATGACCCGTTAAACACACCTTCAAGAACTTTCTCGGGTGTTACCTGTTCATCCGCATAACCACGAGAGACAGTCAAAACACTGCCCATAAGCATTGCAACCGAAAGAATCGTCTTCATAAGAACCTCAATAGCAAAATCGCTTGCTGCTTATAGAAACAATACGACATTTAATCCCTAAATAAGGGTAAATATATTCAATTTTTACCAGATTTTTCCTGCTCAGCTTCCAAGCCTTTTTGAATAAGACGACGAATGGCTTCAGCACGATTGGGTAAATCACCTTGTGCCCGCCGCCAATCATCCAAAGCGACCAAGGCAGGTCGAAGCAAGCGGACATTCACTGCTTCACTATCAACCTTAGGACGACCTTTTTTTGATTTTATGGTGCTATTTATATTTGACATATTGGTTTTATAGCGCCATAAAAAGCGAGAGGCAAGTGGTCTCAAACACCACAAGCCTCTCTAACACCAAACAGGGAAAGGACAGTTCCATGCCTAATGCTAAGAGAACCTCTAGCACAGCTAAAGCTTCTGTACAAGATCACTATGTGGGTCTCATGCCACCTGCACCACCGGAAGACCCCCGCATTCAGGAAGAAACCGCCAAGCGCATTGAAAATGCCTATAAAACAGTTACCCAGAAGCGTCTGAATGACGCTATCCAGCTGGTGCTGGAGGCGGCCAGCGGAAAGGGAACGCTTATCCCTTATTTTTGCGAACTGAGCAGGCGGTTCGGACATAGTACAGCGCCCTCTTCTGAAATACAGTCTTCTTCCATGCTCCCATTCTCTTTTGAGGGAAAGGAAGTGAGAATCTTTGAATTAGATAACACCCCTTGGTGGGTTGCTGCCGATGTGTGTTCCATCCTTGAGATCGTTAATCCAACGCGTGCAATAGAGAGACTAGACGACGATGATTACACCCTTCATACTATGAAGGGTGTCGATGGAAAACCTAGAGAAACCAACATCATCAATGAGTCCGGCCTATGGTCTCTGGTTCTGACCAGCCGCAAACCAGAGGCGAAACGCTTCAAGAAATGGCTGACCTCTGAAGTCATCCCGGCTATTCGCAAGACCGGAGGTTATAACCTCTCCCGCCTTGCATCATCACCACAGTCAGAAGGTGGAGAATCATCCCCTCGCAACCATAAAGCCAAGCGCCGCCCTGATGTGCTTTTCCGGCTTCTCAAACAGATCGCCCTTGATTCCGGGAAAAGCGAGCAGGAAGCCATTTCACTCGCTGGGCAAGGTGTCCGCCATGAAACAGGGCTTGATGTCATGGGCCTGATCGGCATGAACTAAGGAACAGGACGGTGGCCCCTGCTTTGCAGGGGCTATTTTTACAACCCAATCTGAAAAGGCTGGATTTGGGGCTGGGGATGCTGCTGTGCCTGCCAGAGGTCATAATTTGTCTGCATGGAAAGCCATGATCTTGCCCTGCCCACGCCAGCGGCTTCAAGCCTTATGGCGAGGTCAGAACTGATGGCAGCCTTGCCGTTCAGAACGCGTGACAGGGCAACACGCGACATATGCAAATGTTTGGCAGCATCCGTCACAGACAGCCCCAGTGCCGTAATGACTTCATCTTTCAGGACTTCACCAGGGTGAGGCGGGTTATACATCATGCACCTATAAAATGCGGCCCGGAATCAGTCAGCTTCACATGTTCTGAAAGCAACCTGTCACGAGCTTTTTCAAGGTCGTGGCTGTTCTGCAAATTAAGCCAGAATTCCGGACTGGTTTCAAAACGCTGTGCCAGCAAAAGCGCTGTTTCCGCCGTGATGGAACGCTCCCCTTTCAGCACCTGTGAAACCCTGTTTGCAGGAACGCCCAGCTCACGGGCAAGCTGACGGCCAGAAAGCCCCAGAGGTTCCATAAACTCTTCTTTCAGGACATCTCCCGGCGTGACATAAGCGAGTTCTTTCATACCCCCCCCTAATGATAATCGACAATTTCGACCTGATGGGCCTTTCCATCACGCCAGATAAAACAGATACGAAACTGGGCATTGACCCTTATGGAATATTGTCCCGCACGATCTCCCTGCAAGGCTTCCAGCCTGTTGCCCGGTGGTGCGCGCAAGTCCTGCACATTTTGAGCGGCATGAATCATGCGCAATTTACGCCGGACTGTCTGGGCAATCTGAACAGGAAATCCTTTCGGTAACTCCCCACGCCATATGGCAGCGGCCCGTTTATCTGCAAATGAGTCAATCACACTCTATATCTTTCGATTGTTGCGAGTTACATAACATAAAACAGTTACAACAGGCAAGCGATATTTTCCCTTCATACCCCGTCCCTCCCCGACATAAAAACCCTCTTAAACGCATCCTACACTCCCACACCTGAACTCAAGCAAGCAGGTGTGACAGGTGGCGAGGCAGGGACTTCCGGGGCGGTTTACGGCGGGGACGAGCTTTCATTTCAAGAGCGGCGTGGGCACGGTCCTGATTATGCGCGGGGCTTGTGCGCTTGATCTGCGTGCTGATGCAAGCGGGGTTATTCATGTTTCTGCGGAAGAGACAGCCACGTGGAAAGCTGGGAGTATTGCCTATTCGCTAAGGCGGACTGACGCTGACGGTCATGTCTCCGAGCTTGCCAGCGGGACGATGCTGATTCTGCCTGATCTTGCTTCCTTGCCCGAAGGTGCAGACACGCGCAGCCAGAACAGGCGGACTTATGAGGCGATCTGTGCGGTGATTGAGAACCGGGCCAGCCGGGACCAGATGGAATATAAGATCGGCAATCGCGAGCTTAAACGCATGGCGGTCTCTGATCTTCTCAAATTAAGGTCCGTCTATGGCCGCTATGTCGCCCAGGAAAATGGGCGCTCCGGCTTTGCCGAACACCGGATTTTCTTCTGATGGGGCGCGTTCTTGACAGTGTCGTCCGCTATTTCAGCCGGGCCTTTCCGGTTTCAGGCAATGCTTATCTAAACAACCCCACATGGGCCTCTCCCCGTCTGGTCGGGCAGATTGATTCAGCACACGTGGACCGCCTTGCCGCCTCATGGGTCGCCACCCCGACCACGCCTGATGAGAAAGTCCGGCTCTGGGGACGCATCCTTGTCGCACGCTCGCGCGATATGGCGCTTAATGACCCCTATATGCGCAATTTCGTGCGCAAATGCCGGACCAATATCATTGGCTCGGGCATTAAATTGCGCTGCCATGTCAAAAAAGCCAATGGAAGGGAAGATATAAAACTGAACCGGGCCGTTTCCGCCACATGGCTGGACTGGTGCAAGGCCCGGAATTGCGACGTCACACAACGCGAAGGCTTTGTGCGCTTCTGCCTCACTCTGGTAAACACGCTGGCCGTGGATGGAGAAGCCTTCATCAAACTGGTCAATGACGGGCCTTACGGAATCCAGCTTCAGCATATTGATGCCGTACGCTGCCCCCATGATTATGACCGTGATGACCCGTCAAAGGGAAGCTATATCCGCGCTGGCATTGAATATGACCGCGCTGATCGTGTCATTGCCTATTATTTTTTAAGCGACCAGTCCCATGGCTCCTATTACGGCCTTGAAAGCCAGCCTTATGAGCGCGTGCCTGCTGATGAAATCTTCCATCTTTTCCGCAAGGAAGCCGCTGGTCATAAAAGATGCTTCCCTTGGGCGGCCTCCTCTCTCTACAGGCTCAAGAATCTCAAGGAATTTGAGGATAATGCCGCGCTGAATGCCCGCGTCACAGCAGCCAAAATGGGTTTTATCAAATGGGATGATGATGCAGGGCCTGACCGCCCGGATGATGACCGGAGCATCAGCTTCACCGCTGACCCCGGCACCTTTCAGGAACTGCCCAATAATGCCAGCATCGAGAAGTGGGAACCGGCCTTTCCCGATAATGCCTTTGCGCCTTTCATCAAGGCAGGACTGCGTGGGGCGGCCTCTGGCCTTGGCGTGAATTATACCGGCCTTGCCAATGACCTTGAGAATGTCAATTTCTCTTCCATCCGTGCCGGGATGCTTGATGAACGGGAACTCTGGAAAGAAGAGCAGGACCTGATCATAGAGCAACTTGTCGAGCCGCTCTTTCACCGTGTCATGGCACAGGCTCTTTTGCGCAATCTGGTCACTGACGGCACCTATGTCGCCTCTCCCCTGAAATTGGAGGCCATTTTAAGGGCGTCTTCCTTCCATGGCCGCCGCTGGGACTGGGTTGACCCCAAATCCGACGTGATTGCCAATCAGAAAGCGATGGACGCCCTCATCAAATCCCCCCAACAGGCCATAAGGGACCGTGGACAAAGTCCAGAGGAAGTCCTCGATGACTGGGCCGCCTGGCTTGAAGAATGCAAAACCCGCGCCATTCCCGAACAGCTCATGCAGGTCGCTTTTGGCGGGCAGTTAAAGGCAACCGTCATGGATGGCACTGACCCCTCTGATGATGAGACGCCCTGACAACAAGGAAACAGCCTTATGATGGATATTACCCAGATCATCCAGCGCCTCAATCATGAAGGCTGTAACCGCCTTCTGGCTGATATTGAGACGATCGATACTGACAGCCGGAAAATCTCTCTGGCTTTCTCTTCTGAACGGGCTGAAGTACCGCGCTGGTTTGGCAGTGAGATTCTCGGCCATCATCCCGGAGAGGTCCGGCTGGACAGGATTAATGACGGCGGTCCGCTCCTTATGGATCATGACGGACGCGATCAGGTCGGGGTGGTCGAGAGCGCCCATATTGATGCTGATGGTGTCGGGCGTGCAACGGTCCGCTTTGGTCAGTCAAAAAGGGCTGAAGAGATTTTTCAGGATGTGAAAGACCGCATCCGCCGGCACGTCTCGGTCGGGTACGTCGTCCATAATATGAAACTGGTCGAAGAGCGCAATGATGAGCCCATTTACCGCGTTACAGACTGGGAGCCGACCGAGATTTCCATTGTCTCTGTCCCGGCAGATCACACAATCGGGGTCAATCGCGCTTTGTCACCGCCCGACATAAAAACCCCTTCCGGAAAGGACGATAGTCAGGCTGAAATTTCATCCCCTTCATCCGGAGAGAGCAGAATGGCCAGCGCCGCTACACTGAACACAGATCCCGCTGAAAACAGAAGTGCCGGGACCCCCAACACGGTCCCTGCACAGCCAACGCGCACTTATGAAGACGAGAAAGAGGCCGCCTTGCGGGCCAATCAGAAGCGCGTCAGTGATATTCTTTCCCTGGGCCGGCAATATAACGCTCTTGATCTGGCTGCTGACTTTGCGGCAAGGCCTGAAGCGTCCCTGACAGAGTTCCAGCGCGTCCTGCTGGATAAACAGGGCAAGGCCGAGCCGCTCAAAAACCCCAATAGCGATATTGGCATGACGCAGAAGGATTTGCGCAATTTCTCCATTCTGCGTGCCGTCCGGGGCCTGACCGCCAAGGACCCGCGCACCCGTGATGAAGCAGGCTTTGAATTTGAAGTCTCGCAGGAGGCGGCCAAGAAACAGACGCAACGCAATTCAGATGGCCTCATTATCCCGTCTGACGTCTTGCGCCATAATGTCTCTGGTGAGGCGGTCATGTTGCGTGATGGCAGTGGCTCGATGAATACAGGCAGTAACGGCCTGACAGGGCCGGGCAACACAGGCGGGGCAGCCATCCAGACCTCCGTTCTGGCAGGAAGCTATATTGAAATCCTGCGCAACAAGGCCGTTTTTGCCCGTGGCGCACGCGTTCTGGGCGGGCTGATTGGCAATCTCTCCATCCCCCGCCAGACAGCGGCAACGCAGGGTTACTGGCTTGGCGAAGGCGATGAGGCCACCTTCTCAGCCATGGATTTTGGCTCTGTCGAGTTAAAGCCCAAGACGTCGGCGGCCAATACAGTCATCACGCGCCGCCTTATGGAACAATCCAGCATGGATGTTGAAGCCCTCGTGCGGGCTGATCTGGCGCGCAGCATGGCCCTGACCATTGACCGCTCCGGCTATTATGGCACAGGCAGTGACAAGCAACCCCTTGGCCTCGCCAAAATGCCCGGCATTACAGCCCTGAATTTCGCCGGGCCGCACCCGACCTATGAAGAGCTTGTGGAAATGGAAACGCTGATTTCCGAAGCCAATGCCGATGCTGAAGGCATGGTCTATAAGGCCCGTCCTTCCTTCAGAGGTTACGCCAAGACAACGCTTGAATTCCAGGTCAGTGGCTCCCGCCCCATCTGGGAAAAAGGCGGGACGGTGAATGGCTATGTCTGTGACATCACCAACCAGATTGAGCAGGGCGATATGTTCTTTGGCAATTTCAATGATGTGCTTCTGGGCATGTGGGGCGGGCTGGAACTGATTGCCGACCCTTATACCCTCTCCACCTCCGGCAAGATCGTGCTGACGACCTTTCAGGATATTGACTGGCAGTTCCGCCGGACGGAATCCTTCATGATCGGCAAGGCTGGCGGTTCACCCGCCACGCCTGCTTCCAAACGCGCTCCTTCCACCCCGGAACCTGCTGCCCCTGCCAATCCGGAGCAGGCCGCGGCATGATGAAAGACTATATCGTGCTCAGGCCCTTCTTCATGGAGGGCCGGCTTTATAAAAAGGGCAACAGGATCAAACTCCCGCCCTGCCTTGGCCGCCTCTTTGTCTTTGATGGCAAGGTGGAGGCCGTCCCTGCCCGGAAACGCTGATGCCGGCCCTCCCCTGGGAAGAACTGGACCAGTTTCTTGATGAGCATGATTTTGCCTTCAGGGCCAAGAGGCAGGACGGGCAGAGCTTTCCGGTTATTATTGATGAGGAATATCAACGCGAGAGCATGGGCGGTTACGTCATGACCTCGGCCAATCCTGTCATGATTGCCAGAGAGACCGATCTTGCCACCCTGAAAAAGCGCGACCGCCTGACCATAAGTGGTGTTGATTACTGGCTGACCGATGACCCCGAACCTGACGGCACCGGCATAGCCAGAGCGCCCTTATCACGTTCGCAGGAAGACGGAGACTGGTAAGATATGTCAGACATTGAAAACGTCATCAGCCTTAATGCCTTTTCTGAAGAAGGCTGGAATGACTTATTAAAGAAACTCGACAAGTTTCTCCCCGATGAAAAAACCATGAAGCGGGCTATTTATGCAACCTGTTTCCGCATGACAAAATGGATGAGGGTCAAGGCCTCGCGCGAGCTGACAGTCATTCTGCAAATGCCCCGCATGGCGATCTATCACCGCTTTCTGGAGTTCAGGATACGCGGGGAAATGAGCGGCGGGAAGCTTTGGCTCGGCCTGAAGGGCGTTCCCTTCATCCAGCTAAGACCTTTCAAGGTCGATAATAAGGGCGTCATGACAGGCTATGGTCATTATTATGACGAACATGCCTTCATCAATACAATCAGAAAGAGCGGTCATGAGGCCGTTTTCAGAAGGATTGGAAAAGAACGCAATAAGCTGGAAATTGTCCGCGCGGATATTTATGACCCCTGCCTGCTCTGGCTTAACCAGCAGGTCAGTCATCCCGAATTTGCCCGCAAGTTCTTTGAACGGCTGGAACATGAACTCAAATGGCGCACGACAATCAAACAGACCTGAAAGCCCTTCAGAAGAGCATTCAAGACCAGATTGCCCGGCAATTTCCGGCGTTCCGGCTGGTGGAATTTTACCGCGATGAAGAAAGCGAGGCCCTGCCCACGCCGGCCTGTCTTCTGGAACTTGATGAATTTGAACATGTGGAGGAAGACCCCGGCACGGACCAGCTCATGGTCTCGCTACGCTTTTCGGCGCGTCTTGTGTTCAGCCGGGAGCGCGGGCCAAAGGCCCTGATGAATGTCCGTCTTGCCGCCGCTTCGCTTGCCTCTTTCATCAACAAGAACCGCTTTTGCGGCAATGTCTTCCCGGCACGGATCCATAATGCCGGGCCTGACTTCTTCCGGCCCGACCTGACCAGCCGTTACGCCATATGGCGGCTGGAATGGAGCCATGCTCAGGCCATTCTGGGACAGAATATCTGGCAGAAAGAGGATGAAGCAGGGCCGGACGTCACATCCATCATCGTGAACGGGAAAGAGATTCATGCCTGAACAACGCGGTATATTGGGCGAGCATGACACGCAGCTTGCCAATCTGGCCCGGCTGGGCGTGATCTCTGCTGTGCAAGGCGACCGCGCCCGCGTTAAAATCGGTGCTACAGAAACCGACCTCCTGCCCTTCATGCTCCGCCGGGCCGCTGAAGATTATGAATGGTGGCAACCTTCCCTCGGGGAACAGGTAATCGTCCTCTCCCTCTGGGGCGACCCCTCACAAGGCGTTATTCTGGGAGCCGTGGCACAAGATACCTTCCCGCCCCCGGCTGAGGGCATGATATGGGCCAAGAGATTCCGCGATGGCACAGTGCTGTCCTATGACCCGGAAAGTCATAACCTGACTGTCAATGCCGAAGCCTCTCCCATCACCATCATCTGCCATAACGCCACACTGAAAGCCAACGCCGTCACACTGGACACCCCCACCCTCCACTGCACCGGCACCATCACCGCCGACGGCGACATCAAAGCCGGCTCAATCAGCTTGCAAGGACACGTCCACCCGGTGAAAGCTGTGGGGAGTCCGACCGGGAAGGCGGTGTAAAAAAGGCAGTTATCACCGCGAAAATTTTATCACATTTGTTTCCGTCGAAGCATTGGTCTTACTTTTCGACGGAAATCTTTTCAAGGTCGCCAGTTCAACGATATTGGCCGCCTCATGCTGGGAAGAGAAGTAGCCTTCTGGCAGACCAAGCAAATTTTCAAGGTCACAGGTTGATAATTGCAGATGCCTCAACAAGCCTGACAAAGGCATTATATTTTCCTTTACAAGCATTTCTACAGATCTTCTCAAAAGACGCGGTTTCTCAGGCGGAAGACAATCATCACCGGGTTCCGCACGACGTCCCCAACGTGCTGAACGGCGCTGGAACATTTCGCGGGTCCGCTCTTCACTGACAATTTCAAGCGCAAGAAGGCGCATCAAAATCGCCGCAGCCGATACACCCCATTTCTTCTTTAAAAGAAGCAATTCATCCCATGTGGGATATATTGATGTTTCTTTGGCAATAGACTCGGCAGGGAGCAATAAAGCGCCAGCAAATTTATGAACCTGTTTTTCCATCAGGGAATGAAATTGTGCATGAAGCTCCTTCGGAACATGCCTATGAAGGCATAAATGCCCTATCTCATGAGCAAGATCGAAACGACTTCTATAACCATTCTCTTTATCTGCAGAGAGCAACACAAGAGGACGATTCAGCCTCATACTCCAGCCGGATAATCCTTCGATATTGGGGATACCCGTGACCTCGCGTATAAGGATAATCCCGGCACCTTCAGCAGCCAGTGCCAGATCCTGAATCGGGCTTTTGCCAAGCTTCCATAATTTGCGGCACTGTCTGGCCGCTTCTTCAATATCCTCATCTGTAATCTCTTCCGGGCTTTTGAACCTAAAATCAGGAAGATTCACATCGGGAAAATCCAGAAACTCCTCAAGACGTTCCGCTACTTCTTCGCCCCATTCAAGCCGCCCATATAACATATCCCTCCCACGTTTGAGGGCCGCTGCATCGCTCCGGAAACAGACATGGCCTATACCTGATTCATACTCAGCCAGAAAAAGCTCTGGCTGCACATTCAGAACCTGGGCCAATTTTTCTACCGTTTCACGATTGGGAAACTGCTTACCCTTGCACCAGTTACTGACTGACGGAGTGCTTACATTAACCAGATTTGCCAGTTGCAGCTGCGTCAACCTGCGTACGCGCAAGATTTGCTGTAGGCGCTCTGAACGAAAGCCCTGTAAGCCATCACGGGACATAAAACTTTACTCGCTACTTCTACGCTGTCTTCTGACAGCTTCCTTTATCCGAGGGAAGGCATTATCAGCCTGAGAAACCGGACCTTCATCATAAAAACGGAGGAGTTCGTCAATACTGATTTCATAGAGCCACTCCCTTCCATCCTCGTAGGGGACAACGACTTTTATATCATAGGGTCTATCAAGATAAGAAGCACTGTACTTTACAACGAGCCAGACAGCCAGTTCATAGACCTCAAGACGCCTGTCAAAAAGTTCCCCATTGTGAAAAATGGAGAAAGGCGCATTGCGCATCGCCAAACTTCCGCGTTGTGTACTATAACGAGGCCTCTCACTTTTGGGACCAATCGTTGCAGGAGTCAAAATGATATTATTGATTCTTCCTGTCACAATGCGACTGGCGCCAGCTATTTTCTCCAAACTTCCATGAGATTCAAAAAGATTGGTAAACACTCTTAAGTTCTGGAAAAAACGGATTTGCCCCCGTGCCGAAGGAATCTGACTATCTAAAAGCAACATATCTTCAATATGCTTATGCGCAAGCGCGGCCGCAGAGTAGAACGCTTCTCTGGCAGCCTCAACAAAATCACGCGGTAACTGTTCGATCAACACGTCACGAAAAAGATTTCGGTCATCTTCAGGAAGAATCATCTTTACACCCCCTTTCAAGGTTTACTTTACCGGTAATTATATCTAAAAAAATTTAGTTTAAAATGGTTCTATGAAAAAAAATTCCCTCTCCCCGTCCCTCCCCGGCATAAAAACGCTCTCTCGCCTCGCCTAAGCTTTGCTCCTGTTAAACGGAGTAAGGCATGGCACAGAGAGAGTTTCTTCATGGCGTAGAGGTCAAGACGGCGCCGGTGGTGCAGGCGGCGGCGGATGTGAATATGTCTGTCATCGGGGTGATCGGGATTGCGCCTTATGCTGACCCTGATGTCTGGCCGCTGGACAGGCCCGTTCTGGTTTCAGGCTCTGACCGGCAGAAGATCGGCGCCCTGACAAAAACGGCACCGACCGATGCGGTAGATGTCGGCACGCTTCCCGATGCGTTTGCCGCCATGCTGGATGAATGTTCACCCCTGGTGGTGGCCGTCCGCGTGGCAGGGCAAACCTCTTATAACGCGGCGGATATTCCCAGGCTGGTCGGCGGGATTGATGGGCAGGGTGCCTATCATGGCGTGCATGTCTTTCTCGCCTCTGAAAGTATGACAGGTTATCGCCCCCGCCTGCTCTGCGCGCCGGGTTATACCCATCAGGCCAGCAAGGCCGCCCTTGTTGGCGTGACCGTCTCTGATGCCGGGTCAGGCTATACAGCAGGCACCTATCCGCTCACCATCACAGACAAGACCGGCACAGGCGCACAGGCCCAGATCATCATTGGCGATGATGGCAAGATTGCCAGCGTCAATGTCACCGCTAATGGCAGCGGCTACAGCGCCCCGACCTTCTCCCTACCCGCAGAAGCGGGGAAAGGCACAGGTGGCAAGCTGGAAGCTGATCTTTCAGACCTTGATAATGCCGTGGCGGCTGAACTCAAGACCATTGCCAACCGCCTGCGCGCCGTGGTCTTTATTGACGGCCCCAATAGCAATGCGGAAGACGCGATCAAAGCCGCTGCACAAGGTGGCGACCGGGTCATGATGATTGACCCCTGGCTTGTGCGCGAGACGGATGGCGTTTCAAAAATCCTGCCGCCTTCTGCCAAATTCGCGGCCTTACAGTCCTATAGTGACCAGACTTATGGCTTCTGGCGCTCTGTGTCCAACCAGCCCCTTCATGGCGTGACAGGATTGGCGCGGCCTGTGGATTTTGTGCTGGGCGATCAGAACAGCGCGGCCAATATCCTCAATGCGAATTACATCTCCACCATCATCAGGCGCGCCGGGACAGGTTATGTCAGCTGGGGCAACCGCGCCCTTGATGGCTCTTTCCTTTGCGTCACACGCGTGACCGATGAAATCTGCGATGCGCTGATGCTCGCCGTCATCACCTTTCTGGATATGGGCATTGACAAGAATTTCGTCACGGAAGTGGTGTCATTCGTCAATGCCTATCTCCGCCAGATGATTTCCAAAGGGGCCATTACAGGCGGCACATGCTGGGCGGATACCTCGCTCAATACCGCTTCCGCCGTGACAAACGGGCAGGTCTTTTTCGATTTTGATTATGGCCCGATCTATCCGGCCGAGCGGATTACCTTCCGCGCCAGTATCAATGATGGTTACGTAAGCACAATCTTTTCAAATGAGGGCACTGACTGATGGCCGCCTTACGCCGGATTTTCAAGAACGCCAATCTCTTCTTCGCCGGGAACAGCTTTGCCGGAGCCGTCGTGGAGTTCACCCCGCCCAAGACCAAACTCAAGACTGAGGAATTTCGCGGCGGCGGGATGGATGCCCCGGTCGATATTACCCAGGGCATGGAAAAACTGACTACGGAATTTTCCGTCAAGGAATGCTCTCCGCTTCTGCTCGGCTCTGCCTCTCCGCGTGAAGGGCAGAACCGCTCTTTCATCATGCGCGGCGCGCTGGAAGACTGGGACGGCACCATTACCCCGCGCGTCATCATCATGCGCGGCAAGGTCACGAATGTGGATCAGGGCAGCCTCAAACCCGGTGGGGAAAGCCAGCTCAAGGTGGAAATGACCCTTGATTATTATCAGGACACCATTAACGGCACGCTGGTGCTGGAAATTGACGTGCTGAACATGACCTACATCACCAATGGCAAGAATGAACTCGCCGAGATCAGTTCAGCCCTCGGCCTCTAAAGAAAGGAACGCTTACCATGACACAGGAACGCCCTGACTATCTTACCTTCAATGATGATTATTCCATCACCATCGCGCTCTCGCGCCCTTATGACTTTAATGGCGAGAAACGCGATCATATCACATTGCGCGAACCTACAGCCCGAGAGCAGCGCCAGTTTGCCCCCACCAATTCTGCGCCCTCACCAGCACAGCTGGGCGATCTGGAAGAGAAGATGATCGCCAATTTTGCCGATGGTGTCACGCCTGAAAGGCTGGGGACGCTTTCAATGCGTGATTATAACCGCGTGCAGACGGCTTTCGGTTTTTTCACCGATTGAGGTCAGATGACGTTCTGAAAGGGGCCATGGTACTGGGGCAGACCTGCCACTGGTCCCTTTCGGAAGTTCTGGCCCTGCCGACCTCCGACTTTCTGAAATGTCTCGACAGCCTGCCCAAAGAGTAACGTAAATGGCGGAAACCCGGCTCAAGGCCTCGCTGATTATTGGCGGGCTGATTGACAGCTCCTTCAGAACAGTCCTGACCGACACAAAGCGCAGCTTCCGCGTACTGGACCAGACGGTCAAGTCCCTGCAAACCAGCCAGCGCGACCTCAACGTCCAGATGGACGCGCTGAGAAATACCGGTGAAACCCTCAAGCCCCTGACGCAGCGTTATGAGGCTCTGGGAAAGGCCATCAAACAGGCTGAAACAGCCACGAAGAACCTGCGACAGGCAGAAGCCTTCAAGGGTCGCATGGACCGCGCCGGAGAACAGTCACGCTACCTGGCAGGCCGCGCCACGGTCGGCGCGATTGGCGGCGGGCTATTCATGCGCAATCTCTTGCAGGAAAGTGGCAAGTTCCAGACAGAAAATGCCCGCCTCTCCATCATGGGCGTGCCAGACAAGGCCAAGCAGCAGGCCCTTGCCGCCGGGCAATCACTGAAGATATTCGGCTCGACCATTCGGGAGAGTATCGAAACCTATAATGACGGGCTTGCCGTATTCGGCTCCATGAAAGAAGCCAGAATTGCGGCCCCTCTCATGGCGAAAATGAAATTTGCCAATAACTCCCTTTATGGCGTGTCTGAAGAGGAATCAGAACGCCAGCAGAAAAATATGTTGCGCGTTATCGATATACGCGGCGGCGCGAATGATGCCGGCGAGTTTACGAAACAGTCCGATTATATCCAGAAAGCCTACATCGCCAGCAAGGGGCTGGTGACAGGCAGCGAATTTTTCAAAATGGTCAGTCATGGCGGCACGGCCGTCAAGGGCATGAGCAATGACGCCCTTTATTTCAAGCTGCTTCCCTTGATTCAGGAAATGCACGGCGACCAGCTGGGGACTGCCCTTCAGACCTCCTATAACGGACTGATTCAGGGCCATACCAGTAAAAGGGCCGCCATTAATCTGATGGAGGCCGGGCTGATTGCTGACAAAAGCAAGGTCAAGTTCGACCGCGCCGGACAGATTGCCCAGCTCAATCCCGGCGCTCTGAAAGGGGCCTCGCTCTATATTCGTGACCCCACGGAATGGGTCAGGACCATCATGCTCCCGCAGCTGGTGCAGGCCGGCAAGATCAATCAGCAAACCATGACGGACGCTCTGGCCGGAAAGCTGACCGATGCCGAACGGCAAAACCTGACCACAGCCATCGGTGCGCTGGGCAACAGCAATACCGGCAAGCTGCTCTCAACCATTGCCATGAGCCTGCCGCAAATTGCCCGTGACAGCCTCAATGCCTCCCGCTCCGCCGGAATTGATGGTTCAGTCAAAGCCGCCAGAAACACATCACGCGGGCAGGAGATCGGGCTTCATGCGCAGCTGACCAATTTAAGGCTGAATCTCGGCACGACCATTCTGCCGACCTATATCAGCCTGCTCAAGACAGCGAACCGCACGCTTGACCGCTTCAATAATTTCATCAAGGCCAATCCGCACCTGACGCGCACCATGATGATCGGGGCCGTAGCGGTGACGGGCGCCCTTGCCGCTTCGGTCCCCATTCTGATCACGGCCGGGGCCGCGATGAGTCTCTATGGAAACCTGACCGTCATCGCCGCCCGCAGACAGGCCCTGATGGAAGCCGCCCAGATCAAGACCATGCAGGCAACGCTCATGGAAACGCAGCTCGAAAAGACTGCCGCCTTGACGCGTATTGGCGGGTGGAAAAGAGTTGGAAATACAAGTAAAAATGTCCTGAAAAATTTCGGAATTCATGTTGCAACCAGCATGAAAAGGCTCAAGAGACACCCCTTCTGGGTCCTGCGAAATGCCGCCGTACGCACCTTTCGAACCATAGGAAAACTCGGCGTCTGGTGCTTCAGGGGGATTGGGGCGGCAATGTCCCTGCTCTTTTCTCCTGCGACCGCATTAGTCGCAGCAATGGCAGTCGGTGCCCTTATAGTCTGGAAATACTGGCGACCTATCAGGGCTTTCTTCCAGGGTTTCGGAAGGGGCCTCACGGAAGCTTTCGCTCCCGCCAAGCCGCTCTTCGCCTCTTTAGGTAAAACAATCAGCACCGCCGCCGGCTGGTTTCACCACTTGCTTACGCCCATTCACGACACTGGCAAGGGCTTTCAGGGAGCCATGAAAGCCGGCATTGTTTTCGGGCATGTTGTGGGTGGTGTCATAGAGTTCGTGATTGACAAAATCGGCTGGCTGATTTCCAAACTTGCCACAGCCTTTGGCTGGATGAAAAAAGGGCTGGCTTATACAAAGCATTTTCTTTTTACACCACCCCAAAAGAAAAACCCGCTTCCTTATGGCCAGAAAGAAAATTCACTGACATTCCATCAGGCCATGTCAGAAAATTTCAAGGCTAACACGCAGGCAGGTTTTGCCATCAGCCAGACGATCGGAGACGCCATAAATCCTCTCTTTGAGAAAATGAGCAAAACTCCACTCTGGACAGATAATAGCAAGCCTTATACGGAACTCCCTCATTTCAGACCGCCGGAACAGGCCGCGACGCAAAAAGGCGGAGACACATACCATTTCACGTACAGCATCACGCAGCAGCCGGGACAATCTGGCGAGGACATGGCGCGTGCCATCATGGCGCAACAGAAGCAGACCCTGCGCAAGGCTCCCGCCTTTGCTGATGGGCCGGATGGTATGATGTAATGTTTGGGATTCCAGGAAGTGACTATCTGGCCAGTCGCGTCATAGAGTCTGGCAGCCTCGGCGCTTTTGAGGAAGTGACCAGCCTTTTGGGGCTGAATGCCGGCAATGCGCCTGTTCTGCTCTCTCTGGGCGATGTGCAGTTCTCGCTCAATACCGCAACTTTCAGGCAGCTTAACCATAATTCAGAAGCTGTCTGGGCGCAGACAGGCTGTATCGGCTCGACCGACAGGCTGCATTATACCGGCCCCGGAGATGAGACCCTGACCCTTCCCGGCGAGCTTTACCCGCAATGGCGCGGCTCTGCCAGATTACTGGACACGTTGCGCCTGATGATGCGCTCGGGTGAGGTTTATTGTCTGCTCAGTGCCTCAGGCGATATTCTGGGCGTCTATGTCATCCAGTCTGTCAGTCAGGAAAGCAGTCTCTTTAAAAGCGATGGCACGCCGCGCAAGATCAGCTTTACCCTCACATTGCGCCGTTATGCCGAGCTTGCCCATCAGAAAGAAACCACCAAAGAGAAACGCGGCTTTCTGGGAGGAGTCAAGACTTTCATCGGCAAGATTGAAAACAAGGTCGGCTCTGCGCTTGGTACGGTTGAAGGCGCGATTGGCAGCGTCACTTCAGAGATCACGGAAGCCACCAATAAAGCAACTGACAGCGTTCTGGACCCCATCAGCAAGGAGCTTGGCCTGTAATGCAGAGTTACCGGACACAGGATGGCGATGTGCTTGATGGCATCATCCATAGCGCTTATGGCGTCTGCACGGACAGCATGTTGCGCGCCGTCCTTGAGGCCAATCCCGGCCTTGCCGACCAGGGTGCGCTTCTGCCCGCAGGTCTTCTGGTCCGGCTTCCCGATGATATGCAGGAAACAGACAAGGATAATTCAGACAGTCAGGCCGTTCATTTATGGGACTGAACCCCGCTTATCTGGTCACGGCCAATGACAGGGACATTACTGACATCATTGCCAGGCGCCTTGTCAGCCTCTCTGTCACGACAGAAACGGAGCATCAATCCGATGAGCTGACCCTGACACTCTGGAATGATCCTCTTTCACCTATCCGCAAGCCCTCGCTCGGGGCCATGCTGACCCTTGATTTGGGCTATGAGCAGGAACTGACGCGCATGGGGAACTTCATTGTCTCTTCCCTCTCCGGTCAAGGCGGTAAAATGCAGGGCCAGACCATGACCATTCAGGCCCGCGCCGCGCCCTATAGCGAGACGCCGGGCGGCGTGACCGAATTCCAGACCCAGAAGAGCCGCTCATGGCGGGCAGGCACCACCATTGGCGCGATGGTGGCAAAAATGGCTTCAGAACATGGCATGAAAGCCGGCGTCTCTTCTTCCTTGGCCCCTATCGCCCTGCAACATCTCGACCAGACCGAAGAAGCCGATATTTCCTTTTTGCAAAAAATTGCCCGGCATTATGACGCCGTTGCCAAACCCGCCGGCGGCAAGCTGCTTTTTATCACGCGCGGAGAGTCACAATCTGCCAGCGGCGCTGTCATGCCGCCTGTTTCCCTGACCAGTCATCAAATTTCTGAATGGCGATGGTCAGAAGACCGCCATATCACACCGGGCACCGTTATCGCCCTTTATCATGAGACCCGCAAGGCACAGACCTTTTCTGTCTCCATAGGTTCCGGCGAGCCTGTCCGCCGACTACGGCGCAAATTCCGCACCGCTTCAGACGCCCGCGCCGCTGCACAGGCTGAAATGGCCCGCAGGGCGCGCAGCTCCATTGAGATGAACCTGACCCTGCCCGGTGATGCCACGCTTAATGGCGGCACCAGCATCATCCTCGATCACAGTCTTGATGAAAGCACGGAAGGGCAATGGATTATCCGCCGCGCCACCCACCGCCTCGGTAAACAGGAAGGATTCATCACAGAACTGGACTGCGAACGCCCAAATAATGACGACACCGTGCAGGCCTTCCTAAAGGGGCCGGTCCATGTTGCAGGGTTATAACTGGGCTAATTGAGCGCGGGCCGCATCTTCAAGAAAACGGGAACGGTTCCCGCTCACTTTGGCAATAGAGTCCAGAACGGCCTTATCCATCATGATACTGATCCGGACAGACTCTCTGGCCGGTGGCTTGGGCACAATCAGGGTGATCACCGCGTCTTTTGCCTCTTCCAGCGTGGAAACCGCTTCATAGGAAGACGGCTCTGGAATAACGCGCCCCAGATCACGCATCATGACGATATGCGCCCCAAGGGCCTCGCTCCCCATGGCCAGTAACTCCTCCATGGTTGAACCCGCTGAAATGCACCTCGGAAAATCCGGAAACTCTATGCCAAAGTCGCTATCATGATCCTTACGGATAAAGGCAAGATAAGGCTTCACTCGCTTAAATCTTCAAGACTGATATTATGACCTTCTTTCAACTCATTATATAATATAGGATTAAAATAACAGCCGAGATCTACACATTCGCCAATAAATTTCTTCAAATCATCAATAAACCATACTTTATTTTTTGATCCTGCCATATAAATTAGACGTTGATTGCCCCCAGAAGGATCTTCTTTCGTTGCAGGCTCTGCATGCACAAGCTGGTTACGATCATCAACAATCCTTATATGATTATCAATTAATCCAGACAACCTATCTCGCAAGTCCCTATCACTAACACGCGCGAAAAGCTCTTTCGCTCCTTCAGATTTTCCTCCGCCCTTCTTTTTCTTTCCACCTTTTGCAATCTGCATAGACGTCCATAAATTATTTTGGGCATTTCTTATGAAACCCCGGGACAATCTGTCGCAACAATACAACACATCCCATTCCAACCTTTGAAAGGCCATAACCGCAATACCGAGCACCTTGAAGTACTCGTCATCTCCCGGAATAGGTTTATATGAATCCGACATAATGATTATCCCTTCTTCAAAAGTGTAACTTACAACGTGGATCGTGTTTTCTTTAAATCAATAGCTGAAATGTAACCTCTTGACGTAAAAAGCCATACCCAAGCGTTTTATCCTGCAAGGCATGAAAGATGAAACATCACGTCTGGCCTTTCAGCTTATCAGCACCTTTGAGGGGTGTTCCCTGACGCCTTATCTATGCCCTGCCGGGCATTGGACGATCGGGTATGGCATGACGTTTCTGCCTGATGGCACCCCTGTCACACGGCAAACAAAAGCCCTCAGTCAGAATGAGGCTGATACCATGCTGGAAGCGCTGATTGGCCAGTTTTCCTGTGGTGTTACGAAAGCCATGACAGATGTGACCCTCAAGCCCTGTCAGAAAGCCGCTCTTATCTCATTTGCCTCTATGAAGGACTGTCTGCCCTTGAGGGGTCAACGCTTCTGAAAAAGCTGAAAGCCGGTGACATGACTGGCGCGGCCAATGAGTTCCCCAAATGGAACAAGATGCACCGCCCTGATGGGAAAATCGTCATCAGCAATGGTCTTTCAAAGCGGCGGCAGGTCGAACGTGATGTCTTTCTGGGCAGGGGATTTGAGACATAATTCATGAATCTCTTTCATCTCCTGCTCCCCTCCCTTCTGGCACTCTGCATTTACTGGCAGGTGTCACGCCCTTTTCCTTCTCCCTCACCTCACAGGATTGATCTCATGGCTGAAGACACACTCAATACGACCACCCCGGTTCAGGCCACTGGCGAAACCATCGCCGCCGGTCTTGTTTCCCTGATTCAGACAGCCGCTGGCACCCATACCAGCCCGACTTTCTCCCATATCCTTTCCATCACAGGCGAAGTCCTTGGTATTGTGGCCGATGAACTGGAAACATCCCTTCGTGAAAAGCTGGATGTCAACGCCCTCAATAACGGCCTTCAGACAGTCATTAATGGCAGTCAACAGGTCGAGCTGGGCTTGCAGAATGTTCGGAACGTCCTGAACCAGCGCAAGACGGACGAAACCTCCCCAGCACACACGGCATGACGTTTTATCTCTGCCTGGCGGTGGCGATCATTGCCGCCGCCCTGACAGCCCTTACCCTCTTTGCATGGCGCTCCGGCCGGAACGCCGCACATGCAAAGGCGGAGCATAAGGACAGTCAGGAAGAAGAGCGTCAAAACAAAGCCATAGAAGCGATTGCCGAGGCTCAATCCCATGCCTCTCATTCAGAAAATGAGCTGATTGCCAGACTGGAAGCCGGAAAGGAAGGGCTATGACCATCCCCTCATCTCTGACCCTCCTTCTCACTTTGTCAGTTCTCTCACTGGCAGGCTGCACCGAGACCAGAACCAGACAGACCTGTCTCTATCTGGCGAGCTTTTCAAAAGAGGAACAGGCCGGCACAGCCGAAGAACTGAAGGCCCACCCGGACCTGAAATACCTTCCCTTGCAAGTCCAGGAAATGGACAACGCCCTCCGCCAGAACAACGCCTGCTGGAACGCCCTGAATGGGGCAGGAAACACCCCCTGAATCAGTGTGCTGATTTTATGCGAAAAATTATGATGACTCGCGGTATAAAACGGTACCAAACGACACGAAATGCTTATGCCTTATTGCCGGCACAGAAGCGTAATCTGTGAGAAAACAGCCATTTTAATGGGAAACCACTGGTGCTGCTGGCGAGGATTGAACTCGCGACCTCTCCCTTACCAAGGGAGTGCTCTACCACTGAGCTACAGCAGCCTATAAGGACATGGCGGCTTCCTAGCCTGTTCATGCCCTTGATGCAACCCCTTAATCGTCTCTATAGACTTTTTCGTGCCGTTCGTGACGCTCCTGCGCCTCAATGGAGAGGGTCGCAATAGGCCTGGCTTCAAGACGCTGAAGAGAAATCGGCTCGCCCGTCTCTTCGCAATAGCCGTAAGAGCCGTCTTCAATCCGCGCCAGAGCCATATCAATTTTAGCGATCAGTTTCCTGGCACGATCACGGGTACGCAACTCAAAAGCACGATCGGTCTCGACTGTAGCACGATCTGCAAGATCGGGCTCCAATATGCCGCCTTCTGAAAGGCTGGCCAGTGTATCGCCCGATTCTTTGAGAAGTTCGGCACGCCAGCGCAAAAGCTTCTGCCGAAAATATTCAAGTTGCCGCTCATTCATAAACGGCTCACTGTCAGAGGGCCGATAATCCGGCGAGATCATATTCATAGGCAAACCCCCTATTCCGACAGGCCATCTTGACTTTTATTCCACTATAGTGGACCGCACAATAAAAGGGCCTTTGCGGAAGCTGTATATCCTGCCTGCCAGAACTAGCCAAGACCTCAACAGCAGAAAAAGCGGATCTCCCCAGATATTGAGACCTTACAGATAAATGAGAACTTCACAAAATCCTGAAGTCTGCCCCTTTCACAAAAAGGGAAAACACTCTGTACCGGTTAATTGCGCGCAATGAGCAAACGATTGGCCCGCACTTTCAGAACGCGGCGTTTTTCCATTTCCAGCACTTCAAACAGCCACCCTGAAAAAACCACCTTATCACCCTTGGCCGGCACACGCTTGAGCAGGGCCATCATGGCGCCGCCAAGAGTATGATAACTTCCAGACTCAGGAAACTGTGGAATTTCCAGCAAGGATGAAACTTCATCAGCCGGTATGAAACCATCGAAAATATAGTCATCGGCTCCTTGTGGGGTCACCATATGGGCAAGCTTGGGATCAGCGCTTTCTTCTCCAATAATAGCATCAAAAATATCGGAAGCTGTGACAATTCCTTCGAAAGAACCATATTCATCAAGGACGAAGACAACCCCCAGCGTAATCCCGCGCAAACGTTCGATCATAACCTGAGCGGTCAGGCTGTCCGGTATGACAGGAGGTTTCCTCAACACAGCGTCAATGGAAACCGGTAGCCCCAGAAGCAATCGATCCATAATGTCCTTGGCCAGAATGACTCCTACCGGATGATCAACATCTCCATCACAAACGATAATACGCGCAAAAGAGCTCTGTCTTAGTTTACTGACCAATGTTTCATGATCAGCCTGACGATCCACCCAGAAAAGCTCGTTACGTGGCGTCATGATAGCGCGCACGGGCCGGTCCGCCAGCCTGAGCAACCGCTCAATCATCACGCGCTCTTCCGTTTCCAGAATACCGGCCTGCGTCCCTTCAATCAGGACTGCTTTCAGTTCCTCTTCCGTCACCGCTGCCCTGGGCAGAGACCCGAATCCCACGAGTTTCAGTACGAAAGAAGAGGTTTCACCAAGTAACCATACTAATGGTCTGGTTACAGAGGCCAGTCCATCAAGAAAAAAAGAAAGTTTTACAGCAATAAGTTCAGGGCGCTGGAGAGCAATCTGTTTAGGCACAAGCTCGCCAAAAACCAGCATGGCAAACGAAATAATGATCACCACACTGACAATGGAGAGCTCACCGGCAAAAGGCCTGAGCGCATCCCAGCGCATAATCCATTTCTGCACTCCTGCCTCTAATTGGGATCCCCCGAAAGCTCCCTCAATAATAGAGACGAGAGTCATGCCAATTTGGACAGTAGGCAGAAAGTTCTGTGGCGTTTCCGCGAGCTTCAAGGCACGTTTAGCACCGGGAACATTCTGCTGAACGAGAGCTGCCAGGCGGGTCTTTTTCGCAGAAATCAGTGCCAGCTCGCCTGTAGCGAAAAGCCCGTTGAGAAAAATCAGCAGGATAATGACAATAAGAGAAACAATCATGATACCGGCATGCCAGTCGGGCAGAAAAATAACCAATCTTTCTGCCCTGACAGCCTGTTATCTCCCCTTATTATTCAGCTGGCGCCGCAACAGCCTGTCCGTTAATACGCACACGCGGACCACGGCTCGGCTTGCCACTTGCTTCAAGCTGTTTCATCTGGGCGGCAACAATCTCATCATAGTCATATTCGGCAGGACGCTGATGAGCCAGGGAAATTTCAGGCACCATCGGCTTTTCCGTCTCAGGTCCTGTAAAAGCTACCTTGGCAATATGCCATGGCCGTCTGACCGCATCCATCACCGCCGTGGCCTCGTACCCTGAATGGACCATGCAGTTCGCGCATTTTTCATACGCACCTGTACCATACTGATCCCATGCTGTGTCTTCCATCAGCTCTTTATAGCTTCTGGCATAACCCTCGCCGATCAGATAGCAGGGACGCTGCCATCCAAAAACTGTCCGCAGGGGTTTACCCCATGGCGTGCAATGATAGGATTCATTGCCAGCCAAGAAATTCAGAAAGAGTGGAGACTGCGTAAAACGCCACTTTCTTCCCTTTCCCAGACGGAAAATATCGCGGAAAAGTTTCTTCGTCTTTTGACGATTAAGAAAATGCTCCTGATCTGGCGCACGCTCATAGGCATAACCCGGCGCCGTCATGACGCCATCAACACCCATGGCCATAACTTTGTCAAAAAAGTCCGCGACACGTTCAGGCTGTGCACCATCGAACAAGGTGCAATTGATGGAGACACGAAATCCTTTGGCCTTCGCCAGCTTGATAGCCGCAATAGCGCGTTCATAAACCCCTCCTTGACAGACAGCGGCATCATGCATTTCCTGGTCGCCATCAAGGTGGATATCCCACGAAAAGAAAGGGGATGGTTTGTAATCGTCGATCTTTTTTTCCAGCAACAAACCATTCGTGCAGAGATAAACATATTTCTTGCGTGCAGTCAGGGCTTCAACGATCTGAGGCATTTCCTTGTGCAGAAGAGGTTCCCCACCGGCAATGGCAATGACAGGCGCGCCAGCTTCCGTATCAGCGTCGAGACAATCCTGCAAACTCAGCCTCTGATTGAGAATCTGGGCCGGATAGTCAATCTTGCCACATCCTGCACACGCAAGATTACAGCGGAGCAATGGCTCAAGCATCAGCACCAGCGGGTATTTTTTACGCCCTGTCAGATGTTGTTTTACAACGTACCGTCCAACCCGAACGGCCTGCATTAATGGTACAGCCATCACAATCCTCTGGTCATTTCTATCGGGAGCCTGTTTATGCTCCACATGAATTTGCATTTTCCTGACGTGGCTGCCAGAATCAGAAAAACGGGCCAACCGCCTCCCGACTGGCGTGAACAGACTTTTTCAACAAGCTGCATGGTTCACACAGGACCAAATTCATACTATTTCAGCCTGCCTATATCCTGTAAGCCAATAAGGATTCAACGCCTGCCCTTTACATTATCCTTCGCACTGTAACATATCTGACACAGCCTTCAACGTCTCAATAGTATAAAAGACGACAGAAGGATGCTAACTTTATTGTGCCAAACTCTTATTCAACAAGGAGAAAGAGTATGTCCTTAATTCGCTTCGCCAGGACAACACTGCCTGCCATCATGACCATCTCAGGTCTGACAGCGACTGGTGTTTTTCCGTCCATTCCAGCGGCGCAAGCTGCGCCAGCTCCCGGACAGGCAGTCGCTGCGGCTCCCATTCAGGGACTTTATGATGCTCTGGCAAAGGCCACCAAAGCGAGTGGAGATATTGCACAGCGCCAGGCGCTGATCGCGCCCGCCGTTGATGCTTCCTACGACTTGGAAGAGATTTTGCATCGTTCCATTGGCTTACAATATAATAACCTCCAGGCTAATGAGCGCAGTACCCTGCTAAAGGCATTCCGGAAATTTACGATCGCCCGCTATGTCTCAACCTTCAAGCCCGGTTCTGACGCTCTCTTTGCTGTCGTGCCTGTCCCCAATACAGATGCCACAGGAAGAACTGTCATCCACTCCACTATTGGGAGCAAGGAAGACGCCTCCAATCCTACGTCCATTGATTATGTCATGACGCAGACGCCTGGTGGATGGCGTATTATTGACGTTTTACTGGATGGCCATATCAGTCAGGTTGCTGCGCAGCGCTCTGACTTTAAAGCAGTTTTTGCACAGGGCGGTGCCGCCGGCCTGACACGTATGTTCGATCAGAAAGCAGACGATTTTCTGCGTGAATAACCTGATTATGCTTTCAGATTCGCTTTCCTCCCCGGTTGCAACCGGGGAGGAAAGCGTATTTCTACCCGGAGATTGTGGGCACACGTGAGCAGTATTTTTCCACTCTTATCGGGTCTGTCATGTGCGCTGTCCCTCATCGGTCAGGCACAAAGCGTACTGGGGTGCGCATTACTGGCACGTTTTGTTCGGCATGCCGGAACCTCCTGTACACCAGACATGACCAATGAATGTACGATACCCACAGAGGCCCGTTGGCCGTCCGTCAGTGTGCTGAAACCCCTGAGCGGTAATGAACCCTTGCTGGAAGAAGCTCTGGACAGCTTTTTTCGCCTTGATTACCCCAGTTACGAACTGGTCTTCGGACTCCATAGCGCCTCTGATGCAGCTCTGTCTACCGTAGAGCGACTATGCGCCCGTTACCCCCAACAGCGCACATCCATCGTCATTGACACCGCCGAACATGGGCCCAACCGTAAAGTCGGTAACCTCATCAATATTGAGAAAAAATGTCATTACGACATATATGTCATTTCTGATTCAGACATTCACGTTGAGCCCGATTATTTGAAACAGATCGTTCTGACACTTCAAAAACCCGGTGTCAGTCTGGTTACAACGCTTTATGCAGGTCTGGCTGCCGATTCACGCCTTGTACGACAGATGGGCGCCGTTGCCATCAACTCCAATTTTCTGCCAGGCGTCGTATTATCACGCCTTCTGGGGCGGGAAGACTGCCTGGGTGCCACAATGGTTCTCACCCGCCATAAGCTGAAAACAATCGGAGGCTTCAAGGCACTGGTCGGCCATATTGCTGATGATGCCATTCTAGGGCAATTAATCCGTGACCGTGGCGAAAAAGTCGCCATCGCACCAACAATCTGCCGTACAACTGTAACCGAAGAAAATTTTGGCGAACTCTTTTCCCATGAATTGCGCTGGGGACGGACCGTCCGTTCCGTCGAGCCCCTGGGTTATGGGCTTTCTTCGGTGCAGCTCCCTCTTTTCTGGGCCTCCTTGGGCGTCATTTTCTCCCCAACCTCACTTGCACCCTGGCTGACACTAGGGTTGGGATGGATTTTAAAAGCACTGGTGGTCAGAAAAATTTCCCGTTTGACGAAGTGCCCCAATAGAGGCATCTTCCCCTTCCTTATTCTACGTGACTGGTTCTCGGCGGTCATCATGATTGCCAGCGCAACCGGTTCACGCGTTGCATGGCGGGGGCAAACTGTGCTTATCACTTCTGCAAGATCACAGTCAGATAAGACTGGTGGCGTTTCTGTTTCGGACACTCCGCCTTTATCTGCTCAAAATTCGCCTATAGAAAGCCCATCCATTAACCGGAGTGCCCGATCATGATGAGAACTCTTTTCCTGCAACCCCCGTCTTTCGACGGTTTTGACGGCGGTGCCGGTTCCCGCTATCAGGCAAAGCGTGAAATCCGGTCATTCTGGTATCCGACATGGCTGGCCCAGCCTGCTGCCCTTGTCCCTGGCTCACGCCTGATTGACGCTCCCCCAGCAAAAATGGGTATGGGACCCATTCTGGAAGATGTCAAAAACCGCGACCTCGTAATTATTCATACGTCCACTCCTTCCTTTGGCTCCGACGTACGAGTCGCTAAAATGCTCAAGGAGGTAAACCCCAAGCTGATCATTGGCATGGTTGGTGCCAAGGTCGCCGTGCAGCCCAATGAAAGTCTTGAAAAAGGCGAGCCTATTGATTTTGTCGCCCGTAATGAATTTGATTATACCATCAAGGAAATAGCCGAGGGCAAGCCTCTGGCAGAGGTTGACGGTATTACATGGCGCAATGAGAAAGGTGAGATCATCGCCAATAAAGATCGCGCCATGATCGAAGATATGGACAGCCTGCCCTTCGTAACGGAAGTGTACAAACGTGATCTTCATATTGAAGATTATTTCATTGGCTACCTCAAACACCCTTATATTTCCATTTATACGGGTCGTGGATGCAAATCACGTTGCACTTTCTGTCTGTGGCCCCAAACGGTCGGCGGACACCATTACCGGACACGCAGCCCTGAAAATGTGGCAGCAGAAATCCGTCTGGCCAAGCAGTACTTCCCGCAGGTCAAGGAATTCTTCTTCGATGATGATACATTCACTGACGACCTGCCAAGAGCCGAAGCCATCGCCCGCGAATTAGGAAAGATGGGCATTACATGGTCTTGTAATGCCAAAGCCAATGTTCCCTACAAAACCCTCAAGGTCCTGAAAGAAAACGGCCTTCGTCTGCTTCTTGTAGGCTATGAAAGCGGCAATCAGCAGATTCTTCATAATATTAAAAAGGGCATGCGTATTGAAGTCGCCCGGGAATTTACCAAGAACTGCCATGATCTGGGCATCAAAATCCACGGCACTTTCATCCTCGGACTTCCCGGCGAAACAAGGGAAACGATTCGCGAGACCATCAATTTCGCAAAAGAGATCAATCCTCATACCCTTCAGGTATCACTCGCAGCTCCTTACCCCGGCACCTTCCTGCACAAACAGGCCACTGAAAATGGCTGGCTGAACGAAGATGAGGCCGAGCTGATTGATGAAAATGGCGTGCAGATCGCTCCCCTACATTACCCTCATCTCTCTCATAAGGAAATTTTCAAAAGCGTTGAAACTTTCTACAAGGAATTCTATTTCCGTCCGTCCAAAATCCTCTCTATCCTGAATGAGATGATTCGTGATCCAGAAATGATGAAACGCCGTTTGCGTGAGGGCGTGGAGTTCTTCCAGTTCCTGCGTCAGCGTCACGTTTCCTGAAAATTACGCTTTCCTCGTGATATATGTAGGGTATGGCTTTGCAGGCCATACCCTTTTTTGTAAGTCCTACACTACTGTTTTTCAGGTCCACTATGCCTCATTCCCAGCGCCGTGTTATTATATCCGCCGATGATTTTGGCATGAGTCAGGAAGTCAATGAAGCTATTGAACAGGCCAATCGCCAAGGCATTCTGACGACAGCAAGCCTCATGGTTGCAGGTCCTGCCCTTGAAGATGCCCTGCGGCGCGCCCGGCGTCTGCCCCATTTACGGCTTGGCCTGCATCTCGTCGTGATTGAGGGTGACTCTTTACTAAAGGACCCGCACATAACGGATCGTCAAGGATGGTTTGGACGTAACCAGCTTGAACTTGGTGTCTCTTATTTTTTCAGTCCTTCCAAACGGGCTGCCTTGAAAAAAGAAATTGAGGCGCAATTTCGTGCTTTTGCGGCCACCGGTCATACTCTTGACCACGCCAACGCCCACAAACACATGCACCTTCACCCCACCATAGGATCCCTGTTGATCAGGACCGGGCTGGATTACGGCCTGAAGGCTGTCCGCACCCCTATGGAGCCCGCTTTCCCCCTTCAGGCACGACTTTCTCTGGGAGACGAAGCTCTGGAACAATGGACAAGAGTCCTCAGACACCAGATAAAACGCGCCGGAATGAAAACGAATGATTATTGCTTCGGACTACGTTGGTCAGGCCATATGACGCCGGAACGGGTTGCGACACTAATCCCACGCCTGCCTCAGGGAAATAGCGAAATCTATTTCCATCCCGCCTTGAAACAAAATGAACAAATGGCCGAGCTGATGTACGGTTACGAACAGGAGAGAGAACTGGAAACCCTTCTCTCTCCCCAAATCCGCCAGCTTCTGGAACGTGAACAGGTCGCGTCCATTGGCTGGAGCGATCTGTAAAGCTTAAACTTTCAGAGGGAAATCATCTGTCGGGCGAGCACCCAAACGCGTGATGATGATTCCCGCTGCCTGATTCCCCAGACGGGCACATGCCTTGTAATCCTGCCCACGCGTATAGCCAGCCAGGAATCCGGCCGCAAAAGCATCGCCAGCCCCCGTCGTATCCACCACATTGACGCTATCAGTAGGGACGTCATAACGCTGGTCCGCCATAATTACAGCACCTTTATCACCGCGTGTCACGGCCACAATGCCAGTTTCACTGGCAGCCTGTGCAAGCGCACTATCCAAGTCTTCCGTCTCATAGAGAGAGAGAATCTCATTTTCATTAGCGAAGAGAATATCGACCGATTCCTGAACAAATTTCCTGAAATCCGCCCTATGACGATCCACACAGAACGAGTCTGACAGGGTCAAGGCGACTTTTCGACCAGCCAGATGAGCCAGTCTGGCGGACTCGTAAAAAGCACTTTGTGCCTTGGCGCGATCAAACAGATAACCTTCCAGATAAGTCACTGCCGAATCAGCAATAACATCTCCAAGCACATCGTCAGGGGCAAATTCCACACAGGCACCGAGATAGGTAAACATAGTCCTCTGCCCATCAGGCGTGACCAGCACAATGCAGCAGGCTGTCGGAATTTCCGGATCACCTGCAGCAGCCCCAAGAGGAACAGAAGGGAAATAAATATGCTGCTCTTTCAGATCCTCTGCAAAATCTTCCCCCGATTCATCGGCAGCCACTTTACCCAGAAAGGCTGCCTTAAGGCCCATTTTAGCGGCCACAACAACAGTATTGGCTGCTGAGCCTCCTCCACAAACCTGTGCAATCGGCACATGCTGCGTCAGACGCTGTACGGTTTCAGCATCAATCAGAACCATACTGCCTGGGACAACATCAAATTCCTGTAAAATTTCAGGCGTTACAGAAGCCGTCATATCGACAATGGCGTTACCAATACAGAGCAGATCAAAAGAGGACGGATTTGTAGACTGACTCATCAGCAGGTTCCCATAGAGAAAATTATATAGTTCTATCACCATAACCTCTCTTGGAAGCGAATCAATATTATGATGAACGCTATTTTAAGTTTTCATAAGCCCGGACTCATAAAAACACTAAAAACCCAAGAATTTCTCAGAGTTTTGCTTGTTGTTCATTTTAAGGTGCGTATAATTCCCGACCGATCAGGCTGTTACGATAAAACTGAGTCTCATGTTTGTTTTCTCAATTTTACGAAACAGGCATCTTTCGAACCCATAATTCAGACACGGTGAGGCTTCCTTTGTTCAGAAAAAATCGTCAGGACGACACAAAATCATCTTCTTCAGAAAGCACAGCCTCAAAACCTGTCTTTCCTCCTCCCCCTTCAGCCGAGCCAGCCTCCTCCAGCGACACACAATCTGCCGCGACTCCTACGCCACAAGGTGCTTCTCCTTTCACACCGAGGCCCCGGCCGCCTCTAAACGGTGTTTCACCTCTGGCAGCTACGCCGACCGTTCAACGCACGGGATCTGCGGCTTATAATAGCAATCTGAGGACGCTTGTCGTTGGTCATGGAATCAGTATCCAGGGAACGATCCAGGACGTCGAGCGCCTGGTCATTGAAGGTACTGTGGAAGCAAATCTGATTCAGGCCAAGGAATTCGTGATTGCGCAAGGCGGCATTTTCCGTGGCACTGTCGAAGTGGAAATCGCTGAAATTGGTGGTACCATGGATGGCGATCTGAAAGCCTTAAACAGCCTGACCTTGCAAGCTACAGGCCGCCTGGTCGGCAAGGCAGCCTGCCACCGTCTTCAAGTCGAGGATGGCGGACAAATTACAGGACAGCTGGAAATGATCCCGGCCGCCCCTCCATCTGGCAATAAAACAACACCCTCTGTTACCCCCTCCCTCAAACCCAAAGAGGACTAAAGTTTTTACGATCCCGACCATTTTCTCAAACATAAAAAAAGCCGCCTTCTATAGGCGGCTTTTTATTATCATCGTGCTCTCCAGGATTTATCCCTCACGTCGATCACGAATTCTTACATAGGCAATGGCTGCATGTTCTGCACAATAAGGCTTACCCGGAAGCGGCTTTGCACCACAGAAATGGAAGTCCGGGGTTCCAGGATCACCAAACGGCCACTGACAGGAAGGCCCACGCTTCAGAGGACTTTCCATAATATCCCGCACTCTTTTGGGCCGTACGATAGGTTTGATCTCGGGAGCAGGTTCCGCTTTGGCCTTTTTCGTCTTCTCTTTGGGAGAAACAGCCTTCTTCTCTTCTTTACGGCTCTCTTTTTCGACCTTCTCCTTTACGGAATCAGGCTTTTTTGCAGCTACTTTTTTCGATTCCAGAGGTAAGGCAATCTGCCCCTCATCAACTTTCTTCGTCTTGGCCGGTCCAGGTTTCTGTGGCTTTTCTACACGTTCAGACTCATTCTCAACCCTTTTCTCAACGGGAGGCTCCTTGGCCTTTTTCTTGCGCGGAGCAGCAGATTTACGCTGGGCGGGCACAGCAGCGTTCTCTTCCTGAGCATTTTTATTCCGGATCGGAGAAGGGCGCGGCGGCAAACCGAGCCGATGTGCCTTGCCCACAACAGCATTTTTGGTAATAGCGAGCTGACGGCCAATTTCAGCCGTTGAAAGTCCCTGACTCCATAGCTCCCTCAATCTGGCGATGAGATCATCTGTCCAGTCCATACACTCCGCTTCCTTTTCTTGCCAAGCCGATCATTATTGCCCTGGTCGCCAGTGATAGCAAACCACCCGGGATAAACCAAAGCTTTTTCCCATCACAAACTGGGCTGCCCATTTTCAGTCATTGACGTGAGAAAGCCTATCAAGTTGCACTTCGCCATTCCGAATCCTCAACGTCATCTCCCCACTCAAAAGAGCCTGGGCATCCCTGCCGAAAATATCATAGCGCCACCCTGCCAGAACCGGGAGATCAGTGTCACCGGCAGCCATTTTTTCAAGTTCATCACCAGAAACCAGAATTTTCGTCGCAACATGATGGGTCTCGCTTTTCATAGCGAGAAGGACCCTGAGGAGAGCTATGACATCCTGTGAAACTTTTTTGACCTCGCCTTTTTTCTTACCAGATGACACAGGCAAAGAATCAGGCTGACGCGCCTCTCCTCTGGCCACCGCTTCCAGCAAGCCAAGTCCAAGAGCACTGGTCGCAAAGGATTCTGAAACACCCCTTATACGGCTCAACTCCTGAGCCGTTACAGGCCGAACCGTAGCAACTTCCAATAAACTCTCATTACGGATCACATGCTGGCGAGGCAAATCAATACGCTGCGCCTCCTGCTCACGCCAGGCTACACATTCTTGCAGAACCCCCAGCACACGCCTGTTATTGGTCCTGGGTTTCAACTTTCGCCAGAGTTGATAAGGATCAGGACAATATGTCTCCCTCGCTTTAAGGATGGCCAACTCAGCCTCAACCCAGCTACAACGTCCCTGCTCTTCGAGCTTTTCCCGTAATAACTCATAGACGACACGCAAGTGCGTCACATCCGCTGCCGCATAGGCAATCTGGGCTTTGCTCAATGGCCGCCTTGCCCAGTCCGTAAAGCGATGGCTTTTGTCAATCTGTGTGCCTGTCAGCGAACCCACCAGTGTATCATAGCCAACCTGTTCACCAAATCCTGCAACCATGGCCGCGATTTGTGTATCAAAAATAGGGGTTGGCAATTCACCAAAAATATGAAGGAAAATTTCGAGATCCTGCCGTGCCGCATGAAACACTTTCAGGCAATCCGGTTTGGCCAAAAGTGCTTGTAAAGGAGCAAGATCAAGACCTGTCACGCAGGCATCAATCAGTCCTACCTCTTTGGCACCGGCAATCTGTACGAGGCACAGATGCGGCCAATAGGTCTTCTCCCGCACGAACTCTGTATCAATCGTGACAAAATCTTCCTGACTGACAGAACTGCAAAAACGGGCGACCTCCTCAGAAGAGGTCAAGAAAACAGGTTCGGGGAAAACAGATTTCATAGGCATAAGGCTATCCTACACAATCCTCCCCAAACACGCCATGGGCCACAATCTGACAGAAATGACAGCTTAGCCGAGATGCTGGTCAATCCATACCTTGAGCTGACTTTTTGGCAAGGCCCCCGTCTGCTGGGCAACCAGCTTCCCACCTTTGAAAATCATCAGCGTCGGGATGCTTCTGATTCCATAAGTGGTAGGAATTTCGGGATTGGTATCAATATCCACCTTGGAGACTTTCAAGCGCCCCTGATACTCAGTGGCTATGTCTTCGAGAGCCGGACCAATCATTTTGCAGGGACCGCACCATTCAGCCCAGAAATCCACCAGCACAGGACCAGAAGCCTTGAGAACCTCTGCGTCAAAACTCTGATCTGTCACTGCAATTGTCGCACCCATAGGTAAACCCTTTCAATTACGCCGCCTCTATGACGGGCTCCTTCCTGATATTGTGATTTAACAAAAAAGCACAAGAGCACACTCTGCCCCGCATTTACCATAATGATATATCCCTGTGCCTTTTTAGCCCCAGAGATGTCTTTCCAATAATGTTTCCGGCAGCTCGTCAATCTGTGGCCCTTCCGTCCATAACAGAAAACATCGGATACGATGATGCGGATAGAGTTGCGCCATCACCGCCTTATAGGCCGCCATCTGCCGCAGATAAGGGAGGGGGGTATCCTCAACATAACGGGGCGGAAAACGACCTGTCTTGTAATCACAAAGCCATAAATCGTCTTTCCCCAGACAGAAACGGTCTATTTTCCCCAATACAACCCGACCGTCACCCAAAGCGCCTCCAGCATCTGAAAGACGCAATGTGCCCGAAACAGACTGCTCAGCACGACTCTGTTCCCCAAAAAGGGGTGCCAGAGCGTGATCGTCCAGCAAGGCAAAAATGGATTTCAGCAAAGCATTGATCTCTGTCGCGTCCAATTGCCATGCGGGACGGGACAGCCACGACCGGGCAAGCTCGTAACGTGCCCCGGAGGGGACTTCTGGCAAACGCTGCAACAGACGATGCACCAATTGCCCGCGTTGAAGGGCCTTCACCCTCCCTTTTCCGGTTTCAGGCCGGGCATCTCTCTGGCGTATAATATCAAGAGGCGAACGGGCCGCGGGAGCTGGGCCAAATTCTATTCCTTCCGGTCGACTGGGAGTCAGGGGACGTGCCAAGGCACTTTCCAACGGAGCTGGCTCTGCCTGCCACTCCGGCGCCGTTCCCATCCAGTCTGGCAAGGACACTGAAATCGATTTTTCAGTCTTTCCCTGAATCTCTTCGCTTCTTTCTGGCAATTCTTGAAAAATCCGTTTCTGTCCTCCCCACCCTAAATCAAACTCTTCCGTCACGCTTCCTTCAAGATGCTCAAACGCGTGCACGCACAGCTGGTACCAGTTGGAATAATCTTTCTGCTCCTTTTTTCTCTCCCATCCACAAATAACCAGCCAGTCACTGGCACGGGTCAAAGCGACATAAAGAAGACGGTGATTTTCGGCCTGCGACCGCTCACGCGCCTTCGCTCTCAACGACTTTACAGAATCAGGTGCGCAATCAGAACGCGGAACCCACAAGGGAAGAAAAGACTGATATTGTTCTACCCACAGAAGATTGTCCTCCTCCCCCGGCAAAGCCGTCGTATCTGGCAAAATCACAAGGCGGGATTGCAGGCCTTTCGCTCCATGTACAGTCATGATCCGCACTTCATCAGAAGCCGTTTCTGCTTCCCGTCTCGTATCAAGGGCACTTTCCTCCACCCAATGAAGAAAACCTTGCAGAGACGGCACATGCTCTTTCTCATAGTTAAGAGCCATAGTCAGGAGTTCATCAATCGCATCAGAGGCCTCTGGTCCCAAACGAGCCAGAATGCGTGGCCGCCCTCCCAAGGGACCAAGAGCCTGCATCAACAGCACATAAGGAGAATCGAAATCAACACGCCGATAAAGAGCGGACAGACGTTCCCAGACAGCGCGCCATTCTGGCCTCTCACAGTGACGATCACGCAAGACATCCCATAAAGGACGCCCTTTACTGCCCAGAAGAGGCTGTACCCCATTATCAATCGCCAATTCCATCAATGACTGATCGCTCATATTTCCAAATGGCGAGGTCAGCACGCACGCAAGACTGAGATCGTCCTGTGGCAGAAGCAATGTTGCACAAAGGGTAAGAAGATCACGCACAGCCAACTGTTCCGTAACCCTGGCTCTCAGAAAACTCGCCACCGGCACTGAACGTGTTTTCAAGGCACGAATCAGGGCAGGCATAAAATCCGAACGTTTGGGAACCAGAATCAGGATATCGCCAGCCTTGAGAGGCCTTTGTCCTGGTTGTAGAGGTCTGCCGATCTGTCCGCTAATCCATTGGGCCAGAGATTCTGCCAAACGCTGCATGGCACTTTGATGTTTCTGATTATAGCGAGGCACCTGCCAGGGAGACTCTTCAGAATTACTATTACCCTCCGCCGGAACGAGAGGCCATAATTCAACCCGTCCTCCCTGCCCAGGCCTGGCCGAAATATGAGGTTCTGGCCTGTCCTTTCCTTCCTCAACCAACCCTCTGGAAGCTTCTTCACTGGCAAAAACATGGTCAACAAAGGACAAAACCGGCGGAACAGAACGAAAAGAAACGTTCAGTTCAGGCTCACGCCAGAGAAGTCCCGCCTGTTGCACCCGACGGGCAAATTCTTTTCTCCAGCCATGAAACTGCTCTGGCTCAGCGCCTTGAAAACTGTAGATGGACTGTTTGAAATCCCCTACTGCAAAAATTGTACGCGGCCGTCCGGTTTCACTTTGCCCGTTCTCTTCCGCAAAGAAATCCTCGGTCAGGGCACCGGCAATTTCCCATTGAAGACCTGATGTATCCTGCACCTCATCAAGAAGAAGATGGTCTATTCCGCCATCCAGCTTATAAAGCACCCATGCCGCACCCGGATCCCGCAAAAGCATGCGCGTACAGGTAATCAGATCATTATAATCCACGCTGCCACGCTGACTCTTGGCAGACTGGAATCGCCTGAAAACAGACAGGCCCAGTGTCAGAAAAGCCTGGTTAAACCTCACCAGATCAAATGCCTTTCTGAGCTGGAAGAGCTGGTAACGTCGTTCCCCCTCTCGCTCCAGTAAGGAAATAAGGTCCGGGGCCAGAGGCTGTGCCTCCTTACAGACCACAGCGGTCATTTTTCTGGACTCATTTTTTTTCGTTAGAAATACGGATTCCAGACAAAATGGGACTCTCTCATTTTCAGGGGTTCGCAGCCATTCCAGGAGAGGATTGGCCACTTCAAGGCCTTTTATCTTCAAGGCCGGATAAGCCTGTGCGAGCTGTTGCCGTAATTCCGCTTCCAATGGAGAAGACCGGTCTTCCTCTTTCAGCCATTCAAGACTTTTTCCCTCTATTGCCAGAAGGGCTTTGTACACTTCCTCACAAAGGCCCGGCTTTACATCAAATTCCCTGGACAGGATCGACAAAACATCAGGCTTCGTCAGTAAATCACCCAATAATTTGGCCATATGATCAAGGGAAACCTGCTCAGCCAGTACCACTGCCTTATCGGGAGACGCCGCCACTTCACTCTCAAAAGAGTGACGCAGCATCAGCCTGCCATCCGTTTCCTCAATGAGCGAAAAATGTGGATCAAGAGCCGCTTCAAGCGGAAAACGCCTCAATAGCGACTGACAAAAAGCATGAATCGTCTCAATTCTCAGCCCGCCAGGAAGATCCAGCACCTTGATAAACAGGCCGCGCGCTTCCTTACGCGTTTCCGGCGTATTGGGAACCCCCAGCGCCTCAAGCTGTTGTCCCAGCTCCTTATCTGGCAAGGATACCCATTGCCCCAGCCGCGCCTGCAAGCGCCCTGCCATTTCAGCCGCGGCCGCCTTGGTATAGGTCAGGCATAAAATCCGTCCGGGATGCACACCGGGAACAACACAACTTTTTCCATCACGCTGCAGAGACAAGGGCAGCATCAGACGAAGCAGACGGTCAATCAGCAATTTCGTCTTGCCTGAACCTGCCGAGGCTGAAACAAAAACAGAGGCCAGAGGATCGGAAGCCTGACGCTGGGCTTGATCCGCCCTCTCTATGGCCTCACTCTTTGTATAAGAAAATAATGTCATGAGAGAGCGTCATTCACCCCCATTATTATAGAACCACTCATCAACACGGGCGAGCTGTTCATAATCTGAATAACGAAGCACATGACCAACTCTTGGCCTCGAAAGATAAGGCTGTTCCAGCTGGTCGTAGCCCTCAATCAGTTCTCTGACATGTTCCAGCACATCATTTATGAAGTCCAGCGATTCGACCTTTTTCCCTGAAGATGGAAATTGCAGGACTTCGCCTGACTTTGCCCCTCCGCTGAGCTTCCAGTAAATCAGCGCCTGCGTCTGTGCAGCAGGTAGCCCCTTGAACGCCCCCTGCGCCAGCAAGGCAGCCTCCAGCACGAGCTGTGCACTCCACTCCTGAAGAACGTCACTTCTATCGGGCAATGTACCGGTTTTATAATCAAAGATACGGGCCTGAGCCCCCTGTTTATTGCCAGAATCAATCAGATCAATCCGGTCAGCACGCCCGTTCAGGTGGAAATGCCTGCCTGAAGACAGTTTTCCTTCCCACTCTGCTTCAATTTCCGTAAAAGAACGGAACCTTTCAGGCTCCCGCCTCAAAAGCATTTCCTGTTCGCACACCCATGAAGCAATATTCTTCAGACGGGGTCCCCACCAGGCTTTTAACGACGCCGTAGCGGACAGGCGACGCAAGGCCTTTTCGAAATAACCTGTCAGCTCTTCCACAGCGTTTTCCGGCCATGAGCAGGGATAATGCCTGACCATATCCTCCATGGCCTGATGTACAAGATTGCCAAACACAAGAAGTTCTGCCTCTTCTTCAAGAGGCTTTAACGCTTTCAGACGCAGGATCCGTTTTGCATAAAGCCCATAGGGATCCTTTACCAGCATATCAATTTCGGTAATGGAAAAACGCCCGGGCCTCAAGACAAGAGGAGGACGAGGCTGCGGAGGAGAAACCGGACGGGCATCCCCAAGCGGGAGATCCTGACAACTCTGCCAACCCAAGGCAGGATGAGCAGCAAGTTCCTTCTTTTGTCCCCAAAGAACACTCTGTCCTGACAGATAGGCTTCAAATCGTGCAAGCCAGCGCGCCATGACCGCTGGTCGCCCTCCCTCCCGGCGGGCATAGGCAAGAACAGCCTTCTGTGATGCCAGAATCGTCGTGACAAAATCATGAGCACTCTGCCCAATAACCTTTTCAGGCGATAAAAGCCCAATCTTCCGTCTCATGGGGCGGCTGAGCCAGGGGCCAGGATCAACAGCGGGCGGCCAGTTCGTTTCAGAAAGACCACCCGCAATGACCACGTCAAAGGAAAGAAGCCGCGCCTCCAGAACGCCCAGAATAGAAATACGTGGGTGAGCCAGTTCCACACCGCCCTGATGTCCCTGTAGACCGCGCAAGGCCATACCAGACATGGACACCGTCAGAAACCCGGCCAGTCCTGACAAACCCTCAGGAGGCAAATCACCCATCCAGGTCATTAACTCGGTCAGGTGACGGGACAACATGGCCCCGTCATCTCCCTCCCAGAGGGGTAAAAGAGATTGCTCCTCGCCTTCCATTTGAAGTGCCAGGGATTCAGCGCAGCTTACAAGAGCTTCCAGCCAGACAGGCATAGGTTGAAAGCCCGTCAGATCCAGTAACGGCCTGAAAACGCCTTCCAGACTCCACAAAAATTCTTTCAGTTTTTCCTTGAGGTCTGATTCAGCGGGAACGCGCTCTTCAAGCGCAGCATAAAGACCGGGGAAGCCTGCTTCAGGCGCAGGCCCCCGCAAGACGTTACGCTCCAGGAGACGTGCCAGCGAACGACAAGAGCCCGCTTTCATTCCCAGAGAAGTAAAAGGGTGCTTCAACAAAGCCAGCAAAGATACCGGTGCAAACTCACTTGATGCCGCTTCAGCAATCAGACGCAGGAAAACCGCAACCGGCGTTTGCCCAAGCGATATGCCAGCACTGTCATCAGCATGAATCCCGTAACGCAGCAAAGAGGATCGCACACGCTGAGCCAGATCACGATCAGGCGTAACCAACGCGGCTGAACGTCCGGGTTGAGAAGCGACATCACGTAAAATAAGGGCGATAGCGCCGGCCTCCTGCTGCACGTCGGAAGCCGGCAGAAGGGACAGATCTGACAATGCAGAACAGTCTCTCTTTTCAGCCCAACGTGAAAGTCCTGCTTCAGGAAGCATGACATCACGAATCAAGGCTTCACGCACAGGATGAAGGCTCTCACCCCAGAGTTCCAGTTCCGAACGCCTAACTCCCATATGTTCCAGAAGATCCCGGAAGGGATATTGTGGATGGGATTCAGGCAAAACGTCCCACAGAGCCTCATCAAGCTCCAAATCCACCGCTTGCAGAATGACCGTCCCCAGCGGCAAGGAAGCGACAATCTTGAGAAATTCTGCCACACCTCCCATGCCATCTGAAAACCCTATAGCCCAAATCACTATAGAAGGCGGCGATTCCTGCCAGCACCGGCCATGGGCTTCAAGAAGAGTCCTGTGTTGCGACACAGGGTTACTTAATCCCTGCTCCTTGAGCCATTCCGGCCAGAAATCCGTGACAATCTGTAAAAAATGAAGCGTCTGTTCCCAATGATGGGCAAATTCTTCCTCCACAGCCTGAGGAAGCGTTTTTTTCAGATCAACCCCGCAACGCTCCGCCTCATCCATCAATTCTGCCAAAGCCTGCGCAAGAGGCCAGACACGTTCCAGGCTGATAGAATCACGTGACGAACGGAAAAGCGGCATATGCAAAATCAGCTGTGCGAGCACAGCCAAACGGCGATTGGCCTCTACGGGAGGAGGTGTCTCGGCTTCCAGCGCCAAGGGGAAAAGATCACTCTCGCCTACATCGCCAATCGCGATAATGTCAGGCAGAAGCGCGGCCCGCCCATCCAGAACGCGCAAAAAGGCTTCCATCAACCCTCTTGCAGCCCGGCGACCTGGCACCAGAATAACGCCGCGTTCCCCCAGTTCTGTTCCCTCCTCTCCGGAGCACGTTCCTTCTTTCTCAAGCCAGAAACGGGCCACGTTATCCAGAAAAGAACAGGAAGCCGGGATGGTTGCGACTGTCATAACACCAGACAGTCTTTCAAGGCATGAAGGCGTTCTTCTGGCCAGCCTTCCAGTTGAATATGGCGTTCTTCCTCATCCTGCCCATGACTGAAAAAAAGATGCAGCGCCTGCGCAGGTAAAAGATTTTCAGCACGCTCGGGCCATTCGACGATCATAATCGCCTCGCAGGCTTCATCCCAATCCAGCTCATAAAGCTCGTCAGGACCAGACAGACGCCAGAGATCATAGTGGAATACCATGCCCACAGACGTTTCATAAGGCTGCACAAGCGAAAAACTAGGACTGGGAACCTCAAGATCAGGGTCATGTGACAAGGCACGCAGAAAAGCACGAGCAAAGGTACTTTTGCCAGCGCCCAAAGGCCCCGTAAGCGCCAGACAGTCACCCTGCCTGACACAGGCCGACAGACCAGCCGCGAAAGCAGCCGTCTGTTCAGGAGATGATAGGGTAAAAAGCATAAAATCCTTTTACCCTTAATCGACAAAAAAGTCGTTACGCTATGAATCTCTGTGAAGAAGGAGGGCTAGTCCTCCTTCTTCACATTATGCCTCAGGCAAGATCGCGAGCGACCAGTGGTAAGATTCCTCCCTGCCGATAAGCCATCAGCTCGTCTGATGTATCAATTCGGCAAAGCAGCGGAACTCTCTTTACGCCACCTTCAGGAGACGTAATGGAAAGCGTCACCTCAGCGCGTGGCGAAAGCGTCTCCAGCCCTTCGAGACCCAATATCTCTTCCCCCGTCAGACCTAGTGTCTTGCGCGTCACACCCTCAGGGAAGGTCAGAGGCAGAACGCCCATTCCCACAAGATTGGAGCGATGAATCCTTTCAAAGCTCTCCGCAATAACCGCTTTCACGCCCAGAAGCTTCGTTCCCTTGGCCGCCCAGTCACGTGAAGAGCCCATGCCATATTCCTTACCGCCAATGACAATCAAGGGAACATGGCGGTCTTTATACGCTTCGGCGGCATCAAAAATCGTAGTTTCTTTCCCGCCGGGATAAAGCCGCGTATAGCCTCCTTCCTTGCCCGGAATCATTTCATTACGCAATCTGATATTGGCAAATGTGCCACGTACCATGACACGATCATTACCACGCCGCGAACCGTAGGAATTAAAGTCTTTTTCCGGCACGCCTCGTGCTTTCAGATACAACCCGGCCGGCGAATCTGGTGCAATGGACCCGGCGGGAGAAATATGGTCTGTCGTCACATTATCACCCAGAAGAGCCAGAATACGCGCTTCCCTGACAGGCTCGACAGACGGAATATCTGCTGAGATACCCTCAAAATAAGGCGGCTTCTGAATATAGCTGGACGCTTCATCCCACCGATAAAGGGCAGACTGGCCTGCTTGACCGAGGGCCTGCCATTCTGGCGAACCCTCTGTTACCTCACCATAACTCTGTCTGAATTCATCAGGGTTAAGCGCATTGGCCATGACCTCTGCAACCTCATGGCGCTTAGGCCAGAGATCAGACAATTTTACAGATGTGCCGTCAGGTCTGTGACCGAGAACAGCTGTAGCAATCTCTTCATCAACCCTGCCCAGAAGGGCATAAGCTACCACCAGAGGAGGTGACGCCAGATAATTGGCCCGCACATGAGGGGAAATACGCCCTTCAAAATTGCGGTTTCCTGACAGGACTGCACTGACCAGAAGATTATTCTCTTCGATCATGGCCGTAATTTCAGGAGAAAGAGGGCCAGAATTGCCAATACAAGTCGTACATCCGTAACCCACCGTCTGGAAACCCAGAGCATCAAGTGCTGATTGCAAACCCGCCTTGGTAAGGTACTCTGTTACGACCCTTGAGCCGGGTGCCAGAGACGTTTTAACCCATGGTTTTGTTTTCAGCCCCAACTCATGAGCTTTTTTCGCCACCAGCCCTGCTGTAATCAGCAATTCAGGATTTGACGTACTGGTACAGGACGTAATGGCCGCTATCACAACGGCCCCATTGGAAAGAGAAAAATCGCCTTTCTTTGAAGGAACGTCCTTCTTCCGCTCTCCTTCCTTGACCGAAGCCTCCAGAAGATTACGGAAAGACTCTGGCACATCCCTGAGAGAGAGACGATCCTGCGGACGTTTTGGCCCCGCCAGAGAGGGTTCAACGGTAGCCAGGTCAAGCGCTACTGTATCAGTAAAGCGTGGCTCAGGGCTTTCAGAATCCCTGAAAAGACCCTGCTCCCTGCAATAAGCCTCGACAAGTGCAATATGCTCATCAGAACGTCCTGTCTGACGCAAATAATCCAGTGTCTGAACGTCAACCGGGAAAAAACCGACTGTTGCACCATACTCAGGGGCCATATTGGCAATGCTGGCCCTGTCCGCCAAGGGTAGATGCTCAAGGGCAGGACCATAAAATTCGACAAACCGCCCTACGACACCTTTGGCGCGCAATATTTTGGTAATCGTGAGAACCAGATCAGTCGCCGTTGCGCCTTCGGGTAATTGGCCTTCCAGCCTCATACCGATCACATCAGGAATAAGCAGGGAGCCTGCTTGTCCCAGCATCGCAGCTTCTGCTTCAATCCCACCAACACCCCAGCCCAACACCCCTAGCGCGTTGACCATCGTCGTATGAGAGTCTGTGCCATAGACACTATCAGGAAACAGAATCGTCCCTTCTTTCGTCTCTTCTTGACACACGACCGGAGCCAAATATTCGATATTAACCTGGTGGCAAATCCCCGCCCCCGGAGGCACAACCCGGAATTTCCTGAAAGCTTTCTGTCCCCAGCGTAAAAACTGGTAACGTTCGCGGTTACGCTCAAATTCCAGTACCATATTATGTTCGAGCGCATCAGGTTGGCCAGCTTCGTCAACCTGCACAGAGTGATCGATAACCAGATCAACCTGTATCTGGGGGTTTACGGCTTCTGGATCACCCCCCAGATCACGAACGCCCTCACGCATGGCAGCCAGATCAACAATAGCCGGTACACCGGTAAAATCCTGCATCAGTACGCGTGCCGGCCTGAAAGAAACTTCCTTTTCTGAATGGCCCGTTTCAAGCCATTCAATAAAGGCTCCAGCGCTATCCTCGTGCCCTTGCCGGACTACGGTTTCCAGCAGGACCTTCAATGAAAAGGGAAGACGCTCCAGAGACCCGATCCTGCGGGACAATTTTCCAAGGCTGAGATAACGGTAGGGAACCCCCTTGAGAGAGAGCATTTCCCATAAATCAGAGTACTGCGCCATTTTACGCTTCCAATGCCTGAATGAGCAATTTCGCAAATTCCTTGGTACCGACCTTGCCCCCGAGATCCGCTGTCCTGACGCCTTCATCAACCACAAGACACTTGATGGCCTTTTCAAGACGAATCGCCAGATCATCACGGTCACAATGACGAAGCATTAAAATTGCTGCTCGCATCAAAGCCAGCGGATTGGCCTTGTCCTGCCCGGCAATATCAGGTGCAGAACCATGCACCGCCTCAAAAATTGCCATTTCCGGTCCGATATTGGCCCCAGGCGCCAGACCAAGCCCACCAACAAGGCCTGCTGCCAGGTCAGAGAGAATATCACCAAAAAGATTCGTCGTAACAATCACATCATAAGCCTCAGGCTTAATGACAAGTTCCATGGCGCAAGCATCCACAATACGCTCTTCAAAAGCGATCCGCCCTTTATAATGCTCTGCAATGCGCCGTCCCTCATGCAGGAAGATACCGCTCAGGACCTTGAGAATATTGGCCTTGTGAACCAGAGTGACTTTCTTGCGGCCATTTTTGAGCGCGTAGGCAAAGGCAAACTCTATGATGCGAGCACATTCCTGGCGGGAATTGAACCCGGCTCCGTACGCCACAGCCTCTGGATCATTACCCACAGGGAGGTAATGCTCCATGGCAGCATAGAGGCCCTCAATATTTTCCCGCACAACGACGAGATCAATATTTTCAAAACGGCCGCCCGGTAAAAGTGTCTGTGTCGGTCTTACATTAGCGTAAAGGTCAAAACGTTGGCGCAAGGTCACATTAATGGAACGAAACCCTTTGCCTATGGGAGTCGTAAGAGGACCTTTTAAGGCCAGCCTTGTACGACGCAGACTTTCCAACGTGCCTTCCGGCAGGAGGTCGCCCGCCTCTTCCAGAGCCGTCATGCCGGCTTTCTGTATATCCCACTCAAAAGGAGCTTCAAGAGCCTCAAGAACGGAAAGGGTCGCGTCAGTAATTTCAGGACCGATTCCATCACCGGGAATGAGCGTTACAGACCGGCGATCAGACATGGGGAGTCTCCTCAAACCATAGGGTAAATTTTTGCGGTGCTGATTGTGCAAACAAGAGAAAGAATAAGTCAATTCATTTCGACAAAAGAATATTGTAAGCGTTTGCTGGTTTCTTTGCGTCAGGACTGGCCTAAAAACGCTGATGGGCCTATGTAAGACATTATTATGATCCAGAGCCTTTCCTACGATACTGATGTTGCCATTATTGGCGCAGGTCCCACCGCACTTTTTGCCGCTTTTGAGTGTCGGATGCTCCGTCTCGACTGTGTCCTGATGGATGTTCTCGACTGTGTCGGTGGACAATGTACCACGCTGTATCCAGAAAAACCGATCTACGACATCCCCGCACATCCTTCCATTACGGGAAGTGCGTTGATCGAAGCGCTAGAAGCCCAGCTCGCACCTTTCAGCGTCCCCAGAATTCTGGGCAGCCGTGTCACGGCCCTGGAAGGAATCAGGGGGGATTTTACCCTCACCAACGAACGTGGCGATCAAGTAAAAGCAAAAACCGTCATTATTGCCGCTGGCGCTGGAGCCTTCGGTCCCAATCGCCCGCCACTCGAAGGACTCGAAGCCTATGAGAAAGAAGGCACCGTCCATTATTTCGTTCGTAAGAAAAGTGACTTTGCCGGCAAACATCTTCTCGTCGCAGGAGGCGGGGACTCGGCTCTGGACTGGGCACTCCTGCTCGCTGATACTGCCGAACATGTCTATCTCCTTCACCGCCGCGACCGCTTCCGTGGAGCGCCTGAGACATTGGCCCAGATTGAAGAAAAAGTTCGGGAAGGCAAAATTGAGAAAGTGGTCCCCTACCAGCTTCACGCTCTCAATGGTGCCAATGGGAAACTTGATTCTGTCGATGTCATCTCGCTTGATGACACCGTCAGAAAACTGAAGGTCGATCACCTGCTCGCTTTTTATGGCCTCTCAACGGATCTCGGTCCTATCGCCACATGGGGTATCCAGACTCATCGCAGCTCTATCCCCGTCAATCCTGCGACATTGGAAACCAGTGCTCCCGGCATATTTGCCATTGGCGATATTGCTACCTACCCCGGGAAACTGAAACTGATTTTACAGGGTTTTTCGGAAGGGGCTATGGCAGTGCATGCTGCCTATACCATCGCACGTCCAGAGACCGCCTTGCGCTTTGAACATTCGACAAGCCGCGGCCAACCTGGCGAAACTCTCTAACGGAAAACCCTCTTTCTCGGGAGGGTTTTCCAAGATCTACGCCTTTTTAAGAATTATGGCCCGCTATTCCCAAACGTATTCACGGGCTTGGGGAATAAATTTTCTGGCATCGGCACATTATCACAATCATATATCTTCGAATCTGAATGAAGGATATGGTCTTGAGACATAGCCTTCTTAAGAGCCGTCGGATTAATTTCATAGCCAAGCATATTAATGATTAAATATTATTCATGATTTATGTATAGTATTGCTCTGTATTACGGAAATTTTCAGCCATAGAGCAATATTTTCCAACACCATCAGTATTAAGATATTAGTAACCAGACTACCTATTTTACCGCAATTAAAAAAGACAAATGGCAGGGACACAATCTCAATTGTAGATAAAATTTTATGTTTACCTGTTGTGCGAAACGAAATATTAATCTCAATAAGCGTATATATTATAGAAATAGCGAAAATTATAGTATTTCTTTTTAAAAATTTTATAAACATAGAAATCAGCGATATAAATGAATATTTCGAGACTGTTAATATATAAATTAAATAATTTCAATTTCTTATTATGACTTTTTAATAAATTTTTATATAATAAGTTTTACAGGATTATGTTACATTTTAGGTAATAAATATCTAGCAGAAATCAGACCATATCTTGAAATAGAATCACTGTCCTATTTTATGGCGACAGACCACAATCCCTTACAGGATGTTATGTCACTTTGAAGCGTATCGTTTTAAATACACTTGATAATAACGATATAATATCACGATTTATATTTATATAAATAAAAAAGTAAATTTATTATAAATATTTCGCAAAACTTTGTTTAATACTGATATTTTAAATTTTCTATGACAAAAAACACTCATAAGCGGCCTGTCTTTTATACCTGTCCCTATGAAACACTCTTTCTTTATAATCTCAAAAACTAACAGACCCCAAACCTACACCTCAAAAAAGAGACTAGGTTCAGACGCTATTAATTTCTGAAAGTATTTTAAAGATGTGATTTATGCGTTCTCTGAAAGAGAGGATGTATAACTGAGCTATTTCTATTATCTGAAAAGTAGATGGAGCGGATACGCCTTTATTTTCCATGGCGTTCCACGTGTAGATGACCGTCGTGTTTTAAGTGGCATTATTTATGTGATCCGTAATGGCCTTCAGTGGAAAGATGCTCCCAGGGAATATGGTCCCCACAAACAGCACAGCAGCCCCTTTGCTCAAAAAAAGACTTTTCCCCGACATATCGGCCGAACAAAAGAAGGGCTGAACTCAAAGCTTCATGCTATCTGTGACAAACAGGGACGACCTATTATCCGTCTTCACCTCGCAGCATGACAGGTCAGTGACCTTATAAGGGCGCCGAAGTCCTGTAAAGAACCTCCTGAAGAAACAGATGGGCTTTTAGCTGATTGCGGGTCTGACAATAACGCTATCAGAGAAGATCTGACTTTACAGGGTATAGAACCCTGTATGCCTTTATAAGGCACGCCACCATGTCGAGGACATGTTTACCAAACTCAAGGACTGGCGACGTATCGCAACCAGATATGGCCTCTCTGCCCTTATCTTTATGGCCGCAATTCACATCGCCGCTTCTTTCATCTTCTATCTTAAATAATGTATAGGGCCTGAACCTAGCCAAGCCTGAGACATTTTAAATCAGATCACAGAATCCAGGAACACGACATTGGAGCCACCTCCCTCAACGAGGGTCTCAATTGCCTTATTAAAGATCTTTCCATGTTCGGTCGCCATATGGGCACGAAAGGCTTCTTCATCACGATAGGTTTCCTCAACGTGAAACAGATCCGGGTTTTCAGTGAGAGTATAAACCACGAACCGGACATTTCCTGGCTCATTCCTGACCTTATGAGCGAGTCCCTCTAATAGGACACGCACTTTTTCCCGACATCCCGGTAAAGCCTGCATCGTTGCATAAAGATTTTTGGCAGTCACAAACATAATCCTTCAATAAATAAAAAAAAGAATTTTCCTTTTTCTCTCATAGAACAATTGTACCCAGAACACAGCATCGAGGATTATGAAATATACTTCACTGAAAGATATCCAAAAAAAGGGCCGGAAAAACCGGCCCTCTCACATATAGATCAGGATTCCTGGCTGCGTGCTGCCCGCTTGCGCTCATGGGGATCCAGATAACGCTTTCTAAGACGAATGGCTGAAGGCGTTACTTCAACCAGCTCATCCTCCTCAATATAGGCAATTGCCTGTTCAAGACTCATTTTGCGTGGTGGTGTCAGAAGCAGAGCTTCATCCTTACCAGCAGCGCGCATATTGGTGAGCTTCTTTTCACGAACAGCGTTAACTTCGAGGTCATTCTCACGAGAATGCTCACCCAAAATCATGCCTGTATAGATTTTCTCGCCAGCGCCAACGAATAATGTGCCGCGATCCTGCAAGGAGAAAAGGGCATATTGCGTTGTCACGCCATCCTCAGCCGAAATCAGCGATCCATTACGACGGCCCTCAATCGGCCCGGCATAAGGCATATAGGCATGGAACAGGCGGTTCATAATTCCCGTGCCGCGTGTATCGGTCAGGAATTCATTGTGATAGCCAATCAACCCACGAGACGGAATCAGGAAGGTCAAACGCTGTTTGTTCCCGCCAGAAGGACGCATATCCTGCATCACCCCCTTACGTAGGGACAGCTTCTCCACAACGGCGCCTGCAAATTCCTCATCAACATCGACGAGAACTTCTTCATAAGGCTCTTCACGCTCGCCTGTCTCAGGATTCTCACGAAACAGCACACGGGGACGACCAATTGTCAGCTCGAAACCTTCACGGCGCATGGTCTCAATCAGCACGCCAAGCTGAAGTTCCCCACGACCGGCAACTTCAAAAGCTTCGCTTTCGGGGCTATCTGTTACCTTAATCGCGACGTTACCCTCTGTCTCCTTGAACAGACGGTCACGAATCTGGCGCGATGTTACTTTCTTGCCTTCACGGCCCCCCAGAGGCCCGTCATTGATACGGAAGGTCATGGAGAGTGTCGGCGGATCAACAGGCGTAGAAGGCAAGGGTCCCTCAACTACCGGATCGGCCAATGTGTCAGGAATGGTCGCTTCAGAAAGCCCGGCAATCGCGATGATATCACCAGCTTCAGCCTCATCGACAGGTACGCGGTCAAGGCCACGGAACGCCAGCAATTTAGTCGCACGGCCCGTCTCGACGACCTCGCCAGAAGGCGTAAAGACGCGAATCGGCATATTGATCTTTGCACGCCCCTGCTCAATGCGACCAGTCAGAATACGACCAAGGAAATTATCGCTCTCCAGAATAGAGGAAACCATGGCGAAAGGCTTGTCCTTATCCAGACCCGGAGCCGGCACATGTTTAAGGATAAGGTCAAAAAGAGGAGCCAAGTCTTTTCTTGGTCCTTCAAGTTCTGTATCAGCCCAGCCCTGACGACCCGAAGCATAGAGCATAGGAAAGTCCAGCTGCTCATCATTGGCGTCAAGAGCCGCAAAAAGATCAAAAACCTCGTCATGCACCTCGTCAGGACGGGCATCGCCACGATCGACCTTATTGACCACCACAATCGGGCGCAGACCACGCGCCAGAGCCTTGCCCAGCACAAATTTTGTCTGTGGCAGGGCACCTTCAGCCGCATCAACCAGGATAACAGCTCCGTCAACCATGCTCAGAATACGCTCGACTTCACCACCAAAATCGGCGTGACCTGGCGTGTCAACAATATTGATGCGCGTATTTTTCCAGAGCACAGAGGTGCACTTGGCCAGAATGGTAATGCCACGTTCGCGCTCAAGGTCATTATTATCCATGGCACGTTCAGCAACCTGCTGATGCTCATGAAATGAACCAGACTGCTGCAACAGCTGATCAACAAGAGTGGTCTTCCCATGATCGACATGGGCAATAATGGCAATGTTACGAATATCCAAGACGATCTTCCAGAAAATGACAGGGTGAGAACAGCAATAGAGGTGTCTTCTGCACTGATTTCGATTATTTTGCAAATGATACCCGCAATTTTTAACCAAAATAAGGCCAGAACCTCCCTTATGACTTCTTCCTTTTCATCAGATTCTCCTCATTCGGACGCAGGTTCACTGCATCTTCTGGGACGTAAATCCGCTCTTCCCGCCTCTCCTGAGGAAGCTGTTCTGGAGCGTGTTCCAGCGCCACATAAGGGAAAACGTTACGTCGTACGCTTTACTGCGCCCGAATTTACCTCTCTCTGTCCCGTTACCGCCCAACCCGACTTCGCCCATATCGTCATCGACTATATCCCGCGCGACTGGATTGTGGAGAGCAAATCACTCAAACTCTTCCTCGGCAGCTTCCGCAATCACGGTGCCTTTCACGAAGACTGTTCCGTGACCATTGCCACAAGACTGGTGGACCTTCTGGACCCGGAATGGCTCCGCATCGGGGCCTATTGGTATCCCCGCGGCGGCATTCCCATAGATGTGTTCTGGCAGACTGGCCCAGCGCCACAGGATGTATGGATTCCGTCGCAGGATGTTCCCGGCTATCGCGGGCGGGGCTGAACATCGTTAAAATCCTATCGTCGCGTCTCCTCCAATAAGGATACGCGAACGACGGTGGAATCCGTCGAACACTCTTGTTCCACTCAGGCTGCGGTCAAAGCGTATTTCAGGCCGTAACTGAAAGACCTTGATCCCATAACCCAATTTCGGGCTCCATACTGCGTTAAAGGATAAATCACCATAAGTCGTGGGAGGAGCGCCATAACTGCCATTATGATGCCCCAATAGAGCACGGGCATAATCACGGTTACCCGGAAACTGGACGACAAACTGGCCTGAATTATCACGATATAGCTCCGTCCTGGCATTAAAACTCAGCGCGTCGCTGAATTTATAATGCGCCCAGACGACCCCGCCCCAGCTTTCTCCCAAAGCTTCATCATGCACAAAAGTGCTTTCAGCCGTGAGACTCCACCGTGGAGAGACCTGCCATGTCGCGTTCAGATCATTCCAGAAACGCTGTGCAGAATGAGCCCGCTTCCCCAAGGCATCCACCGCATTTTCTGGTCCGATTCGCAGAATATCGGTGAAACTTACGCTTCCTCCCGCCAGATCATGTCCGTTGAATCCGACATAACCGGAAGGACGCCCGTTATTATTGCCTTTGCCAAAAGACATCTGGTTCCCGGCATCCAGACCGAAGAGCACATTATAATGATCGGCCACATGCCACTGGAAATATCCACCTAAAAGTTCAAAAGGCACCGTATATTCCGAACTATAAGCCAGTGTGTAGAAAGAACGGGCTGTGGCATCAAGCACCTCAACTCCCATAGGAGAAGGCAAAATGCCAATCTGCCCGTCAAGTCCGCCTTTTGTAAGCCATGGCATATGCAAGGCAATATTGGCCGCTGTCGGCGTAAGCTGATAACGCTTGTTAATCCATTTATCCGAAATCCCTGCAACACCAAAAATGCGGGCATCAGACCCATAAAGAAGCTGGAAATTAAACCCTATTCCGTAGCCACTCCCGAGGGAATCCACTGGTTTCGTCGCCGTGAAAAGAATCTGGTTGAGAAGAGGCTCATTACTATGAGAGGACAGAAGCTGCCCGAAATTCATGCCATGCGTATGACCACCTGTATTGGCCATGATTCCCCCTTCGACCTGCAGGCCCAAATCAATATCGGAGAACCAGTTTTTCTCAACATTCTGGCCCAAACTTACTTTCTGCTGTTCCTCTGCTCTGGCTGGCACCCAACAAGAGACAGAAACAGCCAGACCGGTATAAAGAAACGTCCTGCAAAAATGTGAGCATTTCATGGCCAGCTCCAATTAATTACGTTACCGTAATATATTGAGCATGATCATCTCTCTACTGCAATAAAATTCGAAACAGAAAATAAATATTCTGCCTTGGCTGTTAAGGCTTTACCCTATGAGGCATTCCGAGCAAACGATGATGTGCTTCATCCAGCCGTTTCACGACAGGTAGAAGAGCTATCAAAATCAGGCATAAAATGACAGCCCCTACAAAAAGATGGCCAAAAAGGGGAGCATAAAGAGGTGCCATAACCTTTTGACTGATCTCAGAGGGTAAGGCGGCACCATTGGCAACGAGGCTGCCGACATACATGCCGATGCCCCACAACATATAAAGCGCACCCATCAGCACCGCATTCATACGCGCAGGCGCATATTTCGCAATAATGGAAAGCCCCAGCCCAACGGTCAAGATCTCACCAAAAGAGACCAGTCCATATCCCACAACCATAACCCACGGCGAGACGAGTCCTGTTGCCATCTTCGCCGAAAGCCACCACACAAGAAAACCAATTCCAACAAAACCGTAGCCGCATAGAATCTTATAAAAAAGGGCAATATCACGCCCATTTTGGGCCCAATGACGATAAAGCCAAGCTAAAAGCGGACCAAAAACCATAATCCAGAATGGATTAAGCGCGTAAAATTGCCCCGCTGACAAGGTAAACAGCTTGAACGGCCCCAGTGTAAATTGCCCAGAAACCGCTCGAAGAGCAAATAACGTCAAAGACGTCTGCATCTGCTGAAAAAAGATCTGATACGCCACTGTCTGCAAACCCAAGAGACAGGTCAGAGAAAGGCCGGGTTTTTCTGAAGATTTCGCTTTTGCGAATAAAAAAATCCATACCCCTGTCAGAATCACACCAGCGCCAATCACACCGGAACGTGCAACAGCAGGTCTGGATAGCATCATGACTGACCCGACCCATAAAACCATCAGAATCAGAAGAAAGGCTACTGAAAAAAACAGAGGATTTTTCTGTCTGGGACAACGGGAAGGCGCAAAAGGCGTCAACCATGAAGACTGCCAGCTATAAACCCCCAGCCCTATAATCAGGCCCAGAACACACCCCCCAAAGGCCGTAGAAGGACCCCATTGCGTCTGTACCCAAGGCAGCAGAATCATGGAAATCACAGATCCCACATTAATAGACATATAATAAAGCGTAAAAGCGGCATCCAGCGCCGTTTCGTCAGACGCATAGATACAGCGTACCAGCGCCCCGGCATTGGGTTTGAAAAGACCATTTGAGAGGGCAATCAGCGCCAGGGCCGGAAGAAACAGGGTCTTTTCATGCAGGGAAACAGCCAGCAGCCCATAGCCTGTTGTCAAACCCACTGCGCCCATAACCAAAGTTGGACGAGTGCCCAGATAACGATCCCCCACTAGCCCGCCTATAATCGGCAGGCTGTACGCCAGTACGGCAAACGCCCCAAGCATCAGGTTAATATCGGTATCCTGCATATGCAGGCTCTGCACCATAAAGACGGTGAGAACAGCCTGCATGCCGTAATAGCCAAAGCGCTCCCAGAGTTCTACGGCCAGAACCGCCGTGAAGGCTTTATTGCGCTGCACCGGCAGTGAGGAATCAGAGAGCTGCGCTGGAGACATAAGGAGCCTGACTAAATGGAAAGAACTCTCCTTCTAGCCTTACCCCCCAGCGAGATGGAAGCCCTCAACGCGACTAACGCCCCAGAAACCCAAGGCAATTAACAGGGCTACCACCGAAATAGCGATAATCAGACCGATAATCTCACGTCTGTGAAACCACTCACGCAGAGTCGTGATCGGCATCAGGATTTTCATCATATGCATGGCAGCACCCTACTCAGGCGGTTTCTTTCCCCTGAAAATATCCTTCAATGAGCTTCTCAAGCTCAGAGTCAAGTGCACCCAGTTTTACACGGAGTGTAACCAGAAGATCGCCCCCCGCCGCACGACCATGGGCAGCAATACCCCGCCCTTTCAGGCGCAGGACCGTTCCACTATCCGAATGTGGCGCCACAGACACAGCCACCGTTCCCTTGGGGGTACGGACACGGATTTTTCCACCAAGCAGCGCCGTTTTTAAATCCACATCCTGCGTAACGCGTAAATTCTGCCCGTCCCGGCTATAATAGGAATCGGGCGTGACACGGATTTTGAGCAGCACATCACCAGCCGGACCAGCCTTGCCTCCAGCTCCGGCCTGACCAGGCATCCCCTTGCCTTTAACACGCAGTGTCACACCATCTTCCACGCCTGGTGGAATGGTCACGGCAATCTGCTGGCCTGTACCGAGGTCAATTTCTCTCTTGTCTCCCAGAGCTGCCTGCTCAAAAGTAACTGTCAAATTCCCATGAAGATCTTCTCCCCGACGCGTACGGGACGTGGAACGGAATCCGCCACCGCCAAACATGCTGGAAAAGAAATCTCCGAGATCTTCCTGACTTTGAAAGCCCTGCTGGCCGCCAAAACCATGCGGCCCACCACTGAAACCGCCACCGCCAAAACCACCGCCTGCGCCAAAGGGAGCACGCTCCTGCCCCTCTGCGTCTATCTCGCCACGATCAAAACGCGCCCTTTTTTCCTTATCGCCGAGAATTTCATAAGCCTTGCTGATCGCCTTGAATTTTTCCTCAGCCTTGCTGTCATTGGGATTATGATCCGGGTGATACTGCTTGGCCAGGCGACGATAAGCACTGCGAATTTCCTTATCGTCCGCTGTCTTGGCAACCCCTAGCGTGGCATATGGGTCTGTCATTATTTAATTGTTTCCTTCAAACTACTATCATCCAGCAAATCAATCAAAACGGCAACCAACTGACCGTAGGTAAAACCCGATTCCAGTCCTTCATGAAGGAGCTTTTCCAGTTTCGGTCTTACGAAGTCAGCTATCGGAAGTTTTTCGCTCACATTATCTCCTTTTTATGAAATGTACACCGGCTAGATGAAGTTCAAGAGACACAAGCCCAGACGAGTAGTCTGGCACTCTTTAGATCATATCACCATGTTTCCTATAAAAACCATATTCCTGCAAAAAAGCTTAAAAAAACATCCTTTTTTGACGTTTCTTGCCACTCCCTTTAAACAAGGGAGAAATCCTTCTTCCACCTGTATTTATCTCCCATCCTTCGCTCTTGTAATCCCATTTTAAACTCAAGGCTTTTCAGCTTATGATGCCGGCCTCTCCTTATCCCCCTTTTAATGCTCACTCTGGCAAAAAACGCCTTTTGGTTACGGGGTGTGACGCACGCTATTTCCCCCTTCTCGAAGAGCTTGTTGCTTCCGTCAGGCGCTTTCCCGAAACAAAAAGACTGGATATCGCCTGTATTGATGGGGGACTGAAACCCGAGCAGATCAAGCAGCTGAAGCAATTGGCCATTCCTGTTCACCCGCCTTACATCCCTGCTGGTCTGCCTGAACGATCACTAAAAAAACGCCCCAGTCTCGCTATCGGTCTCTCCAAACTGTGGCTTGACAGATTTTTTCCCCATCATGACACCATCCTCTGGCTTGATGCCGATACATGGGTGCAGGAATCTTCGGCCCTCGAGCTTCTCTTCGGCGCTGCTGAAACGAATACTCCGGCGCTGGCCACAATCCCGGAATTGTTCCTGCACAAACCCTTTCGTCTGAGATGGCTGCCTTTTGATCTCGCCCAAATCCGCTCCATCCTCTATAAAAACTCCACTATTGCCCGTCTGCCCCGTTCCATTCGTCGTACAATCGGCGTGCGTCCGACTTTAAATGGGGGAATTTTTGCCCTCTCCCGCACGGCCCCACATTGGCAAAGGCTGCGTTACTGGCAGGAAATTGTCTTGAAACACGGCAAGATTTTCCCCTCAGACCAGCTTTCCCTCTCTCTTTGTGGGCATATTGATCCCCTGCCAGTCGAATTCCTGCCACCTGGCTGCAATTATATGGGACCGTGGTATTTCAACAGCGAAACCGGAAAGATCTGCGAACATATTTATCCGCACCCTCCGGCCGGAATCATTCATCTGGCTGGTTACGACAAAATGCGCCTGGACGTGAAGGTTACCACCAGCGTAAAAGACGAGAAGGGAAAAGAGCGCGAAATGAGTCTCCGCTTTGCTAGTCTCTACCCTGATGCCCTGAGGTCACTCACCCCTTAACGCGAGAAGGCCCGTATCAGAATGCTCTGACCTTCTTTCTCAACAGGCAGACGTGTATCTGTGAGCTCACGGCCCTGCCATCCGGCCCCCATCGCAACATAAAGAGTCACAGCATCGTCCAAACGCTTTCCATGCGCCAGGACGGCCTCATCCTGCGCCGTCAAAGCCGTCTGCTGGGAATTCAACACATTGATATAACCGGTCAACCCTGCCGTAAAAAGCTCTCTAGCACGATCACGAGCAAGATTTGCCTGCGTAGCAGCTTCCTTGCGTTCCTTTACAAGATTATCATCCTGCTGCCAGTTGATAATCGCGTCCTCAACTTCACGAAAGGCATTCAGTACAGTCTGGCGATATTGCAGACGACTGCCCTCAGCCTCAGCGTGAGCCTGCATGATCTGCGCGCCATATTTACCGCCATGAAGAACCGGTATTGACGCCATCATTAACAGATTCCAGCTCATGGCATTCACCTGAAATGCCTCTGACAAAGCCGTCGCATTGGGATTAAAAGTCAACGGAATATTAAAGTTCGGATAAAGCTGGGCAACAGCTACGCCTATGCGAGCCGTATCCTCTGCATAATGACGCTCCGCCTCGCGAATATCAGGACGATTTGCCAGTACAATGGAAGGCAGAGTCCGAGGGAAAGATGGCAGAACAGGCAATTTCTGGCGCCTCTGAAGCTGAGGCTCCAACGTGCCAGGCATTTCCCCCATTAGCACGGCAATAGCGTGTATCAAGCGCTGCTGCTGGGCAAAAAGCCCCGGCAAACGGGCGCGCTCTGTATGTTCCTCAGATTTTGACTGGGCAATGGTAAGAGTGTTGCCTACCCCGTTTTCGTACAAACGCTCCACCAGCCGCGTACCATCATGAGCTACCTTGATCGCATTTTCAGTAACCGTCAGACGTTCCTGCACAGTCCGTAATGTAATATAATCGCTGACAAGCTGACTCAGAAGAGAAACAAGGACTCCTCGCCTTTCTTCAATCGTCTCCTCGACAATACGTTTACGTGCCTCAACCGTGCGGGAAATACGGCCAAATACATCTATTTCCCAATTCGCTCTTGCCCCGTAAGTCAGAATCGACGCATGGGGATGATTCATCGGGTTCCCGGGACGAGTAGGCCAGTTACCCACATTGATGGAATAACGGTTATCCCCACCGCCAGCATTGGCATCCAACTGGGGATACCAGTCCGATTCAGCTTGCCGCCTGAGGGCCTGCTCGGCAATAATATGTTGCGAAGCAACCTGAAGATCGTAATTCCCTTTGATCGCCCTTTCTACAAGATCATCAAGAATGGGGTCATTAAATTTTGCCCACCATTCTTTTAATAAAATTTCAGCCTGGGCAATTTCCTCTTTTGTCGCAGGATGAGGTTGCCCAGCGAAATTTTTGGGCACAGGGAAATGATCCGGCTTGTAATCTGGGCCAACCGCACATGCTGACAAGAAACAAAACCCAAGAGCCGAGAGGCCAGAAAGGAATGAGGATTTCTTCATTCTAGAGGTGATTCTGCAACCATGTGGTCAGGATCCCCTTGGCACCATTCTTTTGCTTGCCAACAGCAACTGTCGCCGTCATGCCTGCAGAAAGAATAACGTTGGGAGGCACGTCATCAAAGGCAATCCTGACCGGGATACGTTGTGCTAGACGCACCCAAGTGAAAATCGGGTTAACCGTGGGCAGGCCGAGCTTGTCCCAGCTCCCGTTCTGATCATTGATACCGCGCCCTATACTGACTACATGGCCCTTGAGTATCTTGCGATACCCCATCAGCTTGATACGTGCTTCATCGCCAACATGCACGCCATGCATTTTGGTTTCCTCGAAATAACCGTAAAGCCAGTAACTGCTGGCATCAATAACAGCCAGATAAGGCTGTCCCTCCTTGACGTAATCCCCTACGCGCAAATTCAAATTCGTTACGTAACCATCAACCGAGGCATAAAGTGTTGAACGCTGTAAATTCAGCAGCGCTGTATCCAGTGCCGCCTTGGCCTCATCAAGACTCGCCCTTTTACTGGTAACGTCAGAATTAAAATCATCCTGCTCTTCACGCGAGACGACACCACTTAACCCGTGACGGCGGCGCGCATTGGACAAACTCAAGCGATAATCTTCTTCCGCCCCCGAAAGACGCGCACGGGCCTCATCAATCTTGATCTGAAAACGCAGGGGATCGATTCTGAAAAGGGGATCGCCTTTATGGACAAGCTGATTATCCTTTACAGGCACGGAAACAACCGTACCCGAAACTTCAGGAGCCGTCGCTACGACATAGACGCGGACCCTGCCATCACGTGTCCAGGGGTCAAGGACGTAAAGATCCCAGACAACATAACCCAGCCCACAGGCCAGAAGAACGACCAGAATAGTCAGGATAGGGCGAACGAGACGACGAACCCAGATCATGGCGCACACCTGTCATACATAGATCACCATGAGACATAATACACAAACAAAAAAAGCGATTTCAAAAAGAGCCGCATGCCAAAACCAGCTTAATGCCCCGACACGCCATAAAACAAAACGACATATGAGAGTGACTATCGTCGCCGCAACCGCATAGACAGCAATCGGGGCAACATAAACACCAAAAAGATTTACTTCGGCCAGCATTCCACGCTCATCATGCTCCGCAAACCAGGAAATAATCCTGCTTCTGCGCCCTATTGACCACGATGCCCTCCCCATGACGTCCTGATTAACTATGAGTCCATTCCATGAACGTGAATCGAATGACGAACTTTGTTGTTACAGAATAATTTATGGTCTGACCACCCACCACAAGACATAATAGACAAAATTCACAAAAGTTTTCCGCCGAGCCAACTCTGAAACCACACCAGAACAATTTGCAGGGCTACATGCGGTACAATCAAGCCACTACTTCACATTGGACACTGATAACCAAAAGCACGTCCGTATAAGAAACCCCCTTTCTAAAAACAGAAAGGGGGTTTCTTATACCGTAATCAATCGCTTCTTGCAGTGATAGAGCTATTTGGCCTTTTTCTTGAAGGGGGAACGCACAACACGCCATAACTGCCCCCCTGCAAAGCGCCCAAGAGGACCGAAGGCAATCTTCGCCAGCGCCGTTACCTCAACAGCTCTCTTGAATTCCTGAATCTTGTGATCACGGGCCGCTTTCTCTTTTTCCTCCGCACCAGACGGGTGACGGCTACGCAAGGCTAAGAGCACAAAAATAAGCGCCATGAAAACATCTACTGCCAGCACGCATAAAGCCGCGTAGAAGGGCCCCATATGACACAACGTCAAAAAAGCGCCCCAGAGAACACCGTGAAAAGAAATCGCCGCGAAAAAGAGAAAAACCAGCGCTATAATGGCGAAGACAGCTCTGAGACCATGACGCTTGACGGAATGACTGAGGATCCGTCCCTGAGAGGCCAGAATCTCGTGGCCTAAGTCAATCGGGCTGCTCATAATATCTCTCTCACTTTATTCGTTCACAAACGCTTTACACCCGACTTCTATAGCGCCAAAATTACTCGGGTGCAAAGGTAAAACCCTCGCACCAGTAACAATTACCCCTGACCTCTATTTGGAGATACGTCCCAGAATGAACCCGGTCACCAGTGAAAGCAGGACGGCACTCAAGGGGCGGGTCTTCACCTGATCACAGAAACTGGCGAGACAAGGAGGGGACGCAGATTCCAAACCTTGAGCTGTTTTCCCCAAAGATTGCTTTATTTCATCGGCTGAAGGAATTTTTTGCTGTTCCAGAAAATCCTGCGCTTTATCCTGCAACGCCTCAGCGCCATTCTGCGCCATGTTGGCAGCTGCTTGCAGATGATCTTTAAACTGATTTGTCATTTTCCCTCCACATCAATCGCACAATATATTGCCGATATATCCATAAACATTCTGACGCGTTTATATTTAAAAAATTACTAACCTCCCGCATGGAAATTATTTCTCCAGGATATTTTAATGAGGATAATCAGAGACATGCATCAAGGAAATCTTTCATTATTTCACAATAATATGTTAGACGAGGGAGATGTACTGTTTTCAATCATCCCCCAATCGAAAGCCCTCCCTCTTTGGAGACGGAATGTAATAACATGCATCTCCTCCCGTATTTTCTGCGGATTACAGGAGCCCGATGGCTGTCTGGACTATTATTATGCATCATTTCGATTTTATGGAATTATAGGGATTCTAACGCTGCCTCTCCCACCCCTTTAAATCCGCCAACTCCCGCTCATGAAGCTCCATTACGCTTTGCCGTTGCCGAGACATTACTGAATGACAACTGGCTTACCGTCCCTACAAATTTTACTGATCATCTGATTAGCTGGGACAACATATTCTCCTCTGCCGTAAGCGGAAGTCAGGCGCGCCCGCCTCAATGGGAAGCCATAATGTTAAGCGGTGAAGAATCAATCATTGGATGCGCGCAGGGCTGGCTCACAGCTTTTTACCAGACGCGTTGCGGTAAGCCAGCGGGTTACCTTCATAGTGCTCTGATATGGGACAAGAATCGCTTTCCCACCCCCCCTGGCTGGCCTACATTATGGGATCTCGTCCGTTATCCTGGGAAGCGTGGGCTGCCTAGACAGGCACGTGGCGCTCTTGAAATCGCCTTATTGGCCAATAATGTCCCACCCGCAAAAATTTACCAGGTCCTGTCGACGCGCGCAGGCCAAATAAAAGCTTTTGAATTACTGGATGGAATTCGTTTCTTTATCGCTTGGTACAGTACACCAGCAGAATTTCAGCAACTTTTGCACAATAAAGAACTCATTATAGGCGTAGCTCCCTTAAGCGCGCTTACATCCGAGACTAAACTCAATATTGATCCTGATTTTTTACCCGATCTGTCACACTCTATTTACTCAAAACGCTTTTGGGCAATACCCGCCGCCCTACCGCCCTCGCAACGCACTCACGTTGAGCAAGTGCTCGATGAAGCAGCGCCTCATCTTACTTACGAGACACCAAGCATAGCGGGTTCAAGCCTAATGATTGATGATAGTTTCTGGCAGATCTATGCCCCTACTTTAGAACCGATTTTTGACAAATGGGTTAAAACAGGCACGATAGATTTCGACATGGCACCCCACTGAAAAGTCTTTCTCTTTCTCATTTATCTGACAGGTTAATATGACCGAAGATATTCCCTTTTGGAAAAATACCGCTCTCAAAGATATGACAAGATCTCAGTGGGAATCTCTCTGTGATGGCTGTGGACGGTGTTGTTTGCATAAATTCAGGGAAGATGACACTGACGAAATTTTATGGACGAATGTAGGATGCCGTCTGCTGGATCAAGACACATGCCTGTGCAGAGATTACACAAAGCGCCTTCGTCGTGTCAGGGACTGCGTTACATTGACGCCGGAACTTTTGGAGACTCTGGACTGGCTGCCACCAAGCTGTGCCTACCGCCTGATCCGCGATGGTCTCGAGCTGCCCGACTGGCACCCTCTCATCTCTGGTACAAAAGAAACTGTCCACCTCTCAGGTGCTTCGGTTCGGTATCGTTTCATCAATGAACGCTCTGTCACCATCCTGGAAGATCATTTTGCCGAGTGGCCTGGAGAATGGCCCGAACCTATCACGACAGAGCAAAAATAATATTCCTCTACAAAACTTATGTTCTTACCCCCTCTGATCTGGAAGAAGAATCCGCGCGCCAAGCGTCTTTCCCTGCGGGTCGACCCCACACAAAGAGCCGTTGTCATCACCTTGCCATCTGGAGCAAGCCCGGAACAAGGCTTAGCCTTTTTTCAGACACAGTCACACTGGATCTCCAAAGCACTTTCTGAACTTCCTCCACGGGCCATAGAAACAGGCCAGCTCCCCCTGGAAGGACACATCGTCCGCCTACTCCGCGATCCCAACGCAAAAGGCGGTGTCTGGTTGGATCAGGACGGGATTCATATCAGCGGACAGACTGAACACCACGAAAGACGTCTGAAAGATTTTCTGAAAACACTCGCCATCAGACGCATATCCCCCTCCGTCACTTTCTACAGTCGAAGAATGCAGCTTTCCCTTACACGACTGACATTCCGTGATACGAAAACACGCTGGGGAAGCTGTACAAAAGAGGGGCATCTCATGCTCAACTGGCGCCTTCTGCTCGCACCCGCTGCAATCCGGGACTACGTCATCGTGCATGAGCTCGCTCACCTGCAGCATTTTCACCATGGCCCTTCTTTCTGGGCACTGGTCGACCGCTATTGTCCCCAGAACATACAAGGACGGAAAACCGCTGAACTCTGGCTGAAAACAAACGGCAGTACATTACTCAGCATTATTTGACCTTCGATAAAAGCCTTTTCTGTTTCCCCTGAATAAGCTATAAGGCCCACACGGTCGCGCGCTTGGCGGAATGGTAGACGCACGAGACTTAAAATCTCGGGTTCGTAAGAGCGTGCGGGTTCAAGTCCCGCAGTGCGCACCACATGCTTTCCGGTTTTTTTATGTAAAGTGGAAGCAAAAACGGGATAGCTTTTTCCATCGCGAAATTATTTTTCTGCTCGCTTTCTGCGATTCACCAAGTGAGTCTCCCGGATTTATTTTTCGGCAAGTCTGTAATATTTCTCTGATATTAAGAATCATTCTTATTATTAGGACAGGAGTTGAAAATGACAGGGTTATCCTTTTTACAAAGATTACGCACCCCAAAACCACGTCTATCCCTCCCTTACAACATTGCCGAAATTTACGAGAAAGCCACAAACGGCTATGTTCTGGAACAGGTCCTGTGGGGTAAAATCCTGCTTGACAGCATTTATTGCAAACCAGATCATATCAAGGCGCGACAATGGTTCCTCATTGCTGCACAATCACATTATGGACCGGCCTATAATATGTTAGGGCGCTGCTCTCATTTCGGATGGGGATGTCAACGTAATCTGACAGAAGCTGTGAAATATTACGAAAAAGCAGCCTCATTAGGCGATCTCTGGGGATGCTATAATCTGGGAATCATGACTCTACGGGGACTTGGAACCAAACCCGACCGGGCACAGGCTTATACATTATTCCGCAAAGCTGCCTTGAAGGGCCACGCGAAATCCATGAATCTGATGGCCCGCTTCATGGAAGAAGGTTGGGAAACCCCCCGTGACCACCAGTCAGCGCTGGAATGGTATAAACGCTCCGCCAAAGGCGGGGACTACCGCGGACAACATAATTATGCAACGGCTCTTGTCGCCCAAGGCAAATTCTCAGAAGCGCTGGAATGGTGGGAAAAGGCCGTCGAAACCGCCACGACTGACATTCTGCTCGCCATGAAACGGGAACTCGAAAATCCGTTAATCCCCCATAACCAAACACTTATGACACGATTGGAAGAAAGACTACGCGAAGTTATACCCTCTTCGTCGCAGATATAATTCTATTTCTGGTCGTCTTATACCTTTAAAACCTGCTGTGAACAGGGCAAAACAGCATACATGCTAACGCATAATATTCAGTTTCCACGCTGCCATCTGGTTACGTTCAGGTGTGTCAGCCAAGTCGTACCCTTCCTGCGAGAGCATACGCGTCATATAATGGCGGTTATAGAAAAAAGCATAGAAAATCTGCCAGAAGCCGCCTGTCAGAAATGTCAGAATTGCGTGAAAAACGGCAATGGCTATTTCACCGCGAAAAAGCGGTACCAAAAAACCGAAAAAGAGATAGGTCCAGCTAAAACCTACGTACCCTTCACGCACTATGCCTGAGACACGGTTACGTATCAAAACTGCCTGTGCCATAACCTGCCCTCCTTTCCCGTCAGACCTCTATAACGCGACCCGGTAGCGCCAGCCGAATGGATCTTCTGCCTCATCGCGCTGAATGCTCTCCAAAGCCTTCCGCAGCTTCATGGTCGTTTCACCCGGCGTGTTACCATCGCCAAATTTTACGTCACCAGACTCCCGCTTAAAAACGCCAATAGGGGACACGACGGCTGCCGTACCACAGGCAAAAGCTTCCGCAATGTCGCCTTTTTCAATGGCTGCAAAAACCTCATCCATCACAAGAGGCTCTTCCACCATAGTGATTCCCATATGGCGACCCAGTCTGAGCAGACTGTCACGCGTCACACCTCTAAGGATTGACCCATTCAAGGGCGGTGTGACGACACTACCATCATGGCGGACAAACATGATGTTCATGCCGCCCATTTCCTCGACATAACGCTTCTCGACCGCATCAAGAAAAAGCACCTGATCGCACCCATTGGCACTGGCTTCCATCTGCGCCACGAGGCTGGAAGCATAATTACCACCACATTTGGCCTCACCGGTTCCGCCCGGGGCAGCACGCGTATAACGATCAGTCACCCAGACGCTGACACATCCGTGACTGAAATAAGCGCCGGCAGGTGAAGCCAGCAACACGTAAAGATATTCATGAGACGGCTTCACGCCAAGAAACACTTCATTGGAAATCATAAAAGGACGCAAGTAGAGACTCTGCCCTTCGCCTGTTGGAATCCACTCCTGATCAAGCTTTAACAGAGATCGGATCGAATCAAGCAACAAATCTTCCGGCAACTCCGCCATGGCCAAACGACGTGCCGAAGCTGCGAAACGGGCTGCATTGGCCTGCGGCCTAAAAAGAAGCGGCTTGCCATCCCGCCCCTTATAGGCCTTCATCCCTTCAAAAATCTCCTGGCCATAATGAAATACTGTCGAGGCAGGATCAAGCGGCAAGGGCTGACGCGGGGTTATTTTGGCATCATGCCATCCCTTGTCCTCGCTATAATGAATAATAGCCATATGGTCAGTAAAAACACGCCCGAATTTTGGATCTTCAAGAAGGATTTTACGCTGATCAGCAGGAGTGGGGCGAGATGTCGTCTCAAAAGTAAAATGTGTCATAAACCAGCCTTTTCGTTCGCTTCTTCATTGAGCTGAGCCATCCTGCCTTTACAGGACCCATATTTCGGATCATGAAAAACCTTCTCTGCGTATTTGGCAACAGAAAAACCCAAAAAATATAAATTTTTATCCCCCCTCACGCACAAAGAGGAATGTTTACCCTTATAAGATCGTAATTATAATATAAAAATAAAGAAAATATCATTATTTAATTTCAAAAAAAGAAAAATACGAAATATTCTCAATAAATGGTTCTGCAAAATATTTTTGCCGTTACACAACACAACAAAAAAACCCTGCGAGTAAAAACCCGCAGGGCCTGAAAAGTAATTCGAAGAACGAAAAACTTAACGTTTGGAGAACTGGAAGGAACGACGTGCTTTTGCCTTACCGTATTTTTTACGCTCTACAACACGGCTATCACGTGTCAAGAAGCCAGCCGCCTTCAGGATACTGCGTAGTCCAGGCTCATAATGAGTCAGCGCCCGGGAAATACCGTGACGAACTGCACCAGCCTGACCGGAAAGTCCGCCCCCTTTGACGGTGCAATAGACATCAAACTGATTGTAACGATCTGCAACCAAGAATGGCTGCGCAAGCAGCATGCGCAATACAGGGCGTGCAAAATAAGTTGTGACCTCGCGCCCATTGACAATAATGTCACCTTTGCCGGGCTTGAGCCATACGCGCGCTACAGCGTCCTTACGACGACCCGTTGCATAGGACCGTCCCTGGGCATCACGCTTTACTTCGTAAACAGGAGCAGCATTTGCGGTAACGGGTGCAACGCTGGCAAGGTCCTGTAGCGTGCCGGTGCGTTCGGCGACAGGACGTTCTTGAGTTTCTGACATGATCCAGGCCTTACGACTTGCGGTTCAGAGTATTCTTGCGGTTCAGGGAAGCCACATCCAACTTGACGGGATTCTGACCATCATGAGGATGGCTGCTGCCGGCATAGACATAGAGGTGCTTCATCTGGGCGCGCTGAAGGGGGCCACGCGTGATCATACGCTCAACGGCCTTCTCGACAACCTGTCCAGGGTTCTTCCCTTCCAGACGCTGTGTAATGGTACGTTCCTTGATACCACCAGGATGACCCGTATGATAATGGAAGAGCTTCTGCCCGACCTTGTTACCTGTCAGAGCAATCTTCTCGGCATTGATAACGACAACAGCATCGCCACAATCGACATGCGGCGTGTATTGCGGCTTGTGTTTACCACGGAGACGATTGGCAATAATCGTAGCAAGGCGGCCAAGAACGAGCCCTTCGGCATCGATCAGAATCCAGTTCCTTGTGACCTCCGCAGGTTTCAGCGAAAGTGTGGTTTTCATTCGTGACATTTCCGGTCTGGTGGTGCTGCGCTCATCGCCGCACCAGGAAAACAGCCCCCATAAAAACGTCCTGTCACCTCAAATCCTACGGATAAAGACAACATCACCACTCTCACGGGAGCAATCAAGTGAGTGTCTTATCGCGACAACTCATAAAGAGGTCAAGCTTTTTCTGCGCTGCAATCCTGTTATTTTCGGCAGTCTATAAGGAGATATGGTAATGTGGTATAATAATACCATACAAGGGAAAGGTCTTATTTCGCCCCCTTGCTCCCAATTACCCCGGCTATAGAGACTTGCCCATCAGGGAATGAATTCGGTAAGGTCGGCACGCCTATCACCTTAATCTCTCCATTATCTCGCCTTGATGCTATCAAAGACATAGATAAATTTTCGGGAATATTCTCACTGTGAAAAGACTCTGGTTCGGTCTCTCTCTCGTTATTCTGGTCTCTGTCATTGCCTGGATGGGCATTTACCGTAATTCAGCTCTTAAGCTTCATCATGCTGTAGAACAGCTACAGGCGGCTCTCCCTCCCCATACAGTTTTGACCTATCGTTCTGCCGTCCCCTCCTTTCTGGTCAGAGGAGTAACATTAAGGGATGTTACTTTTAAAAGTGGCCATAATTCGTTTCACGCCAGTTTTATCCGTCTGGGGCACCCACAATTTTTACATGATGGGAAACTCGTTCTCTCAAGTCTGATTCTGAAAAATACGGGCTATAAAACATCCAAATTACAGCTTGATATCCAAAAAACCGTTTTCAGGCATCTGATTATTCCTGCTGCCCCCGGAAAACTGGATAATGATCTTACAGCTAACAGTATGAGATCTCTCGCCACTCTTCTGGCTTTTAATCCCGAAAATCTTGCCTCATTACGCTTTGCGCGGACTCATATCGAAAATCTCCACCTCCAGTTCACAACCCCCATTGAAACCCCTTATAAAAATCTGACCATTCGCAATGCCCGAACAGATTCCCTGACATTGGAAGGTTATGGACTGGGGAAACGGATTTTCGGCGCCCTGAAAAATCTTTCTCTGGGCATCAATATCACCAGAGACAATCTTAATTCATTCGGCACGACACTGGCCAGTACGCTTCTTTTCCCTGAAGGAATCCAGACACCTTCCTCACTTCCTGCAACTCTCAGTTTCTCTTCGATTGAAGGCAAGGAAGGCATGACACGCCTGTTGCAACATCCATTCAAGGGCGATTCAAAAGTCACGCGCGATTTCTGGGAAAAACCTCTGGATCTTCCCTGGAGCAGTACAGGCTCTGTAGTCATCAATAATACGAAACTGGCCTTTAACGAAACATCAGACAAGAACAGCGCTACACTCGATACCCTGTATCTTTCCCGACGCGATGAAAATGACAGCCTGCGAACAGAACTTTTTCTTAAAGGCTTTCATATACGCCCTTCTCACAATCTTGACCTGCCATTCACCGTCAATGGTGCGGAAGGAACATTGCGCGCTACACTTCAAAGTCGCCGCGAAGACCAACTCTGGCAGAGTGACGCTACTGCCCATCTTTCCCTCGACAGGATTGGAGATATTACCCTCAATAGCCATTACAGCCTGCCTTACGAAAACCCCTTTTATCAGCCCCCCCGCGTACTCCACAATTTCGCCAGGAATCTGGAATTCAACAACACGATCATGGCCATTCATGGCGATCATTTTGTCGATCTGGGATTGGCTCTCGCCAGGCAAGTTACGCCAGAAATCCCGCGCGAACAGCTCCGCGAGACAATTACTCAGGATCTCACCACATTAGGCGAGAAACGCTCTTTTACCGCCCCGCTGGCTGATTATGTCAGAGATCCTCATGATCGCACTCTCAATGTCAGTCTCGGCACGCTTTCTTCCGCCATGCTCAGCCAGCTTCCACTGGATGCACCAGCAGAAACGATCATTGACGCCCTGCATGTAACATCCATCAATGCGCGATAAGGACACCCCTCTAAACTCTAAAGAGGCAGCTCCCATAAGGCATAAACGAACAAAAATTTATTACGGAGAAATCGCTGGGGCGAATGACGGGGCTCGAACCCGCGACCACCGGTACCACAAACCGGCGCTCTACCAACTGAGCTACATCCGCCACACAGCGAAGGAAGATGTATAAAATCCTGACCGTTCCGTCCAGCCCCTTTTACAGGATTTTTTACCACTACCTCTCTTTTTTAATCTCACCACTCACGTAAACGGTTCACAGATTTTACCGGAATGCCTATAAAACCATGGTCATTGCCGCTCCGGGCCTGAATACGGCGCACCCTGCTTTCACCAAAAAATAAAGAAAAGGGTCGAAATTTTTATGTCAGCTTCTGTTTACGTCCAGCAATGGACGCAACGCCCGGTGCGCGAAATATTAGCCGGGATGGTAGGGACTTTTGCCCTGATTCCCGAAGTCATTGCCTTTTCCTATATCGCTGGCGTTTCTCCGGCCGTTTCTCTCTTTGCTTCTTTTGTCATTTCCGTCTCAATCGCCATTTTTGGCGGCAGACCAGGCATGATCTCGGGAGCTGCAGGCTCTGTTGCGCTGGTCGTCGCTCCCCTCGTACATCAACATGGCATCGAGTATATGTTGCTGGCAACACTCCTGGCCGGGGTCTTGCAGGTCATATTTGGGCTCTGCCGACTTCAGGCCGTCATGCGCTTTGTTTCAAGTGAAGTCAGGACCGGCTTTGTCAACGCACTGGCCATTATGATTTTCTCAGCACAGGTCCCACAAATGCTCGGTGTAAGCTGGCATACACATATGCTGATTCTTCTGGGACTGGTCATCATCTACCTGCTTCCCAAAATCACAGAAGCCATTCCTTCACCACTTGTCTGCATCATCCTTCTGACCACACTCACGATGTTCTACCCCATGCCGATCCGGACAATTGCAGATCTGGGCGAGCTTCCTACAGGGCTGCCGCATTTTACGCTCCCTCATGTGCCCATGACCTTTGAGACACTGGAAATTGTCTTTCCCTATGCGCTTGCCATGGCCGCTGTCGGTTTGCTGGAGTCGCTCATGACAGCAACAGTTGTGGATGATCTGACAGATACACACAGCCTTAAACAGCGTGAATGCACAGGCCTTGGTATTTCCAACATTCTGGTCGGTCTCTTTGGAGGAATTGCAGGATGTGGCATGATTGGCCAGACTGTCGGCAATCTGCGCTATGGCGGACGGGGACGGCTTTCAACCTTCACGGCAGGTGCGTTTCTTCTGCTCCTCATGGTTGCCCTGCATAAATGGGTCGCCCGCGTACCTATGGCAGCTTTGGTGGCTATCATGGTCATGGTCTCCATCAGCACCTTCTCATGGGGTAGTCTGAAAGATCTGACCCGTCATCCCAAACTTTCCAGCCTTGTGATGATTGTAACGGTCATCATTGTCGTTCTGACACATGACCTCGCTGCCGGAGTCGTTGTTGGCGTACTGCTTTCCGGCGTCTTTTTTGCCTGGCGCACCTCACGCCTTGTCCATGTCACTCATAAAGAAACGGGCGAGAGATTAACCTACAGCGTTTCAGGGCAGGTCTTTTTTGCCTCTGCCAGTCTTCTCAGTGACGAAATCGACTTTAATACATCTGCAAAAACCGTTACGATTGACCTGACACACGCTCATTTCTGGGACATTACCTCTGTCGAAGAACTAGAAAAAATCATCGAAAAACTGCATGGGCGAGGCAAGGAGGTCGAAGTACTGGGCCTGAATCAAGCCAAACACAGCATCATTACCGATCAGTCCGACCATGATGTTTTGCAAACACAGGATTAGACGAACTATTATAGACAAAGCCCCGTAATGGGGCTTTGTCTATATGATCTCTAAAACGATTTTCTTTAAATGACAGGCCGGAAACAGCCGCATAAACTGCTCCTGATGCACAGGTGCCAAGCGAACATTCATCCTGACTGTCTCTTCTTCGTCGAAGCGTTCACCCACCTCTCCGCGCTCATAAAGCCAGGCCAGCGCAGCCCCTTCTGTGATTGGCAGTATAATCTCACAGCTTTCCATAGACCGTGAAAGGACTTCATCAAGCCTCTCAAGGAGGTCAGGCACACCTTCGCCTGTTAAGGCGGAAACAGCCACAACGTCTTTGGAAAACGGTGCATGAGGCGACCCAGCCCATAAATCGGCCTTGTTCATGACTTCAATAGTCCGTCCGGGCCACCCTTCATCAATCATGCCATCCTTGGCCATATCGCCCAGTACTGACAAGACATCCTGCTTTTGCGCCAGAGAATCAGGGTGAGCACCATCACGAACATGAAGGATGATATCAGCCTCTGCCACCTCTTCGAGCGTTGCACGGAAAGCAGCAACCAGTTCAGTCGGCAACTCACTAATAAAACCTACTGTATCTGACAAAATGACCTGCCGCCCTGAAGGAAGTTTCAAAGCCCTCATAGTCGGATCAAGAGTCGCAAAAAGCTGGTCCTGCGCATGGACTTCGGCGCCGGTCAGTCTGTTAAACAAGGTGGATTTACCCGCATTCGTGTACCCCACTAACGCCACAATCGGGAAAGGTACACGCCTGCGCGCCTGACGATGCAACCCACGGGTACGACGAACCTGATCCAGCTCCTTACGGAGCTTCACAATCCGTTCGCCAATCATGCGACGATCCGCTTCGATCTGGGTTTCGCCCGGCCCTCCAAGAAAGCCAAACCCGCCACGTTGACGCTCAAGATGGGTCCATAACCGCACCAGTCTGGAGCGCTGATACTCCAGATGAGCAAGCTCAACCTGCAGGACACCTTCCCGCGTAGCGGCACGAGCTCCAAAAATATCAAGAATCAGGCCCGTCCGGTCAACAACCTTGCAGTTAAGCGCCGTCTCAAGATTACGCTGCTGGCCGGGCGAAAGTCGGGCATCAACCACCACGACACCAATCCCCTGATCATGAACAATCTCAGCAAGCTGTTCAATCTGCCCCGTTCCCAGCAAGGTAGCAGGGCGGATAGCTCTCAACGGATAAACAGTCTGGAAGACTATTTCCAATCCAATTGACGCCGTCAGACCTGCTGCCTCTTCCAGCCTGGCCTCCGCTGCACGCGCTGCTTCGGAGAGCTTATTCTTTTCCCAAGGCAGAATAACAGCTGCACGTGTTGCCGGACGCGCCGTTTCTTCGCTTTGCTTCAAGCCTAGACCTCGCCGGTTTCGTCTTCGATAGAGACAATATAGCTGGCCAATGCCGCAATCGGCATAATCGTACTGATGGCTGTCTTGTAAACCAGCTGTACGTGACCTTCACGCCTGAGCAGGATTGTGTACTCGTCAAATAACATCACAATACCCTGTAACTTGACACCATTAACCAGAAAAACCGTCACCGCTTCTTCATGTTCAATAAGATAGCGCAAGAAAGACTCCTGCACCGACCCGGATGATAACGACATGACCTATCCTACTCGTCCTCTTTTTTCCCAAGCCCCTATTGCTAGGGCTCGGCATTAGCCGGTTGGGAAGCAGCACGATCTTCCTGTGTGACACCCAACTGTTTCAGCTTCCTGTGCAACGCACTGCGTTCCATTCCGACAAAATTAGCCGTCCGGCTTATATTGCCCCCAAAACGCATTAATTGCACCTGAAGATATTGTGTTTCAAACTGATCACGCGCCTCGCGCAGGGGCAAGCTCATCACGTCAGCATCTGCGTTAAGGCGTGTCATGGAAGGGGCGCCTTTGCTCACCAGCTCCGGAAGCATATCAGCCCGTATGGGTTCATTTACACCTGCGGCATTAACTGGCGCCATAATCAGCATCCGCTCCATCAGATTGCGTAACTCCCTCACATTGCCCGGCCATTCATAGGTCTGCAGGCTGGCAAGCGCATCAACAGCCAGATCGCGTCTGGGAAGACCTGCCGATTCCGACATCTGCTCAATAAAATGACTGGCAAGGGCCGGAATATCTTCTGGCCGCTCTTTCAGCGCCGGAACATGAAGAGGCACTACAGCCAGACGATAAAAAAGATCTTCGCGAAAGCGCCGTTCCTGTATTTCTTCCTGCAAATCACGATTGGTCGTTGCAATAACCCGCACATCAACCTTGACACTCGCAGAACCGCCAACACGCTCGAACGTCCGCACCTGAAGGGCACGTACAATCTTGCTTTGCGTTTCAAGGGGCATATCAGCCACTTCATCAAGCAGTAACGTACCCCTATGCGCCCTTTCTAACAGGCCATGACGTGTCGGACGATCGCCATCTTTCTCAATACCAAAAAGCTCTTCCTCAAACCTGCCTGGCGCCAAAGCCGCACAATTCAATACAACAAATGGTCCATCAGCACGTTTGGAACTGGAATGAAGCATACGCGCAGCGACTTCCTTGCCGGCCCCAGCAGGGCCAGTAATCAATACGCGCGAATTGGTCGGCGCAACTTTGGCAATCTGGTTTCTGACGGCCGCCATCAGGGGACTCTGTCCCATCAGCTGCATATCAGAACTGGCACGTACACGTAATTCGGCATTTTCCCGCTTCAGCCGCGCCGCCTCAAGTGCGCGTTTGACAACGACGAGCAGTTTGTCAGACTGAAAAGGTTTTTCGATAAAATCATAAGCTCCATAACGTAAGCTTGATACCGCTGTCTCAATCGTTCCATGCCCGGAAATCATCAGGACGGGCACGCCCGGATCTTCGTCCTTGAACAGTTTCAGCAAATCAAGACCATCCAGTCTGGAGTTCTGCAACCATATATCCAGGATAATCAATGAAGGTCTGTTTTCCCGAAATTCTTCAAGCGCCCTGTCGGAATCTCCAGCGCTGCGCGTATGATATCCATCATCGCCCAGGATCCCCTCAAGAAGGAAACGTATATCCGGCTCGTCATCAATAATCAGAATTTCGTAATTCATGCCTTACCTTCATAATCTGACGAAGCTGCGAGACTTTCTACTGTGTCTGATAATAGCACGGAGAGGGAAACACGGGTTCCCTTTATAGTCTCTTCCGTGGAATTCTGGTCTGCTTCTTCAACGCAGGACGCTCTATCTTCCAGACTCAGTCTCCCTTTATGAGCATCCATGATCTTTTTCACAATAGCCAGTCCAAGGCCTGTCCCTTTAGGCTTGTGCGTTACGTAAGGTTCAACCAGCCGATGGCGCTCACGTTCAGGCAAGCCTACCCCATTATCTTCCACAGAAATAACAGCTTCATAAGAATTTACCACCAACCTCACAGTAATATGACCAATAACAGGCGTGCCTTCGGCCTTGCGGCCGGTCATGGTAATGGCATCAGCGGCATTTTGTAAAAGATTTGTCAAGGCCTGACCTAACAACCGCCGGTCACACAAGGCCATGACGGGCCCCTTATCAAGTCCGCATGTCGTATAGATAATCTCTGGATGGGCATGACGCTGCAAGATCAGGGCCTCCAGACACAACCGGGCCAGATCATATGGTTCCATGACAGGCTGCGGCATACGAGCAAAGGATGAAAATTCGTCAACCATCCGCCCAATATCACCGACCTGCCTGATAATTGTTTCAATCAGCTGATTATACGTATTGGGATCGCTGATAATCTCTTTCTGGAAGCGTTTTTTCAGTCTTTCTGCAGCAAGTTGGATAGGCGTAAGAGGGTTTTTGATCTCATGGGCCACGCGACGCGCTACATCGGCCCATGCGCCCTTACGCTGGGCTATCTGCAACTGGGTAATATCATCAAACGTAACGACATAACCCTCAACTTCATCGCCACGCCACTCTGCAACAATTCTTACCAGAAGCGTACGACCAGCAGCAGCCCCGCCTCCTTCACCCGGTCCCCCGGGCGCCGAGGACTGAGCCCCATCTATCTGGATTTCTGCCATATGTTCATGATCGGGCACCTTACAGGCAGAATCGAGTAATTTGGCAAATTCTGGCACAGATTCCACCAGAAGAGAGCCCGTCTGCTCCTGAAGATTACGTTGCAGAATAGTCGAGGCCATCCTGTTGGGCAGTTTGATAATCTGGCGTTTATCCAGACCGATGACGCCCGCTGAAACCCCTCCAAGAACAGTTTCTGTAAAACGCCGTCTCTCATTGATCTGATCATAAGCCAGTAGCAATTCCGCTCTTTGGCTCTCTAACTGGTCAGTCATACTGTTAAACGCACGTGACAACGCCATGACTTCATCATCACGTTCATCTGGCTTGTTTTTTACAGGCACGCGCACAGCCAGGTCTCCCTGTGATACGCGTTTCGCCGCCAGAATAAGCAAACTGAGCGGATGAGCTATGCGATTGGCCAATGCCAGACCGGTCAACATGCCCACTGCCAGCACCAGCAGCCCCATAAGGGCAAAAATCCCGACAAAAACGACCTGCGTCTTGCCCCTGTTCTGGATCATGCGCTGATAATCATGCACCAGACTCGTCGTACGCCTTACATGTCGCAGAATGTCGGGATCAACCTGTTTTGTGAGAACCAGCATCAATCCACTATTGCTACCCAATGAAATTACAGCCCGAATCACGCGGGAATCAGGCTCATCAAGGACGGCCACGTCGCCCGCACGCGCCATTTCAATCATCGATTTGGGAGGTAAAGTCGTAATAAAGGAATGCTTGTCCCTGCGCACCAGCAAACCACCTGTTGCAACGATCTTGTCGGTCAGGGGGTCAAAAATCACTGCATCTGTCAAACCACGCTCAGTAACCTCGTCCTCAAGCAATGATTGCAGGCGTGAAGGATCATGAAATATATCTGATCCTCTGGTCAAAAACTCATCATTCTGAACAGTCAGAAGCGTATTAGCGAGGGCAAATGCTTCCGTACGCGTATTGTCATTATGTTCACGCAAATATCCAGCAGCAACAGACTGCGCTTCTGTCAATGCCGTATTGACGCGAGTGGAGAACCAGATTTCAACCCCGAAATGAAAAAACAGGGCTGCCAAAGCCCCCAACATCAGTGTCGGCGCGACAGCCACGACACCAAAAAGCGTGACCAGACGCGTATGAAGACGCGCTCCAGCCAGCCCCATCCTGCGCTCGGCCAACATATGACCAAACTGTCTTATAGAAGCCGCACCAATCAGGAGGAGCGCTACAAAATCAAGAAGAAATAAGATAGCCTGTAATTGTGGCAGATGCGTCGCCTGCACGCCTCCCGCCAATACGACAAATGTCATAAAAGCCAGAAAAAGCGCAATAACGGTCAGCCATACAATACCATGTACGCTGGTCAGGCGTTTTAAGAATCCCCATCCCTTGCGGAAAAGGGACTTCACTGAGTCCCTCCGACCTTATGACCACGGGAAACCGTAATATGCAGCTCTCTGATTTTCTTCCGTAATGTATTACGGTTAAGCCCCAGCAAAGCTGCCGCCCTGATCTGATTTCCTCTTGTATAATTGAGTGTCATCCTGATCAGAGGACGCTCAATTTCGGCGATAATATGACTATGTAGCCCTCCAATTTCCGCCTCCAACCACGATTTCACGTGATCACGCAATAAAGGTTCGATCAGTGCCGAAAAACCGGATAATGTCCCAGACGGCATATATTGTGCGGCCCTGATCCGCTCCGCATCTGCACAATATCGCTCATCAAGCCTAGCAAGCCAGTTATGGAGTCCTTCTTCAAGTGCGTGCTGTTCCAACAGCAGCTTCTTGTCGTACCCACTAGTCATTACGAGATGCAAAGGCAAGGAATCACTCTGTAATCTCTGGGCAAATTGCTCCTGCACAGCCGGAACAAGACTGTCAATCTCGCCAATAACAAGCATGCCACCTTCAGCCTGATTGACCCACGAATGTTCTTGGGGACCAAAAAAAGCCTCTTCCTGAAAAACACGTGGCACAGCTGCAGATGTCGCAATGACAAATGGCCCCCTGGCATCGTTATCATAACGATGAAGAAGTTGCGCAAACGCAAAACGTTCCTCACAGCTTGCACCATAGAGAAACCAAGCAGAACATCCAGAAAACCCTGTCAGATCCGGGCTGTTAGAAGCCTCATTATTATTCATTCTCTTTGACCTCAGACACCAACACCCCTACTATGGGCAGCTTCACGGTCACGATGCAACCCCGTACTGATATGGACGTCGTAGAAACGCTCCACACACTCAATCACTTTCGGAGCATCATCAAGCCGGTTGATCTCTGCACGGAAAGCTGCAGAGCCTGGCAAACCGACAGAGTACCAGGAAACATGTTTACGGGCGAGCCGTAACCCTGCCCTCTCGCCAAAATAATCAAGCATCATCCGGTAATGACGGAGAACAATCTCCTTTTCGACCTCAATCTTCGGATCAGCGACATCAACACCCTGCCGGAGAGACGCCACCAGCTGCGCGGGAAACCAAGGGCGACCGTAACAGCCTCGCCCTACCATAACCCCGTCAGCTCCCGAAATTTCCAGTGCATTACGTGCATCACTCATGGAAACAATATCGCCATTAACCAGCACAGGCAGTTTTACGGCTTCCTTTACCTTACGAACAAAAGCCCAATCAGCGTGACCATTATAGAACATCTGGCGTGTGCGCCCATGTACTGTAACCATTCTGATACCGACATCTTCAGCGATCTGCGCCAGACGCGGGGCATTCAGACTGGCCTGATCCCACCCCATACGCATCTTCAAGGTCACAGGCACTTTTGCAGCCTTGACGGTCGCCTCAAGAATACGCGCTGCCAGAACTTCATCACGCATCAGAAAAGAACCCGCCATCTGCCCGATAGCGACCTTGCGCGCCGGGCAGCCAAAATTGATATCAATCAGGTCTGCACCCCCGTCAACAGCGATTCTGGCAGCCTCAGCCATAGCTTCCGGGTCACAACCCGTCAGCTGCGTGGCGTTGATCCCTCCAGCTCCCGCCGTCTGCGCCATACGCATCGTATTGGCGTTTTCACGCACCATAGCCCAGGAGGCAATCATCTCGGAAATAACCAACCCCGCCCCCAACTCACGCGCCAGGCGACGAAAAGGGAGATCCGTCACACCAGACATAGGCGCAAGGATCACAGGGTCGTCCAGGACAACATTCTGACCAAGGTCAATAGGAGGCAAAGGAAACAAGGCAACCACAGAAAATACTGATCCAGCTGGTTAAATTTAAATCGATGAGGTGTGCAAACTATCTACTGTGTTGCCGGCTGAAGCGCAAACGGACCTTTTTCTGCGCCTTGCTGGTAGGGCACATCTCCCTGTCATGACGCTCTTTCCCCTTGGTCGTTATAAAAAATCTGTTCTCACGCCCTTGTACGGCCAATCCAAGCTTCGCCAGATTGTCGAGGCACGGCCTGTCTTTCAAAGGGGATCTGAAATCAGGAAACTGCCCCGCACCCACCGCTTCCGCAGGACGCCCTGCATCACCACTCAGAAAGAGTCTGTGCAGTGCTGACCGGCAGCATGTTTCAAGATAAGGTCCATCATGCATAGCTTCGGCTCTATAATTATATTCAAAAAGAACACTTGGAAAAAATCCCTCCATAACAGTAACATAATCTGCGTTACGTCGTTCCTTGCAAAGCGTTTTTCTGGAATATCCAAGGTCAGGAAGGAAAATTTTATGTCGAGATTTGAAGCCGCGGCCGTATGGGCCCTGAAACGACTCGACCCAGAGCAGGCCCATGAGATGGCTATTCACGCCATTTCGCTCGGCCTCGCCCGTTCTGCTCCTCCAGATGATCCTCGCCTCTCAACAGTATTATGGGGGAAAACATTCCCCAACCCCATTGGTCTGGCAGCAGGTTTCGACAAAAACGCACGGGCTCTCAAAGGATTGGCTCAGATCGGTTTCGGTTTTATCGAGGCAGGAACAGTGACGCCTCGTCCCCAGCCCGGCAACCCCAAACCGCGCCTTTTCAGGCTGGAAGAAGACCAGGCCGTCGTCAATCGTATGGGTTTTAATAGCTGTGGTATCGACCGTTTTTGTCAAAATCTGGCAAGACAGTCTCCTCGGGATTCCTCCGGCCACCTCAAAAGCTCCGAAAAACCACTGGGCATCAATCTAGGCATCAATAAAACCGGTTCCATACCCTTGGTTGATTATCCCTATCTGGTCGAACGTGTGCAGGATTATGCCGACTATATTACAATCAATCTCTCTTCCCCCAATACACCGGGATTAAGAGACCTGCAGGGGCCAGAAATGATCGGCAGGCTTCTTGATGCCATCCACAAGGCAGTACCACGCCACCCCCCCATATTGGTGAAACTCGCTCCCGATCTGGCAGATGATTCTTATGAGCCTATCGTGCAAGCCTGTATTGATCATGGTGCGAATGGTCTTATCCTGACCAATACAACACTGGCACGCCCGGATTTCCTCAGGAGTGCACGTTCTGTCGAGACGGGCGGACTTTCAGGAAGGCCTCTTTCTGGTCGCGCACGCTCCGTGCTGCGCCTCGTCGCTAGCCTTAATAAGGGGCAACTCACCCTCATTTCATCAGGGGGCATTGAAACCGGACGTGATGTGTTCGAGCGCCTTCTTATGGGTGCACATTTGGTACAGGTTTACACAGCCTTTATTTACCATGGCACCAATTTCTTAACACGTATTAAAGCTGAATTGCTTAAAGTCATGCAGGAAGAGGGTGTGCGGTCCCTGAAAGATATACCGCATCTCTCCTGAAGAACCCTGCAGGATATCCTGCACTCTATGATCTGAGACACCCCATAACGCCCCTGGAGGTATCCCCCATGAGACGTGTCTTGCGTTGCACGCTGATTTTTGCCGGTATACTCATAACAGCAGGAGGACTTCACGTTTCGGCATGGTCAGAAGCAGTACCGCAGAACAATTCCGCAGAAAACAAGGCCATTTCACAAAACACGACAATCGCAGACGTCATGCCCCGCCTCGACTGGAACGATGTTATCCAGTCAATGGACGGTAAACTCAAAACAGATAACAAGACCCTGCAAAATATCATCACACGAATAAAATCTTCCCAGACACCCTTTAACCAGAGCACTTTACAGGCACTGCGGACCGACGCTGGGACGGTCAAGGATGATACATCTTCCATCATCTCCCAGCTCCAGAACTATGACAGCACAATAGGCTCTGTGCTGGATATTCTTGGCCCGAAGACAGAGTCAACTAATGAGGATCCCTCTATCTCCCGGCAGAGAAACGAAACACAAAAAACTGCGCAGCTCGTCAAAACCCTCACTATACGAGCGCGTTTCTATAACCTTCAGGCTCGCAACCTGATGGACGACCTTGATACGCTGCGCCACAAACTCCAGCACGCAACTCTTTCCCGCCGCAATGCATCTCCCGTAAGCCTGACATATTGGCATAATCTCATCGGAGAGTTACCTGTTTATCCTCTCTCCCTGACGCATAATCATTCCCTGAGAACCGGCATCCTGCTCGCAACCAGCACAATGATCATTCTTTGCGTCGCCGCGTTAGGGGGATTATTTCTCAGAAGACGTCTCATTGCCATCCTGACCAGATGGATAAATCATGAACTCCTTGACGCCAGAGTAGCCCACCGCCTGATTCACTGCCTCTGTGGCACCTTGCTCGGCGGCGTGGCCTTTTTGCTATGGGTGGGCTGGTCAACAATTTTTACGTCAGACATTAATGAAACTGAGCGGGTTATGGGACAGACCTTACCCGTCTGCGCTTTTATTCTGGGGGCGGGACTACCTCTGGGACGCCTTATTGAAGGCAAAAGCAACCACAAAGCCTGCCTTATGCTCACTCTGGCCATTTTCTGTGATGCGCTGGTAAGGACCATGAAGCTTCAGGATCTGCCAATCCCCGCAACGATTAATTTCCTAGAAACTCTCTTATCACTCATTACGCTGGGATGCTGTTTCGCCCTCATCCCGCAACCAACCTCTTCTTCCCAATCAACTTCGAAAACAGATAGTATCGACGAAGAAGCAGCTCCTTCCCATGGAAGCCGACGATTTTTCCAGACCATCATCTGGCTTTATACCATCCTGAATGCCGGATGGATCCTGACAGGCTATAGCGCATTAGCCTTTACGACAAATGTGGCTCTGGTCAGTCTTTTCTACGCTGCCAGCATTACAGGCTGTTTTATTGGGGCCTGGCAGGCTTTCATCACAATCATGTTCTCGCCCGGTACCGTAACAGGCCGGCATCTCCTGACACTCGGCCTTACACGGCGCAGGCTGGATTTCCTTAATGTATTAATCTCAGCCCTTGGATCCCTGCTGTTTCTATTGCTCTTTGCAGCTCTTTTGACCAATGGTGGAGACTTTACCCTCACAGGGATCATGGATCGCCTGCATCACGTTTTTGCGGGGAGCACTTTCCATGGCGTTGCCGTTTCACCTGAAACTCTTCTGGGGTGCCTCGTTCTCGTCATTGGTTCTCATTACCTGATCAAGGGCATCAGATTCTGGCTGGACAAGAAATTTTTTCCGACCACCACGCTAACAATGGGTCTGAGAACATCCATCCTCAGTATTTCCACCTATTGTGGATGGATTGTGGTGGGGCTTGTTCTACTCTCGCTTATTGGACTTTCCGTTCAGAATCTGACTTGGGTTGTCAGCGCACTTTCAGTAGGTGTCGGGTTTGGTCTTCAATCTATCGTAAAGGATTTTATTTCTGGCCTCATTCTTCTGGCTGAACGCCCGATAGAAGCTGGCGACGTTATTGAAGTTGGCGGAAACAGGGGCGAAGTCAAACGCGTCAATGTACGCACAACAGACATCAGGCTCGGAGACGGCAGTACACTGATCGTCCCCAACTCGCAATTTATTACGTCCAACGTCAAAAATGCCAGCTTTGGCAATATCCCTGCCAAGCTGACAGTCTCTTTTACGCTTCCTGTGAATAGTGACCTTGATCAGGCAAGTGCGCTGATCATGAAAGCCGCAGGACAGCAAAAAGACAGCATTCTCCTTTATCCAGCTCCGGGAATCTCCATTGCGGCGCTCAATGATATGTCAGTTAATCTGACGCTAGCTGTTTATGTCGCAAGCCCCGGGAAAATGTCTGGTGTCAAGACACAGCTTATCACTGATATTTTCAAGCTATTCCAGGAAGCACGAATTAACCTTACCATGAGCTAGTTTTTATTGTAAGTTTACAGCTCGTTTACCCGTCTCAGTCCATCAGAAGGAAAATGACGCGCCATGAAGGTTGCTCTGGTCGGCATCGTCCGTAACGAACGAAAAGACATTCTTCCCTGGCTGGGATGGCATGCGAAGCTTGGAATCGACACGTTCGTCTTATTTGACGATCATTCTGACGACGGGACGGACCTTCTTCTGAAAACCGCCTCATTGCATCTGGATATCAGGCTGTTCCGCATTGAAAATGTAGCAAATGCCTTTCCCGACCGTAAGCGGATTGTCTATCTGGATGCATTGAACGGGCTAAAAGACAGCTTTGACTGGGTCGGTTTTCTTGATTCAGATGAATATTTGAATTTGTATAGACACGATGATATCCACGATTTTCTGGCCCATTACGCTCCCCCCGTTAATGCAGTAGCACTTCATCGCTGCACGTATGGATCCAATCAGGAAATACTTCATCCCGATTACCCTGACTTCCATGCCTTCACACGACATGGTCCAGCTGGTCATCCCCTCAACCGATGGATCAAATCTTTCATTCGCCCGGCCTTTTTTAACAAACAATGGGAAAATTCCCATTATTTCCCACTATCAGAGGGTCGTTATGTTACAGCGGAAGGCGATGATATTGAGTGGGAGCAACCAGGGCAGACACGTACCCCCGCTCAATGGCAAACAGCCAACATCCTCTATTATCCCGGAGGCAGCATGGAAGAGCTGGTTGCCCGCGCTTTAAGAGGGCACCCTGCTTCACTCTCCACTGGTGAACTTTATTCAGAAGAACTGAACTCTATTCAGGATAGCCGCCCTCAGGGCAGGACGGTCGCCCTGCTGCAATGGATGCGACCCCTTATCACCGAAGCCGCTACTTTGGCACTACTGGCACTGGAACCTCTTTTTCCTCCCTTGTCTGATAAAACGCTCAAGGACAAAAAAGTTCAGGCGGAGTTCAAAATCGCCCGCCTTCTCCCTTGGAACATGCAGAAACTTGAGGTTCAGGCGGGATTTGCATGTCTGCAAGAACGTCCGCAGGGACAATCAGAAATTTTCCTGCTTTACGACCAGAGTCTTCTACCGGCTCCGTCACTGATTTTTGCACTGGACTCTCATAATAACCCCATTAATTTCCTTATTCGTGCTGACAGCAGACTCAGTGGTTTTTTACCTTATCAACGTCTTCCTGCCCCAGAGACCGGAGCCATCTGCCTCCAGAAACAGGGAGGGCTAAGTCAGAGACGAACCTTCCTGACGGCCGTCCCCCATGAACCTTTGATCGCAGATCGCCCTGTTCCCGCTGCATGGGAAAATTTTGATACAGTTCCGTGCACCAGATCACCTAATAACCGGAAATGGGACGACCTTCCTTTTGTCCGTCTTGTCAGGGATTTCCTTTCAGGGCCGCGTACGATCAGAAGCATTTTATCACTGGTCCATAAAGACCATGTCCTGACCATAAGATTGCTTCCATTCTTTATGGAATATCTTTCTCCAGAAGAAAAACGGATAGTACAAAGCCAGCTCAGCGCTGTTCAACCTTATCTGTTCTAGACAGGCAGCACCTTCTCTCTGAATCTTTGTGAACAAAATCTATTATGGCCCTCACGCCGGACAAGACCCACCCTCAATTAGGGCCTTTCTCAGGAGCCGCACTGATATTCAACAGTGTACTCGGGGCAGGAATACTTGTCCTTCCAGGACTGGCTGCTGCAAAAATCGGAGCTCAGTCTTTCTGGAGCTGGCTCATCGCCGCTTTCACCGTTATCCCCTTCCTGATCGTCTTTAGCATCCTGGCTATAAGATATTCCAGCGCTGGCGGAATCATTTATTTTGCCCAGCGTGCCTTCGGTCCTATCGGTAAAAACCTCACTCTGGCTCTCATGCTGGGAGCTACCATCCTGGGGTTGCCCTCTATCGCCCTGACAGGGGGCTACTACCTGCAAGGCGCCTTTTTTCTGCCAGCCTGGATCGGTGCTTGTCTCATTCTTATAACAACCACTATAGCCAATCTGTTCTCCGTAAAAGGCGCTGCACGTATTGGAACTTATAGTTCTATTTCCGTAATGACATTTCTTTTGCTTCTGGTTCTTTCAGGAGGTTGGACACTCTATCATATGAGTTCCGTAACCGCTCTTCCTCCACCGACCTTTTCTGCCCTTTCTCCCTTCTCCCTGATTTTCTTTGCCTTTACGGGATGGGAATTCGCTCCCGGCATGGCAGACAATTTCAAGAATCCTGCCCAAAATTTTCCTCTTGCCATGGCGCTTTCATGGCTACTTGCGTTCTTTTTCTATGGCCTGTGCGCTTTTATTATCATGAAAGGTGGTCCTTCTTACTGGAACGAACATCCCTTTCTGGAAGTTATGAATCACATTCTTGGTGACCGGGCATTGGCACAAAAAGTTGTCGCTCTTGGAGCCTGCTTGCTGATCTGGGCCAATCTCTTTACGTTAATCTGGAGTCTGTCCCGTATCGTCTCACAGATGATTCCTTTCCGCCCCCTTGTGATTGAAAGAAATGGCATCCCTTTTATCGCCGTCACCATAACAGGTGGCACAATGACCACAATTGTCCTTCTCACCACCTTGTTTGCCATTCCCCTTTCCACCCTGCTTTCTTCAGCAGGAATGAACGTCCTGTTGATTTACGGCATCACAGCCCTAATCCTGGAGCGCACCTCTGAAAATATGGTCCAGCGACTTACCGCCTCCTTTGCCATTCTTCTGGCTGTTATATTAGCTCTACAGGAACCTTCTCATTTGGTTTATCCAGTAATCATTACAGCAGCGACTATCATAGTATCTTTCCTCAATCAGAAAAGAACTCAGGACAAGCAATGAATTATCACATACTCTGGCCAGCTTATATCTGGGGCATTTCGCTCTTCAAAAAAGATATTCATCCTGAATAAATGTTTTTGAAAACATTCCGATAAGAGATTTCCTTATCTCCTTACCGCCCTATATCTCGCAACCGCGTCCCATTCATGAGATTCTTTTCGATCCTGTCGAGTGTCGCTCCCTTTGTTTCTGGAACAAAAAGATAGGTCAGCACAATAAAACCTGCATTCAATGCAGCAAAAAGCCAGAAAGTACCATCTGTGCCCAGTCCTTTCATCAAGGACAGAAAACTCACTCCCACAAGCAAATTAGTCAGCCAGTTTGTCAGTGTTGAAAGGGCAATTCCGAAATCACGCCCTGCCAGAGGCTGAATCTCGGCACACAGAACCCACATGAGTGGCCCCGCGGACATGGCAAAGCCAGCACAAAAAATCATAAGCATGAAAACAGCCGCAAGCTGTGATTCCTCACTCTTCATGCCGCTATGAAGCAAAAGCGCCAGACAGGCCATACCTACCGCCATGACGGTAAAACCCGTAAAGAGAATAGGTCTGCGCCCCCAACGATCTACCAATCCGACTGCAACGAATGTTGCCAGCATATTGATCATACCAATCATGGCCGTACACCACATCTGGGATTGGGTATCAAAATGCGCCGTCGAAAGTATTTTGGGGGCATAATACATGACGATATTAATGCCAGCGAGCTGTTGCATGGCCTGAAGCATAATCCCCAAGGCCACGGAGCGCCTGAAATTGCTGTTCTGTTTAAAGAGTTTCCATCCTTCCTGCTTCGTTTCAAGCTGTTCCTTGATAGCGTGAATCTCTTTGGCCGCTTCCAGCGGATCATCACGCAGATCAAGTAGTATACCGCGCGCCTCCTTGTGCCGCCCTTGCATGATCAGCCAGCGTGGACTGTAAGGAAGGAAAATAATACCAATCAGAAACAGCACCGCTGGAATGGCGGCCACACCAAACATGGCCCGCCAATTGCCCGTATAGGCAAAAAATGTATCTGACAAGAATGCTATGAAAATACCGACTGTCACCATGAGCTGATAGGTCGAGACCATGGCCCCACGAGAGTCAGCACTGGCAATTTCAGAGAGATAAAGCGGCGCCGTAAAAGCCGAAAGACCGACCGCCAGTCCCATAATCACACGGAAAGCAATCATGGAACTGACTGACCAGCATAGTGCGCACCCAAGAGTGCCAATAACAAAAATGGCGGCACCGATAAAAAGGGATTTCTTACGCCCCAGATGATGTGACATCCACCCGGCGCAGACCGCCCCTACCGCAGCCCCTGCCATCATGGCACTAACAACCCATTCGAGCTCGAAGGTCGATGCTTGATAGCGTTTGCCAAAAAACTCCAGCGCACCTGCCACAACGCCAATATCAAGACCGGACATCAATCCCGCCAAAGCCGCCACAACGCCAATAAATATGATTTTAAGCTGAGTAGGGTCCAGTGGACCAAGTGCGTTATTTTCTACTTCTTCTCCATTTTCAGATGAAGAAAGGACTGCAGCAGGATTTGTCTGATCGTCTGAAGGCATAGGCGCGAAACCCCGATTTTCTGCGGCCACAAAAGTCTTATCGCGACTTTATGACCTTCGTTCTTTTCGCAAGCAGATACAGCAAAAACCATCGCCAAAACGTTAAAGGCTATAAAATTTCCCTCCAATGGAGGGCGAAAACAGATATTTTTCGCCCTCTGTAATTATTTTACAGAACCACTCTGACCGATTTTTTATGGGTAAAAGCGAGATAACTGTAGTGACCGTGATATTCGCCCATTCCCGACGCCCCAATACCACCGAAAGGCAAATAGGGAGAGAAAGCATGAACCAGCACGCCATTAATCTGGGCGTCTCCAGACTGGACCTTGGCAATCAGCGCTTCTGCCTTGTTCCGGTCACGCGTAAAAACGTAAAAAGCCAAAGGCTTGGGGTGATGGCTATTAATCAGGGCAACGGCCTCATCGGCGGAATCAAAAGTAAGAATGGGCAAAATGGGACCAAATAACTCACCCGTCATCAAAGCATCATCCCACATGACCTGATCGACCACAGTCGCACTAAAGAGACGTCTCTGTGGATCAGCAACGCCACCCGTCAAAATCTGGCCATTGCTCTTTTTCAGCATCTCCTGAAGACGAACAACCTGTTGCGACGTCACAATCTTGCCCGTTGCCACAATATCAGAAAGATCTTTTTGTACGCGCTCAACAAGCTTTTTAACCAGAACCTCTTTTACATCCTGATGCACATAGAGATAATCCGGCGCTACGCATGTCTGGCCACTATTGATAAATTTTCCAAACATGATCTGCTCAACAACTTGTTCCAGATCAGCGTCAGGAAGAACCATCAACGGACATTTTCCCCCAAGCTCCAGAACAACGGGCGTCAGATGTTCCGCGGCAGCGCGCATGACCACCTTGCCAACTGTCGGACTGCCAGTGAAGAAAATAAAATCGAAGGGTAAAGACAGAAGATGTGTATTTTCTTCTCTTCCGCCCTGCACGACAGCGATATAGTCGGGTGAAAAGGCCTCAAGAATGATTTTTTCAATCACCTGAGACGTCTCAGGTGTAATTTCCGAAGGCTTTATGATGCTGGTATTACCACCAGCAATGGCTCCAATCAATGGAGTCAAAGTCAGGTTAAGGGGATAATTGAAAGGACCGATAATATAAGTGACACCAAAAGGCTCATGGGTGACGTAACATTCTGACGGAGCAATAACGTCGGGGGTCGGTACAATCTCTGGCTCCATCCAGGTTCTGAGATGCTTGAGCGCAAAATCAATCTCCTGCACGACCTCGCCAATTTCCGCCATATCAACCACTTCACGGGATTTGCCGAGATCAGCCTGAAGGGCTTTGTACAACGCTTCCTTATGGGTCAACACCGCCTCTTTGAGGTGCAACAGCGAGTCTTTGCGGAACTCATAACCCAGCGTCCTGTGGGAAGAAAAGAACATCTTCTGACGAGCGAAAATCTCGCTAATCTGTTCGGAAGACGTGTACTTTAACGGACAATTTGTAGAGGAAACACTCTCTATTTTCATGAAATTCTTCCTTTTTACGTCATTTATGCCAGGGTAGACTTATCAATTTCTAAAATAGTCAGAGACCAGTAATTTCGCGGCATGACGCGCCAGCGCCTGTGTGGGCGCATTCGTATTGCCACTGATGATATTGGGCATAATGGACGCATCAATGACATGAAGATGCGACACACCTTTCACGCGTAAATGAGCATCCACAACAGCCTGCTCATCGCTTCCCATGCGGCAGGTGCCAACAGGATGCCACATTGTCGTCGCGACCGCCCTAACCCACTGGCCGATATCTTCATCACTCTGAACCCTTGGACCAGGGGAAACCTCTTCATCAATAAGCGAAACCAGAGACTCCTGAACCATAACTTTACGGATGGCCTTGACCCCTTCCACAGCAACCTTGAGATCTTCCTCATGACCGATAAAATTCGGGTTAATCAGCGGCATAGATGTCGGATCACTATCTCTCAGCCGGATCCAGCCACGACTCTTGGGCTGGAGCACGACGACTTCAAACGTCACGCCTGAACGCTTGCCCGTCGGACTGAGACCATCCTGAGAGATAATCGGAGTATGATAACATTGCACAGTCGGCTCTGCTGCAAGATCCATCGGATTCCAGTACGAGACCGTCTCAATCCCGTTGCCTGAAGCCGGACCATCCTTGGTCAGAATATAACGCAACCCTGTCTTGATAACACCGAGCCCCTGAGCCGCCTTCTGGTAACCCAAGTCGCCTTTGACGAAAGCACTGATCGGTACAATCGGATGATCATGCAGATTTTCACCAACTTGTGGCGCATCAACGATCACGTTAATACCGAACTGCTCCAGCTGCTTTCCTGGTCCTATTCCTGAATGCATGAGGATCTTCGGACTATGGACGGCCCCCGCACTGAGAATAACCAATCCCGCCCGGATAATGCCGCGTTTTCCGCCCTTAAGGGCTTCAATACCAACGGCCCGACCATTTTCAATAATCACCCGCGTAACCGTACAACGGGAAAATAATTTGACGCGCCCTGATTTCAGATGACGACGGAGATGAGCATCAACGGCACTGCATCTACGTTTATTACTGACATTGGACTGCACAGGCGAGACACCAAGCTGGCTGTCTCCATTATAGTCAGGATTATAGGGCAGGCCATATTCCTGAAAAGCTTTCAGACATTGCCGATTGAGCTTATTGATCGTCTGGGGAAGCTGGACAGACAAGGTGCCATTAACCCCGTGATGCCTGTCATGGAAACTGTCATTACATTCTTGCTCTATATAATTCTGCCACATAGTCTCATAAGACCATCCTCCTTGCCCTTCCACAGCCTGTTTCCAGGCGTCAAAGTCACGCTTCTGACCACGGACATAACACATGGCATTGACTGAGGTTCCGCCACCCAGGACTTTCCCTGAACGGAAACGGCGTTCCGTACCATATTGCGGGACTGTATGATCCTTCCAGACATGTCTGTCGTCGGCCAGTATTTTGCTGAAGCCTGCAGGGATATGAATGAGTGGGTCTGTATCACGTCCTCCTGCTTCTATGACAGCTATACGGGCATCTGTCTTTTCCGCGAGGTATCCTGCCACCACACAACCGGCCGCACCACTGCCAACAATTACGACATCGAATTTTTTACTGTCCATTTACTATACTCATGTAACGAAAATGTGAATAAATGAAACTATTATGGCTCTATTAGGCGCCTGCTTTCCTCCCATGAAATAACACCTGCCTTACGTGAAACAATAAGGGTGAAAAAAGTTCTTCCGAAAACTGTTTCATATCTGTACATTCTGTCGCACTGTTCCATATATGGACACTCATCCCCATATGATCCCTATCATGACTGACGCTCAATCACACAACATGCAGGAACAGGACTACAAGCGACTTCTGCACAACACAAAACAACAAATCGGACGGGGCCTAACTGTTCAAAATGCAGCAATCCCTCCCTTCCTGATCCAGTCATGGCAACGCAGCCATGGTTATGGCCTCTCGCCAGATGACCAATGTCTGACAGGGAAAGCTTATTTTTCGTATCCTCTAAGTGAATCTGACCGTTATCTGGCCTCCATCGTCGGGCAGGAAATTGACGCAATCTGGGATTCTTTCGGAGGAGCCAACTGGGTCGTTTATTGCACTAATATAAAAAGCCTGATCATTCGCACCAAACAGGGGACAAACCCGGCTTCGCGTACTTTTGCCATGCACACAGGCCGACGCATTCAGGAGTGTGACCTCGGTACAAATGCGCCAAACTGTGCCATACAGGAGGGAATTCCCATCTTCCTCAGTGGCTCAGAACATTATCTGGAAGAGTTTGAGGATCTGTTCTGCTGCTCTGTTCCTTTATGGGGAGCCTGGGGGAAAATCATAGGAGCACTCAACATTACAGGAAATGAAACTTTCAAGTCGAAACTGGTTGAAAAAAAACTACTCACAGCCGCAACGAAAATCACGAACCAACTCTTTCTTGAGACACACCATACGAGCCAGATCTTCCGCTTTCATTATGACGCTGGCTTTATTGATACTCATATGGCTGGATTGATAGCCACCACGGAATCAGGCGATATCGTAGCTACCAACCACAATGGGATGGAAATGATCGATCCCATAAATCCTTTCCGGAAACGTTACCGCATGAGCGATCTTCTTCGCGGCCGGATTGTCACATCAAACCGCTATTGCAGCAAAGTCAGTCTGCCCAATGGCATTATCCTTTACCTCAAAAGCCATGAAGCCTCTGAAAATAACTCCTTTATAACCACTCCTCCCATAGCAGCCACTGACGCCTTATGCGACATTAGAGACCTCTATATACTTGAAGTTATTAAAAAAGCAGGCGGCAATATCAGCAAGGCAGCCCATATATTGGGGATATCCCGCACGACCCTTTACCGTTCTCTCCATCGCAGCCAAAACAAAAAATCACCTTGAAAATCTAACGCCCCAGATTACGTAACCTGACTCCACTCATCAGACGTTTCTCAATCGTTTCCAGTGGGACATCTTTCGTCTCTGGCACAAAGAAATAAAGCAGGATAATCGCCAAAATATTAAAAACTGCAAAAATCCAGAATGTGGCCGCACTTCCCAATCCTTCCATCATAGACAGGAACGTCGTGCCCACCAGCAAATTACTCAAGGCATTTGTGCCCGTAGAAATGGACAGACCGAGATTGCGCCCCGCCAAGGGCTGTATCTCTGAGCAAATAACCCACATAAGAGGGCCTGCTGACATCGCAAACCCTCCCACAAAAATCAAAATCATGGCCAAGGCTGCAAGCTGAAGACCAGCCGTTGAAGGGCCAATACCAAGTATAATGGCCATACACATCATCGCACCTGCCATACTGGCATAACCGGCATAAAGAATAGGCTTGCGCCCCCACCGATCAGCATAACGAACAGCCACTAACGTCATCAGCATATTAAGCAGGCCGATCAAAGCTGTACACCACATCTGTGCCTGGTCAGAAAATCCCGCGGCAGCCAGGATTTTAGGTGCATAGTACATAATGATGTTAATACCAGCAAATTGCTGCATCACCATCAGCAACATTCCCAGCCCCACTGAACGACGAAAATTCCGGTTATTTTTCAAAAGATGCCAGCCATCCTGCCTGACTTTCAGCTGCTCTTCCATAGCGGCAAGCTCCTGTCGCGCTTCTGCCTCCGTTTCTCTCAGGGAAAACAATGTTTCAAGAGCCTCCTCACTACGCCCATTAATCATAAGCCAGCGTGGACTTCGTGGGAGAAAAATGAAAATGATCATAAAAATCAGGGCAGGAAGAGCCTCAACCATCAACATGGCGCGCCACGATCCTGTAAAAGCAAGAAAACTATTGGAAACAAAGGCCAGAAAAATACCAACCGTCTTCAATAACTGATACAGGGACCCCATTGCCCCGCGCTGGCTGGTCGTCGCTATTTCTGAAAGATAAAGCGGGCCCGTAAGATCACAAAGCCCAAGCCCGACGCCTACGACAACCCGGAAAGCAATCATCGCAGATGTCGATCCACTCATGGCGCAACCACTCGCCCCTATAAAGAAAAGAGCCGCCGCCAAGATTAACGTCGCTTTACGACCCAGATATTGGGTGAAAAAACCTCCAAAAGTAGCGCCGACAGCGTCACCAGCAAGCATCCCGCCCACAACCCATTCGAGCTGGATCGTACTGGCATGGAATTCACTACCAAAAGGCCCAAGAACTCCTGAAATAATACCAATATCAAGTCCCGTCAGCAGACCAGACAAAGCCGCCAGAAGGCAAATTACCAATACATATTTACGGGCTTTATCATTATCTGTACGCGGTAATCCCCCTCCAGCTGAGTTCTCAGATATCCTCGTCATGGATAACCCTTTGCGACATAAATTCTCTTTTTTACATCATTTACCTATATTCTCTAAAAGACGATGAAATTAATAAAATAATAAATATAAATAAAATTTTATAATAAATAGAATAATATTTAATAAATTTTTACTTTATGAATTACTATAATATAATAAAGAAATTATATTTATTTATGATCAAATTTCCACAAGATATACAGACATTTATAAGTAATAATAAAAAATCTTACAAGACAATATAAAGCGCTTAAAATCCTGAAAATAACGCTGTCATCGTGATAACAGGAGCAGGTCCAAAGCTATGCCAGCGGGAACCAAGAAAGATTCCCTCTGTTCGCATAAAGAGAAATGCCCCCATCTACTCTCCTCAGTCTTTAATCTGTAAATCTTTCTCGCCTCATTTAGACTATGTGCATTCGCACCATCTTCCAAATCTGGAGCCTGTGTCTGAGCAGGATCATCTTCCCAATGACAAACAGGACAGACCAAATAATCACCCAACTCATCAAGCGTTTTTGCACCGCAGCAGGGGCATTTATACAAAGTGGTTACCATAATGACCTTTCTTTGGTTTACCGCCTTAAATCCCTCTGGCTTCTTTTACCCGATTATGGCGGGAAAGCAGACACAAGATCTCCTTTTATGAGAGGACGACTCTCTTGAACTTATGCGGCCATTACACCGCGTCTGCCGCCTTATCGGGCCGCCTCAATGTAACGAAAGCCTTCTATTCACCTTTACGAGGAGGCACAGCCCAATGCCAGGAAGCCAGTCCTTGCCTAGCTAATTCACGATGTACGACCATAACAGGAACATTAAGCGCGTCTCTCTGTCCCGCCTGCTGTGCCAAATCTCTGGCCAGAGCTTCGACAACCGTCACCGAGCGATGCCGTCCACCGCTACAACCAATAGCAATCGTAACGTATTTCTTCCCCTCTTCTACAAAACGAGGCAAGGTCAGCTGTACTAATCCTAACAGATGATCATAAAATCTCTGATAATAAGGATCTGCCTTCACATAGGATGCGACACTCTCTTCCAATCCCGTATGAGGTCGTAAAACTTCATCATAATGAGGATTACGCAAGAAACGCACGTCAAAAACCATATCCGCCTCACGCGGCAAACCTGACGGATAAGCAAACGACATCAACACAACTGAAAGACCCTGTCCGGTCATTCCGCCAAAGCGAGCTTCAATGAGGTGCCGCAACTCCGGCAGAGGCAGATCAGAAGTATCAATAACCAGATCAGCTTCAGCACGTAGTGGCGCAAGCAACTCCTTTTCCTGCACGATACCTGTCATGATCTCCCCAGAAGAAACAAGGGGATGACGACGTCTTGTCGCCGTAAAGCGGCGCAATAAGACGTCATCTTCAGCTGTCGCATAAATCAGCTGAACGGTACAATCAGGTAAATTACGTAATTTTGCCAGATAATCCAAAGCCAGTTCCGCTTCAAACCCACGGCTTCGCACATCAATACCAATAGCCTGACGCAAACCTGAATAAGCGGTTAGAGCCTCAAAAAGCTCAAGAGGCGGGTTATCGACAACGTCATATCCCAAATCTTCAAGAACACGCAGAATTGAAGCTTTACCAGCCCCTGACAAACCTGTGACCAGAAGGATATGACGCCCTAGCGATGGCTCCAGATCATTCTGAGGCAGAAGCCGGGATTCCCCTTTTACAAAAGACACAGACTTAACCATTCCTGCTGCTACTTTCCCTCTAACTGAAGAGAATTATACCATTTTACCCAGAGCAATAGTCAGGATTTTTTATCTTATGACTGCAAGATGGCAAACAGATAATAAACCGTGCACCGAGGACCCCCTCCTTACCCGTATCCTTGCGAATTCCCATACGATTTTCAGCGTAAATTTCTCCATTCAGCGCATGAATAATCTGACGGCTAATCGCTAAACCAAGCCCTGAATGCTGTCCGAACGCCTCACTTTCCGGGCGTTCAGAATAAAACCTCTCAAAAATAGTATCCAGTTTATCAGGCGGAATACCCGGCCCCTCATCTTCAATAATGATTTCGATATATCCGCACTGGCAAATCTTTTGCTCTGGTTCAATCCCCTGAAGCGCATTAGCCTTGCGAACATAAATCGCCACAACCCCGCCAGGCGGCGAAAAAGACAGTGCATTCCCTATAAGATTCCTGAGAACCTGCACCAGACGGTCTTCTACCGCACAAACCCAGAAAGTATCTTTCGGCACATCAAGCACCATAACCGGATCATTTTTTTTGCGGGTCGTCTGATGGATTTCAGCCAATAATGCCAAAAGAGGCTCAATAGCAACAGGTTCTCGTGCACCTCGTGACAAGTCACCTTCAACACGGCTGGCATCGGCAATATCCCTGACAAGACGTTCAAGACGTCTGACATCGTCCTGAAGAATTTTAATCAAACGCGCTCGCGCTTCAGGCTCTTCAATACGAGGCAAAATTTCCAGAGCAGAACTGAGAGATGCGAGAGGATTTTTGACTTCATGCGCCACTTCTGAGGCAAAGCGTTCCGTACCATCAATGCGGGCCCACAAAGCTATAGCACTGCTGCGTATAGACCGCGCCAAAGAGCCAATCTCATCTTTCCTGGTCAATAAAAGCGGGGGAACTGCATCAAAATGGCGCCTCCCAGCCAGGCGCAATCCCTGTGCAGCATTAGCCAACTGAAGAATTGGCCCAGCGATCGTATAAGAAAAATACCAAGACAACATGATTGTGACACCTATTGCCACCAGCATCAAAGTCAAAATGGAGGAACGGACCGCAAACAGGACACGATCAATCTCAGGTGCGCGTCTTGTAAGCTGAAGTTCCGCTATGGTTGCATCACCACTCTTTACTGGTTCGATAATAGTGATCAGCAACGCATCTACACCATTACGTCTGATATAAGGCGGCACCTCTGAATGAAGTGGCCTGATATTAAGATCGGTATCATCTTCAGGCCCATCATTATCAGGAACAACCTTAAAAGGAATCAGCCCTTTCTTGCGTGGTGCCAATGAATCCAGCAGAATCCAGTTATAAAACCTGTCGATAAAATTACGACTGGGAGGATGCCAGACCCCTTCGTCAGAATGAGAATACTCCTCATCATCTATAGGAAGGTGTTTATCAATAACCGTATGGGCCCTGCGACTATCGGCCAATAGTTCGCCGTTAGGATCAAAAAGTCTGATATGACCATCACGACTGGACTGCATCAGTCGATCAAGAATCTCCTGTGCACGTGGACCATCAAGAGATTTTGTCAGATGAGGAGCAGTATCCTCAAAACTGATTTCAAGAATCCGCGTATAAATATGCGCCTCTTCGCGCAAGGCCATGACGTCTGTATGGAGTAAGCCATTCTGATATTGATTAAGGTAAAGAAGCAACCCTGCCAAAAACAGGAGAGGCAGAATATTAATCAATAGAAGTTTCCCTAAGAAGGGAGACGTCCAGTAACGCAAAAAAGTCTTTTTCTCAAGATTCTTCAGATACCTCAGTAATAACGACCATAATATCTGGACATCATTATGTTTCAAAATGGTCTCCAGCCACAAAATCCTAAGAAATATCCCTTACGGCAAATCTTTATATTTGTACCCTATGCCGTACAGAGTCTCAATCTGGTTGAAACTACTGTCAACTGCACGAAATTTCTTCCTGACGCGCTTGATATGACTGTCAATCGTACGATCATCGACATAGACGTTATCGCCATAAGCCGCATCAATAAGTTGATCTCGCGATTTGACCAAGCCAGGCCGTATCGCCAGCGTCCTAACCAGAAGGAACTCTGTCACGGTCAAGGCAACCTCCTTGCCATTCCATAAGCATTGATGACGTGCATCATCAAGCGTCAGCGGCCCACGTGCCAAAACTGACGGCGATCCCGCAGGCTCCCCCGTTTTTGCCCCAGTCTGGCTGATTTCATGCCGTCTTAGCAGCGCACGGATACGCTCGACCAACAAACGCAAGGAAAAAGGCTTCGTGATATAATCATCCGCCCCCAGACGAAGCCCCATCAATTGATCGACCTCATCATCTTTGGATGTCAGAAAAATCACAGGCATATTAGAGCGCGTGCGCAATCGGCGGAGAAGTTCCATGCCGTCCATCTGAGGCATATGCACATCCAGAATAGCCAGTGACACGGGTTTCGACAAAAGACCCTGCAAGGCGCTTTTACCATCCGTATAACTGTGAACGACGAATCCTTCAGCTTCCAGCGTCAACTGAACCGAGGCCAGAATGTTACGGTCATCGTCAACGAGGGCAATAACGGGGAGGGCCTCAGTCCGTGCATCATAGTCTTCATCCGGGACACATGCGTCCGGTACATCAAAATCGGCCTTACTCATACAGTTCTCCCGAAATGCTTTCTCTCCGCAGATTTCTTGAGCTTTGTTATTATATCATATTCGACCAATATACCCAACATTATCATCTTCACAAAAATCAAAGCAAAGACAAATAAACTCCTCCCCTCTTGCTTTAAAAGCCATCATCACTATCTGGTCCATAAAGGCAGTGTCATGATACACAGACCTCCAGTGATCAGATCAGAAAGCAGGGCACTTATGGAACAACATACTCCCCCTTCCGGGACCGAAGAATTTGATGCCACGAACACGCCGTGCGAAACCGGTCAGGACAATGAAGAACACTCAGCACCGGAAGAAACGGTCGAGGCGCTCAAAGCAGAAGCCGCCGAAATGAAAGACCGCTGGATGCGCGCAGAAGCCGAACTGCAAAATCTTCGCGCACGCACCAAACGCGATTTGGAAGATGCACGCCAATACGCCGTACAGAAATTTGCACGTGATGTTGTAGAAGGCGCCGAAAACCTGCAGCGCGCTCTTTCTGCTCTACCGCCTGCACGTGAGGATGAAAGCGATCTCATCAAGAAAATGCGTGAAGGTCTGGAAACAACGGAGCGTTCCTTCCTGTCCATTCTGGAACGTCACGGTATTCGCCGTCAGGATCCTACAGGACAGACCTTTGATGCCAACCTTCATCAGGCTATGCAGGAACAGCATTCAGACGATCATGCGCCCGGCCAGGTTATCCAGGCGTGGACTCCAGCATGGACATTGAAAGACAGGCTCCTTAAACCAGCCATGGTCATCGTTGCCAGCCAGTCTTCTACAGGACAGAAGTCGCAATAGAAACTGACCAGGATTTGATGACGTTTCCCCCGCGTTCTCATGTACAGCGATACGATCAGAATGATCGTATTTTAATTATCAAGCATGGTGCGCTGGGGGATATATTTCAGGCTTTTAACGCCTTTGCCTCTATCAGACATGCCTACCCTGTCAGCTATATAGCGGTATTGACCAGTTCGACTTACAAGAAAGTTTTGCAGGCTTCCCCTTGGTTCGATGAAGTTTTAATTGACGATCGTACCAAAATAACAGACTGGCGCGCCGCCCGGAGGCTCTGGTCTCTCTTCCAGAATTTTGACAGGGTCATTGATCTGCAGAATTCTGGCAGGACCAGACTTTACAGGAGGCTTTTAATTCTCAGCCCGGGGAAATCTCCTTTATGGCTCAATAACTGCAACCTGGGCTCTCTCTCTTCTTTCCCGACCTTGTCCCATGCACGCGATATGCACACTATCATCCGTCAGGACAATTTTCTCAATGCCCTCTCCATAATACCTGTCAAACGAGACATACCGGACTGGCTGGTGCGCGACGGTTCCACCACCCCCAGTGAAATTCCTCCCTCGCCTTATATCGTACTCGTACCAGGTGCTGCAGATCACCGTCCTGCCAAAAGATGGCCACTGGAGCATTTCTCAGCCCTGATTGCCTATTTTGGCGGAAAGAACATGCCATGCGTCATTACTGGCACCAAGGAACAGGAAAAATTGGGGCATGAACTACAAAATGCCCACCCCCATCTTATTAACCTTATCGGAAAGACGTCCCTTTTTGCATTGGTACAACTTCTGAACAAGGCCAGCCTCGTTATCGGCAATGATACCGGGCCTCTCCATATCGCTGCGACGATGGACCGACCCACTCTGACTTTCTTCTCAAAAGAAAGTGACCCACGACGCTGCGCGCCTTTGGGACTGAGTCCCGGCTTTAACAGGATTTTATCCTGTGATGATCTCTCTGATCTGAGTGTCGAAAGGGTAACGGATTATCTTGATCTATGGCTTTCAGAATTATTTAACGCTAAAAGTTGACCTTCTCACAATTTCACTCTGGAAAGAGGCTTGCAGAAGCTGCCCTTCAGGGCCATTTTGACTGCTGTTTCAGACTTTATATTTCAAGGAGCGTTTTCCATGCCTGTCATTACCCTGCCTGATGGAAGTCTTCGTACATTCGATAAGGCAGTGACAGGCACAGCCATCGCGCAGGACATCGGACCAGGTCTGGCGCGCGCAGCTCTCGCCATAGTGGTTGATGGGAAACTTTGCGACCTGTCTGCGACCATCACACACGATGCCACTTTGCGTTTCGTAACCCGGAAGGACGAAGAAGCCCTTGAGCTGATCCGCCATGATGCAGCACACGTCCTGGCTGAAGCCGTGCAGGAGCTCTGGCCCGGTACACAAGTCACAATCGGTCCCAGCATCAAGGACGGATTTTATTACGATTTCGCCCGCGATAAACCCTTCACACCTGAAGATTTCGCCGCCATTGAACAGAAAATGCACGAAATCGTCAAACGTGCCACTCCTTTCAAACGCGAAGTATGGAACCGCGAGGAGGCCATCAAATTCTTTGAGGCCCGTGGAGAAAAATTCAAGGCAGAACTCATTCGTGACCTGCCTGAGACAGAAGAAATTTCTATCTATCGTCAAGGTGAATGGCTGGATCTGTGCCGTGGGCCACATCTCCCATCAACAGCTGATGTCGGAAATGCCTTCAAACTTATGCGCGTTGCCGGCGCCTATTGGCGTGGAGACCACCATAATCCCATGCTGACCCGTATTTACGGCACAGCTTGGCGTGACAAAAAAGAACTTGAGATCCATCTGCACCGTCTGGAAGAAGCCGAAAGGCGTGATCATCGCCGTATCGGCAAGGAAATGGATCTCTTCCATATTCAGGAAGAAGCCGTTGGACAGATTTTCTGGCATCCCAAAGGATGGCGTCTTTATAACACGCTGCAAAATTACATGCGCCGCGCACAGGAACGGAACGGCTATCAGGAAGTAAGAACGCCTCAACTTGTTGACCGCACCTTATGGGAGGCTTCAGGACACTGGGATAAATACCGCGAGAATATGTTCGTTGCCAGTATTGAGGATGAAAATACCACTCTCGCCCTCAAGCCCATGAACTGCCCCTGCCACGTGCAGATATTCCGCAATGGCCTGCGCTCATACCGCGAACTTCCTTTACGTATGGCAGAATTTGGTGCCTGTCATCGTTATGAGCCTTCAGGTTCGTTACATGGTATTATGCGTGTCCGTGGTTTTACACAGGACGATGCCCATATTTTCTGTACAGATGATCAAATCGCTGATGAAACAGCGCGTTTTGTTTCCATGCTGGCAGAAGTCTATAAAGATCTCGGTTTTGAGTCCTTCCGTGTCAAATTCTCCGACCGGCCTGAAACGCGCGCCGGCTCTGATGAGGTATGGGACAAGGCTGAAGGGGCCTTGAAAAAAGCTTGTGACATGGTCGGAGTCGATTACGAGCTAAACCCCGGAGAGGGCGCCTTTTATGGACCAAAACTGGAATTTGTGCTGACAGATGCTATTGGCCGCGACTGGCAATGCGGTACTTTGCAAGTTGATTATGTTCTTCCTGAACGCCTTGATGCCTCCTATATCGGTGAAGACAGTGCCCGCCATCGCCCCGTTATGCTGCATCGCGCCATCTTGGGAAGCTTTGAACGGTTTTTAGGGATTCTTATTGAGCAGTTTGCCGGCAAATTTCCACTTTGGCTGGCTCCTGTTCAGGTCGTTGTCGCCTCAATCGTCACTGATGCCGCCGATTATGCCCAGGAAGTGGCCACTGCCCTGCGAAAAGCTGGACTCGCTGTTGAAACAGACACACGCAACGAAAAAATTAATGCAAAAATCCGTGAGCATAGTCTGGCACATGTGCCCGTTATTTTGGTCGTCGGACGACGTGAAGCTGAGGAAAAAACTGTCGCCATGAGGCGGCTTGGTGGCAAGGATCAGGAAATGCTCGGCCTCAGCGAGGCCGTTGCGGCCCTCTCTGAAGAGGCGACCCCACCTGATCTATTGAGAGATAAAACTGGCATTATTTAAAGTAATAATGCAAAAGAAAGCCTTGCTGGAAAGCTTCCCCTTGCGTCAGCTCTCAGGCGAGGCTATGAATTTTAAAGTAATAATTTCCGCTGCCTGATTTGGAGGCAGTCATTTTGCAGACAGAGACAGGAGTTGACCATATCTAAACCGCCATTTAACGCCGCCCCAGGTCGTGAGGGGCCGCGTGTTAATGATGAAATCCGTGCTCCACAAGTCCGCGTTATCGATGCTGATGGTGGTATGGTAGGTGTGATGCAGACGCGCGAAGCGCTTGCGCGCGCTTTCGCAGCAGGATTGGACCTACTGGAAATCAGCCCGACTGCAGAACCTCCCGTTGCAAAAATCCTTGATTACGGCAAGTTCAAATACGAACAGCAGAAAAAGCGTAACGAAGCCAGAAAAAAGCAGAAAGTCATTGAAATCAAGGAAGTCAAGATTCGCCCGGGCACGGGGGAACATGACTACCAGACAAAACGCAAGGCAGTACTTTCCTTCCTTGAAGGCGGTGATAAAGTCAAAATTTCCCTGCGTTTCAAGGGTCGTGAAATGGCTCATCAGGAGCTGGGCGTCAAAATAATGGAGCGACTGCGCCTTGATGTTGAAGACGTCGCTAAAGCCGAACAAATGCCCCGGCTCGAAAACCGTCAGATGGTTATGATTCTAGCGCCTAAATAAGAAAAATCCTTTTTCGTTTCAGTGTAAAAAAAGCCCTCTTGAAAAGAGGGCTTTTTATATGGGCCTTAAAGTTGATTTACTGGAATACGAAGATAACTCACTCCGTTATCATCAGGCTCCGGCAGATGACCAGCCCTCATATTCACCTGCACTGAAGGCAAAATCAGAGTCGGCATGGGAAGGGTGCTATCACGTTTGTCGCGCATAGTAACAAACTCCTCTTCCGTCACACCTTGATGCACGTGAATATTATTCTCCCGTTCCGCACCTACAGTCGTCATCCAGAGATAATGATCACGGTTCTCTGGCAAATAATCATGACAGAGGAAGAGACGCGTCTGGGGAGGCAGACTCAATAATCTCCTGATGGAATGGAAAAGCTTCCTAGAATCTCCCCCCGGGAAATCAGCACGTGCTGTCCCATAATCAGGCATGAAAATCGTGTCACCCACAAAAGCAGCATCACCGATCACATACGCCATATCAGCGGGCGTATGACCCGGTACATGCAACGCGGTTACTTCGAGATCCCCAATCTTGAACTGTTCCCCATCCATAAACAGATGGTCAAATTGCGAACCATCGCGGGCAAAATCGCTTCCTGCATTGAAAATCTTGCCAAAAACATTCTGCACACGGAGTATCTCTTTACCTATGCCCAGTTTGCCACCAAGTTTCTCCTGCAACCATGGCGCCGCAGAAAGATGGTCTGCATGAGCATGTGTCTCCAACTGCCACTCGACAGTCAGATTCTCCTGTTTGACGTAAGCAACAATCTGCTCTGCCGAAGCAAATGATGTGCGGCCAGCAGCCGGATCGTAATCCATTACACTGTCAATGACCGCTGCCTTGCGCGTTACCGGGCAATGAACAACGTGACTCGCCGTGCATGTCGCTTCATCAAAAAATGTACGGATGACAGGTACGGGCGTCTGTCCCTCTCCGGCACGCTCAATTTGTAAAGAAGCTTTTTGAAGCGCTAAGTCGTGGGTCATCTCTCTATCTCCTATCCAAGGTCTGACCTATATCACTATTTTATATAGGATATATTACCCAAAAAGGAAGGAAGAAAGAGAGATTCTTAGAAGAATTATTTTACCTTTCATTATGCAGAAAGGCGTCTCCCCAGTAAAAGTGACAGACTGACGGGTGCTGCACTGTGATTAAGAGTATAAATATGGAAATGATTTACACCTTCTGAACGCAATGTCTGACAAAGACGGTCAGCCATAATAGCAGCAACACGCATTCTGACAGCTGGATATTCATCCGTACCTTCAAAAAGATCCCGTAAATCCTGAGGGACATGGGCGCCACAACGTGTTGCAAAGTTCCAGGCCTGCTCAGCATTCCCAATCGGCAAAATTCCAGGAATTACGGCTTTCTCAATTCCTGCCTTCGCCAGTTTATCACGGAAACGCAGAAAAGTTTCCGCTTCAAAGAAAAACTGCGTAATGGCCTGATCAGCCCCAGCATCAAATTTCTGTTTAAGCGCTTCTATATCGGCTTCCGGACTCTGAGCCTGAGGATGCGTTTCAGGATAAGCCGCAACTGTAATGCCAAAAGGCGCCAGTTTTTTGAGGCCTTCAATCAACTCGACAGCCGAACCATAACCGTGAGGATGTGGCTTGAAAGGCGCAGGCTTTCCGCCCACTGGCGGCGGATCACCTCTAAGAGCCAGAATCTGCCTTACACCCACGTCCCAGTAAGACTGAGCCACTCTGTTCACTTCTTCCTTGGACGCCCCTACGCAGGTCAGATGCCCAATCATCGGTACATCAAATGCCTGAACCATCGCCTTTAAAGCTTCCAGCGTCCGCTCCTGAGTCGTCCCACCGGCTCCGTAAGTCACCGTCATAAAACGGGGCCTGAGAGCTGCCAGAGTACGGGCAGTTTCCATAAGGGCCACATGACCTTCATCTGTTTTGGCCGGAAAGAACTCAAACGAAATATCGGGCAAAGCCCCGGGAACAGAATTCACTGACATTTTAAGACAATTGTCCTTTATTATTTTCTGTATGAGAAATTTCTTTATGAGAAGACTGGCCATATCCCTCTTCTTCGGCTCCTGCCACCGGGCGCTGGCCGAGCCAGAGCTTTACGGTCAGTTTCCCTTCAAGGGCCAAAGAAGGCATGAGCTTTAATCCCGCCTGCCGGAACCATTCATTCATATGCTGATCCCCAAAGCCAAGCGAAACATGCGCATCACGCGTGCGTAATTCTTCACGGTCATGTGCGGCAAAATCTACCACCAGCAAGCGTCCGCCTGGCGCCAGCAAACGGGCTGCTTCCATCAGAACAGCAGCTGGGTGCTGTGCGTAATGCAGAACCTGGTGCATGATGGCCAGATCGGCCATACCATCGCCCAGAGGCAAAGCATAGAAATCACCCTGGCGTAATTCCACACGTGCCCCTGTTCTAGTCTGCACAGATTCTAGCTTCGCACGAGCCAGACGCAACATGGCAGGGCTGCGGTCAAAACCAAGTGCACTATCAGACCTTGATGCCAGCAATTCGAGCATACGGCCAGTGCCGGTACCGATATCGACCAGATGCCCTATGGGAGCAGGCCCTACCAGCTTCAGAATGGCCGCTTCAACATCTCTCTCTGAAACATGCAGAGAACGAATCGCATCCCATTCAGCGGCGTGGTCTTCAAACCAGTCCTGCGCAGAATCAACCCTCAAATTACGTATGGCCTGCAAACGCTGCCTGTCCGTCTGCAAACCGCTCATATCGGAATGGAATAGACGTGACCATTGATCAAGAGCCGCAAAAACCGGTGTCAGGACTCCCTCTGGACCAAGCGTCAGAAACACCCAGCTTCCCTCTTTGCGACGGAAAACAAGACCAGCCTCAACCAGAATCCGGACATGGCGCGAAACACGTGGCTGACTCTGCCCCAACGCTTGGGCCAATTCACCGACAGAAAGCTCCATCTCCCGCAGAAGCTGAAGAATCCGCAGCCGGGTTGGCTCTGACAGAGCCTGAAAAATAATAATCTCCTGATCCATGGAGAGTTTATATATAATGACTTCTTTATATGTGCAATAGCTGTTGACACTTTCAGAAATCTTTGCCACTTATCACCCAGACGCAGTGTTAATGCACGACTTCCTTTGCAGAAACGCTGCGGCAAAAAAGGGGTTCAGAAAAGTTTTTCCTAGGAATTACCCCTTTTTTGGCCATTAAGACGATAATTTCTGGTGGGCCTGTCGCCAATGGGGGCTTCTCCTTCCCGGTGACTCCGCCGCCATATCATGGGGCAAAGAATGACAGTACGCGTCGCCACATTAGGCTTTCCTCGCATCGGGGGCCGCCGGGAACTCAAAAAAGCTCTGGAGAGCTTCTGGGCCGGCACCAGTGCCGAATCTGATCTTCAGCAGACAGCCGCTCACCTCCGTGCTGAACACTGGACACGGCAGAAGCAGGAAGGGGCAGATATTCTCCCCTCCAATGACTTCTCTTTTTACGACCATGTGCTGGATACCAGTGCAATGGTGGGTGCAATCCCGACCATTTACGGCAAAGTCAGCGATAAAATCGACCTGACCACCTATTTCGCCATGGCACGTGGTCGTCAGACGACAGGGACGCATAAGGCTGAAGAAGAAGGTTGTGGTTGTGGTCACGGCAAGGGCGTAGATGTTCCTGCCGCTGAAATGACAAAATGGTTCGACACGAACTATCATTATCTTGTGCCAGAATTCACAAAGGATCAGGCCTTTAAACTGACCTCCACGAAAATCATTGATGAATATCGTGAGGCACGTGCCAAAGGTTTTGAAACGCGTCCCGTCATTCTTGGCCCCGTCAGCTTCCTGCTTCTGGGTAAAACGCACGAGCATCATTTCAATCGCCTCGACCTGCTGGGCAAACTGCTCCCTATTTACATCGAAGTCCTGAGTCAGCTTCAGAAAGAAGGGGCTGAATGGATCCAGATTGATGAACCTACGCTGGTTCTTGATCTTGATGACGCCGCACGCGCTGCTTTCGCTCAGGCTTACAAGACGCTGACAGACAGCGTTCCTGCACTCAAGCTGATGCTGACAACCTATTTCGGCGCCCTGGGCAATAATCTGGACACAGCTCTTTCACTCCCGGTTGCCGGCCTTCATGTTGATCTCGTCCGTGCTCCCAAACAGCTTGCTGACGTTCTGGCCAAGGCACGCCCTGACCTGCTGCTCTCTCTGGGTATCATTGATGGTCGTAATGTCTGGAAGGCAGATCTGAACCAGCTGCTTGAACTCATCAAGCCGATTGCCGCTAAACGGGACCTGATTCTGGCTCCTTCCTGCTCACTGCTCCATACGCCTATTGATCTGGAACGTGAAACAACACTGGACCCGGACGTCAAATCATGGCTGGCTTTCGCCATTCAGAAAATTGCTGAGCTGTCCACACTGGCCAAAGCTCTTAATAACGGGACTGATTCTGTGCGTGACGTCCTGGAAGCGAATGGCGCCGCCATTAAAAGCCGCCGGACTTCCAGCAAAATCCATAATCCTGCGATCAAGGAACGCTGTGCACAGAGCGATAACGGCCTGACTCAGCGCAAATCGCCTTTCCCTGTCCGTCAGAAAGCACAGGAAGCCGAGCTGAGACTGCCGCTCTTCCCGACCACGACCATTGGCTCTTTCCCTCAGACAGCTGAAATTCGCAAAGCCCGTGCACAAAATGCCAAAGGCGAGCTGAGTGCTGCAGACTATAAGGCGTTCCTTGAGAAAGAAACAAAATCCGCTATCGCCTGGCAGGAAGAAGTCGGACTCGACGTGCTGGTTCATGGCGAATTCGAGCGCAATGACATGGTGCAATATTTCGGTGAACAGCTTTCAGGCTTCGTCTTCACCAAACATGCCTGGGTGCAGTCTTATGGCTCACGTTACGTCCGCCCACCCATCATTTACGGCGATGTAGCTCGTCCTGCCCCGATGACGCTCGACTGGTGGCGTTTCTCACAATCCTGCACAAAAAAGCCCATGAAAGGCATGCTGACAGGTCCTGTGACGATTCTGAACTGGTCCTTCGTACGCGATGACCAGCCCCGCTCTGTCACATGCCGCCAGATTGCTTTCGCCATTCGTGACGAAGTGCATGACCTTGAAAAAGCCGGCTGTCAGGCCATCCAGATTGACGAAGCTGCCCTGCGTGAAGGTCTGCCGCTCCGTCGTTCTGACTGGCAGCATTATCTCAACTGGGCTGTCGAATGCTTCCGCATTACGGCCAGTGGCGTCGCAGACAAGACCCAGATTCACACCCATATGTGCTATTCTGAGTTCAATGACATCATCGACGCCATCATTGCGATGGACACAGATGTGATTTCCATTGAGACCGCACGTTCCAAGATGGAACTGCTGGGGGCCTTCAGCCACCACAGCTATCCTTCAGAGATCGGACCAGGCGTGTATGACATCCACTCCCCACGCATCCCCAGTGTGGAAGAAATGGTTGACCTGCTCAAGGCAGCTGAAAAGAAGGTTAACCGCCGTCTTCTCTGGGTTAACCCGGATTGCGGCCTGAAAACGCGCCGCTGGGAAGAAGTCAAACCAGCCATTACCAATATGGTTGAAGCCGCTCGTCAGATGCGCAGCTAAGATCCAAAGTCCCCGGGCTTTCAAGAAACAGGCGACAGAGAATCATTCTCTGTCGCCTGTTTTGTATAAACATGCTTTACTGTAAATTTACGTGACGATATCCAGCCCCGCGCCACAATGGCTTATCCATAAAATAGAGAGTTTTTGCTCCCTTTAGGGAACCATTACTCTGCAATTCCGCTATTTTGCGCCTGATGACCCTGTTCTTTAAGCTCGTTAAATCTGGCGGTCATTGTCGGGTTACCACGTGTCAGTTTCTTGATCGTAAGATCATCCGCCTTGTCATTGGCAAGACGCAGATTATTGGCGGATTTGTGCAAGGCCTCTTTCGTTTTTTCCAGATTTCTGATGGCGTCATCAATACGTTTTATAGCGTCAGTAAAACCATCTGAAGCAAGACGCCAGTTACGGCCGAACGCCGTTTTAAAATCCTCCAACTGCGTTTCAAAATTGGTGATATCAATATTCTGGGCCTTCACCAATGCCAGCTCGGATTTATACTGAAGGGACTTCATCGCAGCATTGCGTAACAAGGTAATGATCTGAATAAAAAACTGTGGCCTGACAACGTACATCTTTGGATAACGATGAAACATATCAACAATGCCTGAATTATAAAATTCATTCTCAGGTTCCAATAAGGAGACCAGCACAGCATATTCGCAACCTTTATCAGCACGATCTTTATCAAGTTTCTTGAGAAAATCTTCGTTCTTCTTGCGCACCGACGTCTCGTCACATTCGTTTTTCATCTCGAACATGATCGAAATGATCTCAATGCCTTCCTCATCCATATCCCGGAAGACGTAGTCTCCCTTGCTGCCAGTTCTGACGTCATTATCTTTTTCAAAATAAGCTCTCGGGAATGCTGTCGCCCGCAGGCGATTAAACTCTGTCTCACAATGTTGCTCGAGAGTTTCCCCGATCATTTTGGTCGATAAACGTGCTTTCATATCACGAAGGCGTTCAATAGCCTCATCTCGATCCTTGAGCTGCGTTTCATATTTATCCCTGAGCGCCTTCTCGGCCAGTTCTTTCTCAAGCCTGACCTGATTTAGCGTGCTTTGCAATTCATCACGATCTTTTTCAATGCTGCTTACAGCTTCAGTAAGCGCCAGCTTTTTCGCGATCTCACCAGCTTCCAGTCTGTTCTTCAGCAACTGGATTTCTTCATTCTTCCTGACCATTTCCTGCTGCACGTCGTTCCGACGTTTCGCCTCAGCCAGTTGCAAGGAAATTTCCTTTTCTTCCCTCGCTTTTTCCAACAACCCTGCCAGCTCATCACGCTCTTTTTCCACACTCTTCAGAGCGTTACTGACAGCCAACTGTTGGGCAACCTTGCCCGCATCCAGACGGGCTTTCAGATCCTGAATCTCGGCATCCTTGAGCAAAGCCGATTTCTGCAATTCGCCGGTGAGCTGGGCCCGCGCAAGTTCAACAGCATTATGCTTATCCTGCTCAGCCAGTTTTAGCCGTTCATCAAGCTGAGCTTCAAAATCATGATCGCGCACCTGTTTCAGAATATCTGCATAACCAGCTTCGTCAATTTTAAAAGCTTTTCTGCAATGAGGGCAGATAATCTCGTGCATGTCTTTGTCTCGTTATTCTGAATTCTGAAGCCATATGATTTTTATAATATGAGACTTTTAAAGGATTGCTCATTTGCGAAAAAGACAAGCAGCATCCCTATACCTCGTCATCAGCCAGGCAGGGCGCCTCTTATCTTGCGATCTGACAGTCCAGCTGGCCGCCTTTTTCATCATCAGAACGTGAGAAAAAAGCCTTGTCACCCCTGCTCCACCAGATATAACGATCAGCAACATATTTGGCGCCATCAGCAGACATGACATTGGCGAGTACAAGCATTTTCCCATCAACAGGCATAATGGCCAGAGACGCAATATCCGCGCTTACATAAGTGACTGTCACTTTACGATCAGCGGGCAAGGAGGCCAACAGGGCTTTCTGTGCTTCGGTTGGTGTTCCTGCCCCAGTGACGCAATTATAAGTCCGGGATTGTTGTATCGCTACCTCATCAGGCGCAAATTCGAGCTGGAACTGATTACGGGGAACAGGCACTGTCTTTTCCGCTGCATGGACTGTAAAGGCACTGGCACCCCACAACACCCAGACAGAAGCCGCCAGAACAGACAGGCTCCATCGCTTCAGAGTCAGATAGGACAGGAAACGCATCAGACCTCCCACTCATCGTCATTTCTAGCGTAAATTCCAAGTTTCGTGATCATGTCTTTCCAGCCTTCAAGACGACCGAGTGGATCGCTCACATCAGGACTATCCACATTGCCAAAGATCAGTCTCGGATCGCTTACTGCTGCCTCGCCATAATTCGTAAAGAGAATTTTGAAATCAAGCGAGGGATAACGCTTGGCAATAGCATCAGCCAAGCGTTTAAAATCGGGGACAAGACTGTGCAATGGTCGGTGCGAACCTTCATAATGCAGACTATCGCGCCAATCCCGCACAAAAAGGACTTTACGGTCTCCTTTGCAAAGCGCGTCTATATCTTGCAAAAGATCTCCATATTCTTTCACCAGGCGGTCACGCTGTGCCAGAAAAGATTCGACTGAAGCCCCCTCCCCATCAGCCAGCTTGAGGCAATTATGATAGACTATAAGCGTATCCCGACAACGTAGCGCCTCATGATAACCGTAGAGACAATTTGTCGAAAAAAGGTCACGAAAATTCGTCTCAAAAAGCTGTATCAATGTATGGAAAGGCGTAAGAAACCCGTCAAAAAAGCCCGGCCCAGGCTTGCCGAATGTTTCTCTGATAAAGAAACTTGTCTCTTCGCTGCCCCCCAGAGAAATAAAACTGTCAAAACCCCTGTCCTCCTGCCCGGTGACCAGAGGCGGACGCCCACGGGCTGTCTCCATTTCGCCCCTGAACAGAAACATCTGGGCATCCGTACGCCATGGAGCACGGTAAAGAGGCTCATGCTGAATATCTTTATGAAGGCGAATATTTCTCAGCACAAACTCTGGTGTACCATGTGTCTCTGAAGGCAAGGTCGCAAGCCCGCCACGAAGGAAGAAAACCTGCCCCCGTTCCGGCGTAAGATATTGGGGGAGGCCACCATAACCAGCACGCAAAAAGCGGTGAGTATGTTCGACATGCTCTTCGCCATATTTAAAAAAACGCACATCAAGATAGCCGACATAATCCAGAGCCCTGGCGTGATACCCCACACAAAAAGCCTGATGCATGGGTGCTATGAACGGACTTGCAGCGGTCCCTAATCCTGAAGAAACGTCATTATCAATCTCCAGCGTAATTTCAGGCATGTGATTCATATGACCATAAGCTTCAACAGCCTTAATCCATTCATCCTCCCATCCATATACGTAAGGATAACAGTCATCTTCAAAAAGAAGGATCACATCGCACTGTTTTTCTTCTTTCAGCCACCATATGGCCCTGTTACGGTTCCAGGCTATACCTCTGTTCTCACCGGAAATATAAGGGATATGGATCTGATCCAGCCAAGCCTGCGTACCGTCTCTTGAACCATCATCAGCAACGACAAACTCAAAGGGGTAGCTGGTAAAACGCTGTATATTTTCTATACATTGCCGCAAAATATCCTTGCGGTTATAGGTAATAACCCCGATGCCTAACCTGATTGCCACGTCCCGCTCCCATATTGTCGTTGGACTATCACTCTCGAAATAGCACGCTCACTCAAAAACACGATGCGTTTTATTAAAACCATCCCACTGTGTCTCATGACGCGGCTTGGGTGGTGATACCTCACACGCCATGAAATATAAGCCGATAATAAAGGTAAGCTGCGATAGTTCATCCAGGCGCCACCATAAATTATAACCCTGCCCTCCTGGATGGGCACGACACAAATCATAAACCAGAAACGCAATCCCGATCAGGCGCAAAGCCCGTAACTGCGCCCGTAAAGGATTAAGAAAACCCGGCCTGACCAACGCAGACAATTTCTGGCAGACCAGAAAAAAAACCAGACTGACAAGAAAACCGAAAATAGCTGACGGGATAAACCCCAACGGCAAACCAAAAAGCAACGAAGGCGCTATAACGCAGGCGGCCTGCAAAATAACCGACCCCAGCTCAAAACTGAGCCCCAGCGCCATGGAAGAACTGTTCGCTGGCAAACGATTAGCGACAGGCTGAAACAATCCATCAAGGATCAGATCATCTATCCGCTGGATAATTTCGGCAAGTGTCACACTTATACTCCCTCTTGGTCCATAAAAGTGTATAGTCCACGGGTTCAGACAGTTTAATGCTTTTATGGTCTGATTTTAACAGATTTCTCCATAAAGAATATCCTGAGGAGGTTTTGTGTCCCTGTTCCGTTTTTCACGCCTGACGCTACTTGCAGCATCTTTTATGGCATCATCGGCTCTGATATCCCCTGTGCTGGCCCAGTCAGCGACTTCCTCGTCACCGGCCTCCTCTAACCTGCAAAACCAACCTTCTACCCAGCCAATTCCCTCATCTTCGGCACATGATATAGAAGTGGCAAAAGCCACTCTTGAAAATGGTCTAAGAGTCATCATCGTTAAAGACAGTCTGGCTCCTGTCGTACAAACCATGGTCAATTACGAGGTAGGCTCGGTCAATAGCCCGGCAAAATTCCCCGGCACCGCCCATGCTCTGGAACATATGATGTTCAATGGAGCACAAAATCTGAGCCGCGACCAGCTTGCGACGCTGAGTGCCCATCTTGGCAATAACAATAATGCCGATACAACATCTGACGTAACGCAATATTACTTCACAGCTCCGGCCTCTGATCTGGAGTTGCTCCTGAAAATTGAGGCCGGCCGCATGACGGGTCTCACTCTGGATGAAAAAGACTGGGCCCATGAGAAAGGCGCCATTGAGCAGGAAGTCTCGCGCGACCTTTCCAACCCGCTTTACCGTTATATGAGTCAGGTCAGGGCCATACTTTATAAGGGCACGCCCTATGAATATGACGCTCTGGGAACACGCCCCTCTTTCGACGATACAACCATCACACAATTACGGAAATTCTATCAGGATTGGTATGCGCCTAATAACGCCATTCTGATTATTGCTGGCGATGTAGATGGCCCCAAGACGCTGGAACTGGTCAAAAAAACCTTTGGCACCCTACCCGCCCGTAAGCTTCCTGAAACACCCTCTGTCCATCCTGGTCCTGTCAAGGCGCAGATGCTTTTCCTGCCTACTGACCTTCCTATTGGGCTGGTCACCATGGCATGGCGCCTCCCGGGGCAACGTGACCCCGACTATGCAGCCATGACCCTGCTCATTGATGCCCTGAGCAGCGATCGCGCCGATCTGTTTGGCCTGGTGCCGGATGGAAAAGCTCTTCAGACGGGTTTTGCCTATCAACCCGATGCACAGGGCGGTATTGGAATCGCCTATGCAGGATTCCCAAAGAATAGCAATCCTTCCGACCTCAAGAGATCCGTTGCCACCATTCTGGAAAATTACCGGCAGAAGGGAATTCCTCCCGAGCTGATTGAAGCAGCACGGCAACGCGAGATTGCTGCCCTTGAATTTAATGCCAACAGTATCTCCGGCCTCGCCGGAAGCTGGTCCCAAGCTGTGGCCATCCAACGGCTTTCCAGCCCGCATGATATGATTGCCGCTTTCCGCTCTGTTACCAAAAAGCAGATTGATGACCTGGCAAAAAAATGGCTTGATCCACAACTGGCCATCTCAGCGATTCTGACACCACGTGACACTGGAAAACCTATCGCCGACAAGGGATTTGGCGGTGCTGAGAGCCTGATTACTCCTCCCAAGGATAAGGTCGCATTACCAGACTGGGCACAGCAGGCACTGTCAAAACTGTCACTCCCTCCCGCTTCTCCACAACCAGCCAGTTTTGTTCTCTCTAACGGCATCAGACTCCTTGTGCAACCTGAACATGTCAGCCATACAATCGAACTTTACGGGACCATCAGGCATACACCTGCCTTGCAGGAACCTGAAGGAAAAGAAGGCCTTTCTGACCTCGTAAACTCCCTGTTTATTTACGGAACCGAAAAACATGACCGTCTGGCTCTTTCACGCGCCCTGGACGATATTACGGCTGATGAAAATGCCGGCAGCAGTTTCAGTCTCAGCACACTGACAAAGGACTTCAGGGGAGGCCTGTCTCTTCTGGCTGAGAATGAACTTCAGCCTGCTTTTCCCGAAAAAGCCTTCCTCATCACGCGTGAGCAGGCTGCACAGGAACAGCATGGCGTTCTTCAGTCCCCGTCCTATCATTACGGGCGTGCTGTAAAAAAAGCCCTGTTGCCCCCACAGGATCCCTCATTGAGAGAGGCAAAGCCGGAAAATATCCGCAAAATCACACTTCAGGACGTGAAGGATTATTATCGCAATACATTCCGTCCAGATCTTACGACCATTGTCGTTATTGGTGATATTGAACCAGAACAGGCTCGTAAGGATATTGAAGAAGCCTTCTCCTCCTGGAAAACCATAGGCGATAAACCCCAGCTTGATCTACCCGAAGTTCCGCCCAGCAAAACATCCGAAGCGGTCGTTTCTGACCCGGGACGCTCGCAGGATCAGGTCAAACTGGTTGAGACATTGGGATTAAATGTCAAAAATCCCGACCGTCACGCACTGGCTGTTGGTAACGAAATCCTGGGAGATGGTTTCTCGTCCCTGCTCATGCGCGACCTGCGTGTAAAGACAGGGTATGTTTATGGTGTAGGAAGCGACATTCACTATTCCCGCACACGCGCGAGCTTTTCCATCAGTTTCGGTGCTGATCCCGCCAAAGTGAAAGCGGCTCAGGCCCTTGCTATCAAAGATCTGCAATCATTAAGGGAAAAACCTGTCGCACAGGAAACTCTTGATCTCGCCAAAGCAACATTATTACGCAGCCAACTTATGGGACGCGCCAGTTTTAACGCTTTGGCCAGTACATGGCTGACATTGACGGAACTTGATCTCCCACTCAATGCTCCTGACGACTCTGCACGCGCCATCTACGCTATGACCCCTGAACAGGTACAACAGGCCTTTATCCACTGGATACGACCAGACGATATGGCACGAATCGTTTTCGGCCCAGCGCCTCAATAAAACCTTCATCTCATGAGAGACCAGCAAAAAGGGGAAGCAGATTATCCTGCCTCCCCTTTCTTGTCTTGTCCTGCCCGTTATTCAACGCTCATTTCAACAGTCCCTCTGACTGCATAATATCAACGACTTTCTGAATACGATTCTTGTAAAGATGCTCTGTCAGAGTGCGTTCCTGCGCTTTCCGCGCCATCGCCAGACGTAATGTGTCATCATGCAGATACAGCTCAATGACCCTCTCAAAATCTTTCAGATTTGTAAAAACCGGAATTTCGTCTGCATTATAGTAACGACGCAATTCATAGGTATCTTCATGAAAGACCTGAAATGCCCCCGACAGAGCCGCCTCGAATGTGCGGGGACCGGGTGTAGAAGGCACAATCATGAAGCGCTTATTTTCGAAATGCAGGGAGCGACCGAGATTCAGCACAATCTTCGACCGACTATAGAGATCAATCAGCTGGGATTTCTCAATGCGTGCATCAGAAAAACCAATCCCTAGCTCCCCCCATCCCGGACCGATAAAGCGAATGTTAAGCTTTTCAAGCACAGGCATTAACATGCGGGCAATTTCTTTGCGAGAGCTGAACGCCACACCGCAAAAAAGCACATCTATAGGTCTTTCGGCCTTTTCATCCACCGGCATGTAATGCAGCGTAGGAGACGCGGCGAGCGGGAGATGAAACACCCTATCGCGCTGATAGAAATAATGCCCCCAATGATCGCAGGAAAAAATCACGTCAAAATCATAATCAATTTGATAATGAGCATCCTGCTCGTAAGGATCTTCCGTCGCCCAGAACGCCGTAGCCGCACCAATCTTGCGCGCTTCACGCGAGACTTCGCCAAAATAGGTGCTCTCAGGCAAATAAGAACCTGTAACAAAGACAAAAGAAGGTTTCAGAAAGCGCACAGCCTCAGGAGCGGCAGCGATATTGACAGAGGTTACATTATCGACCCCAAATACGCTGACCAGACCATCCATGATAGTCTCACGCACCTGAGAATTTGCCTGACTTTCATACCGGCCACCGCCACATAACAGCACATGCCCCTTTAAAGCCCCGCCCTTCTCCATCGTTTCTGCTCACTTTCGTTCCTTGACACCCGGCATTCCCCGGCATTCAGCCAAACAGACTTCCGTTCTAAATTCTATTCTTTCACCAAAGACATGATTTCCCCAAGTTTTTTCTGAAAAAGAAGGGGATTCGCATCTTTCGTAACAGCTTCTAGCGCATTCTGCCGGAGCCTCGTCCATAATTCTTCATCTTTATAGAGCCTTTCTATCGCAGCCGCAAAACCATCTGGATCTTCTGGTACCACACTCAACAGGGCTTCGCCCTCAGGCCAATTCACCTGATCTCTCAATAAGGGAGTCGTAACAATCGGCAACCCAAAAGAAGCAGCTTCATGAAGCTTATAAGGCAAGCCTCCTGCAAAACGCGTGGGCGCTACAAAAAGGCGGTGACTGTCAAAAAGCGGTGCCAGATCCTCAACCGGACCAATAATTTCAACATTAGGATGAGAGGCTATTTCAGTCAGATCAACAGAAGGCGCAATATAGCCGGCAATTCTGAGCTTCCAGTCACTCGCCTCGGACTTCTCTACCAAAACAGGCAGAACCTCGCGGATAAACCACACCATACTGTCCATATTAGGTGAATCTTTATCGTGAAAGGCTCCCAGAAAGAGCATATGCTGCCGCTCGGCAAAAGGCTTCTGTGTCGGATGAGGCACAAGACTATGTCCAAGGATAGACACATTATCATGACCTGCCTGTCTTATCAGAGCAGCATCATGCTCTGTAACAGCAATCACCTGCTGGCAATAGGCAGCACTTGCAAGCTCTTTTGCAAGTAATTTATCAAGAGATAATAAAGAGCCCGGTTTCCCACAATAATGAGCATGAAGTATCGTGCGTGGCGCGGCCACAACTTCTGTATCCAGAATGGCGTGACAGCCTATCAGGAAACGGCTGGCCTCACCCAGAACAGGCTGAAGCTGATCCAGATTATGCGTACGAGCAATCCAGAGAACGTCATAATACCCCACACGTTCTTCAAGGAATGTAGCCAGAGTAAATTTATTCTGATCAACCGCCAGCTCTACTTCCTCAGGGAAATGATCATAAAGGAAACAAGCGCGCTCCGTTACAGGTTGTACAGGAAAGACCGTAACATGGTAGCCCATTCTCGCAAGACTACAGACAATGTCGTTTGACCTCACATAGCCTGATCCTAATGAACGGATGGGTATACGGTCTTCGATAAAAAGGATACGCTTTTTGTCCTGACGCTTTCTCTCCCTCCCTAAAAGAGCATTTCTGATATGAGGGGGCTGCTGGAGGCGCAGGAAATCCTGATGAGCATGGCTGAAATATCTGAGATGTTTCTGAATAAGTGCGTGAGAACCAGCATGACCGGATGTGCCGAATTCGAGGTGTTCCACCACCACAAGCGGTTCATAAACAATCCGCGCCCCTGTCTTGGCCAGACGTACGCAAAAGTCAGTATCTTCAAAATAGGCAGGCTTATACCGTACATCATAACCCTGCAAGCGCTTTACCAATCCTGTATGAACCATCAGGAACGCGGCCGAACCATAATCCACATCCCTTACGAAATTGGCTTCAGGAATCGTAGGGTCATCTTCACGCCTATAACCATAGGTTGCACCATCACGCCATATGATCGACCCTGCCTCCTGCAAACGCATATTGGAACGCACAAGCTTGGCTGTCACAGCTCCGATGGAAGGCTCAGCATAAAGACGGGTCAGAGCAGCGGAAACAGCCTCTGGGAAAAGACGCAGATCATTATTCAGATAAAGCACAACAGGGGCGTGAACGTAATCCAAGGCACGATTACACCCTTCCAGATAACCACTATTAATCCGATCCCGGTAAATAAAAGCCCCTTTGACAAGGGCAGAAATGGAGAGCGTTTCATCCTGTGAGCCAGAATCAATCAGGATCAGTTCTATAGCACCACGGTAATTGTTACGCAGTGAAGAAAGGGTCTGCAAAGTCAAGGCAATCTGGTTATGAACCACCATTATGACACTGACCTCAGGCAGACCCTCGACCGTAAAATCAAGAGGATAGTGAGCCAGAAGCGGCAAACAGAATTCCGCACTCTGACGAAAAAGACTGCGGCTTTCTTCCTCCGCCATTGCTGGAATCAAAGCACCCGCACTACCTACTTTGCCGGCCAGCTCAGCAATAAAACGGGTAAAAGGACTATCAAAAAGCCCACTTTCACATTGAGCTTGCACCAAAAGATTTTGACTATACGCCCTAAAATCTATCCCCTCAAAAGGTGTCCGCCCTTCAAACGCACCAAATTTTACAAAATGATCATATCCATTACGAAACCCTCCTGCCTGAAGTGTAGGTACAATATCAGGAGAGTTAATAAGATAGTAATCCTCAGAAAAACTGGAGCAAGGATTATAACGGGAAGGTGTTTCATTGGTCAGATAGTGATGCAGGGCATTCAAATAACGGCCTTTTTCAATAGCTGTTTTTACATCAGGATAAGTCTGACAGTACCACTTAGGATCAAAATAATAAGAAGCCGCCCCGCTATCGGCAATTTCAGAAGGCAAAACCAGCCATGAAGCAAAAAGTCCTTCCTCTCCAAACCATTCAGGATAGCGAGATGCCATGTCCCGGACCAAAGTCGCATCATAAAAGGAACTGGCGCGCAAACCTGCCTTATCGCCAACCTCCAGAAAATGGTCATAGCCGTTCCAGAAACCCTGACGGCGAAATTCCGTTACAGTCAACCAGGGATTTTTACGCCTGTAACTTTCCTCGTCAAACAGCCAATGAGGCGCATGCGTCAGGAATCCCGTTTGACAGTAATGCTCAAACCCGGACTGCCATAGACCTTCAGATAATCCGCGTCTTACATCCTGATGGCGTTCACAGTACCAGATTTCATCAAAATAGCGATTGGGAGAATGTCCTTGCTGACGGCCAATATCACAGTAATACAGGTAAGAATCGCCATATTTTTTCTCACCCATGGCAACCTTGGCCTCGGGATAGCGCAAGACATAAAAATCCGCGTCAAACCCAAGCCAACGTGGCTGACGAGCTTTCTGTCGATCAGTAAAACTGTAAGACCGCTCTGTCATCGCCTGATCCCGCTATATGCCACTCTTACAAATTCTGCTGCAATAGCGTTCCCAAACGTTCAGCCTGCTGACTCGTCAGTTCCTTGCGCTCAACCCGTTCGCTTCGTCCGTCCTTAAAAGTGACCAGCTGCTCTGTTAAGGCATATCCATATGTTTCATCAATAACATTGACTACTGCCATATGATAAACTCCATTCAGATGCTCAACCTGTCCTTTCCAGGGTTTTAGAAGTTCCTTAAACCCAGAGCATAGGGGAGCCTCACGATGCACGATCCTTACATCATCTCGCGCAAAACGTTCTGTAGCAAAATAGGCAATCTCATCTTTTTCTATGCCAATAAAAGTAACATAAAGCTGACCAGAGCGTGTCATCCCCTCAAGGAATGCCCAGCCTTTGACAAACAGTGCACCCACCTCGCGATCCGGATTCTCCTCACTATCAAGAACCGTCAGAGAATCAACAAAATAGGGCAAAACCATATCCTGACGCAGGAACAGTCTTTTTTCAGAAAGCCTGACCAGATGGATCCCGCGCAACAGGCCATCACTCAGCAGGACCTGACGGAAAGCGGACAAAATCTCTGCATTGGATGGTCTTGAGGTAAAGATACTGACTATTTTGCCACCTTCAACCTCTATCCCCCGAGAAAGAAGCTGGAAAGCCCCGCGATGATTAATCACATTAATCAGGCCGATTCGATAACGACCTTCACACCATTTACCTCTTAATGCCGCCTTAGCCTGGAAGCCTGAACGACGTGGCACGCTTCCAAAAAGCCTTGAAATATCAAGGCGTATTTCGCGCTTACACCCCATGTAAATGAGCGGAGCCCGTTCATCTTCACCTACCAGCACCACATACATCTGCCCTGCTGTGCTAATATCGGGAAGGAACATCCAGCCGCCGATATGAAATTCATCTACAGGTTTAAAGGAACTTTCCTTATCGTCACTCAGAACATAATGGCAAATATCATCAACGTAACATTCCGCCCCCTGAATGGCGAACCAGTCCGTAATATCAGATGGCAGGCAGATCGAAAGATCACGTTGCACAGGAGGATCAAAAATATGGCGCGGAGGAGCCTGATTACGCCATGAATCGTGTGGAAGAAAGTGAATCTGCCCCATATCAAACTGGAGCTCGGCAACGCCCATCTCCTTATTGGGAGCAAGACAATAATAAAGCTCAAGAAGCTGCCGACCATACTCACCTTCGTGAGTCCAGAGATCAGGGGTGATCGCCTCCATCATCCGCTTTCGCAATGTTTCTGACGAACGCAGGATCTCCATCCGTTCAAGCACTTTGTCCGGCCGACTGACAGGCACCTTGAAACCATTGACCCCATCCGTAACACGATCATGCAAGGCACCAATATCTGTCACGATCGGCACCAACCCATTTTGCCAGACTTCAGAAAGGGAAATGCAATAGGTCTCGGGCCAGATGGAAAGAATCAAGGCTATATCGGCCTGTTGCAGAAGTTCCGTATTACCAACGTCATAGCGCCCATGCACGGTCACATTGGATCGTTTCATACTATCCAGAACAGCCTGATATTCCTGATGGACATACCCCATAATATGAAAATGGAAATGCCGCTCATGGGCCAGTTCAATCAAGGCAAGGACAGCATCAGCTCCTTTTGTCCTCAAAAAATTGCCGATAATCGCCACATGTAGGGGACGCCCGTTTAATGGCTCGTATTTTTTAGGCACGACCGGAACGGTTGAATCCGGGCTAGGAATTCCATTAACCAGACTGATTTTACTATCAAGAACAGGATAAATACGATGCAGGAAATTACGTGAATGTTCGGTCCCGAACATAATACCGTCAATATGATGGAGCATGCGATCTATAAAAGCGCGTCTGGTCTGCTCACCACCATAGGCGATATTTTCAGCAATCTTGAAATTGATATCCATCGCCAAAACGGAAGCAAACTCGCCCTCATCATGACGCATATCACGGTTGAGAAGATTATAACGTGTGGAAACAAGCCAGAAATCATGAGCTGAGAACAGGACACCAGCTCCATTGGCCTTGGCAATAAGCGGCAGAGAGCAGGCATGATGGCCAAGATGCTGAAAATGAACTACGTCAATATTATACTGGCTGATCACACCAGAAAAAACTGTCTCTTCCGCTGCATCACAGAGCATGTCATGCCATTCTTTTTCGGCAAGATCATAACATTCAAGCTCCTGACCAGCCGCATTGACTAACCTGCAAAACCCTCCTCGACGCAACCAGAAGAAAAACTCGACATCACGTCCCAGCAGCGAACAAAGCACTTGTTGGTAAACTTCAACGCCACCCCATTCCCGCTCATTCAGCGTCGAGTGCGTGCAGAACAAAACGCGCAACCGACGACGGCGCTCTATTTTCTCTACCTTCTTAAGGGGACGTTTTTTAAAGTCAGCTTCCGTAATATCACGAATCTGCTCAAGGCGATGTTCGTAAAGATGCATCTGAAGAGCAGATTTCTGCGCTGCCAAAGCTGCTTTCCGTCTGGCAGACTTATTGCCAAGCAATCTGGCAATTGATTCTATGATCTCATCTGCCCCGCGAGCCAGAGAAACACCATCTACAATATCGCAATATTCTTTGGCCATGCCATCGGCAATTTCCACAACCTGCGCCGTACCTGCCAAAGCCAGTTCAAAAAGACGCGGACCAGGCGCCGTAGCCTGACTGACAGTGCCATGACTTGCATAATTGCGGAACATGGTAAGCGTAACCGCGCTGACATTGGCAAAATCAATAAAAGCTTCATGACTGATCGGACGCTGAAGAGACAGCGCCGCAATATCATCAGGCAAAGGCGGAAGATATTCGTTTGTAGGGCATACCAGCTTGAGCCGCGCACCTGGAAACGCCGTTACAACACGCCGGAGCACCTGAACACGATTCGGCCACATGGTCCCCGCAAAAAAAATGTCGTAGTCACATTCATTCGCCGCACGCACGGGCCGTTCATGCAGCCACTGACTGGCTGCCAGAGGCAGATAATGCCCCTTTCCAAAATAGGCGCTAACACTGACAGGGTCATTAGTGAAAATATAATCAAACAGCAAAGCGTTTTCGGCATTAAGATCCTGCATGAAGGGATCTTCAAATGTCCATAGAATCATCGTCTTGAAAGCTGGACGCACACGCCTCATCAACGCTGCATTCAGCCGCTGCCCATCCAGACAAAGAAGAGTATCATGCTCTCCCAATGCCGCCAGTCCAGCCAGACTCATATTATCAGCGACAATAATATTATCGCGCCCGAACAGTTTTTCGGCAGCATCTTTTATAGCAAGCGTAAGATAGGAATTGGAATTATGCGTGTAATTTGTATTGTAAATAACGGCCATACTTATCCCTGGGCCCTACGCCCATACTCCCTCTTAGCTTCTTGATAGACTTCATGAGAGAACACTGATTGCGGTTAAGATCCTATCTATTAACCTGTAGCTACCTCTAACAGATTTTCCTCCGTCAGAACAAGTCATTATGACATAAACAAAAAAAGGGCGCCCTCCTTATTAGGAGGACGCCCTTTCCGGCCAGTGTTAACCGACATGAAATCGGGAAACTACGTGTCTGGTTAGTATCAGCTTTCTGTATTGCGACGACGAATCGCTGCTCCCAGAATATCTCCCAGTGAAGCACCAGAGTCCGACGAGCCATATTCACTAATAGCCTGCTTGTCCTCTTCAACTTCGCGGCCACGGATCGTCAGAGCAAGCTTGCGGGAAGCACGATCAACCGCCACGATCTTGGCATCGACCTTTTCACCGACAGCAAAGCGTTCCGGACGCTGGTCAGCCTTGTCACGAGCCAACTCACTACGGCGAATGAAGCCCGACAGGACATCATCAACTTTCACTTCAATCCCATTCGTCTGGACAGCTGTTACAACGCAGGTAACCACATCACCCTTGTTGATACGGGCCAGAGTATCAGCCGCAGGATCTTCCTGAAGCTGCTTAATCCCCAGAGAGATACGCTCTTTCTCGGCATCAACATCCAGCACTTTCGCTTTGACAACCTGACCTTTTTCGTAACGGGACATAACAGCCTCGCCAGGCTCATCCCATGAAAGATCAGACATATGAACCATACCGTCAATATCAGCTGACAGACCGATAAAGAGGCCAAATTCCGTAATATTACGAATCTCGCCCTCAATAACGGAGCCCACTTTGTGCTCTTCAGCAAACTGTTCCCAAGGATTACGCTGAACCTGCTTCAGACCGAGGGAAATACGACGCTTGCTGCTGTCCACGTCCAGAACCATGACCTCAACTTCCTGAGAAGTGGCCACGATTTTGCCCGGATGGACATTCTTCTTTGTCCAAGACATTTCGGAAACATGGACAAGGCCTTCAACGCCTGGTTCCAGTTCCACAAAAGCCCCGTAATCAGTGATGTTGGTGACACGACCCGTAAAGCGGGCGCCAACAGGATACTTGATCGCCACATTTTCCCAAGGATCAGCTTCCAGCTGTTTCATACCCAGAGAAATACGCTGCGTATCAGAATTAAAGCGAATCACCTGCACGCGGACCGGCTGACCAATCTGCAGGGCCTCTGAAGGATGGTTAATACGCTTCCATGCAATATCCGTAACATGCAGAAGGCCGTCAACGCCACCAAGATCAACGAAAGCGCCATAATCCGTGATGTTTTTCACAACACCATCAAGGATCATACCTTCTGTCAGCCCTTGAATCAGTTCGGAACGCTGCTCGGCACGTGTTTCCTCAAGAACGGCGCGACGTGACACAACGATATTGCCACGCGCACGATCCATTTTCAGAATCTGGAAAGGTTGCGGCTGCCCCATGAGTGGGCCAACATCGCGAACCGGACGGATATCGACCTGACTGCCTGGCAGGAAGGCCATCGCCCCACCCAAATCAACCGTGAAACCGCCCTTGACGCGCCCGTAAATTGTACCATTCACACGCTGGTTATTGGCAAAGGCACGCTCCAGAGCTGTCCATGCTTCTTCACGACGCGCTTTTTCACGAGAGAGGACAATAGAGCCGTCACGATCTTCGTAACGTTCAACGTAAAGCTCCAGAACGTCACCCGGCTTGATATCCGGGGTGACACCGGGAGGACCAAACTCACGGAGAGCGACACGCCCCTCGCTTTTCAACCCTACATCGACGATAGCATAATCATTCGTCAGACGCAGGATACGCCCTGTAACAACCGATCCTTCAAACGCAGCATCTGTGCCGAGCGTTTCATCAAGGAGAGCGGCGAAATTTTCAGTTTCATGTTGTGATGTCTGAGTGGCAGAAGCCATGTAATTCCAGCATTCCAGGACCAGTCATTCATTCTCGTGAATGATTACAGTCCGCGTTATGCGCCGTTTTGCCATTTACTAGCAGAAAAAAAACGACGTCTCCCCTCTCTTCCAGTCAAAAAGAGGGTCCATGAGTTAAAACAAGAAGGCGGTCTATCAGGTCAAAACCACCTCTACCAGAAGTCGTGACTGTCCAACTTCGGTCCTTTGCACCAATAACGCACAAAGAAATCATGTCAACCTGATTCAAGAGTTTTTCTATCTTAAGATGCTAAAAAACGCGTCTTGAATGAGACACTGCCAGAAATGCAGCGAGCTATGATCCTAATAACCCCCGTTCCCGCAAAACATCCAGCGTCTTATGCAGAACATCAGCCGCTGTAAGATGATCGGTCTTAATCATCACAGCATCTATGGCAGGTTTCAACGGCGCTACATCGCGTGAAGCATCCTGTTGGTCACGTTCTGTAATGGCCCGAACCTCTTTCTGCAACACAGTTTCGTCATCACAATCATGACCGTAACGCTGCCTATAACGTCTCTGCGCCCGCACTCCAGGTGAGGCCGTAATAAAAAACTTCATATCGGCATCAGGAAAAACCACTGTGCCAATATCGCGTCCGTCAATAACGGCCCCTCCGAGCCGGCCAAAATGACGCTGGCGTTCAAGAAGAGCTGCCCTCACTCCTGGTTGACGCGCCACAAGGGACGCAGCCTGATCCACTTCCGGCTGACGCAGATCATTCCGCTCCAAATCATCCGTTTCCAGTGACTCAGCAAAGACCGTCGCATCATCATGCGGATTCGCACCTTGATCAATGACGCGGCGCGCTACAGCACGATAAAGCAGACCTGTATCCAGATAAGGCAGCCCCAACACCTGAGCGAGAGACTTGGCCAGTGTGCCCTTCCCGGCAGCAGCAGGCCCGTCAACCGCAATAATAAGTTTTTTGGTTGGTTTCACGGTTTGAGTCCTGCGCCCAGACGATTCATAAGCTCAATAAAACCTGGGAAACTGGTTTCAATAAAAGCTGTATCATCTATATGCACGGGCTGCTGCGCTGCCAGCCCCAGAATAATTCCGCTCATAGCGAGGCGGTGATCCATATGCGTTTTCACCTCTCCGCCACCTATTAGTGTTGGACGACCCTGAATAATCATATCATCACCCTCAACCGTCACATCGACCCCATTTTCCTTCAGAAGTGCCACGGTGGAGGCCATGCGATCGCTTTCCTTGACCCGCAGCTCCGCCAACCCTTGAAGCCGGGAAGTCCCTTCAGCCATCGCGCAGGCTACTGAGAGAACTGGATATTCATCAATCATGGAGGGAGCACGTTCGGCCGGCACTGTCACACCCCGCAGGGAACTTGCCTTAACATAGAGATCTCCCACTTTTTCGCCTCCCTCAATGGTTTCATTGCGAACTTCAAGAGAGGCCCCCATTTCTTTCAGGGTCGTAAAGAGTCCAGTACGCAGAAGATTTAACCCGACATTTTCAATAATCACTTCAGAACCCGGCACAAGGAGAGCTGCCACGACAGGAAAAGCTGCTGACGAAGGATCCCCTGGCACGATAATATCACGCGCCTGTAGCTGGGCCGGCCCCTGGAAACGAATCACTCTCCCACCATCGGGTGCAGGAGTCACCTCAAGTTTCAGACCGAAATGACCGAGCATGTTTTCAGTATGATCTCGCGTGGGAACAGGCTCTTCGACACAGGTTTCACCCTGACAGTTAAGTCCTGCCAGCAAAAGCGCCGATTTCACCTGAGCTGAAGCAACGGGCAACACGTAATGAGGGGCAAGACCTTCCCCTGTCCCGATAATAGCCATAGGCAGCCGCTTGCCTGAACGTGTTACAAACTGCGCCCCTGTCTGCGACAGTGGATCACTGACCCTGCCCATGGGACGTGAACGCAGGGAAGCATCTCCCGTCATGATACTATTAATGGGATGCGTTGCCAGAACGCCAGACAAGAGGCGAGCCGCAGTACCGGAATTACCCATATCAAGCACATTTTCTGGCTCTTTCAGACACCCAATCCCGACACCCTCTACTTCCCAAAAATCCGCCCCACGCTCTACTCTGGCTCCCAGAGCCTCAACAGCTTTAGCCGTACAGATCACGTCTTCACCTTCCAGCAAGCCGTAAATTCTGGTCACACCTTTTGCAAGAGCTGCCAGCATAAGGGCCCGATGGCTGATGGATTTATCGCCAGGAACGGTAAGACGCCCTGAAAGGCCTTGAGAGGGAGATGAAACAGTTAAGGGACGTAAAGCAGCCATGATTTTCTTTCATAAAAATGGAAATCGGTTTCGACTGTTAATGTGAATAAAACAGATTTATTGAAAAAAAATTATATTCTGAAGCAGAAAAATTTGACAGAGCAGGCGTGAACATGGCATGGCCCCTTCACTTCTTCCTGTAAACGGTATTAGTAGGCCCCACACTATGGCAAAAGCTGAACTCGGTCTGAAACGGACATGCGTTGAATGTAATTCACGCTTTTACGACCTTAACCGCGTACCGCCGGTATGCCCCAAATGCGGTGCCATACAGCCGGCCAATAACTCGCGCCTTAAAAATCGTGAAGACGAGCTGGAGGACAACAAGGAAAACGTTCTGATCCAGAATGAGCACGAAAACGATCTTGATGTTGATATCGACACAGATGACGAAGCAGATGATGATGTCATGACCGACGACGATCTTGATGACGATATCAGCAGTGATATTGAAGTCACGACCGATAATGACGAACGCGACGATAATTAAGGGATACCCTACTTTCTGCAGCTCTGGAATATCGGTCCCGTGCTATAAAACGGAACTCGTTTTCCCTAGGGCTGCGTTTATACGATCCCTCTGTGCAAGATGACTTCCTGCCAGAGCAAAACAGAGAGACTCGAAAGGCTTCTGTCAACTGGACGCAGTGCGACAGCGCTGTTACAGGATTTTTGCGTAACTCCCTTGCGCGTAGAACATATATCCTGCGACAATTTCCCCTACAAAAACAAACTGCCCCTATTGGAAGCCTCTCCTTTAGACACCTTCTCATTTCGCCACATACGACTCTATGGTGACAATTCCCTGCTAATGGAAGCATGGAATGCTTTCATTCCATCCCGTCTTCCCCCATCAATACAGGAAAAGCTTACCGACAGAACCATTCCCTTCGGTGCCGCATTGGGAGAAGGGTTTTTTAGCCGTCACATTCTGGAATCCACAAAATCCGCGTCTTCGGAACCTTGCATATTGGTCCATCAAGCTCTGCTGCGACGCTGTAATGACGGGAAAAACCTAGCTTTTGTCTGTGAGTATTACACCCAACATGCCGCAAATCTCTGTTACGGACCTTCTAGAACATAATCCTGTGTCATATTGGTCGGCCCCCAGTTCAGATGTTGTCCCCCATCAAGCGCCAGCATCTGTCCCGTAACGGAAGGAAGAGACAACAGCATCAAGGCAGCCCGGGCAATTTCCTCTGGCGAGGAGCCATGCTGAAGCGGTGTCTCCCGACACATCTGATCAAAATGTTCAAGAGACTGCCCCTCCGCCGGCAAAACCGGACCGGGACCAATCGCATTAACCCTGACACGAGGTGCAAAAGCCATGGCCATGGTCCTGGTCAGACTCCAGAGAGCTGACCGGGAAATCGTATAGCTCACGAAATGCGGTGTCAGATTCCAGACACGCTGATCCAGCATATGCAGGATAAACCCCTCTGCCCCATCAGGAAGCGCCTTGACCATGGCCTGCGACAGCACAAATGGTGCTCGTAAATTGGGTTGCATATGGCGTTCCCAGCTCTCTCTCGTCACATTATCAAATTCGTCACGTTCGAAAACAGACGCGTTATTGATCAGGACACCGACAGGACCAAGCATATCCTGTACTTCCCACATCAAGGGTAATAAGGTCTCTTCCTTTGCAAGATCGGCCCTGACGACGCACCCTTTCCCCCCAATAGAAGCGAGAAGCTCGCTGGCCGCCTCATGATTGCGGTTACAATGAATGGCAACAGAAAATCCCTGTGCCGCGAGAGCCTGTACCATGGCCCGGCCGAGCCTGAGAGCGCCACCAGTGACCAGTGCAACACGCGGTATCACGGAGGGTAAAGAGTTCATCTTCAGGAAAGCTCCTTTCTTCCTATAAGAGCCGCAGCCAATGTCCCATCGTCCAGCCCTTCGAGCGCACCGCCTATAGGCATGCCATGACCCAGCCGACTGACTTTTACCCCTAACGGCACCAGCTGTTCATGTAACCAGTGAGCTGTTGTCGCCCCCTCGACCGTTGCCCCAAGAGCCAATATCACTTCCTTGACCACGTCATCCTGTGCACGCTGCAATAAGGTCTGCACATTCAGATCTTTCGGACCGACACCATTAAGAGCTGAAAGAGTGCCACCCAGCACGTGATACAGCCCTTTATGAACCCCTGAACGTTCCAAGGCCCACAAATCACCTACATGCTCCACCACACAGATTATGCTGTAATCACGCGTCTTATCACGACAGATGGAACAGGGATTCTGACTATCAAGATTGCCGCAGATCTCGCATGTCCTGACGGTCCGAGCGGCATTTTGCAATGCCTCAACCAAAGGTTGCAGGCGCGTCGCAGGCTGCTGTAACAAAGCCAGCGTCGCCCGCCTGGCCGAACGCGGCCCCAATCCCGGCAGACGGGATAAACGGGACATCAGAGCCTCAATTTCAGGACTTGTACGCATGTTACCGCCCTCTCCAGCTCATCCTGTCCTATCAGAAAGGAAGCTCCAGCCCCGGCGGCAGGGTAAGGCCACCCGTCACCTTTTTCATCTCTTCCGCGCTGGCCGCTTCAGCTTTTTTCTTAGCATCTGCAAATGCAGCCAGAATCAAATCCTGTAACATTTCCACATCATCAGGAGAAACAATCTTGGAATCAATCGTGACAGCTTTCATGTCTCCCTTTCCCGTCAGGGTCAGTTTAACCAGCCCGGCGCCTGCCTCACCCTCAACCGTGAGCTTGCCAAGATTTTCCTGCGCCTCTTTCATACGCGCCTGCATCTGACTCGCCTGTTTCATCATACCTGCAAGATTTTTCATAAAATTCCCTTCTTTCCAGAATTAATCCAGATCATTTTCATTAATAGAATCCGCATCATAAGGCGCGAAATCAAGATCTGGGGCATAATCTTCCCCCAAAGGGGTCATTTCTTCGGGTGGTAACCCGTAATCATCAAGGTTACGGTCATGAACTGAAGCGATTCTTGCACCCGGAAAGCGCTTCATAACCGCTCTGATCAAGGGATGATTCTGCGCGTGCTGCTGATTTAGGGCTACAACCTGCGCTCCCTGTTCATCAAGGCTTGGTTCACCTTTCTCCTCTGAGAAATCGAGCCGCCACTGGCCAGGGTACAGGCGTTCAAGCAAAGCAGATAATGTGCGCTGAACACGCTTGCGCACCACGATATCATCCAGCCTTAAGACCAGATCAGGTGGACCAAAACGGACGATATGAGCTTCATGACGCAAGATGCCATGAAGCCAAGCTTCCTTTTCCTGTCCCACCAGAACGACCATTTCACGCCAGCTTTTGGGCATAGGGACCGGCAGCTCTTCTGTTTCTTCAGACGCCACCAACTCCGGCGTCTCATGCTCTATGATAGCGCCCCCATTTACCACAAGCCTGAGAGACGACCGTACAACGGGACCATGGCTCCCTTCACTGACAGGCACTGACATTGAAGCCATACCAGAAGAAGACGATTGCGCTGTAAAAGCAGAAACAGCCCGGGACGTATTCCCGGCCGGGACAGGCGATGTTTCTCCCTGTAACTGGCGGATCAACTCATCCGGAGTTGGGAGTACGCTGCTATAGCAGAGACGGATCAGCACCATTTCAACAGCTTGACGACGGTCTGGCGCCGCGTCCACTTCGGCTACCCCCTTGAGCAACATTTGCCATGCTCGGCTCAAAACACTCATAGAAAGGCGATCACAGAGAGAACCACCCCTGCTTCGTTCCATTTCCGGCAAATCATTACTTTCACGCAAGGAAGAATCAACCTTGAAGCGGGAGAGAAGATGTACCCCTTCCATCAAATCTGTCAGAACCGAACGAAGGTCAGCGCCCTGCGCGTAAGCTTTTTCGGTTAGCGCCAGCACCTGATCCGCTTTGCCAGCCATCACACTTTCAAGCATATCAAAAATCAGTCCACGGTCAGCCAGCCCCAACATGGCTGAGACTGCTCCGGCCTCCTCCGCACCCTGCGCAATGGCCTGATCGAGAAGAGAAAGACCATCACGCACTGAACCATCAGCAGCACGGGCAATAAGTGCCAGAGCCTCAGAGGTAAAATGGGCGCCCTCTTTTTCAGAAATATTTTTGAAATGCTCCGCCAGCTGATCCTGCGGCACACGATGCAGGTCAAATCTCTGGCACCGGGACAGGACCGTCACCGGAACCTTGCGCAACTCCGTTGTCGCAAAAATGAACGTCACCTGGGCCGGCGGTTCTTCCAGTGTTTTGAGAAGGGCGTTAAAGGCATTGCGCGAAAGCATATGCACTTCGTCAATGATAAAGACCTTCATGCGTCCCTGCATAGGACGGAAGCGGGAAAACTCTATAATTTCGCGGACGTCATCAACGCCAGTGCGGGAAGCGGCGTCCATCTCCAGCACATCCGGGTGACGGTCTTCCAGAATAGCCACACAATTCGGACAAACGCCACAGGGATCAGCCGTTGGACCGCCTTTACCATCCCTGCCAGTACAGTTAAGAGCCCGGGCAATAATACGTGCTGTCGTCGTCTTGCCGACGCCACGTACCCCTGTCAGCATAAAGGCGTGCGCCACACGCCCAACCTCAAAAGCCCGGCGCAAAATACGCACCAGCGTATCCTGTCCGATCAGATCGTCAAAAGTCCGTGGACGATATTTGCGAGCCAGAACCTTATAATGCTGGGGTTTTTCTGTCTCAGAAATGGGCCGTCCGACACTCCCGGCATCAGGAAAGAAACTGGTCCCTTCTTCCTGGGGTAAAGGCAGAGTATCATCATCCATGAGTGAAGACCCCTTCCCTTTTGCAGGAATCCCTAACGACATAATCCTTTTAAAGGGTGGAAGGCCGGACATCCGACCCAACTGGAAATCACTACGGCTGCTTCCTTCCGGACCTGACCGGGTTCGCGAGCCAGCCGTCCAGCGCCGACCTTCCGACGCTGTTTCTAGCACAGTGAGGGGGGGCCAAGGCAAGCCCTGAATCCTTTTTACAGGAAATCTTTATTCACCGATAGCTGCCCCTCCAGGATGCCGAGGGTCCGCCACACCATAAACCAGTCCTGTCCTGATGGAGTAAAGGTCAGGGGCCCCAACAATAATAGCTTCTGCCATGCCCCAGGGATCGCGACGTACAAACTGATAGCCTTCCCTCTCCAACTCCTGCTGCACCTCAAGAGAAAAAGCTCCTTGCTCCATCTCGACAACTGACGGCATCCATTGTTCATGAAAACGCGGCATCACAATCGCCTGCCGCAAGTCGAGACGATAGTCCACCAGTCCCAAAATCGCATGAAGCACAATCGTAGGAATACGCGACCCTCCAGGACTACCCAATACAGCAATGACACGCCCTTCTTTGGTCATGATCGTCGGTGTCATGGAGGAAAGCGGTGTTTTCCCTGGAGCAATGGCATTAGCTTGCGAACCAACAATCCCGAACATATTGGATGCTCCAGGACTGGCTGAAAAATCATCCATTTCATCATTCATCCAGATACCTGTATGACCTGCCATGACGCCGGCACCAAACCAGCCATTAAGGGTATAGGTTACCGACACAGCCATACCATCCTTGTCTATGACTGAAAAATGAGTTGTTTCCCGCTTTTCCGGCTTTGAGGCATTAACAGCCATCGGCGCCGCAGGCTCCGCCCTGCCTACATGCAGCTGCGATGAATCAAGGGCCCTGCTGTCAGGAAGATTCTGACGGATTTCGCTGGCATAGTGCCTGTCCGTCAGATGTTCGACAGGATTTTCAATAAAAACCGGATCTCCCAGATCACGACGATCTGAATAAGCGTGACGCATGGCTTCAAGCACATGCTGAACTGAAGGCACTGTCCTCAAGCCCAAAGCTGAAAGATCGTATCCTTCAAGGATGTTCAGCATTTCACACAACGCTACGCCGCCGCCACTCGGTGGCGGGGCTGTATGAATTTCATACCCCCGATACTGACACTCCAAAGTCGGCGAAACGTGAATCTGATATGAGGAAAAATCAGCCCCATTCAGGATTCCGCCCTGATCGTGACTGATCTGAAGGATCTCACCAGCGATAAGGCCATTATAAAAAGCATCCTGACCATAACGGGCAATCAAGCCCAGCGTATTGGCAAGATCCTTCTGCACAAGCCGGTCTCCTGCCTGTAAATCCTCTCCATTGGGACGCAGAAAAATCGTTTTGGCAAAAGGATCCTTATGAAAATACTCACGCCCTGTACGAAGAAGCTGTACATCCTCCTCTTCCAGAACAAAACCATCACGAGCCAGTCTGATCGCGGGTGCCATATCCTTGGCGCGACTCAGCCGCCCCCAACGTGAACGCACCCCCTCAAGTCCTGCAACCGTGCCCGGCACAGCAACAGCCTTCCACCCTGTCACAGAAGCCTGCGCATCCACCTTCCCATCGGGCATAACAAACATATCTGCCCGTGCCTGACCAGGAGCACGTTCGCGGAAATCAATAAAAACGGTATGGTGATGCCGTAACGTGCCCGGTCCTGGATTATTGTTCCCATGACCAGTATAGAGAGTCATGAAACCACCACCGCCCAGATTCCCCGCCGCCGGATAAACGACGGCCATCGCATAACCTACAGCTACAGCAGCATCGACAGCATTTCCCCCTTGTCTCAGAATATCAGCTCCTACCTGAGAAGCTAGATGCTGGGCAGAAACGACCATACCATGAGGCGCCGAGACAATAATCCCCGCCTGCCTGTTATCATTTCCAAAAGCAAGAGGATCGTGACTGACGCCGGCAGGTTCAGCTACAGCCGCACCAACGACCGAAGACACGGCAAAACAGAAAAAGGACAGCAACCTCATAAGACCACCTCTGACGTGAAAAACGACTTCAGGATGGCTGATAAGGCGGTCTGGTGTAACCCTTGGGCGAAAGCGTAAAGATTTCGCATCCCTCTTCAGTAACACCCAACATATGTTCAAATTGCGCAGAGAGTGTACGGTCACGCGTAACAGCCGTCCAGCCATCAGCCAGGATCTTGACATCAGGCCTGCCAATATTCAGCATCGGCTCAATGGTGAACACCATACCTGCTTTCAGAATGGTTCCTTTGCCAGGCTGCCCATAATGCAGGACATTAGGTTCCTCATGGAAAGTACGCCCAATACCATGCCCGCAAAAATCCCTGACAATTGAAAAGCGGTTTTTCTCTGCATGAGTCTGTATAACGTGACCAATATCCCCAAGAGTGGCGCCGGGTTTAACAACCTCAATGCCTCGCATAAGACATTCATAAGTCACGTCAATCAGTTTTTCTGCTTTTCGTGAGGCTTTCCCGGCAACATACATTCTTGATGAATCGCCATACCACCCACCCAGAATGGACGTTACATCAATATTGACGATATCACCTTCCTCAAGCTTCCTATCGCTCGGTATCCCGTGACAAACCACATGATTGATCGAGGTACAACAGGATTTCGGATAGCCCTTATAATTAAGGGGCGCCGGGACAGCGCCACGCTCTATCGTAAAATCATGGATAAGCTGATTAATCTCTTCAGTCGTCACACCCGGCTGGACATGATCAGTAATCATATCAAGAGTCTTAGCCGCAAGCCGCCCCACCAGACGCAACTGTGCGAAATCATCTTCAGTATAAATTGTAATGCCAGCTTTACGATGAGAACCCATGAACCCTTACCCTATCCATCTCGGAAAGTCCCTAAAATGAGACCCCCTGATCTGAAGCGCAAGAGCAGAAAAGGCGATTCTTCCCGTAAAGCCGAATTTTTCACACCCGGCTATAAGACAGCAACCAGATTACGAACGATGATGTCCACGTTTCGAAACACGCGTTTTATGCACCATACCCGATGCTGCCGTTCCGGCTTTTCTATAAGGGCGATATGATACCAAACGAACGTCCTGACGCTGATGGATCGACCTGATACCAGAACGCTTTCCACGTTTTGCAATCAATGCTCTCGAAGGAGCCGCACGCTTGATGAGGGGGAGAGGTGTATGTCCTTCAGCCACGAAACCCTTATCCAGAAGGGCAATCATCTCCCCATTACGAATTCCGTTACTCCGTGCTCCCAACACCACGCCAATCAGACGAATATCACCCTGCCATGCAGAACTGACAAGATTATGGCCAGCCAGAGCCGTATAGCCCGTCTTGAGACCGTCAGCACCAGCGTAAATACCTAACAGAGGATCATGATTAGGAATTGTACGCCGGTTAAAATAGAAACTCCGCACATTGAAATAATGATAATATTGCGGAAAATCTTTCATAATATGGCGAGCCAGCACCGCCATATCACGCGCTGTCGTCACTTGATCCGGATCTGGCAAACCGGAAGCATTCCTGAAAGTCGTGCTGGACATTCCGATCTGATGCGCCGTACGCGTCATTTCGGCAGCAAAGCTGGCCTCATCACCACCGCCCATATATTCACCCAGCGTACAGGCAGCGTCATTGGCAGACTTTGTAACCAGTCCAAGAATGGCACTCTCAACCTTGAGCGTACTGCCCGGCCTCATCCCCAGCTTGGAAGGTTCCTGCATTGAACAATGAATGGAAACCGGCATCGTATCTTCAAGGCTCATCCTGCCTTCTGCAACAGTCCGGAACGTAATATAAAGCGTCATCATCTTCGTAAGAGACGCAGGATAACGCTGCAAGTCGGCGTCGGAAGAGGAAAGAACCTGCCCTGTGCGGGCATCCATCACCAGACTGGACATATGTCCTGCATATTGTGCCTTTGCCGCACTCCCCATTCCCAGAGCTGCAACCAGAAAAGCGGTAAGAGACAAATAGTAAGAGACACGCATCGCAGAAAACCCGACCCCCAAAACTTTATTCAGGCAGACCCACAGAATCCCGCCAACAAGGACTCCCGCAACCCTCATATCTGGAAATTATCAACTATTGCTAGCCTAAAATCCATTTCATTTAAACATTTCTGTGCGCTGTTTGCATTAAATTTAACAACTTTCCACTTTCAGGCTGTGTCTTCTCAAATCTTTAAGATTACCTCATATAGAATACGAAAATGTATCCATAAACCCGTTCATAAGGGTTTCAGAACGCTTTAAGAGGGTATAATGGCGGGATTTGGCAACCATAATGCACCACAAGGGGAGACCCTCCTACAGCTGAAGACTCGCCTTGCCTATCCTTCCATGTTCAAGGTCATCATGCTCAATGACGACTTTACACCCATGGATTTTGTCATGCATGTCCTTCAGCGTTTTTTCAGCAAATCTCCAGATGAGGCCCAGAGAATTACCTGGGATATCCATAATAATGGCAGTGGTCTTTGCGGAATCTATACTCATGAAGTTGCTGAAACCAAAGTTACACAAGTCAATAATTATTCTACCGACAACCAGCACCCTCTGCTTTGTGTTCTCGAAAAAGTCTGAAGTATCCTTACTTTCTGTTTCAGGAATCCTGACACTCTCACAAGGAGTCATTCATGTTCTCTTCCGCTCTTGAGCAAACGCTTGACCGGGCTGAAGCTCTGGCAGGAAAGTACAAAAACGAGCTGATTACCCTCGAACATCTCCTTCTCGCCCTGTGTGAAGATCCTGATGCACTTTCTGTCATGGAGATCTGTCATCTTGATATTGAACAGCTCAAAACCGTTCTTGAGGAATTTATTACAGACCAGCTGGGCACAATTGTAACTCCCGCTACTGAAATCGTTCCCTTGCCGACAACAGCGTACCAACGTGTGCTAAAACGTGCCGCCATTTATGTCGAAAGCGCCGGGAAAAGCACCATAACCGGGGCCAATGTCCTCGTCGCGCTTTATCCCGAACGCGAAAGTCACGCCGTTTATTTTCTCAAACGTCTTGGCATGACTCGCCTTGACGCCATTCAGGCGCTTTCTCATGGTTCCATTCATTATTTTGAACAACAAAAATCCGAGCCCAATATCTCATTCACGGAAGATGGACGTTTCCTTTCGCAAGCCGCTTCCGAAAAATCCGCCCTGAACAATTATTGCGTCAATCTGAACACACAGGTGCAGAAGAAGCAGATTGATCCATTGATCGGTCGCGAAAAAGAAGTACAACGCGTTATCCAGATTCTCTGTCGGAGAACGAAAAATAATCCCCTCCTGGTCGGTGATCCAGGCGTTGGGAAAACGGCCATTGCTGAAGGGCTGGCCCAGCGTATTCTCGAAGAAAAAATACCGGCTATTTTACAGGGGGCAACGATTTACAGCCTTGATTTGGGCAGTCTGTTAGCCGGAACACGTTATCGCGGCGACTTTGAGGAACGGCTGAAGGCCATTATGGTGGAATTACAGGAACACCCGGGTTCAATCCTTTTCATTGATGAAATCCACACAATCATAGGAGCTGGAGCAACAACAGGAGGGCCAATGGATGCTTCCAATTTGCTGAAACCTGCCTTGGCCGCCGGGAAATTGCGCTGTATAGGGGCAACAACCTATAAAGAATACAGACAGTTCTTCGAAAAAGATCACGCCCTGACAAGACGTTTCCAGAAAGTTGACGTCGCGGAACCCTCCGGGAAAGAGACGTTTCTGATTCTGCGTGGTCTGAAATCCCGTTACGAACAGCATCACAAGGTCCGCTATACAGATGCGGCCCTCAAAGCGGCTATTGACCTGTCTGTCCGCTACGTCCATGAGCGCCGCCTGCCGGACAAGGCCATCGACGTCATTGACGAGACCGGCGCTGCCTTCCAGCTTAAGTCGGGTAAAAAACGCCATATCATCAGCGTGCGTGATATTGAGGATACAATCGCGCGGATTGCCCATATTCCCCCTCGCAACGTCACTAATAATGATCGCCAGTCTCTCCGCCAGTTGCCGCAAGATTTGCGCAAGGCTGTTTTTGGGCAGGATCAGGCACTCGACAAGCTTTCTTCAGCCATTATGCTCGCGCGGGCAGGACTGCGCGATAAAGGAAAACCCATTGGCAGTTATCTTTTCTCAGGCCCTACAGGCGTTGGGAAAACAGAAGCAGCGCGCCAGCTTGCGGCCACATTGGGAATTCCGCTCATTCGCTTTGATATGTCTGAGTATATGGAAGCCCATTCTGTCTCGCGGCTCATCGGCACGCCACCAGGTTATGTCGGGTTCGAACAGGGTGGTCTCCTGACAGACGCAATAGACCAGACGCCGCATTGTGTCCTTTTGCTTGATGAAATTGAGAAAGCGCACCCTGATCTATATAATCTCCTTCTTCAGGTCATGGACCATGGCAAGTTGACCGACCATAATGGCAAGCACGTTGATTTCCAGAACGTCATTCTCATCATGACCACCAATGCCGGTGCAGCTGAACTGTCAAAAGAAGCTGTCGGCTTTGCTCGTGAAGCACGTTCTGGCGATGACGACGAAGCCATTAAGAGACTTTTTACCCCGGAATTTCGTAACCGCCTTGATGCCATCATCCCCTTTGCTCCCCTTTCACCGGAAATAATGGGGCATATTGTTAAAAAATTTATCGCCCAGCTTCAGGAAATGCTGACCAGCAAGCACGTACAGCTTCACATCACGCCGAAAGCCTGCGACTGGCTGGCAAATAAAGGATATGAGCGACTTTACGGTGCCCGACCATTGGCACGGCTTATTGAAGAAAAAATCAAAAAGCCGCTCTCTGAGGAACTCCTTTTTGGAAAACTGGCGAAAGGAGGCAGCGTCTCCATTGGAATGCAGAGAGACCAGCTCACTTTCTCTATCAAAGAAAAGACGCTGCCATCTAGAACCTCTCATAAACCAGCTGACGGGAAGTCCTTACCTCTCTCCTGATGAGAGACTATTAGCGGAACTCCCACCTTCTATTCATAACGCTTGCCATTGACCGTGACATAACCGCCCCATGGCCATTTACGGCTTGTGCCATGGTGCGTCCAGTCAAGACCCTGACGATGGGGACCATCAAAATAATAACGTCCCCTGACGTCAATCATATCCCCTTCTGCAACCCACGGCCATTGAGGAGCGTTCATATTATCAAGGTTGGACACGATCCGCAGTGTTTGGCCCTGACCGACTGTCATCAGGAAATAACCATGCCACCCGCTTCGGCTTTTTCTGGAGCGATAAACCTTTACGACAGAACCGCAAACATGTTCGGGCAATTCGAGATGTTGGCCATATGGAACATTTCTATGGCTATATTGTTCCGCGAGCATGCCCTGATCCTGCTGGAACTTGCTGTTGTCACAGGATATGGGCATTTCATGGCCGTCATCTGCGCCTATATGCGCTACAGCCACAGGGGCTGCCAGCAACCCCATAATGAAACTGGCTGTTCCTGCCACTGACGAAAATTTCACGTTCATTCTCTCCCTCAGGGCCAAAGAGCCCTATATCAGAATTTCCGTCCTCCATTGGACCAGGAGAGGGTAGAAATTCAATATATAGAAATTATGTATATAATCATATATGTAATAATATAGTTACTGATTTCCATGAGACACTACCAGCCCTCATACGTCTCAGTTTCCGGGAGAAAATTCATGAGTCACCCTGATAATGACCAGCCACCACCAAAGGGGCACGCCGACAAACATGATTATTGGCTGGGTCTCGCCCAATATCTTGAATGGATTAAGCCCCCCCAGGAAACAGATCAATCCCGTTTCGGGACTGAAGCCACCATATCTTGGTACAATGACGGTATCCTGAACATGGCTGCAAATTGCCTGGATCGGCATGCGGCACAACATGGTGATAAAACAGCCCTGATCGGCGTGGGAAATGACGAAGGCCAGATCAGGAACTTCAGCTACCAGGACCTTCTGGCTGAAGTAATCTGTGCGGCCAATGTACTAAAAAAGATGGGCATCAGGAAAGGCGACAGAGTCGCCATTTTCCTGCCCACCATTCCTGAAGCAGCAATTTTCATGCTGGCCTGTGCCAGAATTGGGGCGGTTCATGTCGTCCTCTTTGGTGGTTTATCATCAGGCGCCCTGGAACACAGACTCAGTGATGCCAATCCTTCCCTGCTCATTACACTTCCGAAAGCGCAACGTGGCCCCAAAACACTGGATTTCCTGTCTATCGCACAAGAAGCGCTCGGTCGGTTACAGGGCAAAAGGCCGATCGCCATCCTTCTGATTCATAGTGATGGCAAAACAGACTGCACCGCAACCAACATCACCTTCTATGAAACCTTGCGTCAGTCTGTTCCAACATCCTGCCCCTGTGCCGCTGTTAGCGCAACAGATCCGCTCTTTATCCTCTATACATCAGGAACGACGGGTACTCCCAAGGGGATTGTGCATTCTACAGGAGGCTACGCAGTCTGGGCTCACCATAGTTTCGCCAGAACATTTGTGCCTGAAGCAGACGATATTTTCTGGTCAACAGCAGATGTCGGCTGGATAACGGGCCACAGCTATACAGTCTACGCCCCTCTTTTGCACGGCCTGACAACAGTCCTTTTTGAAGGTATGCCAACCTACCCCACATACAGACGCTGGTGGGACATCATCGCCTCACTCGGAGTAACAATTTTCTATACAGCGCCCACAGCTCTCCGGCTTTTAAGCCGCAGCCACCATGGACACCCCAGTAAACAGGACACAAAATCTCTCAGGCTTCTCGGTTCCGTCGGTGAACCACTGGATGCCGCCTCATGGAACTGGTTTCACCATTATGTCGGCCATTCTGCCTGCCCCGTTCTTGATACATGGTGGCAAACAGAAACAGGCGGGATCATGCTCTCTCCGCCCGCCGAAAACAGCATGGAAAATGATCCGCATATGGGGCTTCAGCCCCCGACTGAACTCGAATTTGCCCTTCTGGAAGAAAACGGTTCAGAGATAAAAGGAACAGGCATCGGGGCACTCTGTCTGAAGGCCTCATGGCCTGGCCAGGCCATAGGAATCTGGGGACATGAAGACCTGTTTCGTCAGCTCTATTTCAGAACGTACCCTGGCTATTATCTCACAGGTGATGAAGCTGAACGCACGCCAAAAGGTTATTACCGACTACTGGGCCGCATTGACGATGTGGTCAATATTTCAGGACACCGTGTCAGCTCAGCCGAAATTGAAGAATGTCTGTTGGCAAATGATGACATAAGAGAATGCGCGGCGATTGGCGTCCCGCATGAACTTAAAGGCCAGTGTATCGCACTCTTTGTCGTACCAGACCGTGAAGATCTGACTCTGGAATCAGTCATAACGCGTATAATACGAGAAATTGGCAGTTACGCACGGCCTGATTTTGTAGAATTCTGCCACAATCTGCCCAAAACATCTTCGGGAAAAATTGCCCGTTCCATTTTGAAACAACAAATCCTTCATCAAAATAATATGACCAAATAATAACCCCATGCTCTGGCAGGCCGTTGCCATTTCCCGTGGGCGGCCTGCTAACCGAAACAGCGTCCTGAAATGGACTTCCCGTAATAATATTTCTGTAATCACAGCAGGTTCTCTTCTCCTCTGCAACTATGGCTACGAACATAAGAGGAGAGAGATGCTTTTCACATGGATAATCATGACGCGCGGCAAGTGCTTTCTTCCATGCAAGAAAATGACTGTCTCAACCAGATTATCACACTTACCTTAAAACAGGTTGAGATACAGCAAGCCCACTTCTCCTTTTCCACGCGCCACCCGCATACCCTACCCAAGCCATTCTTCTGTCGAAACAACTTTTGCGTAGGCAAAGGCCAAAGCAGCCATAAAGGCTGCATGAACCTGCTTAGCCTGAACAGTAGCGCCATTAAACTCTACGTCTCTCGTTGCAACGCAATCATGTACCAGCGTAACATCGTAACCATAATCGGCTGCTGCACGCGTCGTCGCGTCAATGCAGACATGGCTCATGGAGCCAATAATAGTCAGTTTCCTGACCTGTTTTTGTTCAAGCGTTTCCTGCAGGGCTGTCTCCCTGAACGAATTGGGATAATGCTTCAGAATAACAGTTTCTCCTTCCAAAGGTGCAACTGCTTCATGAATTTCTGCTCCTTTTGTACCAGGGACAAAGAAAGGAGCCTGAGCATCCTGAAACTCATGATGTATATGAATGACAGGCAGTGACTTCGCCCGGAACCATGAAAGCACTCTCTGGGCGTTCCTGGTAGCCTGCTCTATCCCTTCCAGAGGAAACCGTCCGCCAGGGAAATAATCTTTCTGGATATCAACAATTAATAAAGCATGATCTGACGACATGATTTTCTCCTGTTCACGCAAATTTACTGTGATTCAGCTTACCGCCTGATCATTTTCTGAGGAATTGTCATAAATGACAAAAAATATGCTATTTACGACAAATGAATGCCTTACCTCCTTTTAGAATTACACTTGTCTCTTACCCCACTGCGCAGAAAGCAGCTCTTTATGGGCTGACAGATCTTTTCGCTCTCGCAGAGAGATTCTACTGCCAGCGCTTGGGGCGAAAAGGACCCTTTCTTGAAATCTCTTCCCTCACACTTGAGGAAGTCGGCGCCCTTAATCATGAATATGAAGCACATAAGGCACCTTCTGCGATTATCCTCCCGCCCTCCCTCACAGGGCCACCTCCCCTTGAAACCATTTCTTCCCTGCTGCAATGGCTATGTGCCTGCCATAAAGCTGGAACTATCCTTGGAGCCGTCTGTTCAGCAGGTTTTATCCTGGCAAAAACGGGCTTGCTTGACGGCCGCCCTGCTGCCACGCATTGGAGTGCAACCGAAAGACTACAGCAAGAATTCCCTGCCATTCTGGTCAAATCAGATCGCCTTCTTGTCGATGATGACGACCTTATAACAGTCGGCGGTATTATGTCATGGGTTGATCTGGGCCTGTGCTTGATTGAAAAATTCCTCGGCCCTGCCATTATGCACGAAACGGCTCGTTATATGCTGGTCGAACCACCGCGGAAAAGTCAGGCTCCCTACCGCTCTTTTACGCCCTCTTTCAACCACGGAGACGCTTCTATCCTCAAAGTGCAGCATTGGCTGAAAACCAGGGAAGCCCAAAAAGCCACAACCGCCGAAATGGCTCATATCTCAGGCCTGACGGAACGCACCTTCCTAAGACGCTTTCGCAAGGCGACGGGCACGACACCCCTTACTTATCTGCACCATCATCGCATCGAAAAAGGACGCGGCCTTCTGGAAACGACACATATGACGCTCCAGCAGGTCGCGTGGGAAACCGGATATCAGGACAGTAACGCCTTCCGGAAAATCTTCACCCGACTGACCGGCCTTACTCCTGCCCAATATCGCCGGCAAAATCTTTCAACCTGACGAACTTGCCTCTACAGACTATCCCAGACCCCACCATCGACACGAAGTGCTGCACCAGTCGTAGCAGAAGCCTGTTCAGAACAGGCATAAACCACCATATTGGCAACTTCATCAATTGTGGCTGCACGCCCAATAATTGATGAAGACCGTTTGGCAAGCACAAAATCACGCGCCAGATCACCAATTGAACGACCGGTCCGCTCTGATTCATCTCTGAACATGGCTTCCAGCCCTTCAGAAAGGGTGGGTCCTGGCAATACGGAATTTACTGTAACACCCGTCCCCTTCATACGTTTGGCAAGACCGCGGGCTATCGACACCATAGCGGTCTTTGTAAAACCATAATGAATCATATCAGCTGGGATGTTAAAGGCAGATTCTGAAGAGATGAACACCACGCGCCCCCAACCTTTCTTCTCCATTCCGGGAAGATAGGCACGTGAAAGTCTGACGCTGGAAAGAACATTGATTTCGAAGAACCTGCGCCACTCATCATCGTCAATTTCGAAAAAATCCTGCGCCTTATAGATACTGAGATTATTGACCAGGATATCGCACACCGGAACATGACTGAGGAATTCTGCCGTCCCTTCCTCAGTCGCCAGATCAGCAGCAACGCCAGTTAATCTGGCATCAGGAAATACTGATCTTATGGCCTGACAGGCTTTATTGACGCGCTCTTCGGACCGCCCATTCACCACAACCTGCGCACCGCTTTCTACCAGACCTTTAGCAATAGCAAAGCCAATCCCTCCCGTCGAAGCTGAAACAACGGCAATTTTCCCTGACAGATTAATAAGCATTATCAAACTCCCTTTCAAAAATTTCTTATCTCCTGGAGACTATTTATAATGCCCCATCAACACGCAAGGCCGCACCTGCCGTGATTGAAATCTATCCAAGACACATATAAACGATCATATTTACTACTTCCTTACTGGATATTCTGCGCTTACATTTTTTAGCGTACATCCGATGCTCTTTTCGAATCGTCAGTCGAGAATAGTACCGCTTTCTGCCCAACCGCCTCCCTCGCAAATATAAAAATAACAGATATTTTTATGTATACTTCATATAATATATGCATTTTCTATATTCATAGAATCCAATAATGTATTTTCCAACATAGAACATCAAGAAATAAAAATTATATTACCTTACAAAACATTATCATCCATAATACTGGAGAAAATCTTCATGGCAAAAAAAATCCCCGCCGAAGCGGGGATTTCCTTTGAAACATTTACCAGAACAACTTATTTTGCAGCATTATCCGGTAATGTATAGGCAATGATATAGTCGCCAAGATCAGGCGAATGGCTTGCACCACCAGCAGACACAACGACATATTCCTTACCCGTCTTGGGTGAACGGTAAACCAGCGGCGCTGAAACAGCGGCAACCGGCAGAGGCTGGCGCCAGATTTCCTTACCTGTCAGAGAATCAAGCGCACGGATGTAATAATCCTGTGTTCCAGCGAAGAACACCAGACCCGAAGCTGTGGAGGTAGGACCACCCAGTGTAGGCATGCCAATCGGCATGGGCATATGGCTTTTTACACCATAAGGACCAAGCTCTTCAGCCGTACCCATAGGCACGCGCCACATGATCTTTCTGGTTTTCAAGTCAACTGCCGTCATCGTTCCGAAAGATGGCGTATTACACGGCACCTGGAGCGGTGACTGCATAACGTCAATACGAACGCCAGCATAAGGCCCAGCAACTTGCGGACGGACGGTACCTGTGAAGCCTGGAATTTCATCGGTAGAAATCTTGTACTTCGCAGCCTCTTCCTTCTTCACCAGCTTCATGCGCAGCGGCATACTCATATCATTGACGAACATGATATCACGACTCTCGTCAATGGAGATGCCACCCCAATTTAGGCCACCGAACACGCTCGGCCATTCGATATAGTCTTTTTCGCTTGGAGGCGTGAAATGACCCTCATAAACCGAATTCTTATACAGAATGCGGCAATAAAGTTGATCAAACATGCTCACGCCCCACATGGAACTCTCCGACAGGGGAGCCGCTCCTACAACCGGCATACCTACGGAGAAAGGCTGTGTCGGTGAAACATGCTCGCCTTCAGCTCCATTTGTAGGAACCGGCAGTTCTTTAACTTCAGTGATAGGCTTACCCGTACGACGGTCAAGAACAAAGATATTGCCCCATTTTGTCGTCTGGATCAAAGCGGGAACTTTCTCGCCCTTGTCATTTGTGAAATTGTACAGAACAGGCTGTGAAGGCAGATCATAGTCCCAGATATCGTGATGGACTGTCTGGAAAACCCATTTTGTCTTACCCGTAGAGGCATCGACGGCAACAACGGCTGCGCCAAATTTCTCTTTATAATCGGGACGATCACCGCCCCAGTAATCAGGCGGACCATTGCCTGTAGGCAGATAAACGAGATTCAGATCTTTATCAAAGCTGGGAACCGCCCAAACATTGGGAGTCTCAAGCGTGTAGGTCTGACCTTCTGGCGGAGCGCCTGTATTATCGGGGTTTCCAACATCCCAGGCCCAGACCAGTGATCCATTACGCGTATCGTAAGCACGGACAACACCTGAAGGTTCACCGTGGACGATATCACGCACCCAGCTTCCCAATATGACGATATGCCCCATAACAACCGGCATGGCAGAAGGATGGTAGCGTTTACCATTTTCAGCCGGGCCAACCTGCTTTTTGACATCAACCGTACCATTGTCTCCAAAATCGGAGCACAGGGCACCTGTATGAGCATCAAGCGCAAAAAGGCGACCGTCAACTGTTGACCCCAAAATCCGCTGGCGGCAAATCTGGGACGAATTGGCAGCCTTTTCCTCAGCTGTCAAAGTCGTGTCTTTATCGAAATCATAATAGCCAACACCACGACAGCTTACATGTTCTGGCGCATGAGCTTTCGCATCATATTTCCAGAGCATTTTCCCTGTATCAGCGTCAATCGCCGTAATCAGGCTTTCTGGCGTGCAAGAATAAAGGACACCACCAATTTGTTCTGGTGTATCCTCGTCCACGCCAATAGCAGCGCCTTTGGTTCTTCTGCCTGTATGATAAACCCACGCTACCTTGAGCTGGTTCACATTGGCAGGTGTAATCTGCTTATAGGGAATGAAACGTGTACCATTGGCATTACGCCCGAAAAATTCCCAATTCTCAGACTTATCAACCGTTGCATTAGGTGTTTCCTGCTTCTTGGCATTGATCGCAGCAACATCCATAACCTCGGCATGAGGAAGGAAAGTTTCCACTAACGTCACCAACAAACACCCAATCATGGCAACACCTGAACCAAAATTCAGGCGCTTTGCGATTACGGATGAACCTGCAAATGTCGCAACAGCCCACTGCCCCATACCAAAAAGAATAGCTGGTATCACCAGACGGGGGAGAAACGCCCAGAACCCGAATGTCGGCACGTCGCAAAACGCCCAGATAACAGTCGCAAGGAAAACGACAATGTTAAAAACGAGCGTTACGCGACTTTGCAGAAAAGCCAAAACCGCAAGGACAACGTAGGCCAGACCTGCCAAAAGGTAATAAGCACTCCCCCCCAAGACAAGCAGCTTAATACCGCCATATAGCAAGCCTACCCCTACGAGCAGACTAATGACACAGAAAAGACCTCTATAAGCTTTCGCTACAGAAAAGTGATGATCTTGTGACTGACCCTCACCCATATTACTACTCCAGTGTTTTTTAGACTTTTAACCATCTCACTCGGAAAACGGATAAAAATTCTGTTACCTCATGAACCCCATACAGACACAGCGTACCGGTACCAGCCAACGCCCAAGGGACCTGCCAAGCGCCTTGTGAAAAGCGGCTTTAGCGGCCTCCTTATAGGCCTACCAGGGATTATTTTTCCAGTAATTACTTCTTGCCTCCTTCACGAAGACCTTTCCTTGTCAGAAATTTGCAACCCTCTTTTTGGCCGTAAATTCACAAAAAAGTGCGCTATCCCTTATGGTGAAGCGACTGTCACAATTTCGTGCTTTGCTAAGAAGTATTTCCATAAAATAAGTTAACGAAAACGATTCGTCCGGTCGTTCCGCGTAAATTTACTATTAATGAGAAGGTGCAAGGAGATGTAATATGCTGGCAGATACCCTATCTACTGGAATCAATATATACATATCCCATTAATATGCTAAATAAAAGGTGCATATTTAGGTTTTATTGCTTCCAATTGGCAAGTTTGTGACATTTTCCAGGTCACTGTCTTCATCTCCTGTGGTTTACGATGTCTAAAAATCCTGTTCCCTTCCTCACTGGCACGAAGTCCCTTCTCAAACGGGATTTCCTTTTAGGCGGCAGCCTCCTCTTATGGGGGTGCCTTGTTGCCGCATCTCATGCTGATGCTCAAACATCCTCCATCTCCTCGTCACAAATAGAAAGCGCCATTTCCCGCTATGCTCCTTTCGAAGCAAAACCACAATCGCTGCTCAATGTTACAAATCCCACGCTCGGCCCCGCAAATACGCCTACTGCACCTACAGTCCCGACCACAGCAGTCGGAGCACCAAGCCCCATAGCAGCAGCTGTAACAAAAAAAGCAGGCGGCATGGAAGAACCGGATCCTGCCGTGCTTGTTCGTCCGCGCAACTCCGCACTGCCTGCCAGTGGTGTGCCTGTTGCCCCCTGGCCGGGTTTGGCCACATCCGTTATTCCCAGCGTCAATGCCTATAGCGGGACTTCAAAGCATAAAATCGAACTTGATGCCCTGACCGACGGAGAAGGGCCCTCAGCTTTATTACCGCGTAGTTGGGATGCTTTGAGAGATGGCGATCTTGACGATCCCTATTATGTGCCCAGTGCCGGTGCCGGCCATCTGCTGCCACAGATCATGCCATTTCGCGAAATGCTGCAAAAAAAAGGCTTCGTGTTTTCACTCAGCTATAAGGGTGAATCCATGGCTGATATCTATGGCGGCAAAAGACGCGGTATGGACTACGTCCATGAGCTGACATTACAGATGAACTTTGATCTGGATAAACTGCTCGGATGGAAAGGCTGGTCTTTCCATACACTACTCATGAATCGTGCTGGCCGTCAGGTCAGTTACGACCGGGTAGGCGAACACAAGATCCTGCTTATGGAAGTGTACAGCCTTTCGGGCCACGTGGTAGCCCACCTTGTTGACTTTTATGCCCAGAAAACTTTCCTGAATAACAAGATGGACGTCATTTTTGGACGCATGTCGCTTTCACATGTATATGCGACATCGCCTCTGATCTGTACCTTCATGCTAATTTGCTCAGCACCTCCTGCCTTGAAGCAGGATCCTGGTCTTTCTGTTTATCCTAAGGCGACATGGGGCGCCCGTTTCCGCTTCCGTCCAACACGTGACACCTCTATCATGATCGGCGCCTATCAGGTTGCTCCCAATAACAACAACCCCAGCGGTTGGGCATGGGGAAGTGAAGATTCAACAGGGATGTCCATCCCCATTCAATTTACGTGGAAACCTTATCTGACACGTAACCGCTTGGTTGGGCATTATGTGTTAGGTTATGATCACGATACGTCACATTATCAGGATCTTTTGCGATCCGGGAAAAATTTTGTGGACCATAACCGCTTCCGTTCGGCTCCTGTCGATACCTTCTGGTTTGAAGGCGATCAGATGATCTATCGTAAGGGTGGCCGTAACGAAATGGCCGGCGGTTACATCCTGCTTGGCTACATTCATAACACCCCACATGTTGTGATGATGGATGAAGAAGCCTACGGTGGTTTCTCATTTAACGGACTTATTCCTGGTCGTCTTCTTGATCGCTTTGGTGTACTCTATTCGTGGTTCCATTTCAGCGACCGCAACAGAAAAGGACAGGAAGCCGCTCTGGCTGGAGGCGCTTCCCTCGGTCAGGATATTTTCGCACCGCAGCGCACTGCCCATGTTATTGAAGCCTATTATTCCATTGACACTGGCATTGGCATCACTGTCGCGCCAGAGTTTGAATATATGATTCATCCTGGTGCCGCGCATGTAATTCCTGATGCCGCACTTGTTGGTCTGAAAGTCAGCGCTAACCTTTAGTAAAAGCGAACGTCAAAAGGCCATGTCGCACGTCTCAGCAAGACATGGCCTTCTTAACAAGGAACATGGTCTATTTTCGCCCACCTGTCTGATCCATCCAGTCCAATATAACCTCCAGTGCCAGACCTACATTGCCAATCTGGCAATGATTTTGCGCGCATTCCTGTCTGGTAAAGGTGCGCGCAGTTATGGATCTGGCATTAACCAAATCTCCCATCTGCTCACCAAGCATTTTCAGCGGAATATAATGGTCTCCCGTCCCAGCCATTAACAGGACGTCCTGCTCGACAAGAGACGCAATATCCTTTGTATGATAGGAACGAAGGGCTTTTAACACTTCTGCCGGCGCCGCAGCTCCCATTACACGCTTGCCTTGGGCAAAGGCCCAATAGCTCAATAAATCCCTGCGCTCCCCCTCCATGACAGCTGCATTCACAATTTCTGGCAGCATCTGATCCGAATTTTCGGCAATTTTATCCAATCCTGAAATTTTAAGGCTGTGAATAAAAACTTCAAACAGGTCATTGCAAACGTCAAAGCAAATAGCGCGCCTAATACGCAGCTCGCGTGCAGCCGCACGCAAGACAAGACCCCCCCCTAACGAAAACCCCAGCAGGGTAACATCGGAGACCTTGAAATAATCCAGTATCGCCGTAACAGGAAGATGCCAGTCAGGCGTCATTGTCAGGCCAGCATCCAGCACAGTCCCCTGTCCCGGACCATCAAATATAATCGTATCAAGACCAGCATCCCTCAAGGCAACAGCCGCAGGCAACCACTCCAGAATATAACTGTCAAACCCCCCAAAAATAATAATAGTCCCTAAGGGCTGGTCAGGCTTCAGCCTATAAGCCGACAAGTGGCAATTTTGATAAGGGACGGAATAACATTCGCTTTCTGAAACCTTGTTCTCAGAGAGAAGAATATGACAAAACCGATCTATCGCAGGTTTGTTTCGTGGATCATCATCTCCCGTGAAAAACACCGCCGCTTTAAAATAATAGGCTGCAGGCAGGGATCTGTTTTCAGACAAGGCCCGTTCACCAAGAGCAAACATTTCCCTCACCCAGTCATCATACGATTTTATACGAGGTGAAACCTCTCTCAATTCATCAAACATCTGTTTCTCGCCACACCATCCCCAGAAACGGTTCAGCTGGAAATTAAGAGAAACATTCGGATGGAATTCATAATACCCGACTGGGAAACGGCTTATAATATCCTTGTCAGCATGTCTCATTAATCAGTCTCCTCGTTTTCTATTCGTATAAATAACAGGATTTATTTTAAAAGATACTCTAATTCCTCTTTACGTAACCTCACAGCATAAGAGATATCTATCATGAGAGTAATGTAGCCCTACTTCCAATAACTTTTCTATTGATAAAATTTTACATAAATAATAGATATTTTTATATGTGGACTTTATGTAAGTCTGTTATACTCTGAACCAAACACAAAATGCAGTCTCCTATATCGCGCAAAACAAGGACCACACGCTGAAAGGACGGCAGGCGCAGCCTTTAAAATTAATTTGGCCTTATCCTTATCCTTCAAGATTGGCGGCGCGATAGCGAAAAAGTAATTCTCAGGATCGCCCGGCGCGCCATTATATCCAATAAGATATTGACATCCACCTTACGAAAGAAATCAATAAGAAGCTTTAACCGACCAAGAAGCACATAAGCCCTGTTGTCATTACTTTCCCTGCCTTAATCGGAGAGCAGAACAAACTTAACAACCCACTCGCAAGCCATCTCATCGACAGCTAAATGATAAATGAATCGTTTTTCCCAGCAGCTCCGCAAACATCTACAGAAACAGTTTTCCCGATTGCTTCTACGGATACGTCCATGTTTTCCATTATCCCGCGGCATCCCGCGCGTAAATGACCTTCAATAGAAAGATCTCTTCGGACCTACCAGGGAAGAACTGGCTAGACAAGGTATAGAGCCCCGTATCCTCCCAAAGAAAAAACGGAGATTAAAGCCACATTATAATCGGCAGCTCTATCATCATATCAAGAAACATATCCGACATACTCCAGGCGCTCTTTTGGCAAGGACGAGCTGGTTTTAAAATTTCATGGTATAGAAGGGATTTCCATTGAAGAAGCATCATTATAATGACGCCCCTTAACTTTACCCTGTCTGGCTTAAGCAGCCCCATGGGTATGGGTGAGTGGTCTTGATGTGTAATGTTGGATATGGAAGCGGGGGCAGGATTTGAACCTGCGGCCTTCAGGTTATGAGCCTGACGAGCTACCGGGCTGCTCCACCCCGCGTTAGTGGGTGGTAAAGAGGGGGGGGTGAGCGAGGGGACCTGGCGGCGACCGACTTTTCCGCACCTTTTGGTGCAGTATCATAGGCGCTAAGGGTTTTTACGGCCGAGTTCGGGATGGGATCGGGTCTTGTCCCCTTGCCATAGCCACCAGGTCTTCCCGCTCACCCCGAGTGATCTGGGAGTGAGGGGGTCAGTGCGTTGAGAAGTGAAGGGCAGAGTAGGAGATGACTGTGCATGTGTTTTATGTGTGAGAGATATGAGCGATTAGTATCAGTTAGCTGAGTGAGTTACCTCACTTACACACCTGACCTATTAACGTCCTGGTCTTGGACGGCTCTATGAGACCTGGTTTTGAGGCTGGTTTCCCGCTTAGATGCTTTCAGCGGTTATCCATTCCGAACTTAGCTACCCGGCTATGCCACTGGCGTGACAACCGGTGCACCAGAGGTTCGTTCATCCCGGTCCTCTCGTACTAGGGACAAATCCTCTCAAGTCTCTTACACCCACGGCAGATAGGGACCGAACTGTCTCACGACGTTCTAAACCCAGCTCACGTACCACTTTAATCGGCGAACAGCCGAACCCTTGGGACCTGCTCCAGCCCCAGGATGTGATGAGCCGACATCGAGGTGCCAAACCTCCCCGTCGATGTGGACTCTTGGGGAGATCAGCCTGTTATCCCTAGAGTACCTTTTATCCGTTGAGCGATGGCCCGTCCACGTGGAACCACCGGATCACTATGGCCGACTTTCGTCTCTGCTCGAGCTGTCACTCTCGCAGTCAGGCGGGCTTATGCCATTGCACTCGACAGTCGGTTTCCGACCGACCTGAGCCCACCATCGCGCGCCTCCGTTATCCTTTAGGAGGCGACCGCCCCAGTCAAACTGCCTGCCATGCAGGGTCCCGGACCCAGCTAATGGGCCTCGGTTAGACATCAGAAAAAGTCAGGGTGGTATTTCAAGGACGGCTCCACACGGACTGGCGCCCATGCTTCGATGCCTCCCACCTATCCTACACAGAATTTTCCTGATGCCACTGCAAAGCTGCAGTAAAGGTTCATAGGGTCTTTCCGTCTGACCGCGGGTACCCCGCATCTTCACGGGGAATTCAATTTCGCTGAGCCGATACTGGAGACAGCGGGGAAGTCGTTACGCCATTCGTGCAGGTCGGAACTTACCCGACAAGGAATTTCGCTACCTTAGGACCGTTATAGTTACGGCCGCCGTTTACCGGGGCTTCAATTCAATGCTCTCACATCTCCTCTTAACCTTCCGGCACCGGGCAGGCGTCAGGCCCTATACGTCATCTTTCGATTTCGCAGAGCCCTGTGTTTTTACTAAACAGTCGCTACCCCCTGGTCTGTGCCACCCATCAATGGTTGCCCAATGACAGGTCTCGTTTATCCCGAAGTTACACGAGCAATTTGCCTAGTTCCTTCAGTATCGTTCTCTCAAGCGCCTGGGTATACTCTACCAGTCCACCTGTGTCGGTTTCGGGTACGGTCTATGCGCCAGAGCTGTTTCCTGGAATGGTCCAAAAGCCAGGTCAATCCGTTAAGACCTGACAACATTTCTCATTCGTCACTTCTGGCAGGCCCAGGAATATTTACCTGGTTCCCATCGACTACGGCTTTCGCCCTCGCCTTAGGGGCCGGCTCACCCTGCGTGGATTAACCTTGCGCAGGAACCCTTGGACTTTCGGCGACAGTGTTTCTCGCACTGTTTGTCGCTACTTATGTCAGCATTCTCGCTTCTGATACCTCCAGAGAGGGTCACCCCGTCTCCTTCGCAGGCTTACAGAACGCTCCGCTACCGCGTATGATAAAATCATACACCCACAGCTTCGGCACGTGGCTTGAGCCCCGTTACATTTTCGGCGCAGGGTTTCTATTAGACCAGTGAGCTATTACGCTTTCTTTAAAGGATGGCTGCTTCTAAGCCAACCTCCTGGTTGTTTTGGAATCCCCACATCCTTTCCCACTTAGCCACGATTTAGGGGCCTTAGCTGGTGGTCTGGGCTGTTTCCCTCTCGACAATGGACCTTAGCACCCACTGTCTGTCTGCTGCGCTCTACTCCAACGGTATTCGGAGTTTGGTTAGGTTTGGTAAGGCTTTGGGCCCCCCTAGCCCATCCAGTGCTCTACCCCCGTGGGTAATACGCAACGTTCTACCTCAATAGATTTCGCGGAGAACCAGCTATCTCCGAGTTTGATTGGCCTTTCACCCCTAGCCACAGCTCATCCCCGACTTTTTCAACAGGCGTGGGTTCGGCCCTCCAGTACGTGTTACCGCACCTTCAGCCTGGCCATGGCTAGATCACTCGGTTTCGGGTCTTCTACCAGTAACTAACGCGCCCTATTCAGACT
>JAQTIA010000002.1:57500-132500 GCA_029433415.1 Acetobacteraceae bacterium ESL0709 | reverse complement strand
TCGTCCAGATCATGAACGGTACAGTTATTGAAGATAACACGGGATTCCAGAATCGCGATCACATTATGGGCACGGTTATCATGGGCGACAACCATCGTAACTCTGTCGTAAACCATGAGTGTCGTACCTGGAATCACCCCAATTTATTCATGGCAACAACTGGTGTTTTTCCCTCTGCCAGTGTCGTTAACCCCACTTTGACAGGCATAGCCCTCGCATTACGTTCTGCCGATATCATTGCCAGGGAGGTTTGAGATGAAAGCCTTTTCTTCCTTCTCTTCCGTGCTCACAATTGGCGCGGCTGTGGGGTATCTTCTCTATTCTCCAACAGGACTGGCACAATCCCCTTCTGAGCAGGATCTCGTCAAGCAGGGTGACTATATTGCCAGAGCTTCTGACTGCATGGCCTGCCATACCACCAAGGAAGGCAAACCTTTTGCCGGAGGCTTGGTGCTTAAGACACCTTTTGGCAAAATCGTCTCTAGCAACATCACACCATCCAAAAAATTCGGAATCGGCGGCTGGACAGAAACCCAGTTTGCTAATGCCGTAAGAAAAGGGAGTTCTCCCCGATTGGGGCATCTTTACCCTGCCATGCCTTATACGGCTTACGCGGGACTCTCAGACCGGGACATGCACGCGCTCTATGTTTATTTCACCAAGGCTGTAGAACCGGTTGAAAAAGAACCTGAAACTAAAACAGCGCTCTCGTTTCCCTATAACATCCGTTTTGCCATGGTCGGCTGGAATATGCTTTATGCCAGTGGTCGACCTATGGCAGACAATGAAAGTACCCCTGATGGATCCAGAAGAGGTGAATATCTCGTCAAGGTTCTGGCCCATTGCGGGACATGTCACACGCCTCGTAATAAATTCATGGCCGAGAAATCTTCTGATTTTCTGGCAGGGAATCCAAATATTCAGGGATGGGTTGCTCCCAATATCACTTCAGACAACATAAGCGGAATTGGTGGATGGTCTGAGGAGGAAATTATTGCCTATCTCAAAAACGGAGCGGCTCATGGCAAAGCGCAAGCGGCTGGCCCCATGGCAGAAGCTGTTGAATATAGTCTGCGTTACCTGACCGATTCGGATCTCAAGGCTGTCGCCACTTATCTGAAAACAGTGAAACCCATTTCCAACCTTGGTCAGACCAAAGCAAACCACAGCTATAATCAAGCGATAGCTGTTGATTCGGCAGTGTTTGATTATCCTATTGATCGTAGTCCGCTCGCTATGGGAGCAGGCAGCAGCATTGATGGGCAGAGACTCTATCTTAACGCCTGCGCGACATGCCATCAGCCTAGGGGGGAAGGCACAGAGGATCAATTTTATCCTTCTTTGACCTCCAATAGTGTCGTTGGCGCCAAAGACCCACGCAATCTGGTCATGGCCATTCTTTACGGCGTTGACCGCCAAACTAACGATGGTCACGTTTTTATGCCGGGTTTTGCAGAACAGCTTAGCGACGAACAGATTACCGCCATAGCCCAGTATGTGGCTACAAATTTCGGTAACCCTGCCTTAAAAGTTACCATTAACGACGTTAAGCTATTAAGAAACGCAAGCCGGTAATTCTCTTTCTTACCCATCGTACCTTTTTTAAGTCAGCACGATGGGTTTTGGCAGAACCTTAAAATTCAATAACAGAAAGGCAGAGAACGTATAACCCGTCTCTGCCTTTCCAATATGCTACATCGTCAGAAAAAGAGCTTTAGTTCAGTTCACCCTTGGCAAACTCTTCTCCTGCTTCAAGTTCAGCTCTGACGGCCTGAATCTGCATCGTCAATGTATCGTGAGCCTGATATTCTTCAGGACCCACATGACTCCACTGAGCCTCAAGTTCACCCAAGCGCTGACGGGCATCATCAGGAGAGAGATCCTTCAAAGCCCGCACTGAATCCGCAAGAACGATGCAACGATCCGCGGACATATCCACGAAACCACCACTGACGAACAGCCTTGCAACGACTTGCTCATCCTTATAAAGCGTTACGATCCCACCCCAAAGCTGTAGCATAAGAGGGGCACGTCCTGGCATGGCCGCAATGTCCCCTTCGGTGCCGGGTACAACGACCATATCAACATCCATTTCAAGATGGCGTTTCTCTGGACTCACAATTTCGGCACGTAGGGTCATAGGCTTAGCCCTCCTGCTTCATCTTTTCGGCTTTCTCTACGGCTTCCTCAATAGGACCAACCATATAGAAAGCACCCTCTGGCAGATGATCATATTCACCATCAACAACAGCCTTAAAGGAACGAACCGTATCAGCCAATGAAACCAGTTTCCCCGGTGCTCCTGTGAAGACCTCAGCCACGTGGAAAGGCTGGGAAAGGAAACGCTGGATACGACGAGCACGACCAACGATCTGCTTATCTTCTTCAGACAGCTCATCCATCCCAAGAATGGCGATGATATCCTGAAGATCCTTATAATTCTGCAGAATACTCTGGACCTTGCGTGCCACTTCGTAGTGCTCTTCCCCAACGATCTTGGGATCAAGGGAACGTGACGTTGAGTCGAGAGGATCAACCGCAGGATAAATCCCCATCTCAGCGATTGAACGGTTAAGAACCGTCGTCGCATCCAGATGAGCGAATGTTGCTGCCGGGGCAGGATCGGTCAAGTCGTCAGCTGGCACATAAACAGCCTGCACAGACGTAATGGAACCCTTCGTCGTGGAGGTAATACGTTCCTGAAGAGCGCCCATTTCTGTCGCCAATGTTGGTTGATACCCCACCGCTGAAGGGATACGACCAAGCAGAGCTGACACTTCGGAACCTGCCTGCGTAAAGCGGAAAATATTATCAACGAAGAAGAGAACATCCTGTCCCTCAACATCGCGGAAATATTCTGCAACAGAAAGCCCCGTAAGAGCCACCCGGGCACGAGCTCCAGGAGGTTCATTCATCTGGCCATAAATCAGGGCCACTTTCGAACCTTCCGTGCTTCCGTCCTCGGAAATTTTGATCACGCCGGCATCCTGCATTTCATAATACAGGTCATTACCTTCACGTGTACGTTCACCGACACCGGCAAAAACGGATACACCACCATGAGCCTTGGCAATATTATTGATAAGCTCCTGAATAATGACCGTCTTACCCACGCCGGCGCCACCAAACAGGCCGATCTTGCCACCTTTAAGGTAAGGGCAAAGGAGGTCAACAACCTTGATTCCCGTAACCAGAATTTCGCTGGTCGCAGCCTGTTCCTCAAAGCTGGGTGCCGGGCGATGGATAGGGGAATAGCTGTCCGTTTTCACGGGTCCCATGCCATCAACTGGCTCACCAATCACATTAAGAATACGACCCAGCGTCGCCGGCCCAACGGGGACCGTGATCTGTGCTCCTGTATCAATTACCTCTGCCCCACGAACCAGGCCATCTGTGCTGTCCATAGCAACACAGCGCACCTGACGTTCGCCAATTTCCTGTGCGACTTCCAGCACAAGGGTGCGCTCACCGACCTGAACGTGAAGTGCGTTCAGAATATGAGGCAGCTTGCCTGTAAACTGTACATCTACAACGGGGCCTTTAACCTGAATGACCCGGCCCTTTGCAGTCTCCGCTGGGTCAGCAGAACGGTTGAGTGTCTCAGACATCTATTTCGTCTCCTGCGTGATCTTAGACGGCTTCTGCGCCGGAAATAATTTCGATCAGCTCGTTAGTAATATTTGCTTGCCGCGTTCTGTTATATTTCAGTGACAAGCGATCAATGGCTTTCCCTGCGTTACGGCTGGCATTATCCATAGCCGTCATACGCGCACCCTGTTCTCCCGCCGCACTTTCAAGCATGGCAGCATAAAGCTGCACTTCGAGATTACGCGGAAGAAGGCGGGTTAAAAGAGTTTCTTCGTCAGGTTCAAACCCATAAGGGGCTACATCACCTGCTTTTTCGCGATTATCATTATCGCCGACAGGTAAAGGAATCAGGCCAATCTGCTCAGGAATCTGAGTCATGGCATTGACAAAGCGATTACGGAACAACGTACAGCAATCAAACTGACCCTCTTCAAGAAGAGCCGTAATTTTTGCTGCGACAGTGCTGGCATAATCATAGGACGGCGCTGCTCCCATAATACTCCGCATGGTCGCAAGCATTGAACCTGGATAATAGCGCCCCAGAATATCGGCCCCTTTTGCCCCAATCGGCAAAATCTTGACGGTCTTGCCCTGACTGATCAGTTCATCAGCCCTTTTACGGACAGCACGGACCATAGTCGCGTTGAAACCGCCGGCCAAACCCCTGTCTGAGGTCATGACAACAAGAAGATGAATCTGATCTTTCCCCGTCCCCTTCAAAAGGGCCGGAAGGGGAATCCCTTCCAGACCCTCAAGGGTAGAGGCCAATTCCATCATCATTTTCCGCATCGTTTCGGCATAAGGCCGTGAAGCCTCAGCCTGCAACTGGGCGCGCCTCAATTTTGAGGCGGCAACCATTTTCATCGCGCTGGTGATTTTCCGCGTCGATTTGACGCCTGCAATCCTCCCGCGCAGTTCTTTCAACGAAGGCATGATTTATATCCTCACGCCGCCAGAAACCGTTTTCCGAAAGACGTCAAAACAGATTTGAGTTTCTCTTCTGTCTCCGGCGTCAGTTGCTTTTGCGTACGAATTGCCTCGAGCAATTCCTGCTGCCCATGACGCATCTCTGACAGAAGAGCCGCCTCATAAGCAACGACCTTGCTGACAGGAACATTGTCGACGAAACCACGCATACCGGCAAAAAGCACAACAACCTGCTCTTCAACAGCCAAAGGATGAGCCTCTGGTTGCTTCAGCAGTTCAACCAGACGTGCTCCGCGCTCAAGCTGCTTGCGCGTGGCAGGATCCAGATCAGAAGCAAACTGTGAGAATGCTGCCATTTCACGATACTGTGCCAGTTCAAGTTTTACCTTGCCTGCAACCTGCTTCATTGCCTTGATCTGCGCCGCAGAACCAACACGCGATACCGATCCGCCAACGTTCACAGCGGGACGAATACCTTTATTAAACAGATCGGTTTCAAGGAAAATCTGACCATCCGTGATAGAAATCACGTTCGTCGGGATATAGGCCGCCGTATCTCCCGCCTGCGTTTCAATAACAGGAAGAGCTGTTAACGAACCAGCACCACAGGCATCAGACATCTTTGCAGCGCGTTCAAGCAAACGAGAATGGAGATAGAACACATCACCAGGGAAAGCCTCACGTCCGGGAGGACGACGAAGCAACAGAGACATCTGACGATAAGCTACAGCCTGTTTGGACAAATCATCGTAACATACCAAAGCATGCATGCTATTATCGCGGAAATACTCACCCATTGAGCAGGCAGTATAAGGAGCAAGATACTGCATGGGAGCAGCATCCGACGCTGTCGCCGCAACGACGATAGAGTAATTTATAGCCCCTGTTTCAGTCAGGGTACGTACCAGATTCGCAACCGTGGAACGCTTTTGCCCAACAGCAACATAAATGCAGTAAAGAGATGCCTTATCATCACCACGGTCATTGACAGATTTCTGTGCAATGATCGTATCAATCAGGATGCTGGTTTTACCTGTCTGGCGGTCTCCAATGACCAGCTCACGCTGACCGCGCCCGATGGGAACGAGGGCATCAATAGCCTTGATCCCTGTCTGCATCGGCTCACTGACAGATTTACGAAGCATGATACCAGGAGCGATAACGTCCGCCTTACGGTACTCGACGTCCTTCAGGGGGCCTTTACCATCAATTGGATTGCCCAGCCCATCGACAACACGCCCCAACAGTCCCCGACCGACAGGGACCTCAACGACTTTACCAGTACGCAGGACGGTGTCGCCCTCGCTGATCTCGTTACCACTGCCAAACACGACGATACCAACGTGATCAGCCTCAAGATTCAGCGCCATACCACGAAGGCCCGTCGCCTCAAACTCAACCATTTCCCCGGCCATCACATTGGTCAGACCGTACACACGGGCGATACCATCACCGATGGACAAAACTGTGCCCGTTTCAGAAACAGCTTCCGGCTGGTCAAATGCAGCGATCTGCTGCTTAAGGATTTCCGAAATTTCGGCGGGACGGATGTCCATCACGCGGCTCCCTTCATGGCGTGCTGCAAACGGGCCAGACGCCCGGCGATTGATGTATCAAAAAGAACTGAACCGACACGTATGACACTTCCTCCAAGAAGCGAAGGATCAAGATGCTCGGTAATGGAAGTATGAGCATAGCCCGCCTCTTCCAGGCTGGCTACGAGACGCCCGCGCTGCTCATCGCTAAGAGGTTGTGCTGTATTAACCTCGACTTCGACAATCTGATGCGCTTTGGCCTCAAGCCGCTGGACGGCATCAAGGATACCACCCAACTCTGGAAGGCGCCCATTACGGGCAACCGTCCCTATAAGGCGACGCAAATCGTCACCAAGGGCAAGTGTCTGGGCAAGCGCCGAAGCAAACTGGGCTGCATTGCGCGGATCAAACCGGGTATCAGACAGAAACGCCTGCAATTCCACGTTATCCTCAATGGCCTCCAGAAAACGACCAAGACGTTCCAGAATAGCGGACGAATCCGCTTTCCCTGCAATGATCTCATAAAAGGCACGAGCGTAACGCTGCGCGACCTCGCTGGGTGCCTTGTTACGCTGTTGCTGTGCTACAGTCACGGGCATATTCCGTCATATAAAGTTTTGTTCGCTCAAACCAGCCGAGAGCCAGCCCTCGCAAGTCAGACTGCACGAACATCTACACGAATGTAGAAATTAGTCCAGTCTGATCTACCCCTAAATTCTGATCTGTTCCCTAGCATGCACTACAGACAAAAGGCAACATAGAGGCAGAAAGAGTTTTTTAAGGCTTTTATACTTACGGCCAGCCCCCAAAGATCTCGCAAAGAACTTTAGAGGAAACCATAAACCAGAAAATGTGAGGGATACCCTGGAGCGGGCGAAGGGAATCGAACCCTCGTCAGAAGCTTGGAAGGCTACTGCATTACCATTATGCTACGCCCGCTCGGTCAAGTCGCGGTTTCATTACCCTATTCCTTCCACTTTGGGCAAGTGCTTTTCGTCATGGTAAAGCTTTTTTTGATAATCAGTAACAAAGGGCTTGACTTTATAAGCCAGTCATTCTCTTTTCCGCCCATCGACGTTTTGGATTGACCTTACCGAGGTCTTATCGCTACGATTCGATAAAAAGGGGTGTAGCTCAATTGGCTAGAGCGCCGGTCTCCAAAACCGGAGGTTGCGGGTTCGAGACCCTCCACCCCTGCCACTTTACTCCCGGTCTATCGGGGAAATTCCCTTCTTAGAGTGAGAGTTGTTTTTGAGTTCGAGGATGAATGGTGTCGGTGAGTAACCCGAAAGACGATTCCCGGAAGATACCTCCAGCGCCTGCAAGCTCAGGGTTCAACCTGTTCAAGTATTTTTCGGATGTACGAGCTGAAGCACGGCGCATCACATGGCCTTCGCGCCGTACAACAATTGTCACCACAGGTGCCGTGCTCGTCATGGTCGCCATTACATGTATTTTCTTTTTCATTGTGGACCAGGTGATCGGCCTTGGTATCCGCGGGCTTTTTGGTGTCGGAGGCTAAGAACGTTCCATGGCAAAACGTTGGTACGTGGTGCATGTCTACTCGGGATTTGAAAAAAAAATTGCCGAGCATATTCGTGAACAGGCCGCCAAAAAAGGCCTTGAGGACCATTTCGAAGAGATCCTTGTTCCTTCCGAAGAAGTAACAGAGGTAAAACGGGGGCGCAAAGTGAATGCCGAGCGCAAATTTTTCCCGGGTTACGTTCTGATAAAAATGGAATTGACCGATCAGGCTTGGCATCTGGTAAAAGATACACCCAAAGTCACCGGCTTCTTGGGTACACGCAACAAGCCCACCCCCATCACCAATGCAGAAGCGAAACGGATTCTGCAACAGGCTAAAGAGGGCATTGAGAATCCACGCTCCAATCTTACTTTCGAAATTGGTGAGCAGATTCGTGTTTCTGATGGTCCCTTTACCTCCTTTAACGGAAGTATCGAAGAAGTCGATGCCGAACATCAGCGTCTGAAGGTCAGCGTATCCATTTTCGGACGCTCTACTCCCGTTGAACTTGACTATAATCAGGTCGAAAAAATCTGATATCCCATAATAATCACTGGGACATAACCCATTACGGAACCCCGTCTTATTGAAAGACGGGGTTTTTTATTTTCTGGCCAGTTTATAAAATCAGCGCAGTTTAACGGCAAGCTGGTCAGCCATGTTCCCAACCCCCTGACTCAGAGAAGCTACAAAATCTTCTGCCTTATCAGAAACAGGCTGCGGAGAGATCCAGTAAAACGGTTCAGATGATACCATATCTTGTGGTAAACTTTTTTTCCTGACAGAAATCACTCCCCGGATAATGACATGGCGACTGTCATCACGTTCAAAATTTTGGATCGCGAGATCGACAAATTCCGACGGCTCCATAGCAACTGGCTGATTCTGGGCAACAATCACACGGCCTGGCAATCTTTGAGACAGATCAGAAACCAGTATCTGGCTCAACATTTCCCCCAAAGGCTCACTCCAACTGGCAGCTTCAGCCAATTTCAGCCTATAATTCTGGTCACCCTGTACAATCGTGTCACGATCCAGTCTTGAAGGGAAAGACGCATTATAAACTTTTATGCTCCCCAACGGCCTGACAAAAGACTGGTCAATCACTGTCCCAGAACAAGGTGCAAGACTATAATAACGCGGCTCCACACTGGAACAGCCACTCACAACCCCCATCGCGACTCCTAAGAACAGGACGCGTGCCAATAACGGTGTGTATTTCATCATTTCGTACGTCCCATAATCAAAGCAGAAGGATGATGGTCTATGTAATCCGAAGTCTGCCTTAAAGACCGCGACATTTGCGACAGACGCAGGATCAACGTCTTCAGATTACGACTGAAATCTTCATCTCCACCATATGTCTTCAGAAGAAGACGCGCCTGCTCCAGAGTTTCCTGAACCTTATGAGAGAGTGCTGGAAGATCATCGTCAGCATGGTCCAAGAGCCTGTTAAGAGCTTGCAACGATCCTCTCAGTGCCACCATTGAACGGGTTACTTCAGGGCTATGAATACGCTCATCTGTATGAGCAATGAGATTATTCAGGTTCTCACCCATTTCGGTCAGGGGCATATTGGAGAATTTATCAGCGATAGAGGATACTGATTGCAGTATCCCATCCATACCACCTGGCTCACTCGGCAGAATGACAACGCCATTTTCTTCAGTCACTTGGCCAGATTTTGAATTATGGGAGAAGCTCAGAACGACCATTGCTTCTCCTGTCAGGAAACTGACATTCTGAATGGAAGCCTTCATACCACTGGTTATAAGATCATTGAGAACCGTCGCAGACTGTTTTCTGCCCCCACTCTTTTCCGAGGCCACACGGCCAGGTTCAAGCTCCATATCCACACGCACACGAGAAGGATGCTGGTCATTCCCTAACTGGAGCGTTACCCCGGTAACAACCCCAACTTGCAAACCAAACATCGTCACTTTGCTGCCCTCTGTCAAATTACCCACGGAGGTATCGACGTAAATCGCAACACGAAATTTCCTGTGATAGCGCGTGTTATCAGCCTCTTCCTTACTGCTGTAAAGCCTGAAGACAGAATTGGACTCAGCATCAGTTGCATCATCCCCCCTCTTATTCTGAGGGCGCCCAAAAGCGACGCCACCAGACAGAAGTGCCTGAAGAGACTGAAGGTGAACTTTCAATCCTCCGGGACCAAAACCGACCTGGATCCCTGACACATTCCAAAACCGGCTATCGCTTTTAAGATAATGATCATAGGGCTTCCGCACAAAAACCTGTAACAGGATCGGCCCCTCTCCTCCCGGTGGCATGGTGTAACCAAGCACTTCCCCCACCGTAAGATCACGGAAGAAAACGGGAGAACCTGATCCAAGGGATTCGAGTGTCGGAGAAACCAGCCAGAAAGTAGAGCCAGGTTGATCCGACCTTACGCCAGGTGGCGTTTCCAGTCCCTTGAAATGGTCTTGGAATTTCCCACCAATCTGGCCTGGATCAAGCGCAATATAAGCACCGGAAAGAAGGGTATCCAGACCAGTAATACTGGCTCCATTAATCCGTGGACTGACCACCCAGAAACGTGAATGTGCTGTCAGATATCGTGCGCTTTCCACTTTCATTTGCACGGTCACATCTGCATGCTTCATATCGGCACTAAGCGTTACTCCCTGGACCACACCCAGATTGACCGCCTTATTCTTGACCTGTGTCTGTCCCGGAACGATACCATCAGCCGTATCAAAGGAAATGACAATGGTCGGCCCCTGCGTGACAAAATGCCGCCATGCCAGAGAAGCCGAAATAATAATTGCCAGAATAGGAATAACCCAGAGGATCGAAAACCGTGTCGGCCTTATTTTGGCCTTATGGGAAATTGAAGATTCTTTCTTGGCTCCCTGTTGCAATTCACTCACGTGCGTTCGGACTCCACTTGCTTACCTCTCATCACGAGAACCTTATCTGGAGAGTTTTTCTCGCTTTGGGTAAGCGTACAATTATAACCAGCTGCATCCCACATCCCACGAGGATCGTACACATCGGCAGCAAAAATGGTTAACACCACGACACTTGCGAAGAAGACGACCCCTGAATCAGCTGAAACATGGGCAAAAAAAGAAAATCTGACAATAGCTGCCAGAATGGAAATCATAAAGACGTCAATCATCGACCAACGCCCGATGAAACAGACGAAACCGTAAAGTCTGGAAAGGAACCTTAGATTCCAATCCTTCCGCAAGGCCTCGCAACAGAGCATCGTAGAAAGAGCCACGATTTTCAACACAGGAAAAGTTATACTGGCAAACAGGACAATCAGGGCAAGAACATAAAGATTCGCATGCCAGAGCTGTTTTACACCGCTCAGAATTGTACTAGGTTGCCCCTGCCCCATTTTGACGTATGTCATGATCGGCAACAAGTTGGCAGGAATATAAAAGACTGACGCTGCAAGAAGGTAACTGGCGGCTGCCATGGCACTCCTCTGTTTCCGCCGCCTCAATGTCTGGTCGCAAACAGGGCAGTTCCCCATGTCGGCCCCGTTGGGAACAGGATGGTCTGCCAGAAAAACGCTCTGGCAATACATACAGGAAAGCAACTGATTACGCGGCAATTCAGAAACAATATAATCTTCCGTCCGAAAATCTTTCTCATAAAGACGCGGTGGTTCTCTGTCTGATGGCGGAAATTTGTGCCAGAAAAGTTCAGAGTTAAATGTTGAATCCATAGCGGCCATGGTGATCATCAGGGCAAATAAAATAAATGAGCCTGGCAGAAGCTTCACAACGGCCAAATCAACCAGCTTGGTATAGGCTACAATCAGCCCGATCACATAAACTTCAATCATGGACCAGGGACGGAGTTTCTCGTACCAAGCCAGAACGTCCCTGACCAAAGAAGGCGCTTTATGACTTGAAGCCCCATAAAGAATAAAGAGCATAAAACCAAGCACAACGGCCGGCATCAAAATTGTCGCCAGATTAACTAATATGGCGATCAGGCCAAAACCCTGATCAACCAGCTCATGAGGGCCGCTTCTGATCGTAACCGTATTTTCCCGCCCATAAACATCAATAGTCATGAGCGGACTGACCAGTAGTGCCAGATAAAGAGCTATAGACGCTAGACAAAACGCCAAAGGGGCCATTATCGGGGATGTGCGACGGACACGTTCCAGCATGGAACCACAACGTTTACATTCAGCTACTTGCCCGGGACGGAGATCTGGCACAGCCTGAAACAGGCCACATGACGAACATTCTTTCAGCCCTTGGACGAGAACAAGCTCAGATTGAAGGATAATCCCAGAAGCCGAATCGGAATCATATTCGACTTCACCAAAGCGCAGGGCCGTCCAACGTGACCAAAGACCTTTATAGAAGCGGCTGTTCCTAAACATCTCTCTCTCTTGCGCCAGAGAATGAAACGCCGCAAGCCTTTACTCAAAATTCTGTGTAAAAAATTCGTATCTCCCGTTGCAGGGAAGAAGTCTCTCCTATATATCCTCCCCCAAAGGAGCCGACATAGCTCAGGGGTAGAGCAACTGATTCGTAATCAGTAGGCCCTCGGTTCAAATCCGAGTGTCGGCACCATTTTCTCTTTTATTCAATTACGAAAGAGCCGCCTCTCTCAAAAAGAGAGAAAGCGACTTCTCTGCCTTTGCCTATTACGGCTTGACGGGCGTCCGGATCATATAGTCGAAAGCCGTCAAAGCAGCCTTGGCGCCTTCGCCAATGGCAATGACAATCTGCTTGTAGGGAACGGTTGTCACATCACCTGCTGCAAAGATACCAGGTACAGACGTGCAACAGCGCTCATCAATAATAATCTCGCCACGCTCCGTCAAATCCAGCACGCCCTTGACCCAGTCGGAATTGGGATCCAGCCCGATCTGAATAAAAATCCCTTCAACATCAAGCTGATGATCCTGACCTGTGTTCCTGTCCTTCCAGACGAGACCAGTCATTTTCTCTCCATTACCCTCGACTTCAACAGGAAGAGCATTCTTAATGACTGTAACATTCGGCAGGGTCTGAAGCTTGTCTTGTAAAACCTGATCCGCCTTCAGCACTTTATTACGCTGCAAAAGCGTCACATGAGAGACAATCCCCGCCAGATCAATCGCGGCCTCAACGCCACTATTACCCCCTCCCGCGACCGCAATAGGACGTCCTTTATAAAAGGGTCCGTCACAATGTGGACAATAGGCGACACCACGCGTGCGATATTTTTCCTCTCCCGGCACTCCGAGTGGACGGATTCTCGCCCCCGTCGCGATAATAACCGTACGGGCTTTCAGCCTTGCGCCATTTTCAAGGATAACTTCATGAAGATCACCCGCGCTTTTTCCAGGCACCAGACCAGCAGCACGCTGGGAAAGCAGGATACGAATGTCATAATGTCTTACATGAGTCTCAAGATTACGAGACAGGATGGTTCCCTCAGTTTCAGGAACTGAGATAAAATTCTCAATCCCGGACGTATCCATCACCTGACCACCAAAACGCTCGGCGACCAGCCCTGTTCTCAAGCCTTTCCGTGCCAGATAAATTGCTGACGCCGACCCCGCAGGCCCAGAACCCACTACAAGAGCGTCAAACGGGGCCTCATCATTAAGACTTTCAACAGCCCGAACTTCACCCGCTTTGTCAATCTTTGCCAGAATCTGTTCAAGATCCATTCTGCCTGTGGAAAAGGGTTCCCCATTCAGAAAAACCTGCGGAACAGAACGTATGTCACGTTCAGCCACCTCTTTCGGAAACAGACCACCATCTATGGCTGTGTGTCTGATCTGCGGGTTAAGCACGCTCATCATATTGAGCGCCTGCACGACATCAGGACAATTATGGCAAGAGAGAGAGAAATAGGTCTCAAAATGATAAGACCCCTTCAAAGAAAGGACTCGCTCCTTCTGTGCTTCCTCAATTCTGGGCGGATGCCCCCCAACCTGCAGCAATGCCAGAACAAGAGATGAAAACTCGTGCCCCAGCGGAATACCCGCAAAAGTAACAGCAATATCAGTCCCAACACGTTTTATATCAAAAGAGGGACGACGCTCGTTTTTACCATCCTCATTAAAGATAATCTTGTCAGAGAGGTCGGAAATTTCTATAAGAAACTTACGCATCTCTATCGATTTTTCGTCACTGCCCAGTGACGACTCGAGTGAAATGTCCTGTTGAATATGTTGCAGATAGCTACGCAACTGCGTTTTCAGCTCATCGGTCAGCATTCTTTACCTCGTAATAAGCGGGGCCAGTAGGTCCACGCGAAGACACAGCGAAAAAAGGGCGTGCCATCTCCCCAGCGGCACGCCCTTTTTGCAGATGATACCCATCACCTGCAAAACCGTAAGTCCGGATTGGTCTCAGATCTTGCCGATCAGATCCAGAGACGGAGTCAGGGTCGTTTCCCCTTCTTTCCATTTGGCAGGGCAGACCTCCCCGGGATGAGACGCGACATACTGAGCAGCACGAACTTTATCAAGCAGCTCTGTCGCACTACGGCCAACACCACCAGATGTTGTTTCGATGTACTGAATGCGACCTTCAGGATCGATCAGGAACGTCGCACGCTCTGCCAGATGGCTGCCATCATTGATCAAAACATCGAAATTCTGAGCAATTGTGCCTGCCGGATCACCAACCATGACATATTGCACCTTGCCAATGGCCGGAGACGTGTCATGCCAAGCTTTGTGGGTAAAATGCTTGTCCGTCGAAACTGAATAGATTTCTACACCCAGTTTCTTGAATGTTTCATAGTTTTCCGCCAGGTCCTCCAGTTCCGTCGGGCAGACAAAAGTAAAATCGGCCGGATAGAAGAAGACAACTGACCATTTCCCTCGCAGATCAGAATCGGTAACAGTGATAAATTTACCGCCCTGAAATGCCTCTGCGGTAAAAGGTTTTACCTGTGAACCAATAGCTGGCATCAAAAATCTCCTATGAAAAGTTACGTTTAAACTACATCGCGACACAGCGAAGCGTCTCTTAATGGAAGCAGGATGAACCTCTGACTGTCAAGAGCTTCTTAACCGACTATCCTCACGTAGCAGAAGGGATTATAGAAGGTTACACTCACCATCACCCCTTTTCCCAGACAAGAGGAGATCCCATTTAGAGACTATGTCTTATGTTCCTCTCTCCGGCCTATCCCTCAGGGATATTGAATATGTGGTTGCGGTAGATGATTTACGCAACTTCTCCCGTGCAGCAGAACGCTGCGGCGTCAGTCAGGCAGGTCTGTCTGAACAGGTCCGTAAACTTGAGCTGCTCCTGAATGTGACATTATTCGAGCGCACGCGTCGCCATGTGGCTCCTACTCCTGATGGTGAGAAACTGATCGGTATGGCACGAGACGTTCTGACTTCCGCACGCAGACTTCTGGAAGTGGCACGCGCTTACACCGGCCCGCTCAATGGGATGCTTCATATCGGTTTGATTCCCACCCTCGGCCCTTATTATATTCCCTCCCTTCTGCCAAAACTGCGCCATTCTTACGAACAGCTTAGTTTGCGTCTAAGTGAAATGACGACAGAAAACCTTGTCAATGCCCTTAGACAAGGCGACCTTGATCTGGCGATCATGTCGCCGACATCAACGACAACTCATTTTGAGCAGACACTTTTATTTGAAGAACCATTTTTGGCCGTTTTTCCCAAAGATCATGAGCTTGCCCAGAAAAAAGCCATTACCTTCAAGGATCTGGCGCGCCCCGACCTTCTTTTGCTTGAAGATGGCCATTGCCTGCGTGAGCAGGCTCTTTCCATATGTCCTGCCAATTTCCGTCCACAGGACCAGCGTCTGGCGACCAGTCTGGAAATGCTCTGGCACATGATTGCAGCCGGAGAAGGATTTTCCCTGATCCCATGCCTGGCTTTGGAACACCGTGCCGAATTGCAAACTCTGGTCACTGTACGTCCCATTCAGGGGAAAGAGGCCAAGCGCACGATTAGTCTCATGTGGCGCCCTTCTGATCCTCGTGCGGAATCTTTTAAAGAACTGGCTGCTTTTCTGCGTTCCCAAACGCCTGAGGGATGTACTAAATTATCCGACCCTTCGTGATTACATGAGATTACCTCACTTTTCATCCCGGAATGTCGTTCATTCATAAAAAAAGACCCTCTTCTACAGAAAGAAGAGGGTCTTTTCATTTCTGATCAGATAATCTGGATCGACAATCAGATCTGGGCCATCAGACGGGCATTACCACCAGCAGCAGCCACGTTATTGCTGACATGTTTTTCTTCCAGCAGCCATTCAGGCCGCAAGCTCGCAGCATCACCAATATAGACCAGAGGAACAGAATGTTTTTCATCCTGGAGAAGATCACGTACGATCTGCCACAATGTCTCGTTCTCTGTCTCTGAAAGAATGAAGGCGCAATCCTTTACATCACCTCTGTTTTTCACAATGGTGATCTCCTTCGCCACAACATCCGGTAATGTCCTAAGGCAGGGAGTAAGCTCTGGAGACGCCATAACACAAACCTGATTCCCGCAACTTATGGCGTAACTGATCATGCGCTTGAGTCCCGCTTCTGTCTCCGCCAGAATTAGTCCTTCTCCCCGCGGGGTGAGAGAATAGTGGTTGGTCTCTCCGACAGGCGAAGGCATTTCAAGCGTAGTCCCAAGCAGACCATGGCTCATCCAAGGTAAAACTTCCTGAGCAAGACTTGCATCATTCGCTCTCAGCCAAAGCAGCCATGAACGCGACATAGGAGAAAGACCCGTCGTCCCGGTCGTCAGAGAACAAGCCGGAGCTTCGGCAAGCTGACGCCGCACCGCAAGAGGACCACCTGCTTTTGGACCTGTTCCCGAAAGACCACGACCACCAAAAGGCTGAACGCCAACCACAGCTCCAACCATATTGCGATTGACGTAGACATTTCCGGCTTCAATCTTTTCAACCAGCCGGTTGATCGTCGAAGGTAGGCGACTATGGACGCCGAAGGTTAATCCGTAACCTGTGGCATTAATATCCCTCACAAGCGTCTCAAGACCACGACGATGATACGGCATGACATGCAGCACAGGGCCAAAAACCTCACCGCCAATCTCTTCTACTGAATGAACTTGAATGAGGGTAGGAGGCACAAAGAATCCACATTCCGTTTCCTCTGTGACAAGCGGAGAGGAAAAGACCCTGTACTTTTTGTCTTTAAACCTCGTGATATGCTCCATAATCCCGTCACGGGCACGCTGGTTGATCACAGGTCCTACATCCGTTTCCAGACGACCCGGAGCTCCAACACGCAATTCCGCCATGGCGCCTTTCAGAAGAGGCAGGATACGGGGCATAGCCTCATCCTGCACGCAAAGCAGACGCAGAGCCGAGCAACGCTGCCCTGCACTGTCAAAAGCAGAATTGACAATATCCACGATTGCCTGTTCTGGCAGCGCTGTCGAATCAACGATCATGGCATTCAGACCGCCCGTCTCCGCCACAAACGGAACAGGCTGACCGTTACGTCCAAGACGTCCGGCAAGATGCCCTGCAATGGACTGCGCCACTTTTGTAGAACCCGTAAACATCACGCCAGCAATACGCTTGTCCGAGACAAGAGCTGTGCCAATATCGCTGCCACGGCCAAGCACAAGCTGGAGAGCTTCGGCAGGGACACCCGCCTTGTGCATCAGTTTCACAGCCTCAACTGCAATCAGGGACGTTGATTCAGCCGGCTTGGCTAGAACATTATTGCCAGCAGCCAGGGCCGCTGTCACCTGACCAAGAAAAATAGCCAATGGGAAGTTCCAGGGACTGATACAGACAATAGTACCCAGCGGACGATGCGTATCATTGCTGAAGTCAGCACGAATTAGGCTGGCATAATAACGCAGGAAATCAATCGCTTCGCGCACCTCAGACACAGCATTAGGATATGATTTCCCCGCTTCCCGGATAGCCAGGGCCATAAAGGATACGCGCTTTTCCTCAAGCAGGTCAGCAGCATGTTCCAGAATCCCGGCACGGTCAGCGGGTGATTTTGAAGCCCAGGCTGTTGTGGATTTTTCCGCTACATCTACAGCTTGAGTCACATCTTCTGCCGTTGCGTACTGAATGGTACCAACAACATCTGCCTGATCTGCCGGATTAAGCACGTCACGCTTTTCGGTAGAAGGGTCACGTCCAACGATTAATGAAGCCCCTTCTGACGTTTCAGGACATTGTTTCAGAGCTTCTTTCAGCTGCCGCAATGTATTTTCATCATAAAGATCCATCCCGGCAGAGTTTTTACGCTCTTTACCGAAAAGATCCTGTGGTGCCTTGATCAGGGGGTGGCGGCTTCCCACTGGGTAAATATCATGTGTCTGCTCGACAGGATCTTCAACCAGCTTCTCCAGCGGGACAGAATGATCACCGACAAGATTAACGAAGGATGAATTGGCACCATTCTCCAGAAGGCGTCGCACCAGATAAGCCAGTAATGTTTCATACGTGCCAACAGGAGCATAAATACGGCAGGGACGATTCAGCGTCTTCGATCCTACGACCTGGCTGTAAAGAGGCTCACCCATCCCATGCAAACACTGAAACTCGTAACGCCCTATGGAGAAATCATGCCCTGCCATGGCGAAGATAGACGCAACTGTCCTGGCATTATGTGTAGCAAATTGAGGAAAAATTTCCTTGGGAGCTGCCAGTAATTTCGCAGCACAAGCCAGATAACTGACATCCGTATGACATTTACGGGTATAGACAGGGAAATCAGAAGCACCGTCGATCTGGGCTTTTTTGACCTCACTGTCCCAATAGGCCCCCTTCACCAGACGCACCATAATGCGGTGGTCAGTACGACGTCCGAGGTCAATAATATAATCAAGCACTGCGGGAGCGCGACGGCCATAAGCCTGCACGACGAACCCGATCCCGTTCCAGCCTGCCAGATCTGGATCCTGACATAGAGATTCCAGAAGATCGAGGGAAATTTCAAGACGCTCGCTCTCTTCAGCGTCAATATTCAGGCCAATATCATAATGACGCGCCCGCACCGCCAGATCTTTTACAATCGGCAGCAACTCGCTCATAACGCGGTCACGCTGCAAACGGCTATAGCGAGGATGAAGGGCTGATAATTTTATGGAAAGACCAGCCCTCTCGTAAACATTACTGCCACGAGCGTTTTTACCAATCGCTTCCAGCGCCGCGTGGTAGTCTGCCTTGTAACGGTCGGCATCGGCCTGATCAAGAGCGGCCTCGCCCAACATATCGTAAGAATATGTGAAACCTTCATCTTCATGCTTGCGGGCGAGCTTGAGAGCCTGCTCAATGGTCTCTCCCATAACGAACTGCCGTCCCATCATCTGCATGGCCTGGCGCATTGCCAGACGAATGAAAGGCATGCCCCGGCGTTTTACAAACGCCATGACCCGGCCCACACGCTCTGAAGGAGCAACAATATCGCGCGTCAGTGCCAGTCCCCAAGAAGCCGCATTAATGATCAGCGGCTTGCCTCTGCCCGAATGTGATAACCAGTTCCCCAGACAAACCTGATCGCGAATCAAGTCGTCTCTCGTGGCCTCATCGGGTGTCCTCAGCAAGGCCTCAGCCAGACTCATCAGGGCAACGCCCTCTTCAGAAGCCAGACTGAATTCCTGCACAAGCTGTTCTACAATGCCAGGACGCTTCTGATTACGCAGACTGCGCGCCAACCTCATGGCCGTTTCTGTAGCAAGTGTCTTCTGTTCCTGTGTCAGAATCTCCCGCCCCAAAAATTCCCTGATGCATTCTTCTTCGGACTTGCGTGTCCGCTCAGTAATCCGCAAACGCAAATCGGAACGTTCTGGAACTGTTTCAAAAAGACCCTCAAGATATGCCATAAATCCCAACCTGTGACACTACGCCCCCCTTGACGACGTGCAAGGGTTGACGGGAGAAACAAAATTACATGGTAATGACACCATAAGTGCGTGCTTCTGTCCATATGAGTGACCAGAGCAGAAGGAAATATTTATCTGGATATAATTATTTCACGCGTACCACATAATTCCGGCATATTCCCCACCTCAGAATCTCGTAACCCTCAAAAAAGGAGAAAAGGATTCCTAGCCGTAGGATAAACGCCACTCTTCCGGCTCAGCCAGCGCCCTTTCTGTCCATTCCAGCATCAAGGGATGAGCGAGCCCCCTTTCACACCACTCGACAACCTCTGCAGGCAATAATGTTTCGAGAGCATATTGTCTGATACGCAGCATCACAGGGGCATACATACAATCCGCGATACCAAACCTGTCGCCGAATAAATAAGGCGTTACACGCCCTGTCCGCGTTAAGGCCTGAAAAAGCGTGCTTCCCAAAAGCGCAAGATCAGCATGGAGGCCTGCTTCCTGCTCTTCCGTCAAATTTAGAGGATAGGCAGGAACGCGCCCAATATCCATGGGGCATATCTGCCGCAAACTCCGAAACCCCGCATGCATCTGGGCACTGATACTATAGGCATGCGCCCGTGCCTTGCGTTCCGACGGAAGCAAGGAAGGTTCGAGCTCGGCACAGTAAAGACAAATCGCCAGACTTTCCCAAACCCTGGCACCATCATGTTCAAGATAGGGAACAAGACGATTGGGAGAACGTCTGTGAATTTCGTCCGTCTTGCCTCCCCCTTTCAAGGGAATGATCTCTTCCTGAACACTCAGTCCTGCAAGGCGGACTGCTAGCCAGCCTCTGAGCGACCAGGATGAATAACGGAAAGATCCCAAAAGCAGTTTGCCTGTCATGTTTCACGCACTCTTCTCTGAGGTAATAAAACCACCGCCCAGAACACGCGTCCCCTGATAAAGGACACAAGCCTGTCCTGGCGCCGGTAGGGCAGGCTCTTCAAGCATTACGATGGCCTGATGATGCGCCGACGGCCTGACTACAGCCTGCCTGAGCCCCTCACGTGCTCGTAACTGAACACCGCAGCTTACACCTTCGGACCCGACATCAATCAACCAGTTCATATCACGCAGGATAATGTGGCTCTGTTTGTCTTTTTCTTCCAGACTGGCTCGGGACCCGACAATAATACGCCGTGCCGGCACATCAATACGCGTGACAACCTGCCTTTCTCCCGTGCTGGTATGGATATCACCAAGCCTTTTGCTCTGTCCTACCGTATAGCGGGCAATCCCTTCATGCCGACCCAGTTTATGGCCATCTTCATCAACAATATCACCTGGCCCTTTAATTTCTGGCCGCATGGTTTCGACGAGATCGACGTAGGATCCCTTTGTGACAAAACAGATATCCTGACTGTCGGGCTTGTCGGCAATTTCCAGTCCAAACTCGGCAGCCAATGCCCTTACATCATCCTTGCTGGGCATCTCCCCTAAAGGGAAACGCAGAAAATCAAGCTGTTCCTGTGTCGTAGCAAACAGAAACCACGACTGATCCCGTGTCATATCTACGGGGCGATGCAGTTCCACACGATCCCCCCCCTCAACACGCCTGACATAATGACCCGTTGCCATGGCATCACATCCCAGATCACGGGCCATGTTCAGAAGATCAGTAAATTTTACGCCCTGATTGCACGCCACACAGGGAACCGGTGTTTCGCCCCGCGCGTAGGCATCAGCAAAACTCTCAATAACACTATCACGAAAACGGGTTTCCGCATCGATAACATAATGAGGGAACCCCATCCGGTCTGCGACCGCCCGTGCATCCATGATATCGCGTCCTGCACAACAGGAACCTGCCTTGGCAGGGCCACGATTATCATAAAGCTGCAATGTTGCCCCTATTACCTCGTAACCCTGTTTTTTCAGCAAGGCCGCCACCACAGAACTATCAACACCTCCGGACATGGCCACGAGAATACGCATAAACCGTCGATACCTCCCAGAGTGCTTATGGTCAGTGAGCTTTAGGCAAACGGACAACAAGCCCATCGAGAGCTTCTGTCATTACAATCTGACAACCAAGACGGGAGGTCTTTTCGAGACCGAAAGCCAGATCCAACATATCTTCTTCGTCGTCAGTCGGCGGCGTAAGCTTGTCCGCCCAGGCAGGGTCAACGATGACGTGACATGTTGCACAAGCGAGAGACCCCTCACATGCTCCTTCAAGATTAATATCATGCTCATGAGCAATTTCCAGCACGGACAGACCAATCTTGGCATCAACTTCGTGACGCGTCCCATCCTGTTCAATAAAAACGATATGAGGCATTTTTTCTCCCCTCAAATTCCAAAAGCTGTGCTCGCCCCATGAGGTAAAACGTCCGGCAACAAGGCGCAAGACTCCCATGCCAAGCTTTCATACGTGACGACGTTCATCTTATCGTTTCAGAAGACGTTTTGCCATCTCCTGATAGGCTTTAGCAAAAGCATCCACCTGATTTGCCTTCACATTCCAAGGAAGAGAAATACGAATAGCCTGCCCTGCCTTTTCTCCAAGTCCCATGGCACGCAACACGTGAGAGACAGAAACTTTTCCTGAGGAACAAGCGGACCCTGCTGAAACGCAGAAGCCGTCCAGATCCAGCATCATGAGCTGCGTCTGAGCCGCAATCCCTGGCAAAATCACAGACAGCGTATTCGGCAGCCGATCCAGCCCTGCATTAACACTTTCCCCTCCTACCTCCTGTACCAGACCTTCCAGCCTGTTTATTAAGGATCTGACAGGACCCCAATCCTGCCGGGACGCTTCTTCCAAAGCTGCGGCCATACCCATAATATTAGGTAACGCTGGTGTCCCCCCTCGCCGCCCGCTCTCTTGCCCTCCTCCAGGGATAAGGGGCTCAAGGGGATGATCTTCCGGCAAGACCAAAGCCCCTGCCCCTTTGGGACCGCCAAATTTATGACCTGAAAGAGCGATACTGGCTCCTGCCGTAATATCAGGCGGAAGAGATATACGCCCTATAGTCTGTACAGCGTCTATATGAAGGAAAGCACCGTAATCCCTACATAAAGCAGCGACATCATCCAAAGGGGAAAGAATGCCTGTCTCATTATTGGCCGCCATGACACAGACCAAGCTGGGTACTCCATCCTGAAGACAGGAACGAAGAACGTCCAGCCTCAGCAGGCCTTTCCCGTCGACAGGTAATGTTACAGCTTGTGGAGCCCCTTGCAAGATAGCATCATGTTCAGTAGCCCCTACAAGGATACGACGTTTACCTCGGAACCCAAAAGCATGGAGCGCCAGCATGTCTGCTTCCGTAGCACCGGAAGTAAAAACGCAACATCCCGCCCCTCTTCCAAAAAAAGAAGCTACGACCTTCCGCGCCTCCTCAAGCGCCTGACGCGCCTGACGTCCGTAAAAATGCACTGAAGACGGATTCCCGATCAGTTCCATTCCTTTTATCATGGCCATTTTCGCCTCAGGACGAAGGATTTCCGTTGCATTGGCATCAAGATAAACAGGTTCTGGAGGAAAAGGAGGCATAGACTGACCAAACCGGAAAAACTGAAAATAACAAGCCTGTTTTACCCTGAACGAGCCGGAAAATCAGTTGCTTTTTGGTACTCTTTCAGATTTGACAGCAGTCATCAGGGCTGAATGATTCATGAGACTGTCGATTTTTGTGGAAATTCCGGTTTCAAAACCGATATAAAAGCGGCTGTCTTGCCAAGAGACAGACTTCTTTGTCTGCTTCACGTCGCAGGGGCGTACCCCTGCCTAATTGATCTTTTCCGACCGCCTGTTCCCCCTGGTCCGGCAAGATGACCAGAACGAAACAGGTACAGTAATTGAGAGACGAATGCCTGAAGTGATGTTCGCTGGCCCTGAAGGGCGGCTTGAAGGGTGTTATCACCATTCCGACAATGCCAATGCACCATTGGCTCTGGTCCTTCATCCCCATCCTCTACATGGAGGGACGATGAATAACCGCATCACCTACACGATGTACCGTCGTTTCCAGCAAATGGGCTTTTCCGTCATGCGGTTTAACTCTCGTGGCGTCGGACGATCACAAGGGCGTTATGATGGTGGTATTGGAGAAATTTCCGATGCAGCCGCAGCTCTGGACTGGATGCAGATGATTAATCCCAACTCCAGTGAACTCTGGATCGGTGGTTATTCTTTCGGCGCTTTCGTTGGCATGCAACTTCTTATGAGGCGACCGGAAATCAGTGGCTGGATCAGTATTGCACCGCCAGCCAGTGATTACGACTTCGGTTTTCTCGCTCCCTGCCCATGCAGTGGTCTGATGATCGCCGGCGGAAAAGACTCCATGGCACCAGAAAGCAGTATCCGTAAAGTCGTCGAAAAGCTGAATACGCAAAAAAATGTCGTTGTCGATTATCGGATTTTCGAGCAGGCAGACCATATCTTCGCCAAATATGCAGATTCAGTCGCAGATGCTCTAGAAGAGCATGTCGCCAGTCGCCAGACTGAGTTCCGTATGGCTGCAAAGGCGGCTGGATAGCGCCCCTTTTCTCGGAATCATAATCAGGAAAATGCTGCATGACGTTTGATTTCTCCCCCCGCAGTGCCTTTTTGCAAGAGGCACAAGCTCGAGGGATGGTTTTTCAGTGTACGGACGCCGAAGGTCTTGACGGAGCCCTTATGGAGGGGCCAGTTACCGCCTATATCGGCTTTGATCCGACGGCTGACTCCCTTCATATCGGCAACGCGCTCTCTATTATGATGCTGCGCCTGCTTCAGAAGCATGGTCACCGCCCTATTGCTCTAATGGGAGGGGGAACAGCCAGAATCGGCGACCCTTCTTTCCGTGATGAAGCACGCTCTCTGATATCAGCCGAGACTATCACCCATAATCTTGCGGGCATTGAAGCATCGCTTCGTCAGTTCCTGAATTTTGACGACCATAACAGCACAATTCTGGTCAATAATGCAGATTGGCTGGAACGCCTGTCTTATCTTGATCTTTTACAGGATGTGGGCGTACAGTTTTCGGTCAGCCGCATGCTTTCCTTCGAAAGCGTGAAACAACGCCTGGACCGTGAACAGGGGCTGACATTTCTTGAATTTAATTATTCCATCCTGCAAGCCTATGATTTCCGCGAACTGTACCGCCGACATGACGCCATTCTGCAAATGGGCGGCTCAGACCAATGGGGTAATATCGTATCCGGTATTGATCTGGCACGCCGCACAGACAATGCACGGCTTTATGGGCTGACAACTCCCCTCGTCACAACATCTTCCGGCGCCAAAATGGGTAAATCTGCCAAGGGTGCCCTATGGGTCCGTTCAGAAAAGCTGCCAGTATTTGATTACTGGCAATTCTGGCGCAATACAGAAGATGCTGACGTCGGCCGTTTTCTTAAGATGTTCACTGACCTGCCCGTTGAAGAGTGTGAAAGACTGGGACGACTTGAAGGGGCCGAAATTAACGAAGCCAAAAAGATTCTTGCCACTGAAGCCACCGCCATCTGCCATGGTCGCAAGGCCGCCGAAGAAGCTGCCCTGACGGCCTTGACTGTTTTTGAACGTGGTTCCTTTCAGGCGGCACTGCCGGAAAAAGAACTTTCGGAAAAGTTATTTTCTGAAGGGCTACCCGTTTTCCGCCTTCTAAACGAGGCAGAACTTACAACCAGTGGTGGAGAAGCAAGGCGGCTCATCCGTGGTGGTGGTGCAAAACTGAATGACCAGGTTATTACCGATGAGAACTGGATCGTCACAAAAAGCGATTTTCAAAATAACACGCTAAAATTATCACTAGGCAAAAAGAAACATATCCTCATTCGTCTCATCTGAGGACTATGGAAGACAGACCCGGAAATTAACAAATCGGGTCTGTCTTTCAATCTGGCACGCGTTCTAAGACCCAGATAATCTTTTGCCTATGCTGTATCTTGCCACTATCATTCTTGACGACTTCCCCCTCCTTAGCAGTCAGGACAATCTGAAAAGCTGGTTCTGGCAATCCTTTTCCCAAATACAGGTCTTTCTCAATCGTCAAGTCTCCCCCAGACTGCCGGAAACGCCAGAGAGAGCCTTCCGCGTGCAGCATGACGTCGTCATCTTCCTGTTCCACCTTGACGGTTGGGTAAATATGAAAACGCAGGGTACAGGAAAGATCACGTTCCCCTTCAACCAGTTCCTGGCCACGTAAATCCTCACCTTCCTTGCCGAGATAAAGACTGCGCGACCATATAGCCCCTAAAGGAGCATGATACCCGTCATGAGAAAGATCTATCCAGTGGGCTTTAGCCGTACTCTTATGATTATGACTGACATGGGAAGGATGGCGGCTGATATGACCATCTGCACCGAACTCAACGCATGATTCACCTTCAGCCGTAAGAGCGTTATGCGCTGCACTGGCTCTCAATGCTTCTTTCCACGCGCCGCCTTTTGCAGCACCACAATTCACGAAAAGACGCTGCATTCCATAAGAAAACTCAAAGGACAATGTACCCGCATGGGCCATATTATCAAACCCGAAAGCCGGAGGCTTGCCCGCATCAATTAATAACAGTGACCGACCCAGCGTAATTCTGGCAAAACCACCCTGCGGCAGAATTGTGGGGACTGCCTTATACCGGCCCGTATTTTCAAAAAGGGCCTGAATCTCCTCTCGCGTACGTTCCAAAGACCCATTAAAAATAGCGAGCTTACCATCTCCATGACAAAAAGCATTAAGGACAGGGCACGTTTTTTCCAGGGCTTGCATAATCAGAAAAGGTATCGAGACTTCCATGGCATTGTACATAGCCACAAAATTCTGCAACTCTCTTACGGTCTGGAACTGTGCCTCTGGACTACGCTCAGCCACAGTTCCATCAGCCAAGATAAGGCGCTCCAATTCCGGTTTCAGGTAACGCTGGAAGCGTAACAGGAAACCCTGTTGCTCTGGAAGTACCATAAAAGCAGCCAGAAGCCCACGCAGGGCCGCCAGCCCCTGCCACCCTTGAGGTGGCAAAGGAAGAAGAGCCGCAAGAATGCGCCCTTCTCTCAGCATAACCTCAAGAACCTGTTTTTGCGTGCTTTCCGTAGCCGTTTCAAGGCAGAATTCGTAATGCCCCAGCCAATTGGCCAGACGCTGCCCCATCAGATATCCATCCTGCGCCAGCTCATCAGAAGGCGGCTGTTCACACCAGGCATGGATAAAGCCCCTCGCGCAAAGTCGCGCCTCGTTCGTCTCCAAGGCTTTCAGATCACGTAACCATGAAAAACCATAAAGCCACTTTCTAACGTCAGCAGGCCAAGCGCCGTGCCACCCATCCTTTAGACTGAAGGAATAGTCCCTGTGATCAAAAGAAAAGCGCCCGGCGGTCAGACGCGCGCCTCGCTCTCCATCGCCTTGCCCGACATCGCGGTAAAAAAAAACCGGCCTTAACGACGCCCTATGATGAATTGGCAGCGAAGCAACAGCCAGCCTGAACCGGCGCCACAATGATAACGTGCGGGTATCCATCAGCCTCTATGATCGGCAAGAAACATTTACCAACCCTTCAATAGCCGCCTTACGATCAGCCTTCCCGAAAATAGATGAGCCGGCCACAAGCAATGTCGCGCCAGCTTCCACCACACGAGGAGCCGTCTGCTCGTCAATCCCGCCATCGACACCCAATATGACAGGACGCCCGCTCTGCAGAATCATTTTAGATAATACGCTAATTTTAGGAAGCTGCCCCTCCAGGAAACTCTGCCCCCCAAACCCCGGATTAACACTCATCACTAGAATGATATCGACAATATCCATAACCTGCGAAAGAGCTTCCGGCGGCGTAGCCGGGCAAATAGCAACTCCCGCTTTACATCCCAGAGCTTTAATCGTCTGCAATGAGCGATAAAGATGAGGATTCCCCTCACAATGCACAGTAATATGATCAGCCCCAGCCTTTGCTGTCGCTTCAAGGTAAGGATCAACAGGTTCAATCATCAGATGAACGTCAAATTTTGCCTCGCTATAAGGCCGCAAAGCCTTAATCACAGGCATCCCGAATGAAATATTGGGTACAAAATGCCCATCCATCACATCAAGATGCAACCACGGGGCGCTGGAAACGTCATTCATCTCGTGACGCAAGTTAGAAAAATCCGCCGACAGCAGACTGGGGGCAATAATCGGCATAACAACTCCAGTCATTTCTGCAGAAACAAGGATAAAATGACCCTTTTACCACTCTGATATTGTGACATAAGAGTATTTTACAAGGCCGCACCCGCCTCAGACACTGGAATTATAATGCCAACAGACTGATCTTCTCATGCTTCAAAAATTCCAGAACTTAAGGATCCTCGGCTAATTTCTGGATACGGATCAACTTTCCTGAAGCATCATAATAGAAAATCACTTCCCCTTTTCGCTCTGCATAACCATCGGGCAATCCCCCCGGTTTGCGAAAGAGAAGACGCTGTTTATCTGGCTCTTCTTTTACCTGGTCTCCTTTCGGTACATAATGAAACATACTGAAATCGACATATTTATGGGTAATGCCTGAAGAGCGATAAAGCTGATCCAAAGTAGGTTTATGCTTGATGTCACCAAAAGTCGGCGCGGGAGAATCAGCCATGGAAGAATGACTGACCATGAGAGAAGAAAAGCCAAACAGGCTGACTACCAGTTTATAAGAAACACGTTTACTTAACATTCCTCTTCTCTCACGTCTTGCACAACCTCAGTGTGCGGCTCGGGAAACCACGGACACCACTTGTCGCGACACCGGCTCGGATTGAGGAGTTTTACGACTCCATCCCCCGCCAAGAGCACGATATAAAGTAACCATATTCTGAAAACGAGCAGCCTGCACGATTATTTTCGACTGTTTATCCGTATAAAGCTGTCGTTCCTGCACCAGTGTCGTCAGATAGCTGTCGATCCCGGCCCTAAAACGCATATAGGCCAAATCATAGGCTTTCTGCGACTGACGGACCAGACTGGTCATATGGGCATCCTGTATCTTATAGGTCTCACGTGCTGTCAACGCGTCAGAAACCTCCTTGAAAGCAGACTGCACCGTTTTCTGATATTGTGTCACAGTCTGGATCATATGCGCCTTGGCGGAACGCAGGTTCCCGGAGTTCTGCCCCCATGTCAAAAGCGGTATACTGATATTGGGCGAGACGCCCCATGTTTCAGCCATATTACTGAAAAGTTTCCTGAACTGCAAAGAACTCGTTCCCTCACTGGCCGTTATGGACACTTTCGGAAAGAACGCGGCTCTGGCGGCACCGATCATGGCATTAGCCCCTTTGAGCGAATGCTCTGCTGCCTGAATATCAGGACGCTGCTCAAGCAGATCAGAGGGGAGACCAGCCGGTAAATCCGCAATCATGGTCTGATGCCCCATTGGTGCCGGCGGGGGTAAATCCTTGGGCAGGGATGTGCCTACAATTAGCTGCAGCGCGTGCTCGTCCGTTGCGACAGCCCGTGTCTGCTGGGCAATATCAGACTGTGCCTGCTCCAATTGTGACGTCACCTGCGCCAGAGTCAGCGCGTCTGCCTGTCCATGGTCATAATTCAGCTGTGTCAGCTCCATTGTCGCCTTGCGCGTTTTATAGGTTTTCTGCGCCAACTCAAGCAGTTCGCGGTCAGATAACCACTGTATATAGGTTTCAGCCAGTGTCGAAACCGTCGTGATCCAAAAATTACGTAAATTCTCAGCCGCATTGAGAGTCTGCTCTTTCTGATTACGTGTCATGTTTCGAACACGCCCCCAGAGATCAATCTCATAAGAGGAAAAACCTATAGAGGTCTGATAAAATCTCAGCGTGCTGATATTCCGACCTGAACCCGGAGCAAAGGAGAAACCGGCCATATCAGATGGCCCCTGAAACATCCCGCTGCCCCCAGCATAAATCTGCGGGAAAAGTGCAGAATTCTGCACTTGATACTGCCCACGCGCTTCAACAACCGCGGCCAATTGTCCCGCGAGATCGCGATTATTAGCAAGCGTCAGCTCAATCAGTTTTTTCAGGCGTGGATCGGTAAAAAAATCCTCCCATCCCAGATCGGCTACATTATACGCGCTCTTCTGGGTTTTGACCCCCGTATCAGAAGGGTATTCCGACGAAATCTTGCCTTTAGGACGTTGATAAGTCGGTGCCATATTACAGGAAGCCAGCAATAACAGCGCACTCAACCCAAAAGACGATGTTTTACGAAGCATCTGCTGACTCCCCCTTCTCACGGGCTTTTTTGATATTGTCTTCTTCAATAGCCCGTTTTTCCGACAGACGCTTGACGCGGAAGAGGCGCAGGATGACGACGAAAAACAGAGGCACGAAGTAAATCGCCAACAAGGTAGCAGTGAACATGCCTCCCACCACGCAGGTACCGATAGCCACGCGTGCAGCAGATCCTGCCCCTGTTGCAATCGCCAATGGGAACACACCAAAAACAAATGCGATCGAAGTCATCAAAATAGGACGCAGACGCTCCCGCCCTGCTTTCAGAACAGCTTCTTCGAGAGAATCCCCCGACTCATAGAAAGCTTTCGCAAATTCTACGATAAGAATGGCATTCTTCACAGACAATGCCACAGTTGTAAGCAGTCCGACCTGGAAATAGACGTCATTACTAAGGCCACGGCCCAATGTCGCAAAGATCGCCCCCAAAACACCCAAGGGAAGAACCAACACGACAGAAATAGGAATCGCCCAGCTTTCGTAAAGAGCCGCCAGACAGAACAGGATAACAATGACCGCCAGCGCATAAAGCGGACCGGTCGCGTTTCCTGAAGCATGTTCTTCATAGGATAATCCCGTCCACTCAAAGCCAACACCTTTGGGAAGCTGGGAAATCAGTTTTTCCATTTCCTGCATGGCGCGCCCGGAACTCACGCCCGGAACAGGCTGTCCTTGAATCTCAAAGGCGTTATTACCGTTATAGTTCTCGACTTTCTGCGCACCAACTTCCCAATGGCCATCAACAATGGTGTTAAATGGGACAAGCATATTTTGGTTATTACGCAGATACCACCGGCCAAAATCCTGTGGGTGCATACGTGAAAATGGCTCACCCTGAATATAAACCTGTTTGACACGCCCAGAACGCGTAAACTGGTTTACATAAATCGAACCGAAAGCTCCTTGAATGGTTGTATTGATATCCTCGTTGGTAATGCCTTGGGAATTGGCTTTCTCACGGTCAATATCAAGTACATATTGCGGAGCATCTTCCATACCCATGGGACGAACTGCCGAGAGCAGGGGATCCTTGGCCGCAGCCATAAGAAGCTGCTGACGTGCTGCCACTAAACCTGCATGACCAATATGACCACGATCTTCCAGATCAAGGTCAAAACCTGTCGCATTACCCAGTTCAAGCACTGCTGGAGGATTCAGCGCATAGATCAATGCATCTGGATCACCCATAAAATGCTTCATGATCTGGCCGGAAATATACATCGTTGTATGTTTATAGCCAGGTCTTACAGCCCAAGGCTTCATACGCACGAAGAATGCACCGGCACTCTGCCCCTGACCAGCATAGCTATAACCATTTACAGTAAAAACCGACTGCACATCATTACCGAAAGCCTTGAAGATATAATCAGACACCTTCCTGTTTACCGCTGCCGTCTGGGCATTGGTTGCCCCAGCACGCATGGTAATCTGCCCAAAAATCAGCCCTTGATCCTCATTAGGCAAAAAACCATGAGGTACGCGTGTAAAGAAAAACGCGGCAACAGCTGCCATAACTATAAAAGCCAGCATACTGAGCCGACGATACTTAAGAACATGGGCGACACCATTCACGTAACGATTGGTAAAACGCCCAAACCATTTATTGAACCAGATGGCAGGCCCAAACCTGCTTTCATGTTGCCCCGGTTTCAGCATGGAACCACAAAGTGCAGGGGTCATGATCATAGCCACAATGACAGAAAGCCATAAAGCAGCAACAATCGTTATGGAGAACTGTCGATAGATCACACCTGTCGAGCCGCTAAATGCCGCCATAGGCAGGAACACAGCCGTCATAACCAGCACGATGCCGACCAGAGCACCAGAAATCTCATCCATGGAAACGCGTGCCGCTTCTTTCGGGGATAGTTTCTGTTCGGTCATGACACGTTCAACGTTCTCGACCACGACAATCGCATCATCGACCAGAAGCCCAACCGCTAGAACCATGGCTAACATGGTCAGGGTATTGATAGAAAAGCCCAGTGCGGCCAGAATCCCAAACGTCCCCAACAGCACAACCGGCACAGCAATGGTAGGAATCAGCGTGGCCCTGAAATTCTGGAGGAAAATCAACATCACGATGAAGACCATCCCTATCGCTTCAACCAGCGTTTCCACCACTTCTATGATGGAGTGTGTGATGAACGGTTCGGTGTCCAATGGATAAACAAGCTTCAATCCAGGCGGAAAGAATGGCTCCATCTCAGCCAGTTTCTGTCGAATGGCTTTTTCCGTTGTGAGCTGGTTCTCGCCGGGCGCCAGCTTAACCGCCATAGCAGATGCCGGATGACCGTTATAAAAAGCGGTATTGCTGTAATTCTGGGCACCAAGCTCTGTCCGTGCGACATCCTTTATACGAATCTGACTGCCATCCGGCATCACCTTAAGCAGGATTTCCTTAAACTGATCGGGATTCGTCAGGCGCGTTGGACCAATAACGGTTGCGTCAAATCCAATATTTTTTGCCGCTGGCAGCCCGCCAAGCTCACCTGACGACACCTGAATATTCTGATTCTGGATAGCCTGTTTCACATCAGGCACGGTTAATCCATAATTATAAAGCTTGTCAGGATCGAGCCAGATACGCATTGCATATTCTGCACCGAAAATCTGATGATCTCCAACGCCAGAAACACGAGAAATCGGGTCAGAAACATTGGAAGCGATGTAATCGGCAATGTCGTAGTTATTCATGCTTCCATCAGAAGAGATGAACGCAATCACGACCATGAAGTTCTTGACGGCCTTGGTCACGCTGATGCCCTGCGCCGTCACTTCCTGCGGCAGGCGTGGCTCTGCGAGCTGTAATTTATTCTGTACCTGCACCTGGGCGATATCAGGGTTTGTTCCCTGTGCAAAGGTGAGATAAATTTCCATATGGCCACTGCCATAAGAGGACGCCGAGAGATATTCCAGATGGTCAATACCAGTCATTTGCTGCAAAATCGGCTGCACGACGGTATTATTCACTGTGTCAGCAGACGCCCCTGGATAATCAACCGTAATGGCGATCAGAGGCGGGGCAATACTGGGATATTGCGCAATCGGCAGCCTGAGGATGGAAACGCCACCCACCAGCATGATAATCAGTCCGACCACCCATGCAAAAATCGGACGATCAATAAAGAAACGAGACAGACCCATAAATAATTACTCCGCCTCTGCTTCTTTAAAATCGACCATATGAGGAGCGACCTTTTTACCAGCCACAATTTTCTGCAATCCACTGATGACAATACGATCTCCGGCTTTAAGACCAGATTTAATCAGCCAGGACGCCCCCACGACACGACCAACGTCAATAACATGCTGACTGACCTTGTTCTGTTCATCAAGAATCATGACATAAGGCTGCGCTTTTGTGTTGCGCTGCACAGCCACCTGCGGCACCAGGAGGGCAGATGAGTCAACGCCTTCCTTGATATGGGCATGAACGAACATACCCGGCAGAAGAAAATGATCAGGATTAGGCATGACAGCACGCATAACCAATGTGCCCGTAGCAGGGTCGACCGTCACTTCCGAGAGCTGCAACATACCTGTTTTCTCGTAAGTGGAACCATCTGACAGCTCTACAGTTACAGCAGCATCTTTCTCACCGATACGCTGAATCTGCCCTTTCTCCAGTTCACGGCGCAAACGCAGCATATCTTCAGCAGCCACATTCACGTCGACATAAATCGGATCAAGACGCGTGACCACCGCAATCGGCTGTGGCTGATTAGCCGTAACCAGCGTACCTTCCGTATAAAGAGTGCGTCCAATCCGGCCATCAATGGGCGAAAGAACATGTGTATAACCAATATCGACCGCAGCTTTATCCAGGGCAGCCTTGGCCTGTACGACTTGGGCTTCCGCCTCACGAGCCGTCGCCACTGTATTGTCATAATCCTGACGGCTGACGGCCCGGGGGCCAACAAGATGACGATAACGCTTCAGTTGCGCCTCTGCTCTTACAGCCGTTGCCTGCGCCTGCATCAACATCCCTTTAGCCTGATCATAAGCCGCCTGATAAGGAGGAAGATAAATCTGGTATAGCTGCTGCCCTGCCTTGACATCCTTACCCTGCTCAAAATTACGCGACACGATCACCCCGTTAACCTGCGGACGAATCTCTGCCTGCTCGTAAGCATCCGTACGCCCTGGAAGGGACGTCTCCAGCGTAATTTTCTGCGTTCCAAGCGTAATGACATCCACAGTTTGCAACGGAGGAGGTGGGGCAACTTTTTTCTGGCACCCGGCAAGGAGGGCCACGCCCGCAAGAAGAAACAGCTTTTTATAACGCAGAGCCTGACGCACAACGGGTGTAAAACTGTGAATGAATTTGATATTCGCCATCGGGATCATATGACTCTCAAAAAAAGATCACAAAATTGAAAATTTATCCTACTTGCATCTGGAAACTATCTGGTTTCCTCGCTAAAGGTCAATCGGAATTTTCAATCTTTCCGGGAATTTAAGTTTGCCTGCACGCCTTGAAACTCGTCACAATATAGTGACCTCGCTCCCATGCCAAGCAGATAACTGCTCCGAAGAGGAAAACAGACGCGAGCATATTCTCAAGGCAACATGTGATCTTTTGAAATCGCATGGTTACAGGGATATATCAATGGACAAGATTGCCAAACGAGCTGGCATGTCCAAAAAAACCCTCTATCTCTATTTCCACTCCAAACACGCCCTTCTGGAACACCTCATTCTGGAAAAACTGTTCGGCCCACTGGAAATTTCTCCTGAACCGGATAAGCAGGATCTGGAAGCACAACTCTTTCATTTCATTTTTGAACTCGGCCATAAAATTTTTAATGAAAGACGTTTGGGTCTTCTCAGAGCCATCATCGGGGAAACAACCCGTTCCGCCACAGTACAAAAACTGATGACCGACCTCTTCCATCTTGCTAGCCCCAAACTGGGGTTACAAAACTGGCTCGCGCTTCAGCAGGAAAAGGGAACTCTGGAAATTCCCTCTCCCAAAGACGCTGCGGATTATCTTTTCGGACTCACTTTATGTGTCCCTCTTCTTGGACAACTCGCTCACACTGGCCCTATGCGGGAAAAAGATGATCTGGAACGTTTTATCAAAGAAGGAGTACGAATCTTTCTGAAAGCCTATCGCGTCCACTCAAAGGAACGTTAATTACAATCTGGGCATAATTACCTACACTCAAAAATTCGGTAGACTACGATTCGGAAGATGTTTTCTGTCCCCAGACGACTTGGCAAGACAAAAGACTTATCTTATGCTGGTATTCTTCTCAGACATAGCTGATATGCTTTTAGTGAAGAGCTAACTATCCGTGCGCTTCAGAACGCTTTCCGGGATTCTTGTATGACAGATACATTCGACGAACCTCAGGATTCCAATGATGATAATCCCGTCAGTCAGGAAGGCTATAACAGGCAACTGAGCCGGCGCCACGTCCAGATGATCGCCTTGGGAGGCGCTATTGGGACTGGTCTTTTTCTGGGAGCAGGGTCACGCCTGCAACAAGCCGGCCCGTCCCTCGTAATCGTATATGCTGTTTGTGGTCTATGCGCCTATATGATCTTGCGAGCTATGGGAGAGCTGGTCATGTACTGCCCTACCAGTGGTAGTTTCGTGACTTACACACGTGAATTCCTGGGGGAGTGGGCCGCCTATACCTCTGGCTGGTTCTCTTTCCTGAACTGGTCCATGACCGGGATTGCCGATATCACAGCCATCGCCCTTTATGTCCATTACTGGCCCCTCTTTAACGACATCCCTCAATGGATTATCGCACTGGTGGCCCTCATTATCGTAGGCGGCATAAATCTGGCAGGCGTACGACAGTTTGGTGAAATTGAATTCTGGCTTTCTCTCATAAAAATTCTCACCCTTATTGCTTTTCTGATTGTAGCCGGGACAATTCTTTTTATGGGAATTGAGGTCGGACACCATAAACCCGGCCTGACACTTATCGCCGATTCAGGCGGAATATTCCCTCATGGCATTATTGCGCCTCTGATGCTTGTCCAAGGTGTGGTTTTCGCTTATGCTGGCACAGAAATTATCGGAGTAGCCGCTGGAGAATGTGAAGATCCCCGCAAGGTTATTCCTCGTGCTGTTAACAGCGTTATCTGGCGTATCCTGCTTTTCTATGTCGGTTCAATAGCCCTCTTGGTACTCGTCCTTCCCTGGACGGACTACAAGGCTGGTGTCAGCCCCTTCGTAACATTCTTTGAAAAACTGGGAATACCCGGAATTGATAATATCATGAACTTTGTCGTCATGATGGCCGCGCTCTCAAGCCTAAATTCCGGCCTTTATTCCACTGGGCGCGTCCTGCGGGCCTTGGCGCTCGGAGGATCTGGACCACAATCTCTGGCCAAACTCAGCAACCGCTCGGTCCCCTATATGGGTATACTGGCCACTCTGGCCATCTACCTAGTTGGTGTCGGGCTAAATTACCTGATTCCGTCACAAGTCTTTGAGGTAGTCCTCAGCCTGTCATCTCTGGGCATCCTGGGCACCTGGGCCTCTATCGTGCTTTGTCAGCTTCAGCTGCATAAACGTATCCAGTCGGGAGAAATTCCTTCGACCGGATTTGATATGCCTCTGGCACCTTATAGTGGTTGGATCACCATCATATTCCTGATTTTTATTGTCGTCATGATGGTTTTCGACTACCCATCCGGTACCTTTGCCGTTGCTGCTATCCCTTTCCTTGCTGCATTATTTTGGGGTGGATGGACTTTACTCAAACGCCGCAATCACACAGATACGTCAGACCCATAAGCAACAAAACTCTCACGAACAGGGCCTCACGCTCCAAAGCACTCTTCCCCTGTTCGTTACAGGAGACATTACGCCTCTTTCTTTCCCCCCTTGGGGCGCTCAGTAGGCAAATTCTCGCCCGTTACAGCATAATAGACCCGTTCAGCAACATTAGTGGCATGGTCGCCGATACGTTCAAAATTCTTGGCAATAAAAAGCAGCTGTGTACAAGGCCGGATATTACGCGGATCTTCCATCATATAGGTTACAAGTTCACGAAAGAGAGTAGTATAATATTCGTCAACACCTTTATCTGAATGCCAAACCTCAACAGCCAGATCAGGATCCATAAGCGTCAGCGCATCAACCGTTCTGTGGAAATTTTCTTTCACCAGCTTGCCCATGCTTAACAGACCCGAAAGCGATATATTACCTCCTTCCAAACTTGCCTTAACAGCTTTCCGGGCAATAGAGGCTGCATAATCGCCGATACGTTCCAGATCTCCAGTGATCTTCAGGGCTGCAACAATTTCTCTCAAATCTCCGCCCATGGGACTCCTGAGAGCCAGCAAGCGAATAGCAAGCCCTTCGACTTCACGTTCAATGGCATCAACGCCCGGATCCAGCTCAACGGCCTTATGAGCAGCCTGCTCGTCATGATCTTCAATGGTAATCACTGCCAGACCGACCTGCTCTTCAACCTGCTGTCCCATTTTCGCCATCAGGCTGCGCAAATGATCCAGCTCGTGCTCGTAGCTTCTAACAATATGTGACCGATCAAGAGGCATAATTTTATCCAAACCTACCGGTAATATAATCCTGGGTCTGTTTCTGCCGAGGATTTGTGAAAATACGATCCGCCTGATCAACCTCAATCAGACGCCCCATGTAAAAGAATGCCACACGATCAGCACACCTGGCAGCCTGCTGCATATTATGGGTGACAATAGCGATTGTGAACTCTTCCTTGAGTTCGTCAAGCAGTTCTTCAATACGAGCTGTCGAAATCGGATCCAGAGCCGAAGTCGGTTCATCCAGCAGAAGAACCTCTGGACGGGTCGCAATAGAGCGTGCAATGCACAATCTCTGCTGCTGCCCTCCCGACAACCCGGTAGCCGGAGCCTTGAGACGATCCTTGACCTCATTCCACAAAGCCACACGTGTCAGAACATCCTGCACACGCTCATCCATCTCGCTACGACTTAAACGCTCATGCAGTTTCACCCCGAAGAGGATATTGTCATAAATCGACATAGGAAATGGTGTCGGCTTCTGAAACACCATTCCCACACGAGAACGCAAAATATCAAGGTCAATGGACTTATCAAGAATATTCTTGCCATCAAACATGACTTCACCCGTCGCCCTCTGGCCGGGATAAAGATCATACATACGGTTAAAAACACGCAATAATGTTGATTTGCCGCAACCACTGGGACCGATCATGGCTGTTACCTGCCGAGCCGGGAAATCAAGCGAAATATCATGCAGGGCGTGATGATCACCATAATAGAAATTCAGATCATGCACACCCAGAGCAATTTCCGACCGGTTACGCCCGTCAGTTTCAACAAAAACCCCTATAGGTCCCTGAGCCATAAATTCACCCTTACTGGTTGCATCCAATTATCACTGAGGACGCGAAGAAATACGCACAACAATATTGATCATCAATACGCCTGCCGTCACAATCAGCGCCCCCGTCCAGGCAAGCTGGACCCAGTCTTCATAGGAAGCGCCTGCATATTGGTAGATGACAATAGGCAGACTTGCCATGGGCTTGGACAAATCCCACGACCACCCCTGATTACCCAGAGATGTAAAAAGCAACGGCGCCGTTTCCCCCCCCATACGTGCCAGAGCCAGCAAAATCCCCGTCACGACACCCTGACGAGCTGAACGTAGGCAGAGAGACATGATCACACGCCACTTCGCCGCACCCAAGGCAGCCCCAGCCTCTCTCATGGCAACAGGCACAAGACGAAGCATATCCTCGGTTGTGCGGATAATAACAGGAACAGCCAGCACAGCCAAAGCCACAGAACCGGAAAAACCCGAAAAATGCCTGAATGGGGCCACCAGCAACTGATAGATAAACAGACCGACCAGAATAGAAGGCACTGACATCAAAATATCAGCGACAAAACGCACGACTGACGCAAAACGATTGTCCTTGCCTCCATATTCGGAGAGGTAGATGCCGCATAGAAGCCCAAAAGGAGCGGCAATCAGCAACGCCAGCCCTGTTTGAAGAATACTCCCCAGAATCGCATTCCCCAATCCACTATGCGTCCCAGGAGGCCCCATAGACTTTGTGAAAACAGAAAGCGAGAGCCCCGAAAGCCCTTTACTGAGCAACATCCATAAAATAGACAGCAGGGTCAGGATCAGAATTATGCCCGCCACAATACTCAAGACAGTGGCGCACCGACTTTTCAGTCGGCGATAGACTGTGCGCCTGTCACCCTGCCAACGGGACATCATAACATCAGTCATTGGCGTTTTCCTTTGAGAAGACGGGCACAGGCAAGACTCAGACAAGACAGGACCATCAGTACGAAGCCAAGCGCCATAAGTGATGAAAGACGGACGGACCCTTCCGGGCTTTCGGGAAACTGCAAAGCAATCAAGGACGCAACTGTGCTCCGGGGAGAGAAAAGCGACCAACCAATGGACGTTACATTTCCTATCACAAATGTGACGGCCATTGTTTCCCCCAAGGCACGCCCCATACCCAGAACAATAGCCCCAATCATACCTGTGCGCGACCATGGAACAATGACCTTGCTCATGACCTCCCACCTTGTAGCCCCCAATCCATAAGCGCTTTCCTCCAGCATGGAAGGAACAGCCTTAAACACATCAACCATAACAGCCGTGATAAACGGCGCGATCATGACAGCCAGCACAAGACCCGCCGGCACAAGGCCTGTTCCTATGGGCAACCCTTTTAATAAAGGGCCAATCACCCATAAATGGCCTACATGATGATTAAGAAAGGGCTGCACCACATTGGCCAAAAAGGGCACAATCGTAAAAAAACCCCACATTCCGAAGATAATAGAGGGAACTGCCGCCAATAGCTGTACAGCCATGCCAGCGACAGAAGCAAAACGGGGAGGGGCAATAGAAGTCAGCCAGAAAGCAGTCCCAAATGCCAAGGGTACTGCAATAGCCACCGCAATAACCGTACTGACAACCGTCCCCAGAAGAGGAGCCATTACAGCATAATGGTCTGTGACGGGATTCCAGCTTGTATGGGTAAAGAAACCCCAGCCAAAAGTGGCAAAAGCTTTTTTCCCTCCTGCTGCCATAAGGATAATGAGTCCACCAAGGACCAGAAGCACCAGAACAGCACACAACCACAGCAAGCTATGGAACAGACTATCAAGACTCAGGATGTTCTTCTCTGATCGAGTCCTGGGCGCTATTTTCATCATTCAGAACCCTATATTTTGACCAACATACGGACTATGCTCCGAAACCGGCGCGTTCTCTGGAGGCTTTAGCGTCCCCGATCCCAAAGGGCAATCGTCCGGCTAATCATCAGTGTGTCCTTCCAAAGATGCTTCTCATGATAGCAGAATAAAATGATACTCAAAGAGGTGAAGGGACAAGGAGGCAGGATTTTGGAGTAATCCGCTCTTAATAAGGATCGAACTGTTGCCTGATTCCCCGGGCATGTTCCAAGGAAAAACTTTTTGTGACCCAAATACCCACTGATAAACTTCTTACAAAACCATCTCTACCTAACCGCGAGATTAGTCCTTTCAGAGGGGTCGTCGATAATACCAAGGCTGGGTTCCTTTATGGATGGGCCTTTAATATTAATAATCCGTCTGTCCCTGTCGGAATTCATCTCATTATTGACGGGCAGGAAGTCGCCCAGTTTCTCTGCAATCTATCTCGGCTTGATGTTTCCGAGACACTGAAACTCCCTTCCCCACGAGTGGGCTTTAACTTTCCTCTCCCGGAGACCTGTTTCGATCATAAACCTCATGAAATTGGGTTACGTTTTCCCGATCGCACAATCCTGCCTCTGCCTGATCCTGGCAATCCTGGCCGTCAGTTGGAAACCCTGTTGCTCACTGAAAAGGACTACAACGATTATCGCAGTCATGTTGACGGTATCTTCAAAGGCTGGCTGAGAGGCTGGGTCTGCAAGCGCGAAACTCCTTATCAACCATGGAAGGGCAATCTGGTCATTTCAGTTTCTGTGGACGGCGTTGCCCTGACCACAGCCCGTGCTGACCATTATCGTGGCGATGTTGCCGAAAACCTTAAAGGCAATCCCAGTTGTGGCTTTGAGGTCTATCTACCTCTCTCTCTACGAGACCGCAGAATCCACCAATTTGAAGTAAAAATTCTACCTGATAATGTCACCCTGCAGAACAGTCCTTTCAGTAGCTCCCTTGTACAGGATGACCTTGAAACACGTCTCGTAGAGCTTGAAGCCACTATCGGAAATCTGCACAGACAACTTACTGCGTTACGACGCAATGTCAGGGACCTTATTCCTCGACGACCACCTAACCTGACACATTACGATGAATGGGCCAGACAGTATCAGAACGCCCTTTTTAAAAAGACCGAGGCTCTACGGGCTCTGACGCCTCTTGCCAGCCAGCCCTTGATCAGCGTGCTCTGCCCTGTATGGAATCCGCTAGAGGAAGATTTCAGGGAAGCTATAGACTCTGTCCTGCATCAAACCTATCAGAACTGGGAACTGATACTGGTTGATGACGGGAGTCAAAATCCCGAAATCAGCGAGCTCATGCGCGGCTATGCCAAACAGGACAAGCGAATAAGATCGTTCTTTCTTAAGAAAAACCAGGGTATTGCCGAAGCCACCAATGAAGCCATCAGACACGCAAAAGGGGCCTATATCGCCTTTTTCGACCATGATGACCGTCTCAGCCCTGTTGCCCTCGAACTCATGATCCGTGCCGCACTGACCACAAAAGCCAAGCTTCTTTACTCCGATGAAGACAAGATCGACCCATCAGGCCATTATCTGGAACCTAATTTAAAACCGGATTTCAATTATCGCTATCTGCTGGGATGCAATTATATCTGCCACTTGACAATGGTGGAAGCTGAAACACTCCGCGCTGTTGGCCTCCTTGAGAAACGCTATGATGGTGCACAGGATCATGACCTTATTCTAAGACTCGTTGAATCACTGGACAATGCCTCCATCTTCCATGTCCGGGAAGTGCTTTACCACTGGCGTAAAGCACAGAACTCGACGGCAGCCACCCTTGCCAACAAGGACTATGCTGTTACGGCCGGCATAGCCGCTGTGCAGGAACACCTCAAAAGACAAGCTATCAAAGGCCATGTGTCTTCAATTGATAAACTCAGCATTTACAAGATTGACTGGGCCACGCATTCCCAGCCTCAGGTAAGTGTCATTATCCCTTTCCGTGATCAGTCAGAAATGACACAACATTGTGTGGAAGCCCTTCTGAAACACCAGAACTACAAAAATATGTCTCTGATTCTAGTGGATAATTTTTCCGTCGAGACAAAAACGCTGGCGTTTTTGCAAGAGGTTCAAAATGATCCGCGAGTCAAGGTATTACGCATAGAAGAAAATTTCAATTTTGCCCGCCTGAATAATGAGGCCGCTAAACACTCAAAAGCTGATTATCTTCTTTTTCTGAATAATGATGTCATTATCCATCAGGAAGATTTCATCAAATTAATGATGATGGAAGCGCTCTCCATTCCCCATGTCGCCATTGTCGGAGCGCGTCTTCTTTATCCTAATGGGACGATTCAGCATGCGGGTGTCGCCGTAGGGCCCGATGTAATCGGTGCCCACATGCACAGGGCCAGACCGGGCCATGATTATGGTTATATAGGGCGCATTCGCCTCAGCCAGGAAGTGACGGCTGTTACCGGAGCTACCATGCTTATAAAAAAGGAGCTCTTTGAAGCCGTCGGGGGATTTGATGAAAAAGGGCTCCCGGTCGCCTATAATGATGTCGATCTTTGCCTCAAAATCAGACAGGCAGGATGGAAAATTATTTATTGTGCCGATGCCATTGCTGAGCATTTTGAGAGTTTTTCGCGGAAAAGTGACGATCGTCCCGAACATGAAGAACGTTTTTTCCATGAAAGAGAGCATATAAAAGAGCGTTGGCAGGGTGTCCCCCTCTTTGAAAATGATCCAGCCTACCCACGTTACTTTAGTGAGGACGGAGAAACTTTCTTCGATCTTCGTGATTTTGCAACTATTATGTGAGACACTCTCTCCGGGGTTTTGCTTTACCCTCTCATGGAGGGGGAGATTTCCAGAAAGGACATATGATGACCAAGATGAATCACTTCCGCACAAAAAATAATACACCCGACAATACAAAAGCCGTCTCCATTGAGCTGCTCAACGCCCGTCTGGCTGATCTGATTGATCTGGCCCTTGTGACCAAACAGGCTCACTGGAACCTGAAAGGGTCAAATTTTATTGGTGTACACCTCATGCTTGATGGCTTCCGGACCGAAATTGATGGTTACAGCGACTCAGTGGCAGAGCGTGCGGTCCAGCTTGGCGGTACTGCTTTCGGTACGGTCCAAGCCGTCGATAAAAAAACAAGCTGCAAGCCTTACCCTACAGAAATCTTCTCCGTACAAGACCACCTGAAAGCCTTGATTGATCGCTATGGGCAGGTCGCCAACAATATTCGTGAGGCCATTAAGGCCACTGACGAGGCTGGCGACGATGATACATCCGATCTGTTTACGGAAGTTTCCCGTGGCCTTGATAAAAACCTGTGGTTCCTTGAAGCCCATCTACAGGACAAAGAAGTCGTCAAAGGCTAAATTCAACCACGTGACTAGCCTATAGAAAGCGTGAGGGGGTGTAATCTCCCACGCTTTTTTTTCATAAATGCCCCGATCAGGGGGGACCCTACAAAGACTGCGCTAAATGTTCACGAGCAAAGAAGAAAGGATCTTTTGCCAGAAGATCAGCTACACGTCGCCCATCAGGGAGCGTCTCTTCACTTTTTGCCCCGAAAGCAGCCAGATCAGCCGCAGATTTCGGTCCGTCCTCTGTTGTTACGGGCTGATTTGAAAAACCCTCAAGGACGAAACGTACTAAACGACGAAAATCATCCTCTCCCATCGGAGCTGGTGCCTCGCCTTTTTGACGCTGGACAATCCAGCCCCTTGTCACTGTTTCAAGAGGCCCCCAGGCACTTGACGCAATTCCCAAGGCTCTCTGGCTAAGAGTCTCTATAGCTGCCCTGGCCAAGTGATTCAGATCCTCGGAGGTCAATTTCTCTGGTGGAACAGAAGGAGCTTTTTTCACAACCCAGTGTTCAACCATCAGTCTCAAAGCAGGCAAAATTTCGGCAGGCATAAATAATTTCCAGTATCTTGTTCCAAGATTAATTCAACCAACCAGACGTGCTATCAAATCCTCGTAACACTGCAGATATTTTTTAACGTCCAGGATAACTGAAGCCTCTTTATGAGCCCTGCTACCCAAACGCTGCGCCAGAGAAGGATTCCCCAGCAAATCCAGAACAGCGGCTGCAATCTTTTCTGGCTCCAGAAACGGCACAAGACGAGCCGTTTTGTTGTCATCCAGGAACTCTCTCACAGGAGCTGTATCACTGGCAACAAGCGGACACCCCACAGCCATTGCTTCTCGCAAGGACCACGACAAAACAAAAGGATATGTCAGATAAACATGCGCATCAGAACGCTGCAATAGTCTCACAAAATCCTTATGAGTGAGCCAGTCTACAAAATTGATGCGATCCAGATCCAGTTTCCCCTCAAGTTCAGCCAATAAAGTCTGTCGCCATGTGCCTCCATCCTTGGGGGGCATACCATAACTCACTGTATCGCGGCCAACAATTACGATCCTCGCATCAGACCGCTCTTTCTGAATAGATGGCAGAGCACGCATAAAACTGTGAAACCCTCTATATGGCTCCAGGCTACGCGCGACATAGGTCACTATTTTTTCTTTGGCAGACAGAAACAAAGGACCAATGGTCAAATCAGTCTTCCGGCACTTATTATCTGGACAACAGACACCAAGATCGACACCTTCCCGCAGAAGATCGATTTTCTGCTGGGCCCAGTCAGGGTAAGTCTCTTTCTGAAACAGGGTCGGTGTCTGCCCATATCCAGGGAGGGACAGAGCCTGCAGGTTTACGGCATTCTTGGCCCTTACATAAGGCGCCAATTTAGGATTAAACGGAAATTCGGGATCAAAATTAACATCTAACCCCGTTAGACTGTAATAGAACTCGAAATACCCCAGAATCGGTGTATCAGGGAAAACATCTACAATCCTCAAAAGCTCTCCCCAGCCATGATGGCCAATAATGATATCAGGGATATATCCAAGAGCTTTTACAGATTTGGCGACAGTTGCAACGACATCGGCCCGCCAGAGTGCCTGGGAAAATTCACTTGCACAGGGATGTACACCTGTATTTGACACAGTCGGGATAGCATAGAGGACTTTCCTGACACCCTCTATTTCAGGTCTCTGCTGACTTGTAATAAAAACCACCTCATGACCACCTTGCTTGACAAGATGTTTCACAAGATGGGCATATTGTGCAGGGAAACTCTGGTGAATAAAAAGATACCGCACCGTTTTATATTACACTCTCAGGCAAAAAACATTCGACACGTTTTATTTCACCCCTGCGCGATCACGGCGGGTCGCCTTTTTCTGATCGTTCTGTAGCTTGTCCTGACCATTGGCAAGCGGCAAAATATCCAGCTGAAAAGCTTCAAGTGGTGCCAGCCCCTCGCTCTCCAGCATAATTTCCGCTCCTTCAAGGGGCCCTACCTTAGTACCATCCGTGAAGCAACCTGAAAGCCGTAATTTCCACTCTTTGGCAGCCTGTTCCTTAAGACGGATGCACATCCCCAAAATAGGCAGGGACATTCCTCTTGAACCACAGAATTGGCCGCCATCACTCCATGGTGAAAGCCACCCTTTCCCCAGTACAGCTTGATATTCGATATCCTCAGCCTTGATATGACACTCAGGACTAACGGAAAATCCTTCAATCCATAAGCCGCTACCTGGTTTCCCCATCCAGACTCCTACGGGCCTAACGACGTCGCCTTCACGCTGGATATGCGCGCTGACCTCCCTCAACACACTATCCTGCTCGGAGGGAGGCTGTACCACTCTCTGTGAAGACACCGCAGGCTGTCCAACCGTCTCCGCCCCGGCAAAAAGACGCATAACCTGCAAGCGTGGCCCCTCATAAGGGCTGCCAGGCTCCTGATAGGTTGTCACAAGGATACCCGCATGATCATGTTTTACTTTGACAAGAGCTGCATTATTGGCAGCACCCAACCACCCATCAGATGAAAATGTAATAATCTCAATATCTTCTTCTGTTGACAATGGAGCTCTCGAAATACGTATACCGGGCAACCCCAAGCCATCAGCCTCGCGCTGTCCTGGCGCATGCAAAACACAGTATAGCCCCATTTCCAGAGGGATAACATGTGCGCCGACTTTCAAATCTATCACACGATTAAACTGCTGTTGGTCGAGATTCTCAGACATCGCGCCTCGCTAAAATATATGCCTCTTCCGCTATTCTACTCATTTCTACTGGGGAATACACATACAAAATAGTGCGAAAGAAATTACGGGCATCCCAAAATCAATATGTAGTTAACCTAACATAACGGCAATTTGATGCAGAAAAAAGCCTCATTATCATTTTTTTCGGGAACTCAAATAGTGAAGAATATAACTCGCCAACCTTTCGACAGGTAAGCCAAGCGGGAGGATTTTCCCGGCCTCATCACCCCTACGTCGGATACGTTCGCTAACCGCCCCAATATCGAAACAGATTACCGCCAGACCTGCTTTCCAGAGCCAACTCAATGCATAGGACCATGTCTCGGGGGCAATAGAAGGAAGAAACCCTACATCAAGCTCCATCTCTTCGATTAGAGAAAGAACTTCTTTATCATCATAAGTCCCCGTGACCTGGATTCCTGCATTGATCAGGGCTTGATCATCTCTTGTCCCACCGATCAGAACGATCTCAAGAGGCAAACCATGCTGCCGTATATATTGCCCCAATTCCAGTAAAATTTCATACCCTTTCCAGCGGCTAATCCCCCCAACAACGCCGACACGATAGAAATTTTTCCCGGATGCAGGTGATATTCTTAATGGAGGAAAAGCCGCTTCATTTTCCGGTGCATGTACTTTGACGAGACCTTCGATTTGAGGAAAATGCCTCTCAAGCCTTCTGGCTGCATCATAACTCGGCGCTGTAATGGAACGCGCTGACTTGAATTCCTCAATGGAGCGTTCCAGCAATTCGTCAATGGTAATTTTTTCTTTCAGATCTTTCCTGTCTCGCCTGATACACTCCTTACAGGCCTGTACGCTCCGTTCCCCACAATAACGACCCTCTGGATTTAACAAAATAATCCTGGGACAGAACCAGACATGGTCATGAACAAAAATATCCAGGGGCACATCAAGAAATTTATGTAATCGCCTGATCCAGGGAGCGTGTCCGACCAAATGGTGCCATTCTACAGACTGGACACCCACTTTGCGCAAGCATCTTATAAGCAGCATACTGTCTTCAGGCAGCGCAAAACACAGATTAGGCCACAAATCTGGATCGTTGCATGATTCAAGAACACATCCTTGAAAAGACGGGCGAAGCCTTAGCGCCAACAAGCCCTCCCTCTCATAGGCTTCGGCGCGTTGTTGGACCGTACGGGCGACTCCACCACCATAATTGTGCTCAATCAGCAAAACGGCCCCTTTTTTACGCGCTTTCTGCATCAGACACATAAGATCCAATCTTCGTCTGATCATAAAAAGTGGATCACGACGCATAAACTCTGCAACGAGCAAATCATAACCGGGATGAAGGGCATTGAGTATTTTCAGATTACGCTCAATCAGAGCCAATCTGCTCTTGCCGAAAGAATTTCCACCTTTATGACGGACATAGACATTTACTGCTGCCAGATGGCGAAACCCTCGTGCCGTTGCTCTCAGGCAGAAATCATTTTCTTCCCCATAGCCCTGGACAAATATATCATCCCGGAACCAGCCGGTTTCTGCCAGACATTCCGCAGAGATAGCCATGCAGAAACCATTGCCTGTCGGTAGTTCTATTTCTGTTGATGTCCCATTTTCCTGACAGTATTGGTCAATAAGACGAGCCTCCCGTTTATCGGGAAAAGGATTTTCTTTCTCCACCGAGGGATAGGATAATAACGTGGCATGATTGGAAAATGGTGTGACTGTCCCAACGTCAGTTATGTTTAACCACTCTTGCAGACGCTGGACCCAGCCTTCAAAAACAACTGTATCGCTGTTTAACAGGATGACATCAGCGCCTTCTGCATATCGTAATCCCCTATTCACCGAGGCTGGAAAACCCTGATTTTCTGTATTACGTAGCAGCGTTATTTTATTATCTGCTGCTAATTTATCCAACGCACGAGCAATATTCTTCTCAGGAGATGCGTCATCAATAACGATAATCTCCACCGAAGTTGGAGCCGTCTCAAGGACACTTGTCAGGCACTCCATTGTTGCCTGGTAACCTGCATAAACTGGCAGGATAACAACACAGCGTGGCCTTTCCAAACGTCTTCTTACATTACGGCTTGGACGCGGTTGAACAGGTACCGGACGATATTGAGCCGGATAAGGCATTTTCCTGCCAAGAACACGCCCCAACTTGGGATCAAGGGGAGTTCCCGTCAAAATGGCGCCGTGATCATTTGTAAGCCTGACGGTTTCGCGCCCCTGATCAGAAAGGTCACTTAAGGGAAGAGAAAACGCTTTTACCTGTCCCAAAGGATTAAACAGACCTATGTCTGCAGACCTTTCAGCCGTTATCCAGTCCTTTCCATCAACCTGAATATGAGGCACAAATTCTGGTTCCGCGGGGTACCAGAGCCACCCTTCAAGCGCAGAAGCCTGTGGCCAGACAAGAGATTCACAGTGTGTCAGAGCCTTTATATCGAAAGGGCTCCCTAAAAGATGCTGTCCCCCAGCCTTGACCGACAAGCGGCGTCCCTGCGCCCAGTCAAGGCATACCCCTTCACGAAAGACAGAACCAAGCCACACCTCTCTGGTCTCAAACAAGCCCAATTGACGCCCATCAATAACGAGACTAACAGGCTGAGACGCATGAATCGTCAATAATCCACTATTAGAGAGTTCACCCCATCCAGGGTATTGCCCCTGTGTTACAAACACCTCAATAAGACTATGGAACTCGACAGGCGACACATAACGAGACAGAGCCTCTTTTAAAATACTCTCCGCTTCCGCCTTTTTACCATTCCCCCATAAGGCCAGACATTCGGCAAAAATGAGTTCCCTGACATACAGGTTTTTTTTTAAACCTTCCAAACGATCAAGAAATCTCTTGAAACGACCCGCTTTCAGAAGAGCCATGCAGTAGGAGAAACCTACCTTTACATCCTTTGGAGCAAGCCTGTCCGCGCGTCCAAGCCAGAAACAAGCTTGATATAACGCGCCTTTCTTTAAGGCCTCTTGTCCATATTCATAGGCATATTGCGCTTCCCGGGAGCATTTCCCATGCCAGAGTTTTTCCGCTTTTTCATTGATAACAACGCCATAGTCACCAACAGACCTGGGATTTTTACGCATGAACGATCTTTTCCGGCGGTGTTATCGCTGAATCTCCTTCTATCTCCTGCAATGTCTTTTTTGCCTCTTCTACACCTTGACCCGCCGCCTGATGGAGCCATTTAAGGCCCTCCTCGCGGTCGATCGTGCCCCCAAAACCATAAACAAGATATCGCCCGAGCATCGCCTGAGCCAAGCCATGTCCTTTATGAGCAGCCATTCTGAAATAATGAAGTGCCCGTTCCTTATCTGGAGGAATATCATGACCACCACCATACATGGCACCAAGAGCAAAGCAGGCTTCGGCATTACCCTTTTCCGCAGCCTTAAGATAAAGCTCCAATGCTTTTTTATGATCTTTGGGACAATAATCGTAACCCGTAAGACAGAGGCGAGCTACAGCCACACAGGCATCGGGCATACCAGAATCGGCTGCTTTTTCCAGCCATTTCAGTCCTTCAACAGGATCGGGAGCACATCCTTTACCCTCAAAGAGCATTTTTCCATACCAATATTGTGCATTCACAATACTTTTGAGGGCCTTGCTCATCCAGTAAAGGGCTTGCTTTTCATCAAGATGTCCGCCAATTTTCTGAGCCAGACAGACACCGAAATTAAAGGCACTCAGCTCATCACCGGTTTCTGCACGTTTTTGCCATCGGTCACGTAAGGCCGCCTGCTCCTCTACCGGCAAGGTAACACCAGCAAGAATGAGATTACCGAGATCAGCATCAGCTTGACGATCTCCCTGCGCAGCAGCTTTATTAAACCATTGCGCTGCTTTGATCTCATCACGTTCAACAGCCGTACCCGTCAGATAAAAAACGCCAAGAGCCCGCATTGCACTGGTATGCCCCATTTCGGCAGCCATCTGATACCAATGAAACGCTTCTGTAGCACTCGTGTGAAAATTCTCCCCACGAATATAGAGATCTCCCAACATGGCCGCAGAATCAGCATGGCCATTTTGTGCAGCACGCCGAAGCCATGTTTCAGCCTGAACGATATTCTGTTTGACGCCTATGCCTTTAAGAAGCATCAGGCCATAACGAGCCTGAGCTGGAGCAATCTCGTGCTCGGCAGCACGCGCAAAATAATGCGCAGCCTGGTTCAGATTTTTCTCGACCCCGACGCCGCCTTCATACATCCAGGCAATTGTTGCATTGGCCGTACCGACATCCATATCGGCTGCCTCTTTGAGATATGTAAATGCCTCTTTTCGATCTTCGTCTGTTTGCGCCTCACGTAGCAGGATCAACCCATAGCCGAATAGTCCTTGTGGAGTCTTGGCCTCAGCTGCTTGTTTGTACCAATAGCGCGCCAGTTTGGCATCTTTGATATCATCTGGTCCATGAGCATAGATGTGCGCAGCCAAGGCTTTTGCCTGAGCATCGCCTCCTTCTGCTCCCTTTAGTGCCCAATACAAGGCTTTCCCGAAATCAGGCTTCCTGTCCGTAGGTGAAGATTTTGTCCCCAGAACGGATATCGTAGCAGCGGGATCAAACCCCGCCGGAAGGCCCATCGCGTATAGAGTACCCAAACTGAAACAGGCTTCAGACAACCCCGCCTGAGCAGCACGATAAAGCCACCTCGCTCCTTCTTCCAATGAAGGAGGCGTACCCTGACCGCGCAAATAACATTGCGCAACCTGATATTGGGCCTTGACCATCCCTTTCTGGGCCAATTCCGCAAAAATGCTGAAAGCTTCATAGGGTTTCTTCTCTTCCAGAAGACGCAGGCCGCGCTCCATTTTCCGCCCACGGAACCCCTGAGAAAATATACCCATTGCTTTCTCTAAGACCATAACCGCCTTTCCAGCCTATGATGGTTCCCGCATACCGTCACTGACGGTTGGGATAATCTGGCTAAAGAGATATTTGAGGATCGTCCTTTTGCCGACATCTATATCCGCAGTCACAGGTACCCCTGGAGCTGGATGGAAAAAAGAGGGCTGCCCGTGCAATGTGTAACGATCAATACGCAAACGCACGCGGTAAAATACAGCCGCCCCTTTAAGGCCAGCAAGACTTTGCGGATCAATTCCGGCTTTGATATTACTTGTTGCAGCATCTGTCGGCATAAACGAATCTGCACTGATCAGACGAACGGTCGCATCTGCTCCACCATATAGATCATAAGGAAATGTAATAAATTTGATGAGAGCATGATCTCCCTGCTTGACGAAACCACTATCCTGGGCCCGCATGATCGCCTCCACTTCCATACCGGAAGTTGTAGGCACCAGGGTCATGACGCGCATACCTGCTTCAATCACAGAGCCTATGGAGAAAGGCCCTACGGTAAGGACAATACCATCTTCAGGAGCTCTAAGCACAATAAGACGTTGCCGCAGCCTGGCCTTGCGATACTCACTCCGGACCTCATCAAGTTTGCGCTCGGCCTTGGTCAATTCTGCATAAACCTCGGTTTTCCAGTTCTGAACATAACTGTCGCGCGTTGCCTTCAGAGCTTCCAGCTTATTGGCCGTTGAATTTGCCGTCTGTTGCGCCGTAATTAACTGACGCTCCGTATCCATAACGGCATCCTGCGCCCCCAATGTCGAAAGACGGGAGCCAACTTGCTCTTCCTGCTCACGTTTTCTCATTTCCAGGACAGCTGTCACGATGCGTAATTTGCTGGCAAACATGGCGGAATTCGCTCGTGCCCCTTGGAGATCACTCTCCATTCCAGCGATACGTTGCGCAAAATCCTCCATATGGGCCTGATAATCACTTTTACGCATCAGGAAAATCTTGCCCTGCTCAACTGAGGACGGCACATTTATATCCGGTTCGTACTCCTGGCCATTTGCTTCAACTTTCAGACGCGCAACCTCTGTCTCCAGAGACTGAATTTGCTGAACCAGATTATCAATATCTGCCTGACTGACCGTTGAGTCCAGACGGGCCAGCACTTGGCCCTTATGAACAAAATCACCCACATCTGCGTCAATCGACCGTATAATGGCGGACTCAAATGGCTGCACCAGAATAGTGGGTTGAGTTGAAATCATCCGTCCGGAAATCGAAACCACTTTATTAACTGGAAAGAAGGCCATCCCGGCCAGACAGGCGATAAGGAGACAACCGACAACCCAGACAATATACTGCGCCGACGGCGTTGCCGGCATATTGACCAACGCTCTTGTCGGGGAATGAAACTCCAGAAGAGCCAACGGCATGCCGTCAGGGGAAAAAGGATCTGTTGCCTTTCTGGGAACATTATGAACATCGGTCGGATCAGGACGCCTCTCCTGTGAGGGTTCCTGATCAGGCTTTGGAACGAGATCATTATCGCTCATTTGTTCTCTCCCCCGGGCAGTCGTCCCTGCTCTGAAGGCCCGCCATCTTCATCAGCCCTATCTTCGTCTCCTCCTCGAGAAGCGCCGGGATTAATATGACGATTCTGCTGCAACCATAATGTACGATAAATCTCACACCGTTCTAACAGGACCTCATGTGGAGCAATATCGACAAGTTCACCGTGATCCATAACGGCAATTTTATCGCAATCAACCAATGACGACAGTCTGTGAGAAACGATAACCATCGTCCTTCCCTTACCGATCCGCTGAAGATTAGCGTTCACCAGAGCTTCCGACTCAGGATCAAGAGCAGATGTCGCCTCATCAAGAATCATCAATTTGGGATCAGAAATAACAGCACGTGCAATCGCCAGGCGCTGCCGCTGCCCACCAGAAATATTGGTTGAGCCTTCCTCAATCCATGTTTCATATCCAGCGGGCATACGCTCGATAAATTCTTCAGCGCCAGCAAGGCGGGCCGCCCTTACAACGTCATCAATCGTATAGCCTGGACGCCCTGCGGTAATATTATCTTGGATGGTGCCCCTGAAAAGGAAGTTGTCCTGAAGGACCACGCCAAAAGAACGCCGCAAATGATGCAGATTAATTTCTCTCAGATCAATGCCATCAAGCCTCAGATAACCCTCGTAATTTCGACTTACGCCCTGAAGCAGGCGGGTTATGGTCGATTTTCCTGAGCCCGAACGCCCCACGAGACCAAGCATCGTGCCTGCTGGAACAGAGAAATTTATATCAATAAGAGCCTTATTTGCTGAACCCGGGTACGTAAAGTTCACATTGGTGAAACTCAATGCTCCCTTGATTTTGGGGCGCATTCCCGTCGTCAGGGCTTTCGTCTCCGTTGGCTGATTCAGGACCATGCCGGCTTCATTCAAGGAGACAGTCACTTCGTTCACTGTTTCCATCAAACGCGCCAGACTGACCAGCGGAGAAGCAACGCGCCCACCGAGCATCATAAAAGCCATCAGAGCTCCGCCCTGCATACTGTCCGAGCCCGTAAGAATCAAATAAGCACCCACCAGAATGATGCCACGGTTAATAAACATGTTTAGCGGAGAAACAAATGTATTAATCCAGTTCGACATGCGGCCCGATGCCAGACGCCACTGTACCACATCTGCCGTACGCTCATCCCATTCCGTGCGGCGTGTATTCTCAAGGGCCAATGTCTTGACAGTGCGAATACCAGCAACAGTTTCGTACAATGTTGCATTTCGGCGCATTTCAGTCCTGATCTGCTGCCCGGCGACGCGACTTACTGCCGGCAACATAATCACGACAATCAGGCCGATAGCGCCCGCCGCTGCGAGTGTCAGCCACGCCATCGTAGGACTCATATAAAACAGGACCGGCATAACGACAAACAGCACAAACAGGTCCAGCATTGTGTTCAAGAGCTGCCCCGTCATAAAATCACGGACGCGGAAAACAGCCGAGAAACGCCCTAGAATCTCACCAGATTGCTGCCGCTCGTAAAATTCCAGTGGCAACGACAAGAGACGGTTAAAGGCATGAAGTGAAATACGCGCATCCAGCCTGGTACTGACAACCAAACTGAGTTCCTGCCTGCCATAACTCAGTAGAACTTCGTAAACGCTCAGGATCACAACAAACCCTGTCAAGGAAACCAGTGTCGCCATAGAATGGTAATTTACGACGCGATCAATAACCTGCATGACGATCAATGCAGGGAATATCTGCAAGATACTCAGAACCATTGAAGAAAAGATCACGTCACGTAACCCTCTCTTTTCGCGCAACACAAGCTTGACAAACCACAACAGGTCAAACCGGGCCTCAGCCTCTGATTCGTCACGCCTGCGCTTAATGAGGAGAACATCACCGTTCCAGACCTGTGCCAAACGAAGTTGGTCGACCGGAACAGGAGGATCTCCTTCCCCTTTCAATGGATCACGCAGCCAGACGATACCACGCGCTGGATCGGTCCCCACCATTAACCCGGCAGAACCATCCTTGAACATAAGCACAACAGGCGGCGTATTACCAAGACGGATAAGATAACTCCACCTCAGGCGCATCCCCTTGGCGACTCCGCCTTGGGCACGTACCCAACGAGCCAGGGTTGCAGGCGATGGAAATTTCTCTCCCTTCTCGGCAGCAAAATCACGTACATCCAGATTAATACCGTGAAAATGCGCAGCCGCTACAACCGCACGCAAACGGATATAGACGGGATTTTGTGACTCAGAAGACTCATCTTCAGGCGAAGGCCGTTGCTCCACAGATCATCCTTCTTCTTTATCTAATGGCATCTTCAACATCCCCTGCACTCAGAATGCCCGCCACTCTGGCCGCATCCAAAGTTCTGCGGCCAGAGTCTTAATATCAGGTTCATAACTTATACGACTCAGTTCTCCAATAGAGAAGGCACAAACTATTATTTTGTTTCCACCACGCGACTGAAGCATAACAAAGACAAAATTACGTCACATTCACTCTTCACAAGTCTTTTACAGACTTTCAGAACCCCAATATGAGAAAAGCGTAAGCTGGTTCTTCGTGGTAAAACGCGGTCAGCGCATCAAATTGAGCGTCTTGTTTTCTTGTGCGCCAGGATGACGCCCGACATTACAACAGCCCCCCCGCACCAGGTAGTCCAATCAGGCCAGCTTCCTTCAAGTATGAAGGCCATCACAAATGTCAGGGGCGGAAGCAGATAAAGCAATAATGTCCCTCTGGCTGCACCCATAATGCCTATGACGTGACTCCAAGCCGCGTAACCAATAGCCGCAGGGAGAATAGCCAGCTCAAACACACATAACCATGCTCTTCGAGGTGCCTGATATAAGATGACACTTCCTTCTTTTAACCAGGGAAGCAGCAAAAACGCTCCAATCATCAGTACACAGGCTGTCACTGTCAATCCGCCATAACGCTGAACCAGAGGACGCTGAAGCACCACATAACTTGCCGTACAAAATGCCGCCAGCAACTCCAGCCCCGCACCTGAACCGAATGTGAGGCCACCTTTCTGTCCCATAACGATGAGGGTCACCCCACCAAAACTGACTAAAGAGCCTATCCAGCCGAATAAAGAAAGAGACTCACCTGCACACAGAACGGCCATAATCCCTGCCATAATAGGAGCCGATGCTATAATGAGACTCGTCGCACCAGACGATACAGTCTGCTCGCCTAAATTAAAGAGAATATTATACGCAGCTATTCCAAAAGCGCCGCAAACAAACAAACGCGGGAACTCTCTCCTGCCAGGCAAAACCGGCTTCTTCCAGACCAGCCACAAACCCGCCACACAGGCAGCGATAAAATAGCGTAGCGCCGCCAATGGCAAAGGCGGAATATCACGCAATGCCAGACGAACAACAGGATACGCGCTCGCCCAAGAAAGAAGAGACAAAATTATATAAAAAGGCAGACGCTTTTTCTCTGTCATGAAAGCAGCGTCCTTAATACCTTCGCGGCGTTATGTATAATGTCCTCTGATATCAAAACATAACTCTTTATGTATCATGCTTATTTCATCAGAAATGACGCGCGAGTCAAAGCATCTGACAGTCCTGCTGTACTCAGCTGAAAATTAACTACTTTGCCCTTCAAGGTCGTAAAAGCAAATTTAACATTCTCAGTCTTCAGGAAATTTTTGAATTGTAACTCATCAAGATCAAAAGGCGCCTCACATCCTGTCGGGAGGCAAGTGCTGAATGCGTAGACATCTCCAACTGTCTCGCCACTGGTTTCCACGGTCACGCCTTCTACCAAACTCAACCCAAAAGGCGTTATCATCAAGCCATGGGGCTCGCCACTAGCCATTGGTGTAAATTCAATACGGAAAAAGACCTGCTGCGATTTTCCCTCAAGAAGTCTCTGTGAAATTTTACATTTCACTCCATCTTCACTGTTACGACAGTCAAGATGCCATTCATGATAGACTTCATTTATGGCAGACGCCCCATTGGGCAAAGTACCCGCTACAGCCGGAACTATAATAAACAGGGAAGCAAATCCTATCAGGCTCCATCTGACACGATCAACAACCAAACGCCAGAAGCCGCCACAATTCCAACCCGAAACCATCACTTCCCCTTATAATCACGAGCCCTATGACAGGTCAGAAACGAGCCTTCAAATCCGCTTTTGCACCACTGGCTGTCGTCCGTCCACCATATTGTCCAATATAGGACACATCAACATTGATATCCTTGGTTACGTTCACTCTCATACCAAGATCCATGACAATCTCGTCTTCGGAAAGAGCCAACCCGTGAATGTCCATATCACCGCCACCGTCGGTAAATTCGCTCCTCATTTTCCCGCGCAGATTCCCAACCGCATGGCGATAAGCCACCATAACATGAGGGGCAATAATCACATTCTCAACCATCACTTTAGTAGAGGCTCTCACACCCAGCGTTGTATAAAATACGCTGTCATCCTTCGCCCGGCCCTTCAACATGCCATAATTCCCGGTTTCGCGGAATCTGTTCGTATGCAAATTGACATAAGAGGTATTCAGGAAAGGTTCAAGCTGCGTCACACGCCCAACATGCATAGGATAGGCAAGATCTGCGTAGACCTGTGCTGTCCCGCCATTATAATGAGCGTGAAGACTGTCCCCATAGCCAGCAATCGTAAAACGACGATTCGTCGTAATCATGTTCCAGCTATAATCAGCACCTGTTGTCAGACGGAAATCGCCAATTTTCCCACCACTATAGGCACCTACAGAAACATTATTACTATTACCTGATGAATTCTCACCTATAAGATTAAACATGCTCCGGCCATAACTGACTACTGCACCTACGCGCCAATCGTCGTTACCCTTGAGTGATGCATCCGCACCCATGATAAAGCCTGCCGTCGAATGATGCATGGCAGAAGCATTACTGTTCCCGGAAATATGACCGTATCCGCCATAAACCTGCCCCCACAGGACAGGACGCCCTTTGATGCAGCGCCCATCATCGCGTCTGTGCGTCCTCAAATCAGCCGTATGAATATTGGAACCGGCTGTATTATCATCACACATCGCCTGCGCAACACGATTCACGACAGCTTCACGAAGATAATAACTATCTTGGATAAGAGCCGTCCGCAAAGACGCATGCAGTTCACCCGCGAGAGATTTCTGAGCGGCTCTCGCCTCATCGGCCGTAGTAACCTGTGCAACCGCCTGTGCAATATCAGAATCTGACGTCAGGTGATCCAGCACACGCCCAACTTCATGCTGGTTATGCGTCCAGGATACGCTTTCGAATTTTTTGTCGTTACGATCGAGTCTGAAATCAAGACCTATTGGCCAGCTTGCAGTCTGATAATCCCTTCCTACGAGACGAAGAGACGGTGTCAGAAAGTAATAACTGGGCAATTTCGATTTGAGTGTCTCTACACCGCCAAGCGTTTTGATCCCCTGCTCCGCGGTTAAAAGACGGTATTCCCGGTCATATCTGATCTGATCACCTTTCTTAACCTCAACGACCGTGCCTTCATTCAGAGTGGCCTGCCCCTTAACAGTAACACTATCACTGTTAAGGTAATTCCGGCCGGGTTTATCCTCTATCGAATCTCCAACAACAGCAAGCTGTCTCTCGCCGCTATTCGTCACCAAAACAAGACTCGATGTTCTGTCCGTCGTCAGATCACCCTTGATATTCAGAACGCTACTAGTCCCCGTACTACTGCCGCCAAGTGGATCTGCCGCTGAAGGCGCCAAAGTACTACCCGCCACAAGAGCAACATCGCCCCCTATGGTCCCTCGCCCCGCCAGGGTCGCCCCATTCTCGACCGTCGTCTTGCCTGTAGCAGCATCTTTATAATTATTATCTGCTATACCACCCTGATTACCATCAATACGAAGTGTCCCACCCGCAACTTCCGTCACACCATGATAACTGTTCTGGCCTGTCAGAATTGTTACACCGGGCCCCTGCTGCAAAATCCCGCCGTCACTATCATTAGCGGCAAAGCCATAATGGACGATATTCTGGTCAAGAACAGTCACTCCCGACTTGTAAATGATTAACCTGCCCTTATCGACAGACGTCGTCGAGTTACCAGAACTGTCGGTCTGCGTAACGGACGTCGACCCTAAAAGGATCCCACCGCTATGACTTATGAGACCATTACCTGCAAGACGTAAATCGCCCTGATTAACAATCGTATAACCTGTATAATCATTAGAGGACGTCAAGGTGAGCATGCCGCCGCCGGCCTTATATAACGCACCGCTCCCCTTCACATTTCCCGAAAAAGAAGCAGTCCCACCGTTTGTATCAACAGTCGCTATTCCCGCCAGATTCATATCAATCGACGTGGATAAGCTACCACCTTTATTGAATATTTTTAATGTCCCGCCATTATTGATGTTAAACGCATAATCTTTCTCATAACTGATGATACCGGGAACCGTCGCCTGATTGTCACTACGCGTACTATCGCCAACGAGGAGGGTACCACCATTATTGATATTAACTTCGCCATGCCCTTTATTATCGTTAGCCGACTGAGTGTCAGAACCAAAACGTAAAGGCCCCTGCACTGAAATTACGCCATTCTGATAAATATTAACCGTACCGTTGCCTGCACCGTTAACATATAAACCCGAATATTGCGTAAATTTAGGCTTGCTTGGGTCCACTCCCGTATCACCACCTGCGTTCACCCAGGCTTGCTGCGTTGATGCCGCCGTCACACAAGTCGGACAGCCTACATTCAACACGCCGCTGGCACCTTCATAATTCCCGAGGACTATACGGTCTGATGCAACGTTAGCACCATCGGTCACGGTGAGTGTCCCATGAGCAGCACCCTGTCCGTAACCTGGATCACCATTGCCGATAGTAATAATACCATTTTGGCCATATGTCGCCAAAGTGGAGCCTTTTCCACTGATATTCACATTTCCGGAGCTCCCTGCACCCAAAGCGATCGTCACACTACTGGGTACCTGACTGGTAGCCTGCTGAGGTGAACCCGCAAGCACCCCTGCACCGTTTATGATATTAACAGTCGCATTCGAGCCCATACTGCGTCCAACAACGACATAACTGTTAACTGCAATACTATTCCCTGTACTACTGGATGAAGTGGCCTGTTTATGGCTTCCATCCACCACAAGCGTCCCTCCTTCAATAGAAGCCGATCCATAAGGCGGCGCCTCATTGGGATCCTTGGGGAAAGGAACATCGACAGGACCTTTTGTGATCAGATCAATATTACTATAGACAGTAAGCTTGCCTTCCCCTTTTTTTACAAAGTACGCCTGAGAGCTGAGATCCGTTGTTTCTGTTACTTCCGTTCCTGCAGCAAGATCATAGTTCAAAATGGGATCAACAACCGGTACCGTAGCCGTAGCCCTGCTATCGACCACATCCGCAGTCGTACCCTGTTGACCAACGGTATTGCCGGTATCCGAAGAACTATCAGCCGCACTAACAGAAGCTGCACTTGTACTAGTTCCAGAACTATCTCCCGCTGAGGCGGTCACATTGGAAGACTGTTTCCCTGATGTCTGGCTGGTATCAACTCCCGAACTATCAGTTCCATCACCAGAATCTGTAGGCGAGTACGTAACGACCTGATTGCCGCTCCCATCTGTGGCTGTACCGCTGACGCTACTTCCGCCGTCATCAGCATAGTTCACCGGCGTTCCAGCACTGCTATCGCCACTACCTAAATTATATTGGTCAGCACCAGACGAGTCATAAGAATCAGCCCTCGCAGCATCTGTCACTGCCAGAAGGCTGACCCCACATAGCAAAGCCCCCAATACCGTAACAATACGGATCGCACCGGGTCCACTTCCCGCACAGAAAGAGCTTTCCAGTTTTCTGTCAGAAAATCGATAAATGCCCAAGAAACGCACAAAGCCTCACTACACTTCAGAACACGACACGACTATTCAAGCCACTGCCTGACAAAATGAGATCCATTTCTGGCAAAATTATGTAAAACTTCCTGTCGGACACTTCTACAAAAATCAGAAACAAAAACTCATATCTCTGGCCGGTATCATAGCATATTTCTGGCCACAGAACGACCTTTATTATCGAAACGTTTAGAAAGCTGCCTTGTTACAGACTGGTCCCTTAACCGCTTTAATCCTTGGATTCCCACCAGTGACGCTGCTTCATTTTTTCAGCCTTGCCAGAATCTTCCAGTAAATGCTGTGTCCCGGTCGCAACAGTGCGCGTTGCATCATTACTAGCCGCCACACTATCAGTTTCCGCCTGTTTTTTGACAAGATCGGCCTTGACATAGTCCTCGGAATGCTTCGCCCTGGTAAGATCAAGCTGTAATTCAGCTCTCGCTCTTTCGATCTCAATTTCACGTCTGGCATGCAAGTAATCGCGGTCATCCTTCTCCTGACGGCGCCTCTCTTCCGCCAAAGCATTAGCCCGTCTCTCTCTCGCCAGCTCACGTGCTCTCTCTGCACGCTCCTCGGCCTGTTCTTCTTCTTGCAGCCGAGCCTGTACCGCTGCCTGTGCCTGTTGCTGCGCCCTCTGGGCAGCTACACGCTGGGCATCCTGTGTATCCTGCACATGGCCTACAGCTTCCAGCTGTCCAGGATCAGTTTGCGCAGAGGCAAAGGGAGAGAGGCCGCTCCAGAGCGGAACGCCGCAAAAACCTACGCTTATAACCGCTGCAACAAACGCTTTCTTCTGCATTGCACCCTCCCCTTGCCAAGCCTCACATCTTATTTTTTGGGACAAACCGCATTAGGCTGGACACGCGTCTCATTATTAGCTGTTGTGACAAGCTGCGCTGTACCTGGAACATATTCGCATGGCTGACCAACCTGTGTACTCGTAAACACTTCTCCACCAGCACGATCCTGGTAAGTCACCGAAACGCCGCTCACAAGCGTCGTTTTGCCTTCAACAGCCCCCCCCAGAAGGGCACCGCCTGCGGCACCACCAGCACCAGCAGCCAGACCGCCGCCCCAACCAGTATGACCGACTCCCGTCGCAAGGCCGCTCCCCAGGGCCGCCCCCAATATCCCTCCAGCAACACGAGCTGTATTTTGATTGGCTGTATTATCTACATTAATACGTGCCGGAGACACGGCAATGATACTCACAATACGTGTACGCTGGATCTTGTTAACCTGCGATTGATCATAAACATCAGGACGCGATTCCACACCCGGTGTCTGACATGCTGCCAAGGCGAGTAGAGAAACCAGACCTACCGTTGCCAACCCCGTTTTTCTTAACATTTTTAAACTCCTGAAACACCGCAATATCAGCTTAATGAATATAAAGTACTTTTCACCCGTATTTTGGGTAAGGATTACTAACAAACAAGTGCTTTAAAAGGCAATTGTAGATTTTGTCATAAATTGGAAAGTTTACCTCCTTAAACCGCTTGCGGTAGCCCTTTGAATAGGCATAATTGGTCTTATGTCTTCAAACGCGATACCCGTTTTCGATAAAGCGTCGTCCCTTCAGCATTTATGGCTTCCCTATTGCCAAATGCAGACATCCCCTTATCCGGCAGAAGCCGCCAGCACACAGGGATGCACTATCACCCTCACTAATGGGCAAACATTGACTGACGGTATCGCCTCATGGTGGACAGCATGCCACGGCTATAATCATCCTGCATTACAAGCGGCGCTCATCAGGCAGGCCCACACCATGCCTCATATTATGTTCGGTGGCATGATCCATGAACCTGCTATCAAACTTGCCGCCCGCCTGGCAAACCTCCTGCCAGGTGACCTTAACCACGTTTTCTTCACAGATTCTGGTTCTGTTGCCATGGAAGTCGCCTCCAAAATGGCGCTCCAATATCACCTGAATAAAGGACATTCTGGACGTTCCAAGCTTCTCTCTTTCAGGGGAGGCTATCACGGCGACACACTCATGATGATGTCGATCTGTGATCCAGAGGAAGGCATGCACTCTCTTTTCGGGAAGTGCCTGCCACGGCATTATCTCGCAGACCTCCCCCGAACACATAACGAACTGTCGCATTTAAGAGCAATGCTGGAAGAAAAAGGAAGCCAGATCGCTGCCATAATCCTTGAACCCCTTGTTCAAGGAGCCGGGGGCATGGTGTTCCACGAACCCTCTGTTCTCAGAACATTGCGCACGCTTTGCGACGAACATGGACTTCTCCTCATCCTTGATGAAGTGTTTACAGGTTTTGGGCGCACAGGCACAATGTTTGCCTGCGAACAGGCAAACATTGTGCCGGATATTATCGCTTTATCCAAAGCCCTGACGGGCGGCACCATGGCTCTGGCCGCCACCGTAGCACGGACAGAAATTTTCGAAGCCTTTCTTTCAGAAGATCCGCAACATGCCCTGATGCATGGCCCCACCTTTATGGCCAATCCTCTGGCCTGTGCCGTAGCCAACGCATCGCTTGATCTCTTCGACCAAGAGCCACGACTGGAACAGGTTGGACGTATTGAGACCCAGCTTAAACGTGAACTGTCTCCATGCCGCCTGTTACCCGGTGTCAAGGATGTACGTGTTAAAGGCGCCATAGGCGTCGTAGAGCTGGAAACTCTACGCGACAGCGCTGCCCTCAATAAAGCCTTCCTCGCCCAAAATGTATGGGTACGACCCTTTCGGAATATCGTCTATTTGACACCAGCCTTCACGATCACAGCTGATGAACTCAGCATCCTGACTTCGGCTGTCTATAACGTCCTGAAAGAACAGCTTTCGTGACATCTCCCCTGCAACATAGTCTGAAAGGGATTCTGCAACAACGCAGGGCTGAACATCTGTTTCGGCAGCCTTACCCTGTCCGGCGTCAGGGAAACTCTATTTTTTATAACGGCAAGTGGCTGATTGATGTTGCTTCCAATGACTATCTCGGACTTTCACACCATTCCTTTTTACGGAAAAGGGCTGCCGAATGGGCCGAATGTTACGGGACGGGGAGCTGCGCTTCCCGCCTTGTTAATGGCACACTTGATCTACACCAACAGCTTGAAGAAAAACTAGCACGTTTCAAGCATAATGAAGCCGCTTTACTATTCGCCACGGGCTGGCAGGCCAATACCTCTCTCATCCCGGCACTGAATATACTCTCCAGACAAAGTACAGGACATGATGCCCTGATTTTCGCTGATCGCCTCAATCACGCCAGCCTGCATATGGGTTGTACCGCCGCTGCAATCCGGCAACATCGTTTCCGTCACAATGACCTCAACCATCTGGAAGCGCTTCTGACACAAGAGGCTTCCCGACCCGGGCTGAAATTCATTATTACAGAAAGCGTGTTTTCCATGGATGGCGATCGCGCAGATATAAAAGCCCTGCGCACCTTGGCTGACCGCTTCGAGGCCGCGCTCTATATTGATGAAGCTCATGCCACCGGCGTCCTCGGTCCCGACGGTCAGGGACTGGGCTGCGGTCTTGCCGATATCACCATAAGCACAGCCAGCAAAGCTTTAGGAGGGATGGGCGCCTTTATAACAGGCTCCCGTGAACTCTGCGACTTTCTGGCAAATTTTGCCTCTGGTTTTGTCTATAGCACAGCCTTGCCGCCCTCTGTGCTGGGAGCAATTGATGCTGCCCTTGAATTAATGCCGTCTCTCGAAAGCACACGTCTGGCCCTACAGCACAAGGCTGAATTTCTCCGGCGCGAATTAGCACGAATTGGTGCAAAGACGGGCCTTTCAACCACCCAGATTATCCCTGTCATGGTTGGAGAGGCCTCCAACGCCCTGACACTTGCTGCCTATCTCCGGGAAGAGGGATTCTTTTGCACAGCCATACGCCCTCCAACCGTTCCTCTTCATACAGCACGATTGCGGTTGGCCCTTAATGCCGAACTCACCATAGATGAGCTGAGACGACTGGTTTCACTTCTTGCTGCCACCTTCAGAACGCCCTCCTGATGCCCGCCCCTCTCCTCTATTTTGTGCATGGCTGGGGTTATGACTCTTCTTTCTGGCGACCTCTCTGTAATGACCTGTCCGCTTTCTCATGTGATTTTTACGAAGCTGGTTATTTCGGTCATAGGCAGGCGACTATACCACCGTCCCATCCCTATCTGGCAATTGGTCATTCAGCAGGAGTCATGACGATTCTGGAACAAAATGACCCGTTATGCCAGGGTTTGATTGCCTTGAACGGCTTTGCCTGTTTTGCTCAGTCTCCCTCTTTTCCGCAGGGCATTCCTGCAAGAGTTTTGCAAAGGATGAGCACACGACTGGAACAAAGCCCTGAAACAACACTCAGTCAGTTTCGATCTCTTTGCGGAGAAGAATATCCTGCTCTTCCTCAAATATATGAAACGTCCCGTCTGAAAGCCGGATTAGAGTTCCTGCAATGCCATGATGTTCGCCCTGTCCTCCCACACTGGAACAAACCTCTTATCACCGTCACAGGGAATCGCGACCCTCTCTCTCCCGCTCTGACAGGACTGGCATACCCTCCTGGCTTTTCTCTTTTCTGGGAAAGTCATTGCTGGGAAGGAGGACATCTGCTCCCGATAACTCATGTAATTCAGTCTGCCCAGCTTATTCGCAGAATTATTCGATATATAGACCGTCCTTCCTCATGACTCTTTCGAGAAATCAAAAAATCGCCTGTCAGTTCGACAAAGCAGTGAATTACGATTCAGCGTCCTCCATCCAGAAAGAAGCAGCTGAACGTCTGGCTCATCTGGTTGGTCGGCATCTTACCCTGAAAGCCCCAGCGACTATTCTGGAAATAGGATGTGGTACCGGACATCTGAGCGAACAGCTTTTGCGACTTTATCCTGAGGCTTCGTTTATCCTTTCAGACATCGCACCACAGATGTTGGAGCGGACAGAAAGTAAAATCAGACAAACCGGACTTTACAGCCCTAAAATCCAGTTTCACCTGATGGATGGCGAGATATTCGACCCTCCCCCGCCCTCCCGGCAGGTGACTCTTATCGTCTCCAATCTTTGTATCCAATGGTTCAGAGACCGCCCTTCTGCCTTTAAATATTTTGCAGAGTTTCTGTTGCCAGGCGGCATGCTCTGCCTTACCACGCTGGCAAACGGAACTTTCCATGAGTGGAAAGAGAGCTGTAAAGTCGCTTCTGTTTCATGCGGAATCCCTGATTACCCTACTCTATCCACGCTCAACTCAGACTGGCCGAAACACGGAAAAGGCGAATGGTATTTACAGACCATCAAGGAAGACATGCCTTCTGCGCATGTTTTTCTACGTAATCTGAAAGCAATCGGAGCTTCTTTGCCTCATGCGACTCACAGGCCCTTAAAGATCTCCGCCTTGCAGAAAGCCATGACAGTCTTTGATAAAGCATATCACGACATTACCTATCAAATCGCTTTCGGATTGTTTCGCAAGGACCTAAAATGCACAAAATAAAAGGCGTTTTCGTCACAGGAACAGATACAGGAATAGGAAAAACTCTGGTTAGTGCTGTTTTGGCGGAAGCATGGCATGGCTGCTACTGGAAACCCTTCCAGACAGGCCTTTCAACGGAGGCCGGCGATACAGAAACAGTCCGTCATCTGGCTCATTTGCACACCAGTCGCATCATCCCGCCTTATTGCGAACTGCAGGCCCCGCTTTCCCCTTATATGGCCGCTCGGAAAGAAGGGATGAGCCTTGATCCCCAGGCAATTACCTTGCCGGAAACCAGGTATCCCTTGATTGTAGAGGGAGCTGGAGGCCTCATGGTTCCCATTACGTCCGACTGCCTGATGATAGACCTGATTGCAAGACTGGGCCTTCCAGTTATCCTCGTTGCAAGAGCCGGACTAGGAACCATCAATCATACACTCCTCAGTCTCAAAGCCCTGTCACATCGTCACATTCCCGTCTGCGGATTTATTTTTAATGGTGGCGACAATGCCGAAAACCGTCACTTTATTGAGAACCATAGCAACATCAAGTGCCTGTTTCATATACCTTTTTACGAACAGATATCCCCTCTTACCATTTCTACGATAGCGCAAATCGTTCCTCCTCTAGAACAGATGGCTATGGAAGATTCTCTGATATTTCGCTAACATCACTTCCAAAGAAATCAGTATCTTTTCTCACCCCTCTTCTCGTCGCGATAACCTTCATCGCAAAAGAAATAGACTGATACGATTCAGGTAATTTGAGGATTTAGGCCCTTATGAAGTTACTCAGACGCGATCTTATGAGAGCCAGCCTTGGTGCTGGGGCCGGGTTTGCTACACTTGGACTTGCTTGCTCCAGATCTCAGGCGGCCTCTTCTCCTGCTCATACGGCTCACCCTTTTGATGAAAGTACTGTCAGGACACTAGCACAGTCCCTGGCTCATAAGGATTACGTCGCCCCCTCAAATACCCTACCCGATACCTTGGCAAATATGGGATTTGACCAGTTTAATTCCATTAAATATGCCCCTGAAAAAGCCCTCTGGCATGCTGATAAACTGGCATTTGACGTAGAGTTCTTTCCACGCGGCTATCTTTACAAGCCACGCGTACATATGTTCGAGGTCATTAACGGCAAGGCAACACCTGTTTCTTATGATCCGGATCTCTATAATTACAGTGATCCTTCTCTTAAAGTCACAGGGGATATAGGCTTTTCTGGCCTCCGCATACGTTATGCGCTTAACACGCCCGGTATCATGGAAGAATGCGCCGTCTTCCTTGGAGCTTCCTATTTCCGCTCTTTTGCCAAAGGTCAGATCTATGGTCTGTCGGCACGTGGCTTCGCCAAGGATACTGGTGCGCTCAAGGGAGAAGAATTTCCATATTTCCGGTCGTTCTGGCTTGAGAAGCCGACACCAGATGCACAATCACTCGTGATTCACGCCCTGATGGACAGTCCATCTCTTACGGGTGCCTTCCGTTTTACAATCCGTCCCGGCGAAACTACATTATTTGATGTGCAATCCACCTTCTTCCCTCGCCGCGATATCATTAACGGTGGGATCGCTCCCTTGACGGGTATGTTCTATTTCGATGCCAACAACCATAGCCACGTCAATGACTGGCGCCCCGCTGCCCATGACAGCGGAGCCCTTCAAATATGGACTGGAGCGAAACAGCAGCTTTATCGCCCCCTGGATAACCCCACTGATCTTCAGATCTCAGCCTTCAGCGATACCGGCCCTTATGGCTATGGGCTGATGCAACGTGATCGGGAATTTCATGATTACGAAGACCTTGCTCTTCATTACGAAAAGCGTCCTTCCCTCTGGATCGAGCCCGTAGGAAACTGGGGTGAAGGGGTTGTCGAACTGGTAGAAATACCCACCCCCAGTGAAGTGAATGATAATATTGTCGCTTTCTGGCATCCTAAAGAGCCCATGCTGAAGGATCATGTCTATAATTACACCTACCGCATGTATTGGGGGTGGGATACGCCATGGCCAACTCATCTCGCCCGTATATCCACAACACGCGTAGGAGCCGTTATTGATCATCCTGAAGCCCGATTTTTCGTGATTGACTTCACTGGCGAACCTTTTCAGACACTTCCGAAAGATACAGAGTTTCGCCTCATCGCTGAAGCGCGCCCTGGAACAATCCGTAATATCGTTATTGAGCCCAACCCTTATATCAAAGGCATAAGGACGACATTCGAATTTGTTCCCGGTGATGCGAAATTATGCGAACTCAAGGCGCAACTGGCCACCGACCAGGGACCAATTTCTGAAACATGGCTTTACCGTTGGACGCCATGAGCACAGTGCCTTCTCAAGACTTTACCGCTTTTTTGCCGCCGGAATCTCCTCTGGCCATGCCGGTGCAAAACCTCCATCAGAAACCTGATCGTCATGGACGCCCCTTCTGGCGTTTGCCAACGACGCCGCCATGGCTTTGGTTGCGGCGTCTCTTTGTGTTCGGTAGTTCGATTCTCCTGACGCTTTATAGCGTCAGGGAAATCAACAAGGTCTTCAATTCCTTCGGCTATTCCACACTTGGCATCATTATTCTTGTTCTTTTCGCCATTCTGAGTTTCTGGATCGGCCTGTCCTTTATATCGGCATTAGGAGGTTTTGCCACACTCCTCACACATGGTGGACTGGGACTTGGCGTCACGCGCCACGGCCCCTTGCCAAAGTTAAAAGAACGCACGGCTATCCTGATGCCAACCTATAATGAACCCCCGGAACGGGTCATTACCAACGTTCGTGCCATTCTGAGAAGCCTGCAAGAAACGGGGCAGGCCGAATCATTTGACGTCTTCATTTTGTCCGACACAACCGATCCAGACATATGGATCCAGGAAGAACGCACGTTTCTTGCCTTACAAAATCAGTCTTATGCTAAAGGGCACGTGTTTTACCGTCGTCGCTTCCAGAACACAGACCGCAAGGCAGGCAATCTGGGAGAATGGGTCACTCGCTTTGGTGGTGCTTATCCCCATATGCTTACACTTGATGCTGACAGTGTCATGGATGGCGCCCTGATTGTACGTCTGACAGCTGCTATGGAAGCCCATCCAGGCGTTGGATTGATCCAGAGTCTGCCCACCATCGTGGGAGGCCACACACTATTTGCGCGTATGCAGCAATTTGCCGGACGCATTTACGGCCCCCTGATCGCCTATGGCGTCGCATGGTGGCATGGCTCTGAAGGAAATTACTGGGGGCATAACGCTATCATCCGTACCCAGGCTTTTGCTGAACAGGCGGGCCTCCCCCATTTACCAGGGAAGCCTCCTTTTGGCGGCCATATTTTGAGCCACGACTTTATCGAAGCCGCTCTCATGCGTCGAGGGGGCTGGGCCATCCATATGGTTCCAGGGATTTTTGGTTCTTATGAAGAAAGTCCACCCTCCCTGACGGATATCGCCATCCGTGACCGGCGCTGGTGTCAGGGCAATCTTCAGCATAGTCGGATTCTTTTTGCCAAAGGCCTCCACTGGGTTAGCCGATCTCATATGCTGGTCGGGATGGGAGCCTACGTCATGTCCCCTTTATGGCTGCTCTTCCTGCTTTGTGGTATCCTGATCTCATTACAGGCACATTTTTATCACCCGGAATATTTCAGTACGGAACGTTCCCTTTATCCCCACTGGCCTCATGTCGATCCCATCCAGGCGCGTAATGTCTTTATCGGGACCATGGTTATCTTGCTCGCACCCAAGTTTCTGGCCTTGATTGCGACATGTCTGGATTCCAAGACCTCCTCCTATTCTGGGGGTCGCTTCCGCCTTACTGTTTCCGTCCTGATCGAAACCCTGATTGGCGGTCTCATCGCCCCAATCGCCATGCTAATCCAGACATCAGCCATCATTTCGATTCTTCTCGGGCGTGATTCCGGCTGGAAAACGCAAAACAGAGTCGACGGACGCGTTTCTCTTAAAGAAGTCACACATGGTTACTGGTTTTACAGTGCTTTTGGTGTTGCCCTCAGCGCTGCCGCTTGGTCCGTATCTCTGTCGCTTTTCCTTTGGATGCTTCCTGTCCTGATCGGACTCGTGCTGGCCATTCCTTTGGTCGCCTTTACTGCCAGCCGCGCAACAGGAGATGCCGCCAGAAAATCCAAACTTCTTCTCATTCCTGAAGAAAGCCATCCTCCTGAAGTTCTTAAACTCGTCGAAGAAGAGCTTCCTCCCTTAACGAATGACAACATACCAGAGGCTTTTCAGGCTTTGCACGATGATTCGACCCTGAGAGCCGCTCATCTTCGTACCCTCCCTCCCCCTCGCAAACCGGGAGAACAGATCAATGTTCCTCTCCTGACCGGGATGATCAAGCTACAGGAAAGCCCAACTCTAAAAGCAGCTCTAGGCACACTTTCCCGTCAGGAAAAAGCGGCCGTTCTGAGCTGTCCTGACGCTCTTGCACTATTGGGAGAGAAACCCATCTCCTAGCAAAAAACCTAATTCTTTTTCACGATACGTAAACAGAGTGGAGTTATAATTCCTCCCCCCCATCATTGACAGAAAGGTCAGAGAATTACATATTGTTCTATAAAAGTAGAACAATCTTTCCTCAAAGGATCCGAACTATGAAGACGATAGGTTATGCCGCTACGTCGTGTGATGCCCCGCTAAAGCCTTTCAGTTTTGAACGTCGCGAACCACGTAACAATGATGTCGTGATTGAAATCCTCTATTGCGGTGTCTGTCACTCTGATCTTCATCAAGTTCGCAACGACTGGCATGGCACTGTTTACCCTATCGTGCCTGGCCACGAAATCGTCGGACGCGTTATTGCAACAGGTCCTGACGTCAAAAAATTCAGAAAGGGTGACCTCGCCGCTATCGGTTGTATGGTGGATTCATGCCAGAATTGTGATCAATGCAACGCCGGGCAGGAGCAATATTGTCGTCAAGAAAATACACAAACCTATAATAGCCCCGATAGGATTAATGGCCAGAATACCCTTGGAGGATATTCAAAACACATTCTTGCCCGCGAAGAATTTGTCCTCCATGTTCCGGAAACACTGGATCTTTCCCGCGTAGCCCCTCTCCTTTGTGCAGGCATTACAACATATTCTCCCTTACGAAACTGGAATGTGGGACCAGGCAAAAGAGTCGGCGTAATCGGCCTCGGAGGATTGGGCCATATGGCGGTCAAGCTAGCGGCAGGAATGGGGGCAGAAGTTACGGTCATTAGCCGTTCAGACAAAAAGAGGGCTGATGCCTTTAAACTCGGGGCACATAAATATCTTGTTTCAGCTGATGATGCAGCAATGCATCAAACAGCCAATCATTTTGACGTGATTATTGATACCGTACCTTATCAGCACGATCTCAACCCCTATACGCCGCTGCTGGATATTGATGGCACACTGGTCATTGTCGGGCAGATCGGTCCACTGGCAGAGACTTCGTCCATCCCCATGGTAATGGGACGCCGCCGTATTGCAGGTTCTCTCATAGGCGGTATTGCTGAAACTCAGGAAATGCTTGATTTCTGTGGGAAGAAAAACATCCTTCCAGATTGTGAAATGATTCGCATGGACGAAATTAACGAGGCCTTTGTGCGCCTCGAAAAAGGCGACGTTCATTACCGCTTTGTGATTGATATGTCTTCTCTTGCGAAAGAATAATTTCCTACACTCAACACTAAACCATTAAAGGTCGCTTGTAATTAAAAGCGACCTCCACGTTAAATCATTTACAATAAATTACAGGCTTTAATAAGATACACTCACTTATGAAAAGGAGTCTCATATGTCTGTAAATGTTTTGTACCGTACGACGGCCCGCGCCACAGGCGGCCGCGATGGCCATGCCGAAACGCTTGATGGGCGCTTTAAAGTCGACCTCGGTACACCCAAGGAACTTGGGGGCAATGACCAAGGTAATAACCCCGAGCAGCTTTTTGCCGCCGGTTATGCGGCCTGTTTTCTGGGCGCCATGAAATTCGTTGCTCAACAGGAAAAAATCTCCATCCCCACACAGGCCAGCGTACAGGTTACGGTCGGTTTGGGACCACGTTCTGATGGTGGTTTTGGTCTTGAAGTCAGTATTGAGGCATCCCTACCTGGAATGGACGCCCCACAGGCGAAATCGCTGCTCGAAAAAACCGAGCACGTTTGCCCTTATGCCAATGCCACTCGAAATAATATCAAGACGATGGTTCAGCTAAGCTAGAGATGCTTTTCGAATCAGAACCAGTCACTTGTAGGCGGCTGGTTCTGATGGCAGATATTTCCTTCCCTCGAAAAGATCAGCATTTTTTAGCAGATAACATTTTTTTGTGATGCCCAATCTTTCCGAGCGGTCCTATAATGATAGTTATGTTCTAACCTTAAGAGCCGGCCTCCTGCCATTCAGTGCTGAAGGTCCGGTGACATGAAAGAGTTCCCATGAAAGCTGCTGTTGCGACGAAAGACCACAAGGTCGCCATTGTCGATAAAACACTCCGTCCCCTGCGTCACGGAGAAGCCCTCCTAGATATGGAATGCTGCGGTGTATGCCATACTGACCTGCACGTTAAAAATGCCGATTACGGCGACAAGACGGGCGTTATTCTAGGCCATGAAGGTATTGGCATCGTTAAAGAGGTCGGCCCGGGTGTTACATCGTTGAAAGTCGGTGATCGTGCCAGCGTGGCCTGGTTCTTCAAGGGATGCGGCCATTGCGAATATTGCGTTTCAGGAAACGAGACGCTCTGCCGAAGCGTTGAAAATGCTGGCTACACCGTCGATGGCGGCATGGCTGAAGAATGTATTGTCGTCGCTGATTATGCCGTAAAAGTTCCAGAAGGCCTTGGCTCAGCCGAAGCCAGCAGCATCACTTGCGCAGGTGTTACGACCTATAAAGGTGTCAAGGTGTCCGGCATTAAACCGGGTCAATGGATCGCTCTTTATGGCGCCGGCGGCCTTGGTAATCTGGCCATGCAATACGCCAAGAACGTCTTTAATGCCAAAGTTATTGTCGTGGATGTCGTTGACGGCCAGCTTGAACTTGCCAAATCAATGGGCGCTGATATGACGATCAATTCTCGCAATGAAGATGCCGCCAAAATCATTCAGGAAAAATGCGGTGGTGCTCATGCTGCAGTGGTTACAGCCGTTGCCAAGGCTGCCTTTGATTCCGCGGTAAACTCAGTTCGTGCCGGCGGACGCGTCGTTGCTATTGGTCTTCCGCCTGATGCCATGAGCCTGAGCATTCCTCGTCTTGTTTTTGATGGTATCCAGGTCGTCGGATCCCTCGTTGGAACACGCGAAGATTTGGCTGAGGCCTTCCAGTTCGGCGCTGAAGGGAAAGTTGTCCCCAAAGTAACAATGCGCCCCCTTGAAGACATCAACGATATTTTCGATGAAATGGAACAGGGTAAAATCAGAGGCCGTATGGTCATTGATTTCGGGTCTAAAGCCGCCTGATAAGCCGAGAGTCAGATTTCAATAGGGGGCTTTTTTATAAGAGAAAGAGCCCCTTTCTTCAACGCTATAAGCCGCATACCAAAAGTAAGAATATGAGATCAGGTAAGGCATAACATAAGAAGTCGTTCTTAATTATATTTGGATATTATTTTTAAGGACGCGAAAGACCGGCGGCTCCTATGTCAGGTTATGTAAATAATCTGACATAGACTATAATTGCGGACACGGCTTAGCATAGGCGTCCTGTGTTATAAGGCATGGTGGGGAGGGTTTTTATTGGAGGGATCGCGTCTGGCTTAAGCAGCCCCATGGGTATGGGTGAGTGGTCTTGATGTGTAATGTTGGATATGGAAGCGGGGGCAGGATTTGAACCTGCGGCCTTCAGGTTATGAGCCTGACGAGCTACCGGGCTGCTCCACCCCGCGTTAGTGGGTGGTAAAGAGGGGGTGAGCGAGGGGACCTGGCGGCGACCGACTTTTCCGCACCTTTTGGTGCAGTATCATAGGCGCTAAGGGTTTTTACGGCCGAGTTCGGGATGGGATCGGGTCTTGTCCCCTTGCCATAGCCACCAGGTCTTCCCGCTCACCCCGAGTGATCTGGGAGTGAGGGGGTCAGTGCGTTGAGAAGTGAAGGGCAGAGTAGGAGATGACTGTGCATGTGTTTTATGTGTGAGAGATATGAGCGATTAGTATCAGTTAGCTGAGTGAGTTACCTCACTTACACACCTGACCTATTAACGTCCTGGTCTTGGACGGCTCTATGAGACCTGGTTTTGAGGCTGGTTTCCCGCTTAGATGCTTTCAGCGGTTATCCATTCCGAACTTAGCTACCCGGCTATGCCACTGGCGTGACAACCGGTGCACCAGAGGTTCGTTCATCCCGGTCCTCTCGTACTAGGGACAAATCCTCTCAAGTCTCTTACACCCACGGCAGATAGGGACCGAACTGTCTCACGACGTTCTAAACCCAGCTCACGTACCACTTTAATCGGCGAACAGCCGAACCCTTGGGACCTGCTCCAGCCCCAGGATGTGATGAGCCGACATCGAGGTGCCAAACCTCCCCGTCGATGTGGACTCTTGGGGGAGATCAGCCTGTTATCCCTAGAGTACCTTTTATCCGTTGAGCGATGGCCCGTCCACGTGGAACCACCGGATCACTATGGCCGACTTTCGTCTCTGCTCGAGCTGTCACTCTCGCAGTCAGGCGGGCTTATGCCATTGCACTCGACAGTCGGTTTCCGACCGACCTGAGCCCACCATCGCGCGCCTCCGTTATCCTTTAGGAGGCGACCGCCCCAGTCAAACTGCCTGCCATGCAGGGTCCCGGACCCAGCTAATGGGCCTCGGTTAGACATCAGAAAAAGTCAGGGTGGTATTTCAAGGACGGCTCCACACGGACTGGCGCCCATGCTTCGATGCCTCCCACCTATCCTACACAGAATTTTCCTGATGCCACTGCAAAGCTGCAGTAAAGGTTCATAGGGTCTTTCCGTCTGACCGCGGGTACCCCGCATCTTCACGGGGAATTCAATTTCGCTGAGCCGATACTGGAGACAGCGGGGAAGTCGTTACGCCATTCGTGCAGGTCGGAACTTACCCGACAAGGAATTTCGCTACCTTAGGACCGTTATAGTTACGGCCGCCGTTTACCGGGGCTTCAATTCAATGCTCTCACATCTCCTCTTAACCTTCCGGCACCGGGCAGGCGTCAGGCCCTATACGTCATCTTTCGATTTCGCAGAGCCCTGTGTTTTTACTAAACAGTCGCTACCCCCTGGTCTGTGCCACCCATCAATGGTTGCCCAATGACAGGTCTCGTTTATCCCGAAGTTACACGAGCAATTTGCCTAGTTCCTTCAGTATCGTTCTCTCAAGCGCCTGGGTATACTCTACCAGTCCACCTGTGTCGGTTTCGGGTACGGTCTATGCGCCAGAGCTGTTTCCTGGAATGGTCCAAAAGCCAGGTCAATCCGTTAAGACCTGACAACATTTCTCA
>JAQTIA010000002.1:0-52500 GCA_029433415.1 Acetobacteraceae bacterium ESL0709 | reverse complement strand
CATCTCACTCTTCAGCTCGCAACATTATTCTGACAGAGGGAGATCACCAGTCACAAACCAAATTTTCAAAACAAAATTCCAACCCAGGAAAACTATCCAATTTGTTTTTGAGATTTTTCAGCCGCGAATCCGCCCATTATGACATTAACGTGAACTGTCTGAATATTATCTGTTAATACAAAGTAATCTTTACCAGAAACTCAAGAAAATTGCAAAAAAGACACAGACCTAAAAAAATAATAACAGATTTTCTTCGCACGGCCTGTTGCCCCCACTGCCTATGTCTGTTATCTCCGTTCTTAACCAATGAGATTTGGAAAGATCACCAAAGAAAGCCCAGTAAGAGTAAAAGGACAGTATAATGCAACACTACGGGAAAGTTTCAATTTTTTCTCTCTTGGCCCTTTCCCTCGTTGCATCATGGTCTCCTTCTGAGGCAGCAGCCAAATCGCATACACATCGTGCATTTCGTCATACGTCTCACTCGCGTCACGCCAGTCACAGTCGTCACGTTCTGCAATGTGTGGCGTTCGTCCGTCAAAATACAGCGTTTCAGATTCGCGGGAATGCCGGAGACTGGTGGTCGCATGCTGATGGCCTTTATGCACGCGGTAACTTACCTGAGGTTGGTTCTGTCCTGAGCTTCAGATCGACACGCCGCATGCCCCTAGGACATGTGGCAGTTGTCCGTTCTGTAATTGATGGCCGCACTATCCTTATTGACCAGTCTCACTGGGCAAGCAGCGGCATTAGCAGAGACGTCCGTGTTGTCGATATTTCTCCTGACAATGACTGGAGTGCTGTGCGTGTAGCATTGAATGGGCACAATGATAGCCGTTTAGGGAGCATTTACCCCACACATGGCTTTATCTATGCTCGCCCTGAAACAGCTCCTTCTGTCACAGGTTCCTCTGACCTCCTTGCAGAGAATAACAAACTCAGCACACAAACCGCTTCTCTCCCAGAAGAAAGCAACTCTTCTGGTGCCTTTGATGTAGACGCTCCTAATAGAGCCCTACGTTAAAGTTGGAAAACCTTTTGCCCTAAGTGTGCGGGCGCCCGGCCCTATGATAAGGGTGCCCCGTTAAAATTGACTGAGCCCTGAATAATTGCTCTGCCAGCAGGATACGGACGAGCATATGGGGCCATGTCATGACGCCGAAAGATATGATCATGTCGGCGCGGTTTGTCACCAAACTATCCAAACCTTCCGCACCTCCGATCAGGAAACAGATCTCTCGTCCGCTTTCGCTCCATTTTTGCAATGCCCCAGCGAACTCAAGGCTGGAGAAATTTTTTCCTCCTTCATCAAGCGCAATAATATAGCTATTAAGCCGGCATGCGCCCAGAAGAGCCTCCGCCTCGCGCTTCTTCTGCTCTTCAGGAGATCCTTTAGCTTGGGGTAATTCAGTAAGCTCCAGTACAGGACGCAGTCTCTTTCGATAACGGGACAATAGCTCGCGCTCAGGGCCGTCCTTTAGTTTGCCAATAGAGATAAGTCTCATAAAACAGCCTAAAGAGGCTTACCTACAAGATAATCTTCATCAGAGTGATCCAACTCATTGCCCCACATGCGTTCAAGGGCATAAAGCCCCCTGCTTTCCGGCATGAAAAGGTGGACTATGACATCACCAGCATCCATCAGGACCCAGTCGCTGCCATTTTCACCTTCGACGTGAACCCAGCCAAAACCTGCCTCTTTCAGACGACGCTCAAGATGCACAGCCATAGACGTAATCTGGCGCGGTGACACACCACTGGCGATAATCATTCTTTCAGCGAAACTCGCACGCTTTGCGATATCAAGAATAACGATATTCTCAGCTTTGTCGTCTTCAAGACTCGCAAGGACAAGAGCTATTTTACGCTCCAGTTCATGTTCAGGCTTTTCAGAAGAAACCTCGGAGAATTTTTCTACAACGTCTGTGATGACTCTCACTCCTTTTTCAGATGGGACTTATGTCCCGATTCGCGAATAATCGTTGATGATATCGGATTCCGGGGTGTAGACAGAAAGACCCAGCATGGCAACTTCACCTGAGCAGGAAGCTGGGCGGCCTGGCACGTCTTATGGCGATAACGGTGCAAAAAAGCGGCCGCTTTCCCCTTTAATGCAGATATCACAGAATAAGGACGTGGGAAAATGGCGACAGGCACAGAACGTGCTATCTGCCGCCATCGTCGCCACCGCGTAAAATGTGCGAATCCATCGCTCCCCATAAGCCAGACAAACTGTACGCACGGAAAACGCTTTTTGAGTTCCAGAATAGTACGCCATGTATAGCGCTCCCCCAGACGGAACTCCCAATCTGTTGCAATAATACGCCGCCCGTCTGCAAGCATCTGCGCCGACGACAGTCGCTGCGCAAAAGGTGCCATAAAACTCCCTGACTTTAAGGGATTCCCTGGAGAAACAAGGAGCCAGACCTGATCCAACCTCAGGAGCTTCAACGCATAAAGTGCGATCTGCAAATGCCCGCTATGGGCAGGGTTAAAAGAGCCCCCCAACAGACCTATGCGCGCCCGTCGCCTGTCCCCCCATATAGGAAGAGGCGATGACTGCCTTGTGGCCTTTCCAAGGAATCTTCCTTTCACAATCTCTTACGCAATCTTGATGGCCTGTTACACATTAAAGCGGAAAAGAAGCACATCGCCATCCTGTACAACATATTCTTTTCCCTCAATCCGCAATTTGCCGGCCTCACGCGCTCCGGCCTCGCCCTGACAAGATACATAATCATCATAAGCTATCGTTTCACAGGCGATAAACCCGCGTTCAAAATCATTATGGATAACGGCAGCAGCCTGTGGCGCCCTAGTACCGGCTGTAATCGTCCAGGCCCGCGTCTCCTTAGGGCCCACCGTAAAGTAAGTCCGCAAGCCCAAAAGCTTGTAACCAGCGGCAATCACACGATCCAACCCACTATTCGTCAGACCGAGTCCTTCCAGGAACTCACCCCTCTCTTCCTCGGAAAGCTGACTTACCTCAGCCTCAATAGCCGCCGAGACAATAACAGCACCAGCGCCCTCAGATTCCGCACGTTTCATAACAGCTGCCGAATAGGCATTGCCTGTCGCGGCCGAAGCTTCTTCCACATTACAAACATACAAGACAGGTTTTGTCGTCATTAACTGAAGTCGAGCCACTTCTTTTTCTTTTCCGACGGGAACCGCCGTACGAGCAGGCTTCCCTTCCTGCAGGGCCACAATCAATGGCTCCATCAGCTCAAGCTGGGACTGCGCCTCGCGATCATTCCCACGGGCTTTCTTCTGCAGATTAACCTGACGTCTTTCAAGACTTTCAAGATCAGCCAGCATCAATTCTGTTTCAATGATATCAGCATCGCGAACAGGATCGACTCCACCCTCAACATGGGTGATATCATCATCATCAAAACATCTCAGAACGTGGATAATGGCATCAACTTCACGGATATTGGCCAGAAACTGGTTTCCCAGCCCCTCTCCTCGTGAGGCACCGCGAACAAGACCTGCAATATCCACAAATTCAAGGCTGGTAGGCACCAATTTTTGCGATTTACCAACACGTGCCAGGACTTCCAGCCGAGGATCCGGCACGGCCACACGCCCTGTATTCGGTTCAATCGTACAAAAAGGATAATTCGCTGCCTGCGCAGATGCTGTCTGGGTCAACGCATTGAATAATGTCGATTTACCCACATTGGGAAGTCCGACAATCCCACAATTAAACCCCATTGTTCCTCTCCCTAACCCTTCGCGCGACGCACATATTTGCGATATTTGGTGTTACAGTGATCTGACAGAGGGCACGGAAAGTAACTACTCCTGCTCCTCGCCTTTCAATAAAGCCACCTTACTCATGAAAGCCTCCGGCTCCCCTTTGACCAGAAGCGGCACAGATTCAGCAATGGCTTCAAGCCATGTCATGAGAAGCGGTCGCTCTGCTGAGGAAAAATCCCCCAGAACATGTCCTGTAACACGCTCTTTCTGACGCGGGTGACCGATCCCCAGCCTTACACGCCAGTAATTTGGCCCGGAAAGACAGCGATCCATCGACCTCAGACCGTTATGCCCAGCTGCTCCGCCCCCGCACTTAATACGCAAGCGCCCGAATGCCAAATCCAGCTCATCATGAAAAACCAGAATCTCATCCAGAGATAACTTATAAAATTGGGCTGCCTGCTGAACACTTTCTCCCGAAAGATTCATATAGGTCTGCGGTTTCAGAAGCAGAAACTTTTCTCCGCTCATCGTCCCTTCAGAAACCAGCCCCTTAAAACGCTGACGCCATGGCGAGAAACCATGGCGTCCAGCGATGGCGTCAACCGCCATAAAGCCGATATTATGCCGGTTGCGACTCATTTCAGACCCAGGATTACCAAGGCCAACCCATAATTTCACAACCGGGTGACTCCTCGAAGTTCAGCTATCAGACTTACTCAGCAGCAGCTTCTGAAGCAGCCTCAGCGGCAGCTTCCTCGGCCTCATCAGCCGCCTTATCGACTGTCGGTGCTGCCACAGAAGCAATCACAAAGTTCTCGACATGCAGAACAGGTGTGCAATGTTCTGTTCCATGCAGATCTTCCCACCGGACATTATCACCAATATCCAGTTTACTCAGATCAACTGTAAAGTGCTCGGGCAGGTGCTCCACATCGACCTGAACCTCGACATTATGACGAACAATATTCAGGACGCCACCACGCTTGATACCAGGGGCATCTTCTTCACCACTGAAAGCAATATTAACCTGAACGGTCACCTTCTGCCCAGGAACAAGACGCAGGAAATCAATATGAAGCGGCACATCCGTCACGGGATGGAACTGAATGTCGCGAATCAGGGCGCGGACCGATTGCCCACCAGCCTGAAATTGAAACAGACGAGACTGCCAACCTTCACGGTGAAGCTCTTTCATGATGATGCGTGGATCAATGGAAATCAGGCAAGGTTCCTGCTTGCCTCCATAAACCACGCCGGGGACCAGCCCTGCCCTTCTGGTGGCGCGCGCCGCCCCCTTACCTGCTTTTGCGCGCTCGGAGATTTCAAGTGTCGCTAATTTTGCCACGTTTTACGCTCCTGCGTTTTCAATAAAATAAACTCATTACAGAAGCCTCCAGGGGTGCTTCTACGCCCCCGACTAGCGCAAAATATGCAAAAAGACAAATAATTACTGCGTTCAGATGGTCAGAGGACGTGCCTGAATCGCCGATATCTGCCGTCCGGTTGCTTCTCCTCCCGCTTGCATGGCACGTCGATAGCTATAAAAACGCTGATCTGCCAGCGTATCAAGCGGAAGAATTTCTATCTGATCGACGCCTTTACCTTCTAGACACCCCTTGCAAAAACCCGGAAGGTCAAAAAGAAACTGGTTATCCTGCGGCAACGATGTAAAAAAAGAGCCTCCGTCTGCATAATGACTGATAACCTGATCACGCATATCAGAAGAAACCTCATAAGAGGTCGGTCCGATACACGGACCTATTACTGCACGGATGCCTCTGGCCCCCAAAGAGTACATCATATCAACCGTTTCTTCCAATATTCCCCCCACAGCCCCACGCCACCCTGCATGGGCTGCTCCCACAATCTTTCCGTCATCAGATGACAGAAGGACGGGAGCACAATCTGCCGTAGCCACGGTCAAAACAACATCAGGACAATCTGTTACCAAGCCATCTGCCTCTGGAGAATCTATAGCAGACCAAAGAGGGGTCGACTCCCTCACAAGGATCACCTTCCGACTATGAATCTGCCTCACACCCAGGAAGCGACTTTCTGGAACGTCAAAAACCTTGGCCATGAGCTGACGATTCTTCCTGACATTTTCAGGACGATCTTCAGTCATAAGCCCCCCATTCAGCTCGGCATACAATCCCGTTGACACACCACCATGGCGCGAAAAGAAACCATGGGCGACACCCATGATTGACGCTCTGAAAAATTGGGGCTTGTCTGTCATGATATTCTCTCCAGCGGGAAGTGTCAGGAAGCTTCAGATTTTTGCGAAGGCCGTTTCAGGCCATAAAACATGAGGAGAATGCCGCTGACAATCATGGGGAGGCACAGAAGCTGCCCCATCGTTATACCGCCAGGCAGAAAGCCGATATTTGCGTCCGGTTCCCGAAAAAATTCACAAAAAGCACGGGCACATCCATAACCACACAGAAACAGTCCTGACAGGAACCCTGCATGACTACGCAGCTTCCGGGAGCTGCATGCCAGCATCATAATAACAAACAGCAAAACTCCTTCCGTCAGAGCCTCATAAAGTTCCGACGGATGACGTGGCAACGAACCAGCCTGAGGGAAAATCATAACCCATGGCACATGCGATGTTGTGACACGTCCCCAGAGCTCGCCATTAATAAAATTTGCACAGCGTCCCAGAGCCAGCCCGATAGGCACAACCGTCACAATCCGGTCTGCAAAAGCCAGAAACGGGATCTTTTTATACCGGCAGAACAACGCCATTGCCACAATCACGCCGGCAGCCCCTCCATGAAAAGACATGCCACCTTTCCAGGTCTCAAAAATCTCCAGAGGATAGTGCAGATAATGCAAGGGCCTGTAAAAAAGGACGTAACCAAGGCGTCCCCCAACCAATACCCCTAGAACCGCGTAAAAAAGGAAGTCATCCATCAAGGCAGGACTGGCAACAACCGGGTCTTTCTGACAAAGTCGTTTCACTAGGGGCAAAGCCAAAATAAATGCCACAATATAGGCCAGAGCATACCAACGTACGGCCAGAGGCCCAAGATGGAACGCGACAGGATTAAGATCCGGAAAAACTAACGGGCTGCTCAAAGATAGGGATTCCCTTGGCTCAGATAATGGTCAATATAACGCGTAACACCATCCTCAAGTGACGTAAAAGCCTGCCGGTAGCCTGCCTTTCGTAAAGCGGTCATATCAGCGCAGGTATAAGACTGATACTGTCCCTTAAGCGAGACTGGCATATCTATGAATTCGATATCAGCTTTATGACCGCTGGCCTTACAAACCGCCAATCCCAGATCCATATAAGACCGCGCAACTCCTGAACCACAGTTAAAAATCCCGCTTACGTCAGGAGTGCGTAAAAGCCATAGCATAACCTCAACGACATCACCGACCCAGATGAAATCCCGTTTCTGCTGTCCATCACCCAATCCCGGCACAGTCGAACGAAATAGCCGCACAGGTTTACCGGAACTGGCTTCATCATATTTCACCTTGACGACAGAAATCATGGATCCCTTATGATATTCGTTGGGCCCATACACATTGAAGAACTTCAATCCGACCCATTGCGGCGGAGAGGGTTCTCCCGCTTTCAGAGTATTTTTTACCCACAGATCGAAACTCTGTTTTGACCATCCATAAAGATTGAGGGGCCGCAAACGTTCTATCGTTTCTATTCCATCAACAAACGCATCAGGAGACTGTGCCGCTCCATAGGTCGCTGCTGAAGATGCATAGATAAAAGGCACCCGCGATCTGGCGCACCATTGCCATAAATATTGCGACAGAGCAACATTACTGTCCCAGACAATGTCTCCTTCGCAGGAGGTCGTAGCGCTCACAGCCCCCATATGAAAAACAGCCTTGATCCCCGTCGCTTGTTCTAAAAATGGCCTCAATGCCTCGGGAGCGATAATCTGATGTGGCGGATGCGCCGCAAGGTTACGCCATTTCCCGTGATTTCTCAGGCGATCAACAACAACCGTCCTCAAACCCTCTTTATAGAGAGCTGCCTGAAGACATGAACCAATGAATCCGGCACCGCCAGTTACGATAATCATTCTTTCTGTATAGTCTGGGACAAGAAAGGTTCCAACATTTTCGTTATATTGCTTTAAAAGAAACCAACATTTTTATGAAAGGTAATTTTATGGTTGATCGTCCACGTTTTTTCGATGATCTCGCTGGTGCCGCAGGGACGGCTTTCTCCGCCTTCTCCGGTATTCGTGAAGAGATTCATGCTCTGATTCGCAGTCGCATTGACGAGGTCTTATATTCTCTGGATCTCGTTCGGAGAGAAGAGTTTGAAGTCGTGCAGGAAATGGCCAGCCGCGCCCGTCAATCACAAGAAGAAGCCGAGACTCGGCTTGCAGAACTGGAAAACCGCATCAGTAAACTGGAACAGCATCAGACAAAATCTTCCCATTCCAGCCACCATTAAGATTCAGGAGAGCTTACGTATGAAAACGCCTACACTCCTCCTGCTTGGTTGCGGCAAAATGGGAGGTGCCCTGGCACAAGGCTGGATGGACTCGCAGCACCCACCCCAGCTTCTGATCCTGGACCGAAAACTGCAAAAAGCTCCTGGGAATGCCCTGATCTATCGTAAAATTCAGGAAATTCCGAGCGATATTAAACCGGATCTGATCATATTGGCCGTCAAACCCGCAATGGCTGAAGAAATGATCACTGCTCTTAAAACCCATCTTGGGGATAAAATGGCTCAGAGCGCTCTCCTTTCCGTTATGGCTGCCAAGAGCTGCGCACAGCTTGCTCATATGAGTGGTAATGAAGCGACCCCCGTCATTCGGACGATGCCCAACACACCTGCCTCTGTGGGCGCTGGCGCGATTGGCATGTATTTCTCTCCGCACGTTACAGAAGACCAGAAATTACTGGCCAAAAAGCTTATGGGACAGGTCGGAGAAGTGGTAATCGTGCCACACGAAGACGACCTACGCAGCGTCATTGCCGTCTCTGGGTCAAGCCCTGCCTACGTGTTCCTTCTCGCTGAATTGCTGGAAAGAACGGGTATTGAACTTGGGCTTGAGCAGACAGTAGCCCGGAAACTGGCTCGCACCATGATCTATGGCGCTGGCAAAATGCTCCATGATCTTGACGATGATGCCACCACATTACGTGAAAATGTTACCAGCCCGAATGGCACCACCGCAGCGGCCCTACATGTTCTGATGGATGAAAAAAACTGGCCACGAACCATTCGCCTTGCTTCCCAGGAAGCAGTAAGACGGGCTAAAGAACTGGATCATTAATTTTCAGGGATTTTAAACTATGAGCCTCAATGAGACCGATCCTGCCCTAGCCAGATCATTGGTTGAAACGACCATGCATCTTGCCGCAGAACGTGGCTGGCATGGTTTTACCCTCGTTGAGGTCGCTCTTTCTGCCCACATCCCGCTGGAAAATATCAAAAGAGATTACCCTTTCAAGGCGCTCGTTCTGGCCAGCCTCAATAATATGGCCGACAAGGCCATGCTATGCGGTACAGAGCCTTATCTTTCTCTCCGGGAAGGGTTATTTGATCTCTTTATGCGGCGCTTTGATGCCTTTCAGGATTACCGTGAAGGACTAAGAGCTGTCATGCATGCCCTTCCCTCCGACCCTCCGCTAGCGACCTTCCTTGGCCTTACAACCATGAACACGATTAAATGGATCGCTGACCGGGCTGGTCTTGATCGAAGAGGACTGGGTGGGAAGATCCGCCTTCAAGCACTTATGGCTGTATGGATTCAGACTTTGCGAGTCTGGGAAAAAGATGAGACAGCCGATTTGTCTGATACGATGCAGGCTCTTGATAAAGCGCTTAACAGAGCAGAGCGTTTTAATCTCCTCAAGGAGGTTGTCCGTCCTCCAGAAGAAACCTCTCTTTCAACTGGGGGATTGCCTGATTATAATTCAGACACAACCTCCTTTCCGCCAGAAGACTGATTTTTCCCTTCTTTATAAATTCTCACCGGGTGAATTTTCTCTTTACGAATCGATTCGTTCACGCTAGAAGCGTGTCATTATTGGGGCGTAGCCAAGCGGTAAGGCAGCGGATTTTGATTCCGCCATGCGGAGGTTCGAATCCTCCCGCCCCAGCCAAAATCCCTTTTCATACTATATATCGTTGAACTCTAGGCTCCAGAGCAAAGAGAACTTCCTCTACGTGCTTAAATTAATATAAAAACTATAAAAGCCGGCATAAGCCGGCCTCTAAAAAACGAACGAACCTACCTCATTATCAGCCCTGCTTTAAGAACTCGGTATCAACTTAAAGTCAGTATTTTTAAGATGCGTATCATTCAGGAAGGTAATCTCCGTATTGTCCTTAAGACGTATCGTCGTATTACCACCCTCAATAGTAGCATTCTTAAGAGTATCCATGAGGTCTTGCTGCGTCCCGCTGAACGCCACCAGATTACCTGCGGCACTACCGAAGTCTGTGATCGTATAATGACCGCCCTCATTATCCATGAACTGGAAGAGATTGGCCGCTCCTGAACCACCTGTCAAAGTAGCAGAAACATCACCCGCATTACCTGACGCCGTCGTGCTGGAATCTATATAGAACGTATCAGAAGCCGCACCACCAATAATCGTATCCTTGTCACCAACCGTGGCAGCAAAAGCCCCATGGGAAGATGACGCGTCAAAGAGGATATTATGAACAGCATTACCACTGGAATCCATCGATCCCGAGAAAGTGCTATAGCTGCCACTGCTATCATCTCCCAACACTTTACTCGGAGACGTGCCAGTAAAATGATAGACGCTGCCCGTTGTGCCAAAAATCATGGCATCATGTGCCGAGATATAAGAGGTCCCCACTCCGTCAATAAAGTCCAGATGTCCACCCAGACTATTGACATGACTATTGACCCCGCCCTGCACAACCAAGCCAGCCAACGCAGAAATCGTATCACCCACAGACTGTCCCAGTGTGGCGACGCCCTTATCAATGGAAACCTTGTTCCCACCATCAGACGAATCGATAATCTGTTGGGAGATGGGCGAACCATCGGGAACGACACCCTGCATAACCAAGGTAGAAGAGCCTTTCCCAGTTAGGGTCGTCGCCCCGAGCGAGGCAAAGGGACTATCACTCCCGTCATCTGCCTGAGGCCCCACATCCAGACTCCGGGCAGAAAAACTATCATCACCCATCCCGAATGTGGACATGTAAGAAGTCGTAGAAGCACTAGTGGAAGGGTCTGCAGACTGCCTGTTCACAAATTGCACCAGACGATCGACGCTGTTCCCCAAAGATTGGGAAGCAGGGTTAATCACACCTACACCGCCACCTGCAACTGTCACCGATATATCGCCGACAGAACCACCAATTACCGTAGTTTCAGCCATAATGCCTCAACACACTCAAAAAAAGAACGTTATATGACCAAGTTACACGCAACCCCCCAATAGTACTAAAAAGGTACTAATTGTCAAGACCGCCCTTGCTTCCGCAAGAAACCACCTTGGCCAAGGCTACAGCCATAAAACACTCAAAAACAAAACCACCTCTCTTCAGAAGCAATTGAGCCCTAATGAGGTGAACCAAATTTACTATATGAAAAAACTATGTCCAAAATATGGACTATTATGTCTTAATTATATAACAAAAGGCCCTGACTCAGAATAATGTTTAAATTTCAGAGAGTTATCTCTTTCAAATTTTCAAGCCACAAGGCCGCCTGCCCGTCTGATGGCGCTCTCCAATCCCCTCTGGGAGAGAGACTCCCCCCCGCTACCACCTTCGGCCCATTTGGCATCGCTGACCGCTTGAACTGACTGGTGCCAAAGAACCTTCTGATAAAAACCTCCATCCAATGGATAATTTCATCAAGGTCATAAGATCGTTTTTTACTTTCTGGATAGTGCACCGGCCATTTGCCCTGACAACCACTTCCCCAAGCTTTTTCCTGTAAGAAAGCTATACGCTGCGGCGTAAAACCATAACGAAGCACATAAAACAAGGTAAAATCCTGCAAGGCATAAGGGCCGATAATTTGTTCAGTCTTCTGCACCCCTTCGGCTCCGCCTGGCACAAGCTCTGGACTGATTTCAGACTCGACAATCTCCCCTAACGTTTTCTTGACCTTTTCTGCAAAAAGGAGCTCTTCTTGAGCTGCCCAACGGATAATATGCTGAATCAGTGTCTTCGGAATACCCGAGTTAACATTGTAATGCGCCATCTGATCGCCCACACCGTACGTGCACCATCCCAGAGCAATTTCGGACAGGTCTCCAGTTCCGATCACGAGTCCATTATGAAAATTAGCCAGACGGAAGAGAAAATCCGTCCTCAACCCTGCCTGAACATTCTCAAAGGTGATGTCATAAACTGGCTCCCCTCTCCCAAAAGGATGACCGATCTCTTTTAACATTGCCAAAGCTGTCGGACGTATATCCAGCACCCCTGCTTCAACGCCCAAACCCACCATCAAATCCTGCGCCATGGAAAAAGAATTGTCTCCAGTCGCAAACCCGGGCATTGTACGAGCAAGAACTGCCTTTCTGGACCACCCGAGCGCATCAGCCGCCTTGACTGCAACAAGCAAAGCCAAGGCACTGTCCAGCCCCCCAGAAACGCCGATAATCATCCGTTTGGCCCCTGAACTGCGCAAACGCTGACAAAGCGCCTGAACCTGAATCATCCAGGCTTCCTGACAATCCCGCGCCAACGTCACTTCCGAACTGGGGACAAAGGGAAAACGCGCAACATCACGTAAAAGCCCCCGATCCTGGACCGGAAACGCCAATTCAAAGGGAATCTTACGGAACATTTCCGATTCGTCGATGAAATAACCTGAATGGAGCCGCTCCTGACGCAGCCTGATCAAATCTATATCCGCCATTACGAATGTCGTCTTTTGGGGGAAGCGTTCTGAAGAAACGAGCAGGCCCCCTCCTTCATGGATCGTCAGTTGTCCGTCCCAAGCAAGATCAGTGGTAGACTCTCCTGCTCCGGCCGCTGCGTAAAGATAAGCACACTGCAAGCGACGTGACTGCGCTGAACATAGAGAAAGGCGATCCTCCATCCTCCCAATCGTCACAGGCGACGCTGAAAGATTGGCAATAACTGTGGCCCCGCCCATCGCCAGCTTCGTACTAGGCGAATCCGGTGCCCAGAGATCCTCGCAGATCTCGACACCCACCCTCAGATCAGGCAGATCCGATGCCTGAAACAGCAAATCCGTCCCAAATGGAACATCCTGTCCCATCAGTCTGATAAAGCCAGAAGTACCCTTTCCGCTCGTAAAATGGCGTGGTTCATAAAACTCCCGGTAACGAGGCAAAAATGTTTTGGGAACAACGCCGAGTATCTTTCCCCCATGAACCACAACTGCACAATTATAGAGGACATCACCTCGTTTAATGGGAGCCCCGATCACAGCAACAGTTTTCAGAAAACATGTTGCCTCGACGAAATTCTGAAGCGCAATTTCGACCGCCCCTAGGAGGGTCTGTTGGAAAAGGAGATCGCCAATACTATAGGCGCTTAATACCAACTCAGGGAAAACAGCCAGCGCAACTCCCTGCTCATTACACGCTCTCAGAGCCTCCAGGATAACAGATTTGTTTTTTTCAGGTTCTGCTAGGACAACAGGTACTGTGCACACAGCAACTCTGGCAAAACCCTGCTGGTAAAGGCATCTGAAGGCACTCTGTTTCACGACTGGTACTCTCTTTTCTGGTCGCGATTAACACGTCTGAATATTCGTACTGTCATTTTTAACGCAGCAAGAAAAATTACAAGAGTGTAAAGCCCCGAAATAGTCACCATGGACATTGGCAAACCAAAAGGAAAATCCGGCTGATCACAAGGCTTTACCGGGGCAGCCGGCAAGCGACTCAACCAGTCTGAAACTTTCTCAGCATGGGTAACGGTTACGTGACAGGACGGTGCAGGACTGGGCCAGAAATTGTGCTCGACACCGATATGAAGGACTGACAACCCCACACTGATAGCCAGACAAACGAGGCCACCTATAACTGGCCAACGTGCATAGCGAGGAGAGAGAACCAGTGTCAGGGCACCCAACGAGATCAATACACGCCATGGCCTACGCTCCCAAAGGCACAATTCACAAGGTACCATATGCAAAAAACGCTCTGCCCCATGCGCTGCCAGTAATGCCGCCAGACCGGAAAGAACAAACAGCCCGCCAAGCGCTCTCACCCGCCTGAACTCACGCTTTCGCGTCATTAACATAAACATCCCCTTCTACGAATGACGGACTGAAAAAGACTTATGCCCTGCGATCAAGGCAATAAAGACGTTGGCGGCGGCAAAGTCGCATTGGGGGACACAGGCGGCGGAGACACAAGTTGCTGGCCCGAAGAATTAACAGATTGCCCCTCTTCGGGAGGCAATAACGATGTGGGAGCAACGAGGGTTCCCCCCGCCGATACACTACCATTTGCTTGAGACACAGGCGTCTGCCCGTCTGCATCCAGCCTTTCAGGCTCCACAGAAGTAATCTGCGGGACGTTGACTGCAGGCAATGGACCTACCATTGGATCAACTTTCTGCCCGTCACACTGGACAACCTGCACATCATAAAGAGAGCTTTGGTAAAGGGACAAACTTGGCTGATTGGCCAGAATCCATCCTTCAAACGGTGTCGGGATCGTAACTTTACTGTCCTCGAGATGAAGGCGGGCTGCCGTTTCCGGCGCCACTGTTGGGGGACGTTGTACACAAGCCAACAATTTAAGGCTCAGGCTACGATAATGCCCTTCTTCTCCTACTGACAGCGTCAGGAGCACACTCCGCGATTCAAGACGATCCAAGACGCGAATCGTTGCTTTCGACCATCCCTGCCAACTATCTGCGGGGTAAATTGCAGGCGGTGCCACTCCCTCTGCCCCTCGTGCAGAAACACTTACACCCAGAAATGCAGCTCCCGCGACGACAACCCCATAAGAGACAAATTTTCGTATCACATCAACCGCCCTGAAAGAGGAAAAACTACAGGCATAAAAAACCACTCATCACGCCCTGATTAAGGAAGATTATTTTCCGGGGAGGCTGCCTCCTGATGCTTGTTTTTCTGTTGCAGGGAATCAGTCACAGAAAAGATAAATTTACTCAGAAGTTGCTCCAGACTGATAGCTCCCTGCGTCTGCTGTATCACAGCTCCAGGAGAAAGCATCTTTTCATCCCCTCCTGGGGTAAGGGCAATATATTTGCCCCCGAGAAGCGAATCTGACGTTATGATGGCACCGCTATCAGCAGGTAACTGGACAGAGGGAGAGATGGAAAACGTCACATTTGCCTGGAAATTTTTCGGGTCAACCACCGTTTTCACCACATGCCCTACTGTAACACCTGCCAACCTCACGTCAGAGCCAACACTTAACCCGTCAATATGAGCAAAACTAGCCCGCAAGGCATAACCTTCGTTCCCAGCCTGATGACGTCCCAGAATCGCGAAAAGCAGCAAGCCACCCAATGCAACAACAACAACCAGCCCAGTAATCAATTCCAGATGTGTCTGTCTGACCTGCTGTTTCAAAAAATCCTTGTCAGCTACTTCCCCATCCATAAAACCGCTTCCCCATTCCGGTAAAATTTACGTCTTCATCACTCACGTCGGCGGTTTTGCTCCAATCAGGAACTTCAATATTACCCACGCCCACTGCCACGCCATTCCGCATTCAGGATGAGAGAGATACTGGATTCATATCACAAACTTTCCCTTTTCGACACAGTTATCCCCTTTATCCTCATCATTCGCTTTATTAAATGGGCTGGCTGGCCCTCCTGGCTCTTTGCCAGGGTGCAGAGTCTTCCTAAATTGCCTCGTATGAAAGCGCATCTTTACTGGAGCGGCGTTCATATGAGAACGGTCGCCATCACCGCAGATCCAGACAGCCAGACACTGCGATCCGTTACTCTTCCTGCTTCATGGGACGACAATGCCGCGCAAGCACTTGCCGAGCTGGCCGTAGATGGTGGCCCTGTTCGCTTGGCTTCGGAAGCCGCACGCTGGATTGACCGGATCGATACAACGCCACAACTTGACCAGACGTCCTCCAAAGACGGTCCTGTTTCCATAGGACGCAGTCTTTCATATCTCCTGCTTATGCGCCATATGGCTCCTAACAGGGCTTTATGGCAAGGACGTGATGACGAACAATTCGGATTCGTCGTAAAATTAAGCAGTTTTGTCGCAGACAATCTGTTTTCCCCCGAGCAATTTGTTGCTTGCCTCGAGCTCGCGTGCGAAAGTTTAAGGCGTATTCACCTCTCGCAAAAAGGTGAACGCAGCGGGGACCTTCCTTTATTTGAGGAATATCAGCAACCTGTATCAGGCGAAAGCACCGCCGGGATTATTCTGCTTTCGGATCTTGATGCTTGCCTTGCTGCGATCGGACTCGATTATGATAGCGAAGAAGGGCGCCAATTTTCTATAGCTGTTACAGCACTGGCATCTCTCGTTCTAAAGAAAAACACTCTTCGCCCCCTGACTGTTCTGGCTTCTCCCTTATTTCCATCTATCGAACATATTGCCACGGCCATCGCTGAAGCCTGTCCTGCCTGTAAAGCGCCATTTCCTCCTGTAGAACTGGGGTTCTCTGCTCCCGGTCCCATTGATGCCTTATTAGGGGTCGAGGCCTGTGGTCTGGCACCCATTTTTTCCCCTCTTGACGAAAAGGGACACTTACGGGCTTCCACACAGTCCCGCCTTGCTTTTCGTGGACTGACTCCTGAGAAAGCCCTGGCTCTGGCCCTCAACAATGAAAATCCACTGCCTATCGCAGATGGCTTCTCATTCGCGCGTATGCATGATGCGTTGATCAAACTCGCTGACTATCTTCCTCCACGCCCAGAACCAGAAATGGAAACCCTGCTCTCTCGTCTGGAACGAGGCGTACGCCGTTCTCTACCCCCCAGACAGAATGGTTTCAGCCAAAAGACCTCTATTGGTGGACATGCTCTTTTTATGAGAACATCGGAATTTGAGGATGGATCTCTGGGGGCTCTCAATCTTGTCCCCTCCCGTGAAAGCCCCATGGCGCGCGGACTCATGGAATGCCTTGGACACGCCGTAAGTATCGGCCTACAGTGCGGCGTGCCTCTTGAGACTTTTATCGACCAGTTTGCCTATACGCATTTTGGGCCCTGCGGCACGGTTGAAGGCGACCCATCGGTCAATTACGCCTCTTCCATGCTGGATTACGCCTTCCGCGTCCTTTCTGAAACATATCTGGGCAAGCATATGCCCGATGCCCCCCTAAGATCGCCAGAAGATCAAACTGAGGATCCTTTACTTCCTTTTGGGCAAGATAAGGAATTGCATAAGAAGCTTCCCAAGAAGCCACACTCATTGCGTCTGGTCAGCTGAAATGAGGACGAAAGTGAAATCAATTTCTTTAAAAGATTATTGATGGGATCATTGACAGACAGGGGTCACAATGGCTAGCTATCGGGCGAAATTAAACGAGCATCTTTCCTCCTGAGAAGGATGGTTGTTTTTTTTCGTCCGCATCCGGGGGTGTCATCTTATGGATGATCAATCTACTGATAAAAGTGTAAGTCTGGATAAAAGACTTTCGCTGTTAGAAAATCAGATTGCTCCTGGGCACGGGAAAGAGGCAAAGGTACCGTCAGGGAAAGAGACAGGCTCTTCCTTTGGGTTGGCGTTCAGAGTAGCAAGCGACATGATTGCCGGCATCCTTGTTGGTGTCGGGATCGGTTATGGGCTTGATAAATGGACTGGCCACAGGGGATTGTTTCTGGTGGTTTTTGCTTTATTGGGTTTTGGTGCCGGCATGAGAAATGTCTGGCGTATTGCAGGTGCTCCTGTTCAGGATGAACAGGACAAGAAAAACGGGAGAAGCCCGCGTGGCTAACGAATCAAAGATTGACGCGCTCGGACAGTTTGAACTGCATCCGATTCTTGGTTCGGTCGGTGAGACTTTACGTCTGTCCCAGTCCCCCCTTTTCATGCTGATTGCTGTCGGGCTGGTCTTGGCTTTTCTGTATTTCGGGATGCGCCCTTCAGCCGTTGTGCCTGGCCGGCTGCAAGCGGCAGCGGAAATGAGCTATGAGTTTATTCGTGACCTCGCCGTGGGCACGATCGGAGAAAAGGGAACGATATTTTTCCCTTTCATCTTTGCTCTCTTCTTTTTCATCCTGTCAGGTAACTATCTGGGCCTTCTTCCCTTCTCCTTCACCTTTACCAGCCATATAGCCGTTACATTAGCCATGGCCTTAACGGTTTTTATTATGGCTATTCTGGTATCCCTGCGTTACCAGGGTATTGGTTTTGTAAAGCATTTCATGCCTGAGGGTGCCCCTGTCACATTGGCTCCCATTCTCATTCCCATTGAGATTCTCTCTTATCTCTCGCGTCCTGTCAGCCTTTCTATTCGTCTTTTTGCGAATATGGTTGCCGGACATGTGCTTTTAGAGGTATTTGCCAGTTTTACGATCATGCTTGCCGGTCTCGGTGTCATTGGCCACGTTCTGGCCGTTGCTCCTGTAGCGATCAATATCGCCCTGACGGCACTTGAGTTACTTGTGGGGTTATTGCAGGCTTATGTCTTCGCAATCCTTACATGTATATACCTTCGTGAGGCAGTCGCTCATTGAGCGGCTTCTTCTTTCTGCTGTTTTGTGTCACTGACCTAATAAGGTAAAGGAATATACCATGGACGTTCAAGCCGCTCGCGATATCGGTGCAGGCCTTGCTGTCATCGCTCTTGCTGGTGTTGGCGCCGGCATCGGTAACATCTTCGCTGCGCTCGTAAACTCCATCGCCCGCAATCCCGCAGCCCGCCCGCATGTGTTCGGCCTGGGTATGCTGGGCTTCGCGCTGACAGAAGCTATTGCTCTCTTCGCGCTGCTGATCGCGTTCCTCATCCTCTTCGTCTGAGGATAAGTCAATGCGCCTGACGCCTCGTTTCCTCCTGTCTGCCGCCTCACTTGCGGCCTTGCCGGGCCGGGCCTTGGCTGCAGGCATGCCCCAACTCGACTTCAAGAATCCTCTTTTGCAGGGACAAGTCGTTTGGGGCGCTCTGATTTTTATTGGTTTCTATATTATCCTGAGCCGTTCGGCCTTACCGAAGGTCGAGCAGGTTATCAAGGCACGCGTCACGCGAATCCAGAATGATCTCGACTTGGCGCGTGCAGCTAAAAAAGCCGCTGACCAGGCACGCCAGGAACTGATGGATGCACGGCAGAAAGCCATGGACCACGCCCATGCAAACATTCTGACGATTCAAGAGGCTGCCAAGGCTGCAACGGAAGCACAGCTTTCAGCAACTGTACAGCGCCTTGAGGCTGAAATTCGTGAATCTGAACTAAACATCAGACTCGCTCATGATAAAGCCAACGAGTCTCTTTCTGAGATTGCGTCGGACACAGCTTCTTCCCTTCTCCTCCAGGTTATCGGTCGGGATGGGAAAGAGGCTGTGCAGAAAGCCGTTAAACGCGTACAGCATCAGGAGGTCTGATCATGTTTCATGAACCACGTTTCTGGACCGCCGTGGCTTTTATCCTGTTTTTCGTCTTTTTTGGACGGAAACTTTGGAGCGTTATTACATTACGGCTTGATGAACGCGCCGAGGAAGTTCGTAATAACTTGGATGAAGCCTCTCGCCTTCGTCGTGAAGCTGAGCAGATGCTCGAAGATGCGACACGAGATCGCGAAAATGCTCTCACTGAAGCACAACAATTGATCGACGCTTCGGAAGCTCAGGCCCTTTCCCTCAAAGAACAGGCTATACGCGAATCAGAAGAGCTGGTCGCCCGTCATGAAAAGGCTGCCAAAGAACGCATTCAAGCCGCTGAAAATCTTGCATTGCGTGATATACGAATGAAAGCAGCTGATATCGCTTTTGCTGCCGCTCGTGACGCTGTCGCGGAAGTTCTTAAACAAGATCCCGCTCTTGCCGCAAAACTGCTGGAAAACGGCCTGACAGGCCTTCCCAAGGCTTTGAAACAGAATAAAGCCGCCTGAAGACATTATGAAGGATATATCACCGCGACTGTCTATTGTTGTGACAGTTCTAAATGAGGCTGATAATATCCTTCCCGTCTGCAAAGAAATACGTAAATCCCTCGCATTATTACCTGAATGTGAAGTCATATTCGTCGATGATGGCAGCATAGATCATACGCGGGAACGCCTCCTTGAAGCACGGCGGCTCTATATCCCTGCATTACGTATCCTATCCCACCCGCAATGTATGGGAAAATCAGCAGCCCTGAGAACAGCTATTTTCCATGCTTCATCACAATGGATTGCCACGATGGATGGCGATGGACAGGATGATCCAGCTGAAATTCCACCCCTTTACCAGGAAGCCCTGAAAGCTGAGCAAATGGGCGAAATGCCCCTGATTGTAGGAGTACGTCTTAAGCGGCAAGACCAGCTTTCAAGGCGCTTGGCCACGAAATTTGCAAATAATCTGAGACGTCGCTTCCTCCATGATTCTTGCCCAGACACGGGTGCACCTCTTAAAGTTTTCCAACGTAATAAATTTCTGGAACTGCCCCAGTTTGAAGGTCTCCATCGTTTCTTGCCTGCGCTTATGCAATGTTACGGTGTGACTCTCCATTGTAGACAGGTCAGACATCGCCCACGCCTCCACGGCCACTCAAAGTACACCAATCTAAACCGCGCCTTGGTCGGTATACGAGATCTCTTGGGCGTAAAATGGCTTCAAACACGGACGCGCTACATCAAAACACCTTCAGAACTCTGATCATTCTATTGGTATCAAGGAGAGGCCGTGACACTTACCTTGCGCCACTATGCGCTTCTGGCTCTTCTGGCATTCTTCCTGGCACTTCCTGGCCGTATGACGCTCCCCCCACTGGACAGGGACGAAGCACGCTATATGGAAGCTACCGAACAAATGGTGCTTTCCCATAATTATCTTGATATTCGCTTTCAGGATCAACCACGTTACCTTCAACCTGCTGGCATCTACTGGCTGGAAGCCGCTAGCGCTAAAACAGCGAGTGGCCTGTTTGGTCCTACCGTCTTACGACAGGCTTGGCCTTACCGTATCCCAAGCCTCATTGCCGCAAGCCTCATAGTACCACTAACTGCCTGGATCGGAGTGCTGCTTTTTGACGCCAGCACGGGGCTGTTAGGCGCCCTGCTCCTCATGGTCTCGACGCTTTTCGTCGCTGAAAGCCGGATGGCCACAATTGATACGGTCCTCCTGCTTGATATACTCTGCGTTGAAGCCCTACTGGCGTGGCTTTATACGGACCTTGATAAGGATAAAAAACCCGCCTTGTCCCTTGCCTGTGGCTATTGGTTCGCTTTGGGGTGCGGGCTGATGCTCAAAGGTCCCATTGTGCTGATCCCCGGTCTGGCAACACCTCTTTGCCTCGCTCTGGTTGAAAGAAATTTCCGTCTCTGGCACGCTCTACGCCCCGCCTGGGGGTGGCTCATCAGCCTGATAATCGTAGCGCCCTGGTGTATCGGCATTACACTGGTCAGTCATGGCAGTTTTTTTGAAAAATCCGTTGGCCATAATTTATTGGGAAAAATTACGCACAGCCAGGAATCGCATGGCTTTCCGCCTGGTTATTATCTGGTTCTGTTTCTTATAACCTTTTGGCCCGGCGCGTTTTTCACAATTCGTGCCATTCCCTCCATATGGCATCATCGCAAGCTTCCGCCTGTCATGTTCCTGCTTTGCTGGATCGTCCCGCACTGGCTCTTTTTCGAAGCTCTGGCCACCAAGCTGCCGCATTACGTGCTACCAACTTTCCCGGCAATCGCTCTCCTCACGGCAGCCTCTTTGACTCTATGGAATCGTGAACAGATCAAACGATGGGCACACGCGCTTTTCAGCCTTTATGGCCTACTCTGGGCATTGGCAGGATTCGCTTTCTGCTGCGCTGGTACCGTCCTTTTATTCAAAACAGAACATCTGGTTTCCCTGCGTGCCCTGATTGCTTTTGTTGGAAGTGCCCCTCTCCTCGTTATTGCAATCATCCTGCTACTGAAGCATCAGGTCAGACAGGCAGCCTATAGCTCTATTGGGGCCGCCATACTTATCCATGCAGGGCTGTTCTGGGCCGTGATTCCTCATCTGGGATTGATTCAACTCTCCCCTCGTCTGGCAAATGCCTTTAACGAAGCGCGCCCTTGTAAGGAAAGCGTCCTGATTTCTGCTTCTTATTACGAGCCGAGCCTTGTCTTTCTGGCCGGCCCCCAGACACGGCTTCTGCCTCCCGCGCAAGCTGCGGAATCGCTCGTCGCACACGCAAAATGCGATCTCGCTTTTGTCGGTGATAAAGACAAGGACACCTTTCTAAAAATACTGGAACAACATAACGCCAAACCCCGTTTTTATAACCACATCACGGGACTGAATTACTCCAAGGGGAAAACACTGCATCTGAGCCTGATCGGCATCGAGGCAGAACCGCAGAAATAGGGAAGATGTACACATTGATTTTATCAATCAGGCTAGCCCTGGTGAAATGCAGGATAAAGCCAGCCTCAATGAGGAGCCTGCAGACGGTATATGACCCTCTTTCAGGAAAACCGTGGTGGAGCTGAGGGGGATCGAACCCCTGACCTCCTCATTGCGAACGAGGCGCTCTCCCATCTGAGCTACAGCCCCACGGTCAACTTTGATACATCACGATGATAGCCTGATGTCAAGATCACGCGAGGCCTATTTCTGCTCCTATTTCAAATATGGCATTATTCACCAAGTTTGGTCTAATATCCCCTCCGGTCCCAAACATTCTGAGGTTCCTTGTGGTTTCAGCTTCTCCTTTCCTGCTTATATTATTAAAAATCATTTTCCTGCTGTGCGATATTTATACATGGATCATTCTCGCTTACTGCCTTCTTTCCATGGTCCTTGCCTTCGGGTTGGCTGACAGTCTGCGAACCTTCTTTTTTGCCGCCTATAATGTCTGCGCCCGCCTGGTCGAACCCGTTTTAAGGCCCATCCGCAGCATTCTGCCTGATACAGGAATGGTCGATCTCTCACCGCTCATCCTGATTCTCTTTATCTCTTACGGCGTGCCTTTCATCTTGCAAACTCTCATCAGGCTTGTCGCCGGCATGTGACGTTTTTTTCCCTCCTGTTAAAGAAGCAGCTCCCGCAGAAACTGCCTCTTTAAAGGAGAGAAAAACATCCCGGATCATGATTAAGGAATCACCCGATCCCTACCTAGAACATCACAAAAACCGCACATTGAGCCTGCAAGGCACGAGACGCATTATGCCCGGCTACAGGTAAAATAACACCAGCGATACCCCCGATACTAGCCGTCCAGTTATATTCGATACCGGGACCGACATTAAATAACCCACCCCACCCTGTACGGTTCACGTAACGCTTGCCTGTCTGACGATAAAGCCCCTTCACTTTATCCGAAGCAGACCAGTTATGATAAAGATCCAAGGCAAAAACCCATTTTTTGGTAATACCCAGCTCTATTGAACCACCTTCATTCCCAGTCTGGCCGGCATGTCCGCGTCCTGCGAAACCATTCTCCGTACCATAACTGGTCATATTACGCAGACGCGCTGTCGAAGCCGGCTGATTCGCAACTGCCCAAAGGCGAATTCTCATGGCGTGTTTGAAAAAAGGATAAACAAGTTGGGAGTGCACCCCCATGCGGATACTCCAGACCCCGCGCCCCACACCCTCTGCCGCATTATCCAGATTCGTATAAGATCCTACCGGCGCGTTAAAGCCCAGAAATATCGTAAAAGACGGGGAATAATGTGGCGTAAAGCGATATTGCAGCTCAAAGGGAAGATCGTTCATCTTCAGACCCGAATGTTTGCTGTGATTCCCCCAAGAGTAACTGTATGTCGGCAACAGATACAGTGACAGATGATTGGTCACCGCATATTTCATCAGACTGAACTGCGTAATAGACGTCTGGGCCTTATGCTTTTTCAAGGCTCCAGAAGAATTATAGGCCCCCATCGGAACGCCAGAAGACACATAAGGCTCGTAAGCCGCCATCCCGGCTTCTGGCAAAGCTGGAGAGGGCGAGAAAAGAGAACCTGTATACCATTGCTCAGGCAAGGGTTTTGTCTGTTGGTCATCAGGAGCCGCCACAACTCCAGCCTGTGCCCCATTTATGGAAACGGCACCGATAGCGCAGCTGAAAACGAAAAATGAGAAACGCATAGCGTTGGTCATATGATCACAACCCAGACAAATTTTAGGTATTAGAAGGAATGACCATTACGACATCAAAAGGATTAAGATGCAATACCCCCAATTGTTAATCCCGCAACTTTTATCATGGGTTGCCCGACACCCACAGGCACACCCTGTCCCGCCTTGCCACAAGTACCTATGCCTGGATCAAGGGCCATCTCAGGGCCAATAAGTTCTATTTTCTGCATGACCTCAGCACCACTGCCAATCAGGGTTGCCCCCTTGACTGGCCGAGTAACACGCCCATTTTCAATCAGGTAAGCTTCTGACATCGCAAAAACGAATTTACCCGAAGTGATATCGACCTGCCCGCCCCCAAAATTGACAGCGTATAACCCCTTTTCAGTCGAACGAATCATGGCTTCTGTATCTGCATCGCCAGGAGCCATAAGTGTATTGGTCATACGAGGCAAAGGTGCGTGGGCATAAGACTCACGCCGCCCATTACCCGTGGCCTTCTGTCCCAGAAGTCGGGCATTCAGTCGGTCATGAATATAAGATTTTAGGATCCCGTCCTCAATCAGCACCGTTCTGCTGGTCGGCATTCCCTCATCATCAATCGTCAGGGAACCACGCCGTTCAGCGATCGTTCCATCATCAATGACGGTTACCCCTGAAGCCGCAACTTTTTCTCCGATTTTTCCGCTAAAAACCGAAGTCTTCTTGCGGTTAAAATCCCCTTCCAACCCATGCCCTACGGCCTCATGCAACAAAATCCCGGGCCAGCCAGATCCCAGAATAACGGGCATTTCCCCTGCCGGAGCGGGAACTGCCTCCAGCTTGACCACGGCCTGCCGCAAAGCCTCCTGCACCATCGCCTGCCATATCTGCGGGCGGGAAATGCGCTCCAACCCGTAACGGCCGCCCTGACCATAATGCGCGCTTTCCTGCTGCCCATCTCCCTTAACCACAATCGTCACGTCAAGACGCACCAACGGCCTGATATCAGCCAGATGAGCCGTCTGCCCCCCATTGACACAGGACGGTCTGATGATTCTTACAACCTGCCATTCGGAAAACAGAGTCACATTCACCTGTGTCACGCGCGAATCCAGAGAGCGCGCGTAAGAATCAATTTCCCTGAGCAATGAGACACGCTCAGGAAACCTGCTTCCTTCCAGAGGATGGGCACATCCATAAAGAGGGTGTACTTCTCCTGATGGAAACTCTGACATAAAAGAATTTTTCTTTTCCTGCTGTCTCAGAAGAGACAATGTTTCCCCAGCCCGCTGCAAAGAGGACAATCCCAAACGATCAGAGTGGGAAAAGACGGTTTTTTCATCAATGACGCCACGTAACCCAAAGCCACAGGAACGGTTGAAACTTGAACGCCTGAGGATTCCCTGCTCAAGCCCCAGCACCTCTGTTTCACGAAACTCCAGAAACAACTCCCCGTCATCTGCCCCTTTAAGAGACTGATCAAGATTCTTTTCGACCTCCTCAGGTGTCCATTCTTTACAAAGGGAACCCCAAAAAAGTGAATCAGAAATTTTTTTCGCTTCAGAAATGGACGGTAGAATCACTTATTTTCTCTCCAGTGAGGCCAACATAAAGGCTACTTTTTGCCGGATTTTGTATAGCCTTATAGTCATAAAGCTTTCATGAACCACTCGACAACACCAGGAATATCTCGTAATCGTTATGATATCAGTCTAAATTGCAGGCGAGGCATTAGAGATGGCCAAGACAGCGACTTCTTCTCCCAAAAAAATCACTCCAGACAAAAAAGCAGTACAACGCGTTTTTGAACTCATTCAGGAAAATGCCGTAGAATTCGTCGATCTACGCTTTACTGATCCCAAAGGACAATGGCACCACACAACACAGGCAGTGGTCACGATCGAAGAAGATACCTTCGTTGATGGCTTCATGTTTGATGGCTCCTCCATTCAGGGATGGAAAGCCATTAATGAATCCGACATGATGCTTCTGCCTGATCCTGCGACAGCAGTGATGGACCCATTTTCTGCCCGCCCCCAGCTGATTCTGATCTGCGACATCGTCGATCCCAGAACCATGACTTTCTATAACCGCGATCCCCGCTCGACGGCGAAGCAGGCGGAGAAATATCTGGCAGAAAGCGGTCTCGGCGACACGGCTTTTTTTGGCCCGGAAGCCGAATTCTTCATTTTCGACAATGTACGCTTCGGTACTGGCGAAAATTTCGGCCTTTACCAGCTGGACAGCATTGAAGGCCCCGGCGCCTCAATGAAAGAATATCCAGAAGGAAATATGGGCCACCGCCCCGGCCTTAAGGGGGGATATTTCCCCGTCGCTCCCGTAGATAGTGAGACAGATCTCCGTGCTGAAATGCTCACCACGATGGGCGAAATGGGCCTCCCCATTGAGAAGCACCACCACGAGGTTGCACGCAGCCAGCATGAGCTAGGCACGAAATTTGCCACGCTGGTTCAGGCCGCTGACTACATGCAGATTTTCAAATATTGCGTGCATAATGTTGCCAATTCCTACGGCAAGACGGCTACGTTCATGCCGAAACCCATTATGGGCGATAATGGCTCGGGCATGCATGTTCACCAGTCAATCTGGAAAGACGGGAAACCCTGCTTCGCTGGTAAGGGCTATGCTGATCTGTCCGAGACGGCCCTTTATTACATTGGCGGCATTATCAAACACGCCAAGGCACTCAACGCTTTCACGAACCCTTCAACCAACTCATACAAGCGCCTGATCCCCGGATTTGAGGCTCCTGTTCTGTTGGCTTATTCCGCAGCGAATCGCTCTGCCTCCTGCCGCATTCCTTATGCTACAGGACCAAAAGCAAAACGCGTTGAAGTTCGTTTCCCAGATCCGACGGCCAACCCTTACCTCGCTTTCAGCGCCATGCTGATGGCTGGCCTTGATGGCATCAAGAACAAGATTCATCCCGGCGACGCCATGGACAAAGATCTTTACGAACTCCCTCCCGAAGAACTCAAACAGATCCCGACGGTCGCCGGCTCGCTGCGCGAAGCTCTTCAAGCTTTGGAAGCTGACCATAAATTCCTTATGGAAGGCAATGTCTTCACCAAAGACCAGATTGAAAGCTATATTGCCCTGAAATGGCATGATGTGTACCGCTTCGAACATACACCTCATCCCGTCGAATTCGAGATGTACTATTCAGTCTGAATATCCTTGAAAGCTGGATTCTTTATAGAATCCAGCCACTCGAAAAAAAGAGCCTTACTTTAAAAGTAAGGCTCTTTTTTTATTAACAGTTTTTCCCACTCAAATTACCGGAGGAGCACCTGTTTCATCAACGTCCCACAACCAAGCAGCACCACGTACTCCCGAACTATCTCCATGACGATTTTTGACAATAGGCGTCACACAGGGAGAGGTAATCACATTACGTGGCAGCAATCTTGGTACACGTTCATAAATACTTTTAAGATTGGACACTCCCCCCCCCAGAACAATGACGTCCGGGTCAAGGATATTCACAATCTGGGAGCAGGCTCGTGCAAACCGATCCATATAGAGATCCAGCGCTCGAATGGCCCTTGGATCACCATCCATTGCCGCTTCCTCGATCCCATGAGTGGAACGATCGGCTGCATCTCCTTTCCACTCATAAGCAAGGGCCGGACCACAGAGATAACGTTCCTGACAGCCCTCATTACCACAGAAACATTTCCTAAGAGGCAGATCCTCTTTGGTCATCCAGGGTAGTGGAATATGCCCCCACTCTCCGGCGATATGATGCCTTCCCGGAATAATACGGGCATGAGCAACGATGCCCCCCCCCATACCTGTGCCGAGAATCACGCCAAAGACCGTCTCATAGCCCTGCCCGGCGCCATCTCCAGCCTCAGACAGAACGAAACAGTTCGCATCATTCTCAACCCGAATGGGCCGATCCAGTGCTTCTTCCAAATCTCGACCAAATGGCTTGTTATTGAGCCAGGTTGAATTGGAATTACGCACCAATCCCGTTTCAGGAGATAATGAACCGGGGATCCCTATCCCCAGCGTAGAACTCGGTTGGGTAGCAGACACGCGATGTCCTGGTACGCAACCAATTTTTTGCTCGGCCTGCAAAACAAGGTCCCGGACAGCTCGAACAGCGTCTTCGTAAATATTAGGGTCAGGCACGCGCTCACGCAGAACTTCCTTGCCGGAACGATCCAAAGCGAGGACCTCAATTTTTGTCCCGCCAAAATCAACGCCTAAACGATAATCAGCCATAATCTATGAACTCCTGTCAGGCCCGTGGTTCGATAGGAGAAACCTTTATAACCTCTATATCTCCACCTAATCTCTTTAGCGTTGCAACAAGCGCTTGCAGATGAGGTGAGGCATTATGAGCTTCTAAGCCAACCTGAGAAGCCCAAACTTCGTTAGCAATAAAACGCCCGGGTTTCTCAATATCACCGTAAAAAGAATAATGCTGGCAAGCAGGCTCTTCCCGTGCTTGCACAACACAATGTTTTATTTCCTGTTCCAATTCGGCAGCACCTTGGGAGGGAACTGTCAAAATGGCGGTAAGATATACAGGCCCGCTCATTAATTGGATCCTTTCGATAGCATATTTAATAGCCCCTATAAAAAAGCTTGTCTGGTCATTCCAGACAAGCTTTCAAGAGCAATATACCGTCGCAAAATCCAATTATTATGCTAAATTTATTTTCACGTTTTAACGCTGGGTCAGACACGTGGTTTAAGAGGGGAAAGCTTCATAAATTCCACCTCGACATCAAATTTCTTTATAACCTCAGCCATAGCCTGGAAATGAGGTGAGGCCATATGTTCATCAAGTGCTGCCTGGGAAGCCCACGCGTCATTCGCTATAAAACGCCCTGGTTTCTCTGTATCGCGATAAAGAAAAAAATATTCGCAACCAGCTTCTTTCCTTGTCGGTGTCAAGAGGTCTTCCATTGCACGCTGAAGCTCATCTGCATGCTGAGGAGCTACGTTAAACGTGGCTGTAATGTAGAGTTTTGCACTCATCTCTGTAATCCTTAAGTTTGGATGATTCGAATAATATCGAACCAAACAAACTTATAAAATATCAACACTCTACGGGCAAGGAACTAATTCGCTCTCACATCCTTATGAAAGCTTTTAAATGTTAACCAGCCTCATAGCTCTGCATATCCGGGCAGGTACAAACCAGGTTACGATCACCCCAGGCATTATCTATCCGTCCTACGGGAGGCCAGTATTTCTCGCCTGACAAGGCTTTGGGATAAGCACCTTCCTCGCGGCTATAAGGACGCTTCCAATCTGAAACGAGGTCACGCGCCGTATGAGGCGCGTAACGCAATGGGCTTTCTTCCAGAACAATGCGTTTTTCTTCCACAGCTGCAATTTCTGCGCGGATTGCCAGCATGGCCTCACAGAAACGGTCAAGCTCTGCCAGATCTTCTGATTCGGTAGGCTCAATCATCAATGTGCCAGGGACAGGAAAGCTGACTGTCGGAGCATGAAACCCATAATCAATCAGACGCTTGGCGAAATCGTCAATCGTTACGCCTAACCTGTCCTTGAAAGGACGCATATCAAGAATGCACTCATGAGCCGTAAAACCCTGTGCTCCCCGGAACAGAACCTCATAGGCCCCCTCCAGACGTCTTGCGATATAATTTGCATTCAGAATGGCCATTTCAGATGCCTGACGCAAGCCTTCATCTCCCATCATAAGGATATAGGCCAGTGAAATGGGCAGTACGGAAGCGGATCCATAGGGCGCTGCCGAAATCAGTGTCCCTTTGTCAGATAGGGTTGACGTTGGCAAATATGGTGCCAAATGTGCTTTGACACCAATAGGGCCCATACCAGGACCGCCGCCACCATGAGGAATGCAGAATGTCTTGTGGAGATTAAAGTGCGAAACGTCTGCCCCATAACGTCCAGGACGTGCGAGACCAACCTGCGCATTCATATTGGCACCGTCAAGATATACTTGCCCACCCGCCTTATGTACCAGGTCACAGATTTCGGTAATCTGCTCTTCAAACACGCCATGTGTTGAAGGATAAGTGATCATGATAGCGGCAACGCGTCCCTCATGGCGAGCAAGCTTCGCTTTCAGGTCTTCAACATCAACATTACCTGCTTCATCACACGCTACGACAACCACATCCATACCTGCCATCTGCGCCGAGGCCGGATTTGTGCCATGAGCAGAAGCCGGAATCAGGCAGATGGAACGATCTTTTCCGCCATTGGCTTCATGATAGGCACGAATGGCCATCAACCCGGCAAACTCACCCTGCGCTCCAGAGTTGGGCTGCAAAGAAACCGCATCATAACCCGAAATATGACAAAGAGCTTTTTCCAAAAGGGCGAAAAGCTCTACATAGCCCTTTTTCTGCTCTTCGGGAGCAAAAGGGTGAATCTGGGCAAATTCGGGCCAGGTAATAGGCTCCATGGCAGTCGTCGGATTAAGCTTCATGGTGCATGAGCCCAGAGGAATCATGCTGCGATCCAGGGCCAGATCCTTGTCAGCGAGACGACGAAGATAACGCATCATTTCCGTCTCAGACTGATACATTGAGAATATTGGATGCTTTAGTGCTGCCTCTGCGCGTTTCAGTGATGACGGCAGACACTCCGCAATGGCAAGCTTCTTTTCGAGCTCCCGAATCTGAGCATCGCTCCCCCCGAAAGAGCGCCATAACGCCCTGATGATATCAGGCGTCGTCAGTTCATCGCAGGAAAGGCCAATCAGACCATTCCCACTATCCCGCAAATTGATCCCCTCACGTTGAGCTGCCTCAAGAATCTCCGCAGATTTGGCACCCGCCTTGATCGTAAGCGTATCAAAAAAGACCTCTTCCCCAAGGACAAAACCGAGTTCCTTTAATCCGGCCGCAAGAATCAATGCGTAATGATGGATACGTCCCGCGATATCCGACAACCCTTCTGGACCATGATAAAGCGCATAGAATGTTGACAGCATGGCTGGAAGAGCCTGTGCCGTACATATGTTGGAAGTCGCTTTTTCACGACGAATATGCTGCTCACGCGTCTGCAAGGACAAGCGGTAAGCCGGCAGGCCGTGACTGTCGCGTGAAATACCTACAATACGGCCCGGCATATGACGTTTATGGGCGTCTTTCGTCGCCATAAAAGCGGCATGTGGTCCACCATTTCCCATAGGCGTACCAAAACGCTGCATGGATCCTACAGCGACATCAGCTCCCAGAAGACCAGGAGATTTTAGCAATAACAAAGCCAGTGGATCACATGTAAGGCATGCGACAGCACCTGCTTCATGGAGACTGGCAATAAAGGATTGCGGATCTCTTACTGCCCCTGAAGAACCCGGATAAGAAAATAGCGCACCAAAGACATTTTCTGGAGCCAAATCCGCCTGAGGATTCCCCACCACAACGGTCCAGCCCTGTGGTTTCGCCCTCGTTTGCATAACGGCGATAATCTGGGGATGCGTATCCTGATCAACAAAGAAGTTTTGTGCCTTCGACTTGCTGATACGACGCGCCATCGCCATGGCTTCAGCACAGGCTGTCGCCTCATCCAGCAACGAGGCATTGGCAATATCCAAACCCGTCAGCTCTGTCACAAGTGTCTGGAAGTTCAGCAAAACCTCCAGACGTCCCTGGCTGATTTCAGGCTGATAAGGCGTGTAAGCGGTGTACCAGGCCGGATTTTCCAGCACGTTGCGCAAAATGACCGGCGGCAGGAAGGTATCATAATAACCCTGCCCGATCATGGAAACCATAACCCTGTTCTGCCCTGCCAACCCCCTGAGGCGCTGAAGGACTTCCAGTTCACTCAGCGGGGCTCCAATGCCTTCTTCTCCTGAAGCCGGAGCAGAAGGACGAATGGAAGACGGCACAACCTTTTCCATAAGAGCCGCCATGGAATTAAGACCCAGGCTATGGAGCATAGCCTGCTGGTCCCGCTCACGAGGGCCAATATGACGTTGACGAAAAAGAGTGTTCTGCGCGGGCCAGTTCAGGGTCATGTAGGTCTACCAGCAAAAAAGTTAATGTGTCACAAATCTGCGGTTAAAGTGCCGCATATTGGTCAGCGGACAACAACCTGGAAAGCTCGTCCTTATTGGAAATCCTGAGCTTTACAATCCAGCCCTCGCCTTCAGGTTCTTTATTGATCAACGTCGGGTCATCTGAAAGCTGTGTATTAAATTCTGTCACAACTCCGCTTAGCGGCGCATAAATATCGGAGGCAGCCTTAACGGATTCAACAACGGCAACCGCGTCACCAACTGATACTTCTGTACCATTATCCTTGCCTTCAGCAAAAACCAGCTCGCCAAGCTCCTCGGCAGCATGAGCTGTGATTCCAACAATAGCCGTATCGCCATTGACACGGACCCATTCATGAGTTTCTGTGTAATATGTTGTCATTGGGAAAAACCTTTCCTGATTAACGTTTAAAACCTGCGGGAACAAAGGGAAGGGACTTGACCATTACAGGCACAGTCTTCCCACGCAGGGACGCAAATAATTTCGTCTCGGGTTTGGCAAAAGACGTTTTTACATAACCCATGGCTACAGGTGCTCCATAAGTCGGCCCGAAACCACCCGATGTCACAATACCCACTTGCTGCCGGGCTGTTTCGTCAGCGAACAGCTCCACACCAGCACGGACGGGCGCACGTCCTTCAGGCTGAAGCCCGACACGCAGCCGCTCCGTACCGTTCTGTAATTGTTGCCCAATCTTTTCAGCACCGGGATAACCACCTTCCCGTGCTCCCCCGGGACGACGTGCCTTTTGGATCGCCCAGCTCAAAGCTGCCTCAACTGGTGTCGTTATGGTATCAATATCATTGCCATAAAGACATAATCCCGCTTCCAGACGAAGGGAATCACGGGCGCCCAACCCAATCGGCTTTACATCAGGATGAGCCAACAAAGCCTTGGCGAAACCTTCGGCAATCTCAGCAGGCAGACCAATTTCATACCCATCTTCACCCGTATAACCGGAACGCGATAAGGTAACCTTATGCCCCTTATACGTCGTTTCAATACAATCCATAAAGCGCATGGATGAAGCATCAGGGAAAAACTGATTCATGACATTGACGGCCTCAGGCCCCTGAAGAGCCAGGAGAGCACGATCGAACTGACGAATCGCCTCACACTCATCAGCCAAAGACGCTGCTATATAAGACGCATCTGCATCCTTACAGGCCGCATTGACGACAATGAAAAGGTCGTCCTTCTGGCGCGCGACCATAAGATCATCGCGGATACCGCCCTGCTCATTGGTCAAAAGAGCATAACGCTGGCGGCCTTCTGCCAGTCCAACAAAATCCATCGGCACAAGACGCTCAAAAGCCGCCAGGGCATTTTCAACACCGCCTTTTTTGGCCTTGAGACGTAATTGCCCCATATGGGAGACGTCAAACAGGCCAGCCTTCTGACGGGTATGCTTATGCTCTTCCATGACTCCTGTTGGGTACTGAACGGGCATTTCGTAACCGGCAAAAGGCACCATCTTGGCACCCAAAGAGACATGCAGATCGTAAAGAGGGGTTCGGAGAAGAGACACGGACATCGGAAAACAGGCCTCAAAAAAAAGGATAAAAATACCCCGATGCAGGATCGCACCGTCGCACTACCCCTTCTGTCCTTTAGCCTGAGATCATTATCCCGTCGGCGGATGCCTGCCGCATCACTCTCCAGAATTCACAATCGCCATGGTTCTTCTGCCTGAGAGTTTCCGGGGTGGTTGCTCCTTCGGCGTCCGTTCTGACAAGGCTCAGAACCGATCTCTCCCGTAACGATTCGTTGTAGAGTGCCAGCTTAATTTCCAGCTGACAATCTATTTTCTAATCGAAACAGAAAAATTAAATCAACCGCTCGGGAAGTGTTCTCCTCCGAACGCCCTAGCCTCCTGAAGCCTAGCCAAATTCATTTTCGAGAGATTCAATAACTGCCGCCTCCATTGAGGCACTCTGTGCTCCCGTCGGAAATGAACGCGTTTCAACGTCAGCCTTATAATGCTCAAGAGCTTCTGTCATCTGCGCCCCAATCTCCGCAAAACGCTTGGCATGACGAGGTGACTTGCCATCAAAAAGTCCGAGCACATCGTGCCAGACTTGCACCTGACCATCGCATCCAACACCAGCCCCGATCCCAATCGTTGGAATAGACACCAGGCGTGAAACAAGTGCCGCCAGTTCTGCCGGGATTACTTCCAGCAAAATGGCAAACGCGCCCGCTTTTTCAACCGCAAGAGCATCTCTTATCAATTTCCTTGCGGCCTGTTCATCACGCCCCTGGACCCGTAACCCGATCTGGTGTTGGGACTGTGGCGTAAGACCCAGATGCGCCATGACAGGGACACCCATTTCTGTCAAACGCCGAATGACAGGAACAACCTCTGCCCCACCTTCCAGCTTTAGAGCCTGACAGCCTCCTTCCTGCATTAACAGGCGTGCCGTATTTACGGCATCCTGCTCTGTCGCATAGCTCATGAAAGGCATATCCACAAGAATCAGTGCCTGCTGGCTGCCACGTTTTACCATCTGGGCATGGAGGAGAATTTCCTCCACTTTCAGAGGCACTGTTGTGTCATGACCGTGCATGACCATTGCCAGAGAATCACCCACCAGGAGAGTGGGTATACCGGCTTTCTCGGCAATCAGTGCCGAAGAATAATCATAAACCGTCACCATCGTGATCGGTCTATGTTCATTTTTCATTTTCTGGATATCAGCAATGGTTACACGGCGCATAAATCAAATTCCTTATCCCTGTGCCACAGGAAGATGGTCTGTAATATAAGGTGGGAGCTGGAAAGCACTCCATTGCACTTCCGGCGTCCAGTAACGGCAATGAGACATAATACCGGCCGTTTCTGCACGATGTCTGATTTCCGCAATCTCCAGAGAATGGGGATTACTCCCTTTCTTGGCCAACCCCAAGGTCATAAAGCCTCCAACATAAGTCGGAACGGCCGCCACATACGCCGTAACATGCGGGAAAAATTTGGCCCTGCGCAAACTTGTTTCACGCAGTTCATCAGCCTGCATGAAGGGAACGCCACACTGATTGACGATCACACCTTCAGCCGAAAGTATCCGAGCACAGTTTTTATAAAAATCATCAGAAAATAGCACTTCGCCAACCCCGATAGGATCGGTGCTGTCAACAATGATCACATCGAATGAATCGTCAGCCGCTTTGGCCACATAATCAATACCATCTCCAATAATCACGTCCGCTCTGGGATCATCCCAGGCACCGTCAGCAATACTGGGCAGATATTTCCTGGAAAGCGCAACCACCTCACCATCAATCTCGACCATGACGGCTTTTTTAACTGTGCGATGTTGCAAAACGCGACGCAGTACACCTCCATCACCAGCGCCAATAATCAGGATCTTTTCAGCTTTGGGGTGAATGAGGAGCGGCACATGGGCCAGCATTTCCTGATAAATAAACTCATCGCGTTCCGTAATCTGGATAGCGCCGTCAAGAACGAGAACACGACCATGGCTCAGACTCTCGAAAACAACAATATCCTGAAAAGCTGATTTTACATGAGCCAGCTCCTGCACAACCTGAAAACGTTGTCCCCATGCTGGATAAAGCGTTTCATTGAGCCAAATATCTGCCATTAATTCCGCCCTTTTCTTTCACTCGTCAATAATAATACAGGCCAGACTCCCATAAACAGCGCCGCAGCACCATCCCAGGATCTGACCTGATAAAAACGGTCAAACTATATATAAACTCAGCCCGCTCTCTGTGACTGCCTCGTAACGCGTCCACGGCGCAGGGCATCCACTTCTACTCGCCCCGCTTGAAATAATTCCTGCATCACAGGAATCGTCAGATTCGGATCGCACACCCCGCACATGAAAACATCAATGGCTGCGAAATTGCGTTCCGGCCATGTATGAATCGAAATATGGCTCTCTGCCAGGACCAATACGCCGGAAACGCCTCCATTAGGCGTAAAATGATGGAAATGGCCATGTAGAATCGTCGCACCCGCCGCCTCAGCAGCCCGGCGTAAGGTCTCATCAATCCTCTTGGGATTATCCAGATTTCGGGCATCCCAGAAATCTATGAGAAGATGGTTTCCCGCAAAGCTTTCGCCATCACGAGTAATAAAATAGTCCTTACGCTCATCATCAGCGTGGACAGTATGCATGTTCTGGATATCTCTCGGGAAACCCGATACCATCCCCAGTTGAGCAAGTGCGTTCATCACGTACCCCCAAACCAGTAGACAGCCAACGGAGCTGGAACGCCCCAGGGCCAAGGAAGGTGTGCTTGCTAACGCTTTTCTACCCTCTTGGCAAGGGGTAAGCGTCATTTTTGTATCTTGTTAACGCTGTATTACAAAAAAAGAACCTCCCCTGGCTATCAGGAGAGGTTCCTCACACAATCTAAAAAGGCAGATCAGTTACGTGTCTTGTCGACCAGCTTGCCCTGAGCAATCCATGGCATCATGTCGCGCAGCTTAGCCCCGACCTTTTCGATCTGGTGCTGGTCATTACGGGCACGAATAGCTTTGAACTTCACATTCCCCGACTGATTTTCCAGAATGAAGTTGCGCACAAATGTACCATCCTGAATATCATTCAGAATGCTCTTCATGGCAGCTTTCGTCTCACTGGTAATCACCCGCGGACCGCTGACATATTCGCCATACTCTGCCGTATTGGAAATAGAGTAGTTGACGTTGGAAATACCGCCTTCATAAAGCAGGTCAACGATCAGCTTCATTTCGTGCAGGCATTCGAAATAGGCCATTTCCGGTGCATAACCAGCCTCAACCAGGGTCTCAAAACCTGCACGGATCAGGTCAATCGTGCCGCCACACAGTACTGCCTGCTCACCGAACAGATCTGTCTCAACCTCCTCCTTGAAAGTGGTCTCAATCACGCCTGCACGGCCGCCGCCAATGGCTGAAGCATAGGAAAGAGCGATATCCAGTGCATGACCAGATGCATTCTGCGCAACAGCCACAAGACAAGGAACGCCACCACCACGTTTATATTCTGAACGCACTGTATGACCGGGGCCTTTAGGAGCGATCAGGAAAACATCCAGATCAGGACGTGGCTCAATCAGACGGAAATGGATCGCCAGACCATGAGCAAAGACCAGAGCAGCGCCCTTTTTCAGATTCGGTTCCAGCTCTGTCTTGTAGAGATTACCTTGACCTTCATCAGGTGTCAGAATCATTACAACGTCTGCCCACGCAGCAGCTTCAGCCGGCGTTACGACTTTAAATCCTGCTGCCACAGCCTTAGCTTCCGCTGTGGAGCCCGGGCGCAATGCCACGACGATATCAGCAACACCGCTGTCTTTCAGGTTATTAGCATGGGCATGGCCCTGACTGCCGTAACCAATAACCGCTACCTTCTTCCCCTTGATCACATTCAGATCAGCATCGCGATCATAATATACACGCATTATTCAACACTCCCTTTTTTCAACTATCGCAAAGTCTCTGGCTACACATTACGCCTTAGACGAGTTTCTTGCCCTCTTCGGTCAACTCGGCCCCGCCATAAATACGGTCTGGCCCCAGAAGCATCTGGTTATGTGCAGCACCAGAAGGAATCATGGGATAGCAATTCTCCTCCTGAGCCACACAAATATCAGCCAGGACCGGACCATCATGATCCAGCATGGCTGCAATAACACCCTCCAGCTCACCAAAATGGCGTGCACGCAGTCCTTTTATACCGAATGACTCAGCGAGCCTGACAAAATCAGGCAGTGATTCGCTATATGACTGCGCATAGCGGGAACCATGGAGCAACTCCTGCCACTGACGCACCATTCCCATGTAATGATTATTGAGGATGAAAATTTTGACTGGCAGCCGATATTGCGCGATCGTACCCAACTCCTGAATGTTCATCAGGGTCGACGCTTCGCCTGCAATATCAATCACCAACGCCCCTGGATGAGCAATCTGCACTCCGACTGCAGCCGGCAGACCATAACCCATAGTCCCCAGTCCACCAGAAGTCAGCCAATGGCCAGCCTGATCGAACCCAAAATGCTGGGCGGCCCACATCTGATGCTGGCCAACTTCAGTCGTGACATAGACCTCTTTGCCAGTCTTTTGCGTCAACTGGTAAAGACGCTCAATGGCATATTGAGGTTTGATCACCGCATCCGATTCACGATTCTGTTCAAACGCGAACCCTTTGACAGCACGCCATTGTTCTATCTTCTGCCACCAGGCTTCCAGATCCGGTGCCTTATGGTCTCCCCACTCTTCCAGCAAAGCTTTCAGTGTCTGTGTCAGATCGCCTTCGAGGATGACATTAACCGGGATAATTTTGTTAAATTCACCAGGATCAATATCAGCCTGGATTTTGAATGAATGAGGAGAAAATGCGTCTACTCTCCCCGTTACACGATCATCAAAGCGCGCGCCCAATGCTACAAGGACGTCGCAATCATGGGCTGCCATATTGGCTTCGACTGCACCATGCATGCCAATCATACCCAGAAATTTCTGACTGGATGACGGGAAGACGCCAAGTCCCATCAATGTTGAGGTAACTGGAAAGCCCGTTTTTTCTGCCAGCTCCCGGAACAAACTTACCGCTTCTGGCCCGGCATTTACAATACCCCCACCAATATAGAAAAGTGGCTGTTTTGCTGTCTTAAGAGCCACTACGGCCCTCTTTATCTCTTCAGCGGAGAAAGAGGCTTTCTTCCTGGCATCTATTTCAGCGTCAGGTAAGGATAAAGGCGCATCCCCTGCTATGATATTTTTAGGCAGGTCAACCACTACAGGGCCAGGACGCCCCGAACGTGCTGTCCTGAAAGCTTCCCGCACAAAAGGTGCCAGCGTCTCTGGCGTTTTGACAATCAGACTCTTCTTGGTAATGGGTGCTGTAATGGAAACGATATCCGCTTCCTGAAAAGCACCTTTACCCAGAAGAGGAACAGGCACCTGACCGCACAAACAGACAACAGGAACAGAATCCATCTTCGCGTCCATTAGTCCCGTAACCGTGTTGGTCCCTCCAGGGCCAGATGTCACCAAAACCACACCCACCTTCCCGGTCGAGCGCGCATAGGCTTCTGCGGCGTGGACGGCAGCCTGCTCATGACGCACCAAAATATGGCGAATTTCTTTCTGCTGGAACAGCGCATCGTAAATCGGCAATACGGCACCGCCGGGATAGCCAAAAATAACTTCGACTCCCTCTTCCTCAAGAATACGCAGAAGGACCTCTGCCCCTTTATGGGCTTGAGTCGGGGCTTCTGTATGATCATGAGGAGACATGAGCGATTCCTCTCCGGTTAAAAATTCATAACGTAAAGGAACGTTAAAAACTTCCCGAGATCATGTCAATTCTTTGGGTTATAAAATTTTCTATTCTACCCAATTCTCTTTCCGAAAATTTCTCATTATCCCCAAATCTATGTAATGAAATAATATTATCACCCTCTTTTCCCAAGGAGTGATGCCGAAACCAGGTCGCTTGCCGCCTTGTATATTGGCCCGTCGCACGAATGGCTCTTTCCTCTGCCTCACGTAATGAGATCTCCCCCTTCAGGACAGAAATCAGTTCCGGGACGCCATGAGCACGCATAACAGGCAAGGACGACGAAAGATTCTTCTGACACAGAGACTTCACCTCATCCAGCGCTCCTGCTTTCAGCATAGCTATGAAGCGCCGGGCTATGGCCTCGCGCAAAACTTCCCGCTCCGGATCCAGCCGAACAGAGACGAATCTGCATGGTGCGGGGGGCAGTTGAGGTTCTTCCTGCCACTCAGCCAGCCCACGTCCAGTACCACGCCACACCTCCCAGGCACGGGCTATACGTTGCGAATCAGTCGGATAAAGACGCGACGCTGTTTGTGGGTCAACCTCAATCAATTGAGCATGCAGCCATTCTGGTCCTTTTTGAACCAAAAAAGACCGCGCCTCTTCCCGCGCCGCTTCTCCAGCATCAGGAATCTCGACCAATCCCTCAAGGAGAGCACGAAAATACATTCCTGTCCCTCCGCAAAGAACAGGCAGACGGTTTTCCACCGCACATAAATGGAGACTCTCAAGAGCTTTACCACGCCACCAAGCAACACTTCCCGCCCGTTCCGCATCCAGCACGCCATAAAGCTTATGCGGCACAAGATATGTCTCTTCCTCATTAGGACGTGCTGTCAGTACACGCAAATCCTTATAAACCTGCATGGAATCAGCATTAATCACAGAGCCATGAAAACGCTGTGCCAGTTTCAACGCCAAAGCGGACTTGCCTGAACAGGTAGGGCCCGCCACAATAAGAGCAATCGGAGGAGCAATCATGCTTTCTCTATTGCCATATTTTCAGCCGGAGTGAGAGTCCCCGTGTCTTTCCCTGATATTCTGACGCTTGTTGTCGATCGTCGTCACCAGTCTCTCTCGACAGAAGCCATTGATATAGCGCGTCATCTTGTAAAAGGTGTCGCCCCTGTTACCTTGTCTGAGGGCGAAGCGGTCGAAATTGCCTGTCCTGCTCAAACTGCAAATGGCCCTTCCATTGAGACAATTCGTGCCACTCTGGCTCCTTACAAGGTAGACGCGATAATCACCAAGGCACGCGGCCGCAGGAAAGCTGTCCTGATTGCCGATATGGACAGCACCATTTTGACAGGTGAAACTCTGGACGACCTTGCTGAAGTACTCCACCTCGGCGACGCAATCTCAATCGTCACAAAAGCAGCCATGAACGGCGAAATTGATTTTGAGACCTCCCTGCGGCAAAGAACACAATTTCTGGCAGGTGTCCCTGAGCAAATTCTTGAAGACGTTTATCAGAAACTAACCCTGAATGACGGTGCTTTTGAACTGGTTCAAACCATGAAAGCTCACGGTGCGCGCACAGCTCTCATTTCAGGCGGCTTTACATGGTATACGCAGCGTATTGCTGCTCGCTGCGGATTTGATGAGAATTATGGCAATGTGCTTGATATACAGGATGGAAAAATAACAGGCAAAATTGTGGGTGATATTTTAGGCCCCCAATCCAAACGCGAACATCTGGACAGACTTTGCGAAGAGCGTGGCATTAAATTGAGAGCGAGTTTAACAACAGGAGATGGTTCCAACGACATCCCGATGCTGGAAGAGGCGGGGCTCGGTATCGCTTTCCGCGCCAAGCCTGTCGTGCGCAGGAAAATAGCACAGCAGGTCAACTTCTCTACACTTCGAGCACATCTCTTTGCTCAAGGCTATCCCGCCTCTGCTTTTACCGAGATCATGTGAACACCCGTTTCACGTGAAACATTCAGCATAAGCTGCAAAGATTTATTCTTTCAGGATTACTTTCCAGAGCGGGTCTTAATAGATCCGCCCAAGCGTTCGAGAGCTTCCTTCAGCGGCCCCTCCTCAAAATTTTCTATCGTCACCAGATGCCTCTCAGGAGGAGGATTTTTCCTGACCACCGGAACCATCATCACATCCTGAACAATTTTCAACTGTGTGAGTTTATCTCCCCCCATAAGCCCGCAGGATGTGTTTATCCGACTGAGGATATATGCCATGTTATAATGTATTTCCAGTGCCATTGGCCCCTGGCATGACACTGTAAGCACACCTTTCTGTAGCCTCTTAGGCACACTTGTCTGAGCAAGCGTGTTACCCACGATCTGCTCCCAATCCAGTATCAGACGAGCCAGTAGGGGAGATTGTTTACGAAAGACTGGCTTCAGTAAATACGGGATATAGGACCCTATTGATCTGACCGAAAAACTTCTCCTGGACTGTAACTTGTCCTTCGAATAAAAATTTCTTTGCTTGCCTGTCTGTTCCTGATCGCTCATATGAACCTCTGTGACACCTGATACAGCTTCATTACTCCTTGCGTGGTATGATCGGAACCGGCGGACTCTACCCTGGCGAGCTCTACCGAACGAGAAACCAGATCCATATAAAGTCTGGTTGAGCGAAATTATGCTTCAACAGACAGTTGTTGCAACTGTCATTCCTTATTATACACGATTCCTTGCAGCTTATCCCACCTTACATGATCTAGCTGAAGCACCTCTTGACGAGGTTCTACGTCTCTGGGCTGGACTCGGTTACTATGCCCGCGCCAGAAATCTTCATAAATGCGCTCAAATAGTCAGTGCTGCCGGCTCTTTCCCGGAAACATTACCAGAACTGATGAAGCTCCCGGGGATCGGGACCTATACCGCCAGCGCGCTTTCCGCCATCGCCTTTTCCCGACCTGTCGTCCCAGTCGATGGCAATGTTGAGCGGATCATTGCAAGACTCAAAGCTATAGACGCTCCACTTCCCCAAAGTCGCCTTCTCCTTCATCAACAAGCATCACTGCTGAATCATTCGCCATCTGCACAGGAACGACCCTCAGATTTCGCTCAGGCCCTTTTTGACCTTGGCGCGACAATATGTACACCACGCACCCCCTCATGCCTCCTTTGTCCATGCCAGAAATCATGCAAGGCTTTCAGCCTGGACATCGCCGGGGAGCTTCCCAGACGACTCGTCCGGCCTAAAAAACCCGTACGCTACGGCACTGTTTTCCGTGTAAGGCTCCCTGATGGGCAGATACTTCTTAGAACACGACCATCACAAGGATTACTAGGGGGCACAGACGAACTCCCAGGAACACCATGGAGAGAAACACCTTGGGAGAGCAAGGAAGCCCTGGCTTTTGCCCCACTCTCTACAGAGTGGCGAGAGGTCGGCAACGTCCGACATATATTCTCCCATTTTTCGTTGATATTAAAGATTTACGAAAACACCGCAAAATTATATGCTAAAGACGTTATAGCAGAGCTTGATTGCAGTTTTCGTTCTCCTGAACAGAGTGCATTATCAAGCGTTATGCGTAAATGTGTTTACCTGGCTGAGCGTCCCATCTCGTCGAATGGTAAAGAATAAAGGGAGACTATTAAAAATGGTTGCTACTCCAACTTTGACACGTTTCTGGCTGATTGACTGGTATGGACATATCATTGGCCATGACCCAATTCGGGATGAACTTATTCGTCAACCATTTGCCAGTGGCGAATATCCTGATCTATTTGCTTTAGCCCCTATGCCGCTACAATTGCCTGCTCCAGCGGTCCTGCGCAAACGTTCTTCGCTTCCCCGCTCGCTCCCTGATCTGGAAATGGTGGATGCCGGAGATAATCGTATTGGCTTGCGTGTCAAGGATCGCAATACATGGTTCAGCATCAACCCACGCAATGAGCTGACCCATTTCAATTCTGCCGCTCTGATGGGATGGGAAATGTTTGCCCCTCTCACGCTTGAAATGCTTAATGGTCTCTCCGCTCTCGTCGATAGGAAGCTGGCCACGGTCACTGACAATAACGGTCAGGAAGTGGGACCCTTGCAATTCTTCTCGCAGGGTGATGGTGGGCATATGGTTTCCTTGGGTGATTTCAAATTCAGGATTAACGAGAACCTCAATGTCCTCCGCACTATCGGCGAAATGACACCTGACAGCACCCTGAAAGTCACCTTCAAACCTGCAGAAGGCACGACTGCTTCTGGCGCTTTCACAGTCAAACGCCTCTCACAAGAACCTGCTGCCTAAGGGAAAACAGCTTCGAAAAAAGAGCAGGTTATTATGAAACCCCCGCATGGTCGGGGGTTTTTTTTATAACATCGACGCCTACTAAAAAGGCTACGGGAATTTTTAACCCACGTAGCCTTTTTTACTTACAAACCACCTTTAAAAAGAGAACTGGTTCTTCAGCTCTGCAACGCCTTAAGCGACTTTCTCACCCCTTCCGCCCATTCAGGATCAGCCTTTTCAAAATGACCCAACTGACGATCTATAATATGTTGCGGTACACCCTGCATGGCCTGAGCGAAATTATTATAGAAACGTTCTTTCTGCTCTCTGTCAAAGAGACGATATAACGCTGCCGGCTGGTCGTAGTCATTACCTTCACTACGATGCTCATAGTAAGTCGCCTCTCCGCTCACACGCAACGGAGGTTCAGCCGCACTAAGATCCTGTACCGGCCCACCAAAGGAATTAGGTTCATAAAAATCGCCATCGCCACTTTTCGAAGCTTCAAAACGCATAGCCCCGTCAAGATGATAATTCTGGACAGGGAATTTAGGACGATTAATCGGCAACATCTCATAATGTGTGCCTACGCGATAACGATGAGCATCAGCATAAGAGAAAATCCGTCCCTGAAGCATTTTATCAGGCGAGAAGCCAATCCCTGGCACGACATTAGAAGGCGAAAAAGAGGATTGCTCGACCTCGGCAAAATAATTCTCTGGATTACGATTAAGCTCCAGAATCCCCACCTCAATCAAGGGATAGTCTTTATGGGGCCAGACTTTTGTGACATCAAACGGATTAAAAGACACTTGCTCGGCCGCTGTCTCTTCCATGATCTGGATGTACATTGTCCAGCGTGGGAAGTCTCCGGCCTCAATGGAGTGATATAAATCTTCCTGCGCATTTTCACGTGTCCGTGCAATAACGGCTGCAGCCTCTTCATTCGTGTAATACTGATTTCCCTGATGTGTCTTAAAATGAAACTTGACCCAATAACGCTCGCCTTTCTCATTCCACAGGGAGAAAGTATGGCTGCCAAACGCATCCATATGGCGGTAACTTTTGGGAATACCACGGTCAGAGAACAGAATGGCCACCTGATGTAATGTTTCAGGACTGAGTGACCAGAAATCCCACATCGCCGTAGGAGAGCGAAGATTGGAACGCGGATGGCGCTTTTGTGTATGGATAAAATCTGGAAATTTAATAGGGTCACGAACAAAAAAAACCGGCGTGTTATTTCCTACCAGATCCCAGTTTCCTTCTTCCGTGTAAAACTTCATGGCAACACCACGCACATCACGCTCGGCTTCGGCCCCCCCTCTTTCTGGCGCTACGACAGAAAAGCGAATGAACATATCGGTCTTTTTACCAATCTGCGAAAACAAAGCTGCTTTTGTATATTTTGTGATATCGTGAGTAATCGTCAGCGTACCATGGGCACCCGCCCCCTTGGCATGCACAGTACGCTCGGGGATACGCTCACGATTCTGGTGAGCCAGTTTTTCAATAAGCTGATAATTTTCCAGCAATAACGGCCCTCTTGGACCAGCGGATTTACTATCCTGATTACTGACCCACGGTGCACCCGCCGTTGTACGAATTATTCTATCGGCCATAAAACATCCTCCCTTGTGATCAACAGTATGAGAAATATTTCTGCAGCCATCGCCTGCTAATTAAAAAGCGACCATAAATACAAAAATATCTTGAATACAGAAGACCAATTATTAAACCAATAAATATTAATCTATCGTTTAGATAAGGAGGATTTCACGTGAAAGCAACAAAATCAATTTTGTTTGTGCTTATATCTATAATAGAAGAAGCCATTATAAAAGACGGGCAACTTTCATGAAAATAAACGTAATAGCCATAGACAAAAAACAGATTCCTCCTGCGATAATCGTTCCGATACCACCTTCAGCTAGAAACATCCCACCTGTATTCATGCCAAAAAAGCCCGTCACAAAAGTGGCCGGCAGCATCAAGGTCGTCATCACGGAAACGATATAAAGGCGACGATTGGTTTCTTCTGCCTGATTGGAAGCCAACTCGTCCTGTAAGGAACGCGCCCTATCATGCAAGGCTATAAGATCATCCAATGCTGCATGCACCTGCCGTTCAGCCCGATCGCGCAAATCATCCTCAGCCCAATCAGGCAGGTCAAGATCCTCATCACGCAGCACACGATCAACTGGTACCATCGCCCTGCGCAATTCGGACGTACGCCGCCTGACCTTACCCACGATGCTTCCGAGGTGCCCTAGATCATGACCACGTTCCTTCAATAAAAGAACGTCCTCAGTTCGATCAAGCTCGTCATCAAGCTGACCCAGCTGACGACGAACCGTCGTTGTAAAATCACGCAACACCATATCAATGACCCCTGCCGGATTTCGGGGTACGTGATCATTTTCGAGCGTCCTGTAAGCCGCCCCGAGGACAGGAATAGGGGTGCGACGTGTTGTAATAAGAAAATCCCGTTTCATGGCAAAACGCCATGCGCAGATTTCCCTGTCTTCTTCCGCCAGAGCATCGTCAAAAGCAGGAAAGGACCCCCAGACTGTATCGCCGGAAGCTTCCAGTGCAATGCCATATTCTGTTTCTGCCAGCATGGCACCCACATCTTCTGGCAAACCAGGCAAATGAGCTACATTATTGCGCGCAGAACTATGCACCATGTCGAAATGCAGCCAGAACCAGCAACCATCCTGCTGCATACTACCAATCAGATGAAACTGGTCAGGGGTAGCAGATGCCAGAATAGCCTTGACTTCTGCGGGTTCGAGAGCCCTTATGCCAACACCAGGGGTTGCACAGACAGCCCATACCAGACCTTGCGTCAGGCGCGTCCGCCCCTCTTTTTTCAGAGCCGGATCAAGAACGACAAACGGGAAGCTGGGAACAGTATTATCAGACATAACTGTCTCCCCCCTTATACTTCTGGAAAATTACTCTGTTCAGGCGCCTGAACCTTTAATTCTGACGAAATTTCTTTTTAAATTATCTCTGAGAAATTGGACACTCCTTAAAAAGGATTCCTACCCAGAAATATATCTTAAAATGCCGGTGCAGAAAATTTGTGACTGCTCTGACGAAGGTCGAACTGCCCCATAAATTCTCCAATACCCGTTTCCGGAAGAATAATATCCGGCCGGAAATCATGGTCGTACCAGCGCAAAAGCTCTTTTTCCAGACAGCTGCGGTCTATAACAGGCAGCCCGGTATCAGCCCCTAATTCAATAGCACGATTATCTACAGCTATAATGAGGGACCGCTTTTTCTTCTGCAAGGCTCTGATCCCTCCATGCAGGCGTGTGCCCACAAAATCTATATCTTCGTTTGCCAAAACAGTATCAAATCCCTTCAAGGTAGGCGTTATAATGAAGACACCCCCCTCATTAAAAGTTTCGAAATAATCCATATCTTCACGCATCTGGGCAAAAAAATAGACACGCCGATAAAGTTTTTTCAGAAGGCGAATAAGGAGCTGATCGCTCTCCCTGTCCTGACGCCAGTTTGTTAACGTAAATACAACCGAACTCGCCGGACTTACAGGAATACCCTTACAATGGTCTTTTGTAAGCCTCCACATTGTCGGGCATGAGGTGAAAATTGCATTGCGCCCTAATTCCTCGATTTTCGAACGTGTATAATTATCCCTCACAGAATGTTTAAAATTTGCCGATAGAACATTTTCAAATATCTGTCGTGTCTCCTCATCAGGAGCTCCCATATAATCGCTCCAGCCGCATCCTAGAGACACGACATTACTCTCTTTATAAATCTCAGATAACTCTACATCTATTTTCCACGTTCCATTTAAGGACATGTGAGACGAGAACATACTCGTCCCAGCGATAAAACATAGTTCAGACCTTTTTATCGCTCTGACATTCAGTTCATCAAGTATTATGTGTGAGGGAACTCTGTGAATATAGCAATCTGCAAAATTTTCTTCCACAATTCTATTTACGGAATCTACTATTATTTCATCTCCTATATTATCGGTACATATAGAAGTATCAACAATACAAATATCCCTCATGATAAAACCTCTAAATTACGTTTCCATCTTAAAAACTTGATTTCTTTCCTTACGAAAAAACTTTATTATTCTTGACATATTTTAGTTTTTATAACAAGAGGAACAGATAATTCCCGAAGGAACCATTAATGACCTCACATGATTATAAAGTTCGCGACCTGACACTTGCTGATTGGGGGCGCAAAGAAATTTCCATCGCTGAAGGTGAAATGCCAGGCCTAATGGCCCTTCGCCAAGAATATGGAAGTCAGCAGCCCCTGAAAGGCGCACGGATTGCGGGCTGTCTGCATATGACCATTCAAACTGCAGTCCTGATTGAAACACTGATCGCTCTCGGAGCTACTGTCCGCTGGTCATCGTGCAATATTTTCTCCACACAGGATCAAGCCGCCGCCGCCATTGCAGCTGTCGGCATCCCCGTTTTCGCCTGGAAGGGACTTTCTGAGAGCGAATTCTGGTGGTGCATTGAGCAAACCATCAAGGGCCCGAATGGTTGGACGCCCAATATGATCCTTGATGATGGTGGTGACCTGACCGCCCTCATGCATGAAAAATACCCAGAGATGCTCAAAGACGTTCGCGGGTTATCCGAAGAAACGACAACGGGCGTTCACCGTCTATGGGAAATGGCCCGTAAAGGCACACTGAAAGTTCCCGCCTTTAATGTCAATGACAGCGTGACAAAGTCGAAATTTGACAATCTCTATGGCTGCCGTGAGAGTCTTGTTGATGCCATTCGTCGCGGAACAGACGTCATGATGGCCGGAAAAGTCGGCGTTGTCGCTGGCTATGGCGACGTCGGCAAAGGTTCCGCAGCTTCCCTTCGTAATGCGGGATGTCGCGTACTGGTAACAGAAGTTGACCCTATCTGTGCACTTCAGGCTGCCATGGAAGGGTATGAAGTCGTCACTATGGAAGAGGCTGCTCCAAGAGGCGATATCTTCGTAACCTGCACTGGCAATGAAGATATCATCACGCTTGAACATATGCGCGCCATGAAAGACCGGGCCATCGTCTGTAATATCGGACATTTTGACAGCGAGATCCAGGTCGAGGCACTACGCAATTTTAAATGGAACAACATCAAGCCGCAGGTTGATGAAATCGAACTCGCTCCTAATCGCCGGATTATTCTTTTATCCGAAGGACGCCTGGTCAATCTGGGTAATGCGACCGGGCATCCCTCCTTCGTGATGTCTGCTTCCTTCACCAACCAGACACTGGCCCAGATTGAGCTTTGGACGGCAAAACCTGGTACTTACGAAAACAAGGTTTATACACTTCCCAAAATTCTTGACGAGAAAGTAGCCGCCCTTCATCTGGAAAAAGTTGGTGCCCACCTTTCAAAAATGACCCAGAAACAGGCTGACTATATCGGTGTCAATCCAAACGGTCCTTTCAAACACGATCTTTACCGTTACTAGGATAAAATAGGGACACTCCCGGCCCATAGCCTGGGCACAGGTTTTAAAAGCCGGGAGTTTTCTTTCCTTAAACCAGGGAGTTTTTCCATGGGTATCTTTAGTAACATTCTCTCTAAAATCATGACGCCGGCCCATGAGAATAAGGAGCCAGTTCAAAATTCTTCCAGTGCTGCTGCTCCGAGTTCCACCCAAGCGACATCCATTCCCACGACAAACCAGCCTGTTGACGTAGAAGCTGTTTTGAAAGATCTGGCCGTTAAATCTGGCATGAAACTCAATTATCAGACCTCAATCGTCGACCTGATGAAACTGCTCAATCTGGACAGCTCACTGGACTCGCGGCGCAAACTCGCCGATGAGCTGAATTATACTGGTGATAAAAACAATACCGAGGCCATGAATATCTGGTTGATCAAACAACTTTATGGCAAGATTGGCGAAAATGGTGGCCATGTCCCACAAGACTGGAAAGTCTGAGAAATAAAAAAAAGCCCCCCGTTAAAAACAGGGGGCTTTTTTTTCAATCTGTCAACGACAATAACGAAGCTAAATTTCAGTAAAAAATACTTCGTCCTCTCGACCAGTTCCTTTATCCTTACGAGCTGAAACTCCCATCAATCAGTTTCCTTCGTATCAATACATACATGATCGGACGTATAACGACCTGTCCATTGCATGCACATCGGCCGATAACGTGTCTGCTTGTCCAGCTTGTCCAGGGTAACCTTTCTTAACCTTAGCAATACGTAACCGAACGGGGCACATCGCCAAACCTCAGAAACATCGTGGGCAAAGATCGAGCGGCTGCCCTCAATTGCACAGACTACTGAGTTGATCGTGACCAACACATTGATGAAAAGGATCTTGACACCTGCCTGATTGAGCTGGTATCTGCGATCGGCTGAACGGCGAATTGCGTAGCGACGGACTGATCTTATAGCCTTACCGACGGGCGTTCTGGTTGGCTAATCGGAGCAGAAGCCAATCGTCTGCTATATCGTTTCGTGATGACTGCCGACCTTTGGCATGGTATCTAGCTGAAGTGTAATCGAGTTTACGTTATCGCGGGAGAAATCATTTTTTGTCTATGTAACAACCACGTTGTGAAGTGCCCGATCTTGCTGTGGCTAACTATTATAGATATAGCACAAGCAAAGTGATTTTGTTGCTTTCACGTGAATCCTCACTTATCTAAACGATAGATGTATTTATTGGTTTATGGTGGTGCTTCTGTATTCAAGGTATTTTTGTATTTATGATTAAACAGTAGCGGGCGATATTCAGCAATGCTCTGCTGATCAGCAACCCGATAAATAATTTAAACCACGGCAACGGGTGCGCAAGGTGTGTCGGGATGAAATATCCGCTGATCAGAAGGGCGCTGGAAGGCTCGGCTTTATTGAAAAGCTTTGGCTCGCAGGCTCGTGGCGGCATCTGGCGTACTGTGCATGCGGTACTTAATATTACGCTTGTTTAGATTACTCGCGATATCAAAAGCGGCAGACCTAGCGTTCGATGCTAATTCGCTTAATCGACAGCCAGGGGAGACAATGGCGGCACTCGATATGATGATATTTGCGGAAGAAGAACTGGGATCTGAAGCGAAGAATAACACGCCCGGTTTTGTTCGTGACATTAAATTTCAGATATCCATACACAAAGCGCCATCCGCGTTCAATAACTTCGCTCTCCTACGGCGATAGTAGTTCTGGTCGCTTTCCCGGTATCTGGCTGACCATCGGGTATTCTCTGACGATATTGACTAAAAGTTGCCGCCGCTGGACTGCGTTTGGCCAACCGCCACTCTTCCTGTGAAATGAGCAGCCGGGATTGTTTAAAGACACATCAGAAATCAGTATTACACGAATGAAGGGCTGCAGCGTTTCTCACGGACGTGGCGGAAGCATTCTATCTTCCGTGGGCTCAGGCCTCCACGCTGAATGTACATCAGATGGAAAGGGCAGCGACAAATACAATGATATCGATGTCAAAAGTCTGGCCCCATGAAGACTAATCGCGGTTCTGGGCTTAAATAAATATTTTATAGTCGGCAATCCTCTTTTCGCTAATGATGGGTAGCCGTGTCATAAAATAATGAGACAGTTTCTCTTTTATGCTGATGCTCATCGTGCTCGCGTAGACTTTGATATGTTGCCGATTAATCGTCCTAAACCCTGTCGAGATTATCATCTTGTTGAGCTATACCGTTACACAACTTCGAAAAGTGGCGTGTATGAACTGAATTCCGCGGTGAGCCCATTGAATCTTGGTGCGGCTGAACTCCAGGCCGCGTAATGACGGAAGGCATTTTTTTCAAACGTCATAATGGTGAGCTACATTTCAACCATGCGCAATATCTCTTTGACTGAAACGAGAAAACGTTCCTTCGGGCATTACATACGGCATGATATAGATCATCGGACAGATGGAGTAGGTGATCCTGGGCCGGAAGAAAGTCGCTTAAGACGTTGCGAAGAACCAGTTCTGGGTGGTTTGTAAAGACTGCGTGGGTTAAGTAATACACAGCAGGCGTCGATATTTCCATAAAAAAACCCCCGACCGTACCGAAGGAGTTTCTGCTCTTTTTCGAGGCTATTTTCAGGCGGCAGGTTCTTTGTGAGCGACGACTAACGCCGAAGCGTTAGCCTTCTACACGAGCCGTTTTCGGGGTAGCTGTCAGTGTCATTTCGCCGACAATTCGAATGAGTTATAGTTATCTAATTTAAATCGCGAAAACTCCTATGCCCCACCGTCACTTGCGAGGAGAATTGCGAGATCAGATCGGCCAGTCGGTGACCGTGGCCCTTCTATCGACGAGCCGGAAACCGATAGCATTTCAAAAGCGTGAGGAAGAAGCGACTCATCCCATCCAGAATATTTGAAATGAAATGAATCATGCGTAATTGTCTTGAACCGTAATGTTCTCACCCGCGCACGAGCCTGCGACATCTCCGATCCACCAGATCGAGAACGGCTGGCGGAAAGCAATTTCAGTCCACTGGGCGCTGATAATGCCAGCGGCATGAAGGCTAAAGCAAACAGATCAGGTTCGCCGCTGGCAGATGGTTGACAGCAAAAGTTCGTCCCGAACAGGTCATATTATGATATGTCCCATACTGACTTTGAAACATGTCCAGACGGGTAACAGCCATTTTAATAGTCTCCGCATTCTTTGCCATTCGAGAATGAACGCTCCAGCCAATGCGACCCCACGCATAACGCTGATGTGCGCTGTTCGGGAAGAACGGAAACGCGATCAACTTTCTGCTATAACGTCTTTGCTTGCGGTACAAACAGATATCAACGAAGAAAAATGGGAAGTGTGATGTCGGACGTTACCGACCACACTCTGGCAGAATGAGGCAAAAACTTAGATATTTAATGTTCGTTCGGGGAGACTAAATCTGTGCCCCTGGTAATCCTTTGTGATGATCTGCCCATCGAAGACACTACACCGGAAAACATATACCGTTTTTGGGCAATCATCTGAAACTCCCAACTGGCATGAATGAAGAAGATTGCGTACCCATATTGATCGCGCCCAAGGAAGGGCTGAGCGAAAATCTGGTCGTCTAATGCGAATGACTTAAACGTGATATGAAAGGAGCATTTGAAGTGGAGCGTGGAATAGCCTGCTGATCCGGGAGTTTGTAATGACAGCGCGGCCTTGTAATACATCAAC
>JAQTIA010000001.1 GCA_029433415.1 Acetobacteraceae bacterium ESL0709 | reverse complement strand
GTTGTGTGGTCTATAACTTCTTTAAATGAACCCTGAGAGAACATCCTCTTGCTTTCCCTTATTATGACCTGAATATATTTGCGTCGGCAATAGCATCGCTTCAATATGAAAGATTTACAATATGGTGATGGATGCACATCAATCTTAGAGAAGTACAACAAAGAAATTGTTAATGAGCAGTTATTGTTAATGAGCGTTAGATATTTCTTTGAGTAATTTTTTAGAATGAATATAGTGATAACTTTCGTTATTACGTAAATAAAAAAACAAAGGTTAAGACAAACCCTGGACATTAATTACATTAAGGAAAATTTTGATAATCCACCTTTAAAAACCATGACCTCACTTTATTTTCGCGGTATGATAAGACCTGACAATTGCTGATTGGGGGCGGAGCGATTGTTTTTCAATCGCTGATAATTTTGAAAATAAAACGGCCCTTTTGGCCCAAGGCAAAAAATTTTACATCGCTGTGATTAACTGACCCACGGTGAAGATTTGCCGTTTTGCATTTATTATTCTATCGGCCATTAATTTTTGGACTTACAAATTACCTGCGGGAAATATATTGTTGAGTTTGATATTTATATCTCCAGATGCTGTTTATCTAGCTGCATAATTCTAAAAATGGAGTTTTAAATACGCCGCCGCTTTAATAGGCTGAATATTCTATCCATTATTTTTGACCAATAAATACACCGATTCTATGGAATTCAGATAAGGAAGAAAGATTTTACAGGAGAAATTATTTTTAAAGGGCAATTTTGTTTGTGCTTATATCCTAGATAATCTATGGTTATAAAAGACCGCCTAAGTTTCAGTTAAATTGGGGATAAAGTAAAATGTTTTTTGGAAAAAAAATCAGCGATCTCACTCGTAGGGCAGACAAAGAACGCGACAACCGGAACTGGTTACAAGCGGCTGATATATATATATCAGCCGCTCAAAAAGCTGGGAATACTAAAAAAGCATTTAGAGCACTTATTCAGGCTGGTAATTGTTTAAAAAGTCATCACGGAAACGATTTATATCAGGCTGCCCGTATAGATTCTTCTGACTGATTGAAGCCAACTCAGTCCATGTACAAGAAAATGCGTCGTTTGGATGATGCTTTTGTTGCGTATCAATTAGCGTTTAAATATGATCCTTCTGCATGCAGATGCCGCTAATGAGCTCGATCATTTTGCGGGCCGGTGGATATATTTCGTTGAGCCCAATCAGGCAGGTCAATATCTACAAACATTATATGGCTTGATGTCAGCGATTTTATACAATATGCCAAGTGCAATGTCGTCAGCGGGATATATAGCTAACCTTGTTATATATATAAAACAGATGAACTGAAAGGCTATAAGATAATCCCTGTTATCCCAGACTATAACTGTAAAAAAAGAATGGATATTTTCCGTTAAATTATTTCTAAAAATTTGACAAGTTGGGATATCCCGTCATTTTCAATAGCCAGAACATCCTCAGCTACGACGACAATAGGTTGTCGTTGTAAAATCACGCAACACCATCAATGACCCCTGCCGGTTTTCTTGTGAAATGATCATTTTAGAGCGTCCGTAAGCCGCCCTGATTACAGGAATAGGGGTGCGACGTGTTGTAATAAGAAAATCCCGAATCATGGCAAAAACGCAGTTCTGCGCTGTTTTCCCTTCTTCTTCCGCCAGAGCATCGTAAAAAGCAGGCTGAAGGACCCCCAATTCTGTATACGTGCGGAAGCTTCGCTGCAATGCCATATTCTGTTAGATATTTTATGGCACCCCATCTTCTGGCAAATATTCACCGGCAAATGAGCTACAAATTGCGCGCAGAACTATGCATTCGAAATGACATAACCGTGCTGCAATGCAAATTGAAACTGGGGTCAAAAGATCATCCAAACGACGCATTTTCTTGCTATGCCATGTTGGGGAGTTGCACAGACAGCTGCGGGTTTGTCAGCAGAATTTATCAAGAACGACAGCCTTTATCAGACATAAACTTTACTACCAAAGGTGTTCAGGCCTGAGCCCTTAATTTTTAGACCGGGTGCTTTGCACATGATTTTTAGTATACCAGGATCTTTAAAAACATTCCGCCCCGCTTTTTCAAAGCCGGACGCCGAACGACAAACTCTGAAGCTGGGAAGGTCGTATTTTTCATAAATTCTCCCCCCGTTTATACTTTGTGGAAAATTACTCTGTTCAATTGGCAACAACCTTTTTCCATTCTGAACGTTACAGCCTACGCAACTATCTGACCTTAATAAATTGGATCTACAGCTTAAAAGGGACTTCCTAAATAAAACTCTGAAATATATCTTAAAATGCCGGTGCATGAAAATTTTTTCGTTTGCTCTGGACAGCCTCAAATCCCTTCGCGGTAAATTCTATAATGAGCTCTGACGAATAAAATCGAAATAATCCACTCTTGAGATATCTGGTCAAAAAAAACACACTTTTGGCAAGACCTCCGAAAATAACAATACCCGTAAATGCAAAAAAACGCCATAATGTTAACGTTAAAAGCGACCGAAAAATTTTTCGGACTTGAATTAAAATTCCCCTTTTCAAAATTTCAAATTGAGAAAAACGCAGCTTCCACCATTGCAGGCATGAGGTGAAAAATTGATTGCGTTATAATTCCATCGATTTTCAACGTTCGCATTTTCGTAATCAAGAATAATTATAATTTTTCCGATAGCATTTATCAAAATTTAAGTCTGATCTCCTCACTCAGAAGGCGTTTAATGGATGAATCGCATCCCTGTTTGACGCCAAACATGTTAACCGGTTTTAGGAACTATGATTCGAGATAACTTACATCTATTTTATTCCCCCATTTATATCTTTGAAAGAATCCGCAAACCCTGGACAAGCAGCTGGGCAAAAAATAGACACGCCGATAAAATCCGTTTTCAGAACACAATAAGGAGCTGCTCGCTGTCCTGAATATGACGCCAGTTTGTTAACGTAAATTTAAACCGAACTCGCCGGACATCAGGAATACCATTACAATGGTAAATATTGTATAGACAATATCTCCACAATAATTCTGTTATACCATCATGTGGCATAAAATTAAATTACGCCCAATATTATCCCTCGATTTTCGAACGTGATAACAAGACATAAAATCCCAATGATAAAATTTATGATTAGAATGGTTTCCAACATACTGACGTGTCTGGCCTCATCAGGAGATCCCATATAATCGCTCCAGCCGCATCCCAAAGGATAGCAACTGTAAATACAATTTGCCTTTCAAATTCAGATTACGGGCAATCTATTTTCCACGTTCCATTTGTAGGACATGTGAGACGTAAATTACTGTCCCAGCGATAAATATTTATAGTTCAAACCTTTTTATTATGCTTTGACATTCAGTTTTTTGTGTATTTCCTGAGGGAACTCTGTTAATCTAGTGATATGAAAATAAATTTTTATTCCGTGGATCTATTTACGGAATCTAACTATTATTTCAACCTCCATGGATTATCGGTACATATAAACATCAACAATACAAATATCCCGCAAAATAAAAACATCGTTAAAGAAACTTGAAATTTCCATCTTGATACAGCACTTTCGTTAGAGATTTTATTGACAGCGTGATAAAGGCTGGTGAACATCTAATTATGACCTGCAATGATATCTTTAGAGCATCGCCCAAGTCCCAACAAAATCCCCTGATCTGAAAAACTGTCATCGTTCTCGCAAATTCGGCGTTTCGCCACTATGCACTCTAAACGTAAACAAAAGTCGCCGTCGCCATTAATCGTATTTGATTCTCCAGAAACTCACAAACTTCAGAAATGGGGCGCTTCTAATAAATTTGGCAAGGGTGAAAAGCCGTCAGTAAAAAGAGGATTCGCTCAGAATATGGAAAATCAGGTGCCTATGAAAGCCCTCATGCATCGTTCAAAATTACGAACATATCACATTGAAAAAACCGGGCCATCGCTGATTGAAAAACTCATCATTCTCATAACTACGGCTACTATCCGCTGGTAATCACGGAAAACATCCGTGCAGGTTGATGAAACCATTTCAAGGCATAAAATACTTTATTCTGCAAATGACAGCATGATGGTTAATCTGAAATTTGACAGGGATCTCTCCCGCGAATTCTGGAGGATGCTTTCTATCCGGCGGATCAATGGAATCAGATACAGTTGGACGCTCAATATGTCTTTGATGATTTATCACGACCCGAAAACACTGACCGCCTCTTTTCCGCAAATATCCAATGGGCATAGTTGGGAGAGATGGCATTTGGAAGTATGACAAAGATCGTTCAAATAGAAAGAATATCCAAACAATTCGATCTTTACCTTCGTTAAGAGGATGACAACGGGCGTTCACCGTCTATGGGCAATGGCCCGTAAAGGCACACTGAAAGTTCCCGCCTTTAATGTCAATGACAGCGTGACAAAGTCGAAATTTGACAATCTCTATGGCTGCATATGATGAAAATTCTTGTTGATGCCATTCGTCGCGGAACAGACGTCATGATGGCCGGAAAAGTCGGCGTTGTCGCTGGCTATGGCGACGTCGGCAAAGGTTCCGCAGCTTCCGAAGTAATGCGGGATGTCGCGTACTGGTAACAGAAGTTGACCCTATCTGTGCACTTCAGGCTGCCATGGAAGGGTATGAAGTCGTCACTATGGAAGAGGCTGTTCCAAGAGGCGATATCTTCGTAACCTGCACTCAATGAAGATATCATCACGCTTGAACATATGCGCGCCATGAAAGACCGGGCCATCGTCTGTAATATCGGACATTTTGACAGCGAGATCCAGGTCGAGGCACTACGCAATTTTAAATGGAACAACATCAAGCCGCAGGTTGATGAAATCGAACTCGCTCCTAATCGCCGGATTATTCTTTTATCCGAAGGACGCCTGGTCAATCTGGGTAATGCGACCGGGCATCCCTCCTTCGTGATGTCTGCTTCCTTCACCAACCAGACACTGGCCCAGATTGAGCTTTGGACGGCAAAACCTGGTACTTACGAAAACAAGGTTTATACACTTCCCAAAATTCTTGACGAGAAAGTAGCCGCCCTTCATCTGGAAAAAGTTGGTGCCCACCTTTCAAAAATGACCCAGAAACAGGCTGACTATATCGGTGTCAATCCAAACGGTCCTTTCAAACACGATCTTTACCGTTACTAGGATAAAATAGGGGCACACCATGCAACCCGGCCCAAAATGGACAGGTTTTAAAAGCCGGGAGTTTTCTTTCCTTAAACCAGGGAGTTTTTCCATGGGTATCTTTAGTAACATTCTCTCTAAAATCATGACGCCGGCCCATGAGAATAAGGAGCCAGTTCAAAATTCTTCCAGTGCTGCTGCTCCGAGTTCCACCCAAGCGACATCCATTCCCACGACAAACCAGCCTGTTGACGTAGAAGCTGTTTTGAAAGATCTGGCCGTTAAATCTGGCATGAAACTCAATTATCAGACCTCAATCGTCGACCTGATGAAACTGCTCAATCTGGACAGCTCACTGGACTCGCGGCGCAAACTCGCCGATGAGCTGAATTATACTGGTGATAAAAACAATACCGAGGCCATGAATATCTGGTTGATCAAACAACTTTATGGCAAGATTGGCGAAAATGGTGGCCATGTCCCACAAGACTGGAAAGTCTGAGAAATAAAAAAAAGCCCCCCGTTAAAAACAGGGGGCTTTTTTTTCAATCTGTCAACGACAATAACGAAGCTAAATTTCCAGTAAAAGCCGCCTTGGGTCCTCGACCAGTTCCTTTATCCTTACCAGGAAACTGACAGCTTCCCTCCCATCAATCAAACGATGATCGTAAGAAAGAGCTACATACATCATCGGACGTATAACGACCTGTCCATTGCGTGCTACAGGCCGATCCTGGATAGTATGCATCCCCAACACGCCTGATTGTGGCCGGTTCAGGATAGGAGTAGACAGCAGGGAGCCAAAAATCCCCCCATTTGTAATCGTAAATGTCCCCCCCGCAAGCTCATCCAGCTTCAGCGCACCATCACGGGCCCGTTTGCCGTAATCGGCCACACAACGCTCGAGCTCGGCAAAATCCATCTGTTCAGCGTGACGTATGACGGGAACGACCAACCCACGCTCTGTACCAACAGCGATCCCCAGATTCACATGATTGCGATAGACAATATCGTCACCATCAATCTGTGCATTTAATGTCGGATAATCCTTGATGGCTCCAATAACCGCCTTGGCAAAGAAAGACATAAAACCCAGGCGTGTACCGCCATTTTTCTTCTCGAATAAATCGCGATACTGAGTTCGTAGATCCCTCACAGATCCCATATCAATTTCATTAAATGTCGTCAGGATAGCCGCTGTATTCTGTGCCTCTTTCAGGTTACGTGCAATTGTCTGCCGCAAGCGGCTCATCGGAACCCGTCTAACTTCATCCTTTACCGTTACCGAAGATGGAAGATCACATGGATGATTATCTTTTTTACACGTTTCATGTGTCTCAGCCAGTGTCTCCGACTCTGGAGATACTGGGGCAGAAGCCGATTCCGTGGATGCCACCACCTGCGGCACAGGAGGCAACGCAGTCTCGTCTATGGATGCAACAAGTTGATCAACTGTTACTTCATTGCCCTGCGCTGCCATAATCTCCAGCCGACCAGCTACCGGGGCCTGAACCTCCAGACTCACTTTATCGGTTTCAAGCTCAAGCACGATATCGCCCGCCTGGACATAATCCCCTTCTTTACTGAGCCACTGGGCAATGGTCGCACTATTCAGGCTTTCGCCCAAAGGGGGCACTCGGATCTCAACGGTCATCTTGCTTCCTGCCTTAATGACTTCAACAAGCCTTAAACTCACAGACTTCAGAAATATGAGGAAATTCTATAACAGAGCCTTCACCAAAAAGCACGCCTTCACTCTTGAGCGAATATTCCAGAATGAAGACAAGCAATAATAAAATTTGAAAAATCACATTGTCCTGCCATATAGTGCTTGACACAACTCTCCAGCTTGCCTAAGCGTTAACCTGACTTCGGGAAGGTCGAAGACTTTTTCGGGGCACTATCCTTTAAGCTGGATGACACCCTAAAATCTCCGTTAGACGCGGTCTCTCCCTTATCCTAAATTGCGGAGGGGGGCTCTGTCGGGATATCCATGATATCAGTCATGTCTCATGCTCTGTATGTTGCCTCTACTGGTCACGGTGTCTCCTTCCTCTTTTACGATCCTCTCCTCTGGAGCATATCAAGGCGCATAGTTACATGCATCTCGCCGAACTTAAGAAGAAGTCACCCGCCGATCTTCTAGCCTTCGCTGAAGAACTGGAAATCGAAAATGTATCGTCCATGCGCAAGCAGGACATCATGTTCGCCATTCTCAAAATGCTGGCCGATCGCGAACAATCCATTTACGGAGACGGCACCCTCGAAATTCTGCCTGATGGATTTGGGTTTCTACGTAGCCCCGAGGCAAATTATCTGCCCGGACCTGATGATATTTATGTTTCCCCGGCACAAGTCCGCCGTTTTGGTCTCCGCCCTGGCGACACGGTTGAAGGGGAAATTCGCGCCCCACGTGACGGTGAACGCTATTTCTCACTGCTTAAAGTCAACTCCATCAATTTTGAATCTCCAGAAACTGTTCGTACCAGAATCAATTTTGATAATCTGACACCGCTTTATCCTGAACGCCGTCTTCAGATGGAGGTCGAACTCAAGGAAGAACCTGCATCAACAAAAGGCAGCAAGGGAAAGAAAGACCAGCGCGATTATACGTCTCGCGTGATTGATCTTGTCGCTCCGATTGGCATGGGACAACGCGCCCTGATCGTTGCTCCGCCACGCACTGGCAAAACTGTCATGCTGCAAAGCATCGCCTCTTCCATCACGGCCAATCATCCTGATGTCTTTCTGATCGTTCTGCTCATCGACGAACGCCCGGAAGAGGTAACCGACATGGCCCGTTCTGTCCGGGGTGAAGTTATTTCTTCAACCTTCGATGAGCCGGCAGCCCGTCACGTACAAGTCACTGAAATGGTCCTGGAAAAGGCCAAGCGTCTTGTCGAGCATAAACGTGATGTTGTCATCCTGCTTGATTCAATCACGCGTCTGGCGCGCGCCTATAACACTGTTGTGCCCTCATCTGGCAAGGTATTAACAGGTGGTGTGGATGCCAATGCTCTTCAGAGGCCAAAACGCTTTTTTGGCGCTGCCCGCAATATCGAAGAAGGCGGTTCGCTCACCATCATTGCCACGGCCCTGATTGATACGGGATCACGTATGGATGAAGTAATCTTTGAAGAATTCAAGGGTACAGGCAATTCCGAACTGATCCTTGACCGCAAACTTGCCGATAAACGGACTTTCCCGGCCATCGACATCACCAAATCCGGCACACGGAAAGAAGAGCTTCTGGTGGACAGGGCATCGCTCTCCAAAATGTGGGTCCTGCGTCGTATTCTTGCCCCAATGGGCACAATGGACGCCATGGACTTCCTGCTTGATAAACTACGCTACAGCAAATCCAACCAGGATTTCTTCGACGCCATGAATAATTAAAAAGAACCGGAGTCCCCTTTAAGAGCCTCCCTCTCACGGGAGGCTTTTTTTATGACCCTTTTTCCATTTCCAGAAGCCAGGCTTTATCGTCTATCCCGTCAAAAGCGGAATAACCCACAAGCCCGCTGCGCCCGATAACACGGTGACAGGGAATAATCAGTGGGATCGGGTTCAACCCCACGGCATGCCCCACTGACTGGGCTGAACCGCCTACTTCTTGCGCCAGTTCGCCATAAAAACGCGTCTGACCATAAGGGATGCAGCGCAAAGCCTGCCAGACACGCTGCTGGTAGTCCGTACCAAAGAACTCGACCGGCACCTCGCAGAAATCCACGACCTCACCGTCAAAATAATCCTGCAAAAGCGATACGACACGTTCCAGTAACGGCGTCCTGTCCTGATCGCGTCCTTGACCAGCATCAAGGGAAACAATGGCTCCCTCTTCTTCGCTGAGGGTCAGAGTACCAAAAGGGGACTGAAAAGATAATTGAGGCATGGAACCTAGAATGTCTTTTCTTGTCTGTAACGTCAATAAGGCTGATTTTCTTTTACGAGTGCGCTAAGAGGACACTATGACCTCCTTAAACAATCCTGAAACATGCACTATTTTTGCTCTGGCGACCGGTCTTGGGCGCGGTGCCATTGCCATTATAAGGGCCAGTGGGCCTGATTGTGCCTCTATTCTGACCAGCCTTGCTGGAGCATTACCCTCCCCCCGACAAGCAAGTTTACGCTTTCTCCGTCACAAGGAAGATATTCTTGATCATGCTCTCATTCTATGGTTTCCAGGTCCTCATTCCTATACAGGCGAAGATAGTTTTGAGCTTCATCTCCATGCAGGGGCGGCTGTTATTGAAGCCGTTTCGGATGCGCTGACAGACCTTGGTGCACGCCCAGCGGAAGCAGGTGAGTTCACCAAAAAGGCCGTACAAAAAGGCCGGCTTGATCTTTTGCAGGCTGAAGCTATCGCTGATCTGGTTGAGGCTGAAACACAAGCGCAACGCCAGCAGGCTCTCCGGCAGGCTGACGGTGCGTTAAGCCGGCTCTATCAGAATTGGGCTACACGCCTGAAAAACCTGTTGGCTCAGCAGGAAGCCCTGATTGACTTTCCAGACGAAGATTTACCATCTGAGATCGAAGCAGGCCTTACGCAGGAATGCGCATCTCTCCTGTCAGAGATTGATGAACATCTGCATGATGAGCGCGGCGAAATAACACGCAAGGGTCTGGCGATTGTTATAGCAGGCTCGCCCAATGTCGGAAAATCGAGTCTGCTGAATGCCCTGAGCGGTGAAGACGCTGCTATCGTCACTCAGCAGGCTGGCACAACCCGTGATGCGATTAGCGTGGATTGGATGCTTGATGGCATAAAACTGCGTCTGATTGATACCGCAGGCTTGAGAGAAACCGAAGACCTGATTGAAGCTGAAGGTATCAGACGTACCCATCAGCACATCGAAAAAGCTGATCTCGTCCTCCATCTGCTCGCTCCAGGGGAAGAAGCCAAAAATCTGGTACCCGGAGAAATAACCCTGCGTACCAAAACAGATCTCTCGCCTGCTCTGCCTCATGAGCTGGGGATCAGTACGATAACAGCCGATGGTCTTAAGCCTCTAGAAAACAGGCTCCGCAGCCACCTCTCAGAGCTTCTCGCCAAAAGAGCAACGCCACCACTTACTCGGGCACGCCACCGCGCCGGACTGGAAGAAACCAGACAGCATCTTCTAAAAGCCCAAACGGCCTTATGGCCTGAATTGAAAGGAGAAGAACTCCGTCTTGCCATGCTGTCCCTGGGGAGATTGACTGGCCATGTTGATATAGAAGCTCTATTGGACACAATCTTCAGCCAATTCTGTATCGGGAAATAAATCTTCATGACCTCCTCATATGATGTCATTGTCATTGGTGGTGGACACGCTGGTTGTGAAGCCGCCGCCGCCGCCGCCCGTTTTGGGGCACACACGCTTCTCCTGACCCACCATTTCGGAACCATTGGCACAATGTCGTGCAATCCTGCTATTGGCGGCATCGGTAAAGGCCATCTTGTGCGCGAAATTGATGCTCTGGATGGGTTAATGGGCAAAGCCGCGGATAGGGCTGGCATTCATTTCAAGCTTCTGAACCGCTCCAAAGGGCCTGCCGTCCACGGCCCCAGGGCACAGACAGACCGTTACCTCTATCGGAATGCCATACAGACTCTTCTGGGCGAAACACCGAATCTTTCTATTCTGGAAGGTGCCGTCGGAGATCTTATCGTCAAAAATGGTAAAGTCGGAGGCGTCATTTGCGAAGATGGCCGCACTTTCCGGTCTGGTGCTGTTGTCTTGACCAGTGGGACTTTTTTACGGGGCGTCATCCATACAGGAAAAGTCAAAGAAGCCGCAGGACGTATTGGCGAAGCGCCCGCTACAAAACTGGGGGAACGACTGGAAGCCCTTTCTCTCAGAATGGGACGCCTCAAAACTGGGACACCACCTCGTCTGGCGCGCGATTCCATAGATTGGGACAACCTGCCTGCTGACCCGGGAGATGTGGAGCCTGAAGCGTTCAGCACACTGACAGAGAGCCTGCCCAATAAACAGCTCATGTGCCGCATTACCCAGACAACGCCTCGTACTCATGACATCATCCGGGAAAATCTGCATCTCTCTGCCATGTATGGTGGTGAGATTGTAGGACGCGGCCCCCGTTACTGCCCCTCTATTGAAGACAAAATCGTCCGTTTTGCTGAAAAGGATAGTCATCAGATTTTTCTGGAGCCCGAAGCCTTGCCGGGTAACCCGGGCGCCGACCTGGTTTATCCCAACGGCATCAGCACTTCCTTGCCGGCCGAGGTGCAAAAACTGATCATCGCCTCAATGCCGGGACTGGAAAAAGCAAGGATTATTACACCAGGCTACGCTGTGGAATATGACTATGTGGACCCTCGTGAATTAAGACAGTCTCTTGAAGTGCGCCGCCTGTCCGGCCTCTATCTCGCAGGGCAGATTAATGGTACAACAGGCTATGAGGAAGCTGGGGCACAAGGCTTGCTCGCCGGCCTCAACGCAGCCCGCGCTGTCAGTGGAAAAGAACCTCTGATTTTGCAACGCCATGAATCCTATCTTGGTGTCATGATTGATGATCTGACACTGCATGGTATCAGCGAACCCTATCGCATGTTCACTTCCAGAGCTGAATACCGCCTTATCCTGCGCGCCGATAATGCCGACCTCCGTCTAACCGAAAAAGGCATTGATGCTGGATGTATAGGCGAAGAGAGGCGTGACAACTTCCTCAATCTGAAAAATGCCATTGAAGCGGCTATGGCCAAAGCGGAAGAAAAGATTTTTCTACCCCAGCGCCTTTCAGAGCATGGGATCGACGTTTCTCAGGATGGAAAGCGGCGTAGCCTTCTCGATATTCTGGCGACGCAAGCCTCTTCAGAATCTCTTTCCGCTCTTGTTCCCTGGTTTGCCACGCTGCCTTTACGCATTCGCCGCCACCTGGAAACGGAAGCCCGTTATGGTGGTTATTTAAGAAGGCAGGAGCGTGATATTCAGCAATTACAGCAAGAGGCAGCACTCCGTCTGCCTGATGACCTAGATTACAGCAAAATTGGCGGACTAAGTCGGGAGATGCAGGAACGTCTGTCGGAGGCCCGTCCCCCTGATTTCGCTGCTGCTCAAAGAATACGGGGGTTGACGCCGGCCGCCCTTATCGCCGTGCTGGCTTATATGAGGGGACGATCATGACGTCTGTTACAGTTTCACGTGAAACAAAAGAAAAACTGGATCGTTTTGCGTCCCTCCTTGAGCAATGGAACAGCAAGATCAATCTTGTCAGCCCCCGAGATATGAGCATGCTCTGGTCCCGTCATATTGAAGATAGCCTGCAACTTGTGCCTTATATCTCACCTCATAGCCAAATCACGGATTTGGGCTCCGGTGGAGGATTCCCGGGTATTATTATCGCCATTGCGACAGGGAACCCTGTTACACTGATTGAATCTGATCAGCGGAAAGCGGCTTTTCTACGTGAAGCCGGCCGCCTTTGTAACGCCAGAACAACGATTATAGCCCAGCGGATCGAAGAGGCTAAGCCACCATTGGCTGATATTGTCACAGCGCGCGCACTGGCTCCTTTAAAAATCCTTTTGCACTGGAGCGCCCCGCTCCTAAAAGAAAATGGCTTCTGTCTTTTTTTAAAGGGTCAAAAGGCTGGTCATGAGTTGACCGAGGCCCAGCAAGACTGGCAGATGAACTATGAGAGTTTCCCGAGTGTAACAGCTCCTGATGGTGTCCTCCTGAAAATTAGTGAAATCAGACGTGTCTAAATCTTCATCAACCGATACACAGATCATTGCCATTGCCAACCAGAAAGGTGGCGTCGGAAAAACGACGACCAGTCTGAATCTGGCCGCTGCCCTGGCACGCCATCGTCGCGTTCTCCTGGTTGATCTTGACCCGCAAGGAAACGCCTCTACCGGCCTCGGCATCGCTTATGATGACCGTAAACGCGGTAGCTATGATGCCCTTATGGGAGAAAGCGAACCGACATCTCTGCCCCGCCCTACAAATATCGCACAGCTGGATATTATTCCCGCTAATGCTGACCTCGCGGGCGTTGAAATTGAGATGATTGATCAGGATAGGCGTGAATATCGCCTGCGTGACGTTCTTCAGACGGTTGAAGGACTCTACGATATTATCCTGATTGACTGTCCCCCCAGTCTTGGACTTTTGACTCTGAATGCACTGGTCGCAGCGCGCAGCGTTCTGGTACCACTACAATGTGAGTTTTTCGCTCTCGAAGGAATCAGTCAGCTCGTCAGAACGATCGAACGCGTCCGTATGGCCTTTAATGCCGACCTCTGTCTGGAGGGCATTGTTCTCACCATGTACGACAAGCGCAATAATCTTTCAGCCCTTGTTGCCGACGACGCACGGAATTTTTTCGGCGGCCAGATTTATGATACGATCATCCCAAGAAATATCCGTATTTCGGAGGCTCAAAGTCATGGTCAGTCCGTTCTTGATTATGACGCTCGCTCAACAGGAGCAATGGCCTATAAAGCCCTTGCTGCGGAACTCCTCAATCGCTTGAAGAGGAAATAATTAGTTATGTCGAGAAAAGACTCTTCTCCTCGCTTGGGACGTGGTTTGGCGGCTTTATTAGGAGATAAGGCCCCGCAGATCAGCCGTGTTGTCCATGGCACCTCTTCCGAAGAAATGGCGCCCCCCCAAAGTTCTGTGGCCATTGACCTTCTGGCACCCAGCCCTTTTCAACCCCGTAAAGCTATGGATGGAACAAAACTGGCAGAGTTGGCCGATTCCATTCGCTCCCGGGGTGTTCTTCAACCTCTTCTTGTACGCCCGGATCCGCAACAAAAAGGGCACTACCAGATTATAGCAGGAGAAAGACGCTGGCGCGCTGCCCAACAGGCAGGCCTGCACGAAGTTCCGGTCCATATCCGTCACCTGGATGATAGTGATGCCATGGCTGCGGCGATGGTGGAAAACCTGCAACGCTCGGATCTAAACCCAATTGAAGAAGCGGAAGGCCTGCAACGTCTGCTTGACGATTATCATCTTACGCAAGAGGAACTTGCTGGAGCATTGGGGAAATCACGTTCTCACATTGCCAATACGCTTAGATTGCTCAACCTTCCTGATATCATTTGCCAACATCTGCGCGACGGTCTGCTGAGCGCCGGCCATGCCCGCGCCTTGCTTGCCCATCCCGATCCCGTAGCCGCCATGAAAACCGTGTTAGCCAAGGGACTCAATGTGCGACAAACTGAAGTCCTGGCCACACAGGCACAAAGAGGCATTATTGACGGAGCAGAACGCCACCCAAGACAACCTGACATCGTTCGACTCGAAGAAGACCTTTCCAATCATTTGGGACTGAAAACCCGGATCACCTTCAATGGTAAAAAAGGGACACTGAAAGTCAATTATGAAACACTGGAACAATTTGATACGTTATTGGCACTCCTTAAGAAGACGCCATGAGTGTCTTTCCTAAAAACGACACAAACTGAAAATTTCTTTTCTATCACCCCTTGCCCGGTGAGAAAGAGACTGTTAAATAACGACGCATTCCCTTGATGGGATACTGAATATGGGCACATAGCTCAGTTGGTAGAGCAGCTGACTCTTAATCAGCGGGTCCTAGGTTCGAACCCTAGTGTGCCCACCATATTCACCAGCATCCTGCTTCCATTTATCTAATGATTAATGGGAGTCTGTCGTAACACTGGATACTGGCTTCTTATTTTCGTAATATTGTGATGATTTTTTGCAGGGACTACACTCTTGCAGAATAATTTGTCTGAACTCAAAGTGAGACAAACAAACGTGCTTCATGAACAAGCCCTCGCCATTTCACCCTTCCCGGGTCGTCAGCAACCCGTCATCGCGATTATTGGGTCGGATGGCAGTGGCAAATCAACTGTTGGAGAGGCTCTTTACAAAGAAATGAGCCACGAGCGGCCTACAAAACTATGTCATTTAGGCAAGCAGGCCGGAAATCTCGGACGTTCATTACGGAAAGTGCCTTTTTTCGGGAAAATACTCGAAAAACGTAACATTAAAGAGCATGAAGCGCTCAAACATCGCAAAGAATCATCAACTTTAGCCGTTCTCGTCGCCTTTGTAATGTCCATGAGACGCGTCTACCGTTTCTACCGGATGCGCTGTTATCATAAACGTGGTTTTGCGATACTGACAGACAGATACCCTCAGACACTTATTCCTGGACCTATGGATGGACCTGCACTGGCTGATCTCTCCTTTAAAGGATATTTTTTGCATGGCCTTATGAAGCTTGAAAACAGTCTCTATAACCGCATGACAAAATTTCAACCGGATCTGGTCATCCGGTTGAATGTAGATCTTGAAACAGCTCTAGCGCGTAAGCCTGACCATCAACCCAGGAAACTGGCACGCAAAATTTCGGATGTAGGCCGCCTCTATTTTGGCACAACGCCTATCCTGGATTTAAGTGCAACAGATCCTCTTGATAAGGTCCTTGCCCAAGCCCGTAAAGCCGTTTATGAAGTCATGAGTGCTTACCCCGTAAAACATTAAAAAGCCTGATCACCATGCCCCCCAAATCCAAGCCTCGTTTTGGTCACCTGATTGCGCTCGTCGGATGTGATGGTTCGGGAAAATCCACACTTAGTCATGACCTTGTACGGCTGTTAGGCCGCAACAGGAAAACGTCTTATGGCTATCTGGGACTCGGCTCTGGTGATCTTGGCAGACGTATAGGAAAGTGGCCAGTAATCGGGAAAATGCTCGAAAAAAAGCTGACACATAAAGCAAAGAAAACACGTACAAAAGGCGAAAAAATTCCGGGTTTTATTACCGCTTGCGTTGTGTTCGCCTTTTCGCTTTTACGGCTAGAACGTTTCGAACGTGTAAAACATGCTGTCGAAGGCGGCGATTTGGTGATCACAGACCGCTATCCTCAAAATGAAGTCCCCGGTCATTGTGATGGACCGGGTCTCTCTGCTGCAAAAACAAATAATCCCTTGATACGTCTCCTGGCACGCATAGAGAGACTTTTTTATAAGAAAATGGCTGATTTTACGCCGGACTTGGTGATTTTCCTGAAAGTCGATGCTGAGACAGCCCTTCAAAGAAAACCGGATCATGACAAGGAGGCCCTTCAGACAAAAATAGATATCATGCCAAATTTGACTTTTAACGGGGCCCCAAAAAAGACTATTGATGCCACCCAACCTTATGAGAAAGTCCGGCAGGATGTCATAACAGCTCTTCAGCGTGCTAAATTTCTCTAGGAAGCAACTTTCCCTTCCTCTTCAAGAAATACATGAATACGTCCTAGAAGATCGGCTGGTAGTTCTATTTTGTCTTTATAATATCCTTTTTTATCAATAAATTTCTTCTCTATATAATCATCGTGGCGATCACCCATTATACCATTAAGGGTAGCCAGATAAGCTGAAAATTGATTTAATGCGTCTGAAGGACGTATCGTCCTTAACGTATCATTAAATGATACCCACCGACTGAAAATCTTGCGCAGCAGATGAAAATCATGTGCCGAGATATCTCCTTGATCCGCCAGAGCTGTTTTTAATTTGCGAATTTCGCCCTGGTGAAATGCTTTTATGCCATCAGAACTGTCGGCTCTGAAATCTTTGATTTCTTTCTCTATGACAGGATAAATAAAAGGCGATAATGCTACCCACAGAAAAATCCCGTGTCTGAATGCTGCAAAGCGCTGGCCATTATTAAACCCATCCTGCATTTTCCCCATAGATCTGATGATCATATGAAATAATCGGGGCTGACGATGCCGTCTGTCAAAATTATTGCAGGCAAAACGCATATGCTTGAAGCGTGCTCTGGCGTATTTGAATAATAGTCGCTCTTCTTTCGTCGCTCTACCTTTGATAGCCAGTCCAAGAATAAGACTGCGAAACTGTCTGAAATGAACACCACGTTTTAGAAGTTGCCAGCAAATACGATAACAGGCGTCTATTTCGTTGTCCGTATAATTAGCTCTGACAATAGTCTCATCCAGAGAGGCTTCAAGGTGAGGCACATCGTCAAGGAGGATATACTCAAAAAGAGTATCCAGCATGCTTTGTGGAAAAACCGGATAATCCAAAGAGCAAGACATGACGCAACCTATCGCAACAGGAGGAAAGAATATTCAGGAGTTAACACGCTCATGAGGCAGGATAATAGCCTGCCGTCTGAAAAAGGTCACAGCAGCAAGCAGAAAATTCAGCACTATCCCGAGGAAACTTCCCAAGGTGAAAGCCAACCCTACACCATTCAACCCATAATGACGGCCCAGATAAATTAAAAGGGGCAGATACAGGGCAGAGGCGCAAAACTGTATAATAATCAACGCCTTGGACTTCCCGGCCGTATAAAGCAGGGCGTAGAGTGGAAAAGCTGCCATATTGAGAAGGAGCGCCGGAGCCATCCACAGCATAATTGTGGCCGCATCTCCATATTTATGGCCAAACAGACTGATGACGGGTTTACCCCCAATATAGACAATCAACAATACTAGCAGACCAAGCGCACCGCCAAGCAGACTCATTTTTGCTGCCAGCCGCCAAGGTTTACCCGTTCTGGGGTCAAGACGTGCTACCTCAGGATAATAACTTTTTTCCAAGAGGCGGACCGGGCGCTGCACGGCATCAATAAAAGTGCTTGCCAGGCTGTAAAGACCCGCTGCCGTTGTCCCCAGCATACGGCCTATGACAAGGTTACTCAGCGGCCCCCATATCGTGCCAAGCATCGTATTAACGCTGGTTGACCATACGAAACCCCATATACCCTTAGGCATATCACGTGTGACCGAGAAAATACCGGGCCTTAATCCTACGAGAAGATTTCTTCGCCTCAATTCCAGCCATGCCATAACCCATGCATAGAGATCACTGGCTATCCCCCCAGAATACCAAGCCAGGACAAATCCAAAAAGCCCCATCCCTTTCAACCAAGCGACAAAACTCAAGATCGTCCTCACGACTGGCGAAATAATCTGCTGCTTGCTGACCACATCAATGCGATCGAAAAGCCTCAGGATACCATAATCGCTCGAAGCTGACAGAACAGGTATTAAAGTACAATAAAATAACGCCAGGTAACGATGAGATGAATGTACACCCAGACTTGGTCCCAGAAACCATAAAATTGCCATTCCGACAATCATGGCAATAAAACCTGCATATAAATCCAGACCAATTGAAAATCCGATCGCCGTCTTGACCCGCTCTGTCTCACCCTTTTGCCAAGGGATAGAACCATAATGCAAAACAACCTGCCAGCTTTGAAACTGTCCAACGTCTGCGACCATCTGGGCATAAGCCTTGACGAGAATTAATACGCCAAAATCACTCGGAACAAGCCCATGCGTGGCGCATGCAAGCGCCCCAAGCCCCAGCAAAGCCCCAGCGAGTTTTCCGGTAGCCAGCTTTCCCGCATTTTTCAGGACAAGCTTGAAAAGATCATCACGAAACCAGCTTTTCACAGGCTTCCATCTCCGAAATGAGAAAGGGTGTTAACCCTTACGACCCGCCATTGACCTGCAATATGCTCTATAACTGTCACAGAAAGATTTTGAATCGTAAAACGGAGAGCTGCTTCTGCAGAAATACCCAGTACATAAGCTAGGGCCATGCGTATAGCCCCTCCGTGACTGATCATCACTGTTTCCTGTCCTGCATTTTTATATGCCCAATCCTCCAAGGAAGCCCCTACACGTTTTAGGACATCCTCCAGGCTCTCTCCTTGAGGAGGACATTCAGTGGCAGAAAGCGCCCATAAATCAGAACTTTCCTGTTCGCGCTTAAGGCAAAAATCTTCGTAAGACAATCCGTTCCATGTTCCCAGGGACTGTTCTCCAAGACGGGAATCTTCTTCCAGGACCGCTCCAAACTTCCCTTTATCCAAAAGAACTTGCGCTGTATGACGCGCTCTTTTTAACGGCGAACTCACCCAATAAGCTGGTCGAGGCAAGCTGTCCACAAGAGCCTTATAAATACTTTCCTGCTCCTTTAGGGTCTCTGAGCAGAGAGGAACTTCCCCATTTCCATACATAATTTCCCTAAAAGCAGGAGCAACCAATGCGTGCCTGACAAGCCAGAACCGCGTTATACCTGTCGGCAAGCCGGGCTCATCAAGAAAAGGGATCCGCTGCCTCTCATTGACGCTGAAACGATTTTTCACAAGATCATCTTTAATATCACCGCTATCCACAAACTCTTCTTAACGGGTAAAATCTTTTCTTTAAAGATCTGCTGCACCTAATTTCGGTAGCGTGTACCTTTATGCCCCTAGCTAAAACTCAATCATAAAGCGGGATTACCCTGTATATGCCTTATCATGAAAGAAGAATTTGAGGTGACGAAACAGTTTCTTTGATGTAAATTGAGGAGGCTGGTTGTCCCTTAGAGGCAAATAACATCATGTATTGTCTTTATCAAGCTTGAGGTTGCTCTTTAATGCTTATACTTGTAACAGGTGGCTGTGGTTTTATTGGGTCAGCCGTTATACGGCACCTTATAGAGAATACAGAGCATAATGTCCTTAATGTCGATTGTATGACTTATGCCGCCTCGTACGAAAATCTTTCCGAGATCCCTCATATTGCCCCACGATACATTCACGAACGTGTCAATATTATAGAATCCGATGAGGTCCGGCGTCTCTTTACCACCTATAGACCAGACGCTGTTATGCATCTCGCTGCCGAGAGTCACGTTGATCGTTCCATTGATGATCCTGGAATCTTTATCCAGACAAACATTATCGGTACTTACACCCTCCTTGAGGCTGGGCGAAAATACTGGACAGAACTAAAAAACGAAAAGAAAGAGGGCTTCCGTTTCCTGCACGTTTCTACTGATGAAGTTTTCGGTCATTTAAGACCTGAAGATCCTCCGTTCACAGAGCAATCCCCTTACGATCCCCGTAGTCCATATTCGGCATCGAAGGCTTCTTCAGATCACTTGGTAAGAGCCTGGCACAGCACATACGGCTTCCCCAGTTTTGTCACGAATACAACCAATAATTATGGTCCTTGGCACTTTCCAGAAAAGCTTATCCCTCTCATCATTATAAAAGCTCTTAAAGGGCAGCCTCTCCCAGTTTATGGAGAAGGGAAAAATGTTCGTGACTGGCTTTTTGTTGCAGACCATGCTGAAGCTCTGGTGAAAGCCATAGAAAAAGGGGTTCCTGGGGAGACTTACGCCATCAGCGGACGTCAACCACGCACCAATCTTGAGGTCGTCAGAAAAATTTGTGCGCTCCTGGATGAATTGCATCCCGACCCTACTGGTCCACGAGAGCGCCTGATTCAGTTCGTCCCCGATCGGCCGGGGCATGATTTCCGTTATGAAATTGATCCCAGTCATGCAGAACAGTCTCTGGGCTGGAAGGCTGCACATGATTTTGATGCAGGCATACGTGAAACAGTTAAATGGTTCCTTGCCCATGAAGACTGGTGGCAGAATATATTGGATAAACGTTACACAGGGCACAGACTCGGGGTCGGGACATGAAAGCCATTCTCCTCTCGGGCGGTTCAGGAACGCGCCTTCATCCTATAACGCTTGGCGTTTCAAAACAGCTTTTGCCTGTTTATGACAAACCCATGATCTATTATCCACTCACGACCCTGATCCTGTCAGGAATCAGGGAGATTATGATCATTACGACGCCACATGACCTGCCACAATTTCAAAGGCTTTTAGGAGATGGTTCCCAATTTGGTGTGGAATTTACATATCGCCAGCAGCCTAGTCCCGATGGAATAGCGCAGGCTTTCCTGATTGCTGCTGATTGGCTTAACGGTTCATCTTGCGCCTTAGCACTCGGTGATAACCTCATCTTTGCAGATGGATTAAGCACAAAATTGCAAGAAGCCCGGCAGCGTGATTATGGAGCTACGGTTTTTGCTTATCAGGTACGTGATCCAGAACGTTATGGTGTTATTAGTTTCGATGATAATGGCAGGGCACTGACCATAGAAGAAAAGCCCGAAATACCGCAGTCAAACTGGGCTGTAACAGGTCTTTATTTCTACGATCGACGCGTATGCGAGATAGCCGCCAATCTACGACCAAGCGACCGGGGCGAATTGGAAATTACGGATCTGAACAGGGTTTACCTGGAAGAAAATAGCCTGCATGTCAGTCTGTTAGGCAGAGGCTGTGCTTGGCTCGATGCTGGTTTACCCGATAGCCTGATGCAGGCAGGCACATTTGTGCAAGCCATTCAGTCTCGCCAGGGTATGCTTGTCGGTTCTCCTACCGAAGCGGCTTTTCGTATGGGTTTTATAAGCCTCGAAGAGCTCTATGCCCGCGGGAAAAGTATGATTAAAACAGATCTTGGCAAAATGCTGCTTCATCTTGCGGAAAATTACGAAACTCCGAGCGCCTCTTACTCTCAATGAAACAAATCCGAAAGGATACTCGGCATGGATATAAAACCTCTCGCTATTCCTGACGTTCTTCTCTTTACACCGCCTCGTTATGCTGATGAGAGGGGTTTCTTTTCTGAGACCTATAATTATCAGGCCATGGCAAAAGCCGGAATTAAAGAACCTTTTGTGCAGGACAACCAGAGCCTTTCACGCGTCAAGGGTGTCGTACGTGGCCTGCATTGCCAACTTGCCCCTTATGCGCAGGGGAAACTGGTCCGGGTTATCAAAGGAGCCATATGGGATGTGGCTGTTGATGCACGGGCAGGTTCACCAACCTATGGTAAATGGGTAGCTGCCGAACTGTCTGAGGAAAACTGGTCACAGCTCTGGATCCCACCGGGTTTCCTTCATGGATTTGTGACGCTACAGGACAATACGGAGGTCCTTTACAAATGCACAGCTCTTTATGACAAAGCTTCTGAGCGCTCTGTCCGCTGGAACTGTAAAGGGCTCAATATCTCGTGGCCAGTAAAGGCCGAGGAAGCCATTTTATCAGAAAAAGATCTGGCCGCCCCGGGGTTTGCTCACGTCAAAGACTGGTTTTCTTACGGAGCAAAACCGTGAGACCTTCCATTCTCGTAATCGGGAAAGCAGGACAGCTGGCTATGTCCCTTCAGGCCTTGGGAGGCAAACAGGTGGCGGCTATTGGCCGTCCCGAGTTTGACTTGAATCATCCTGAAAATATATCCGAATTTCTCAAATGCCATAATCCTGATTTTGTTATCAATGCGGCGGCCTGGACGGCCGTTGATCTTGCTGAGACAGAGCAAGAGGGTGCCCAGTGCGGTAATTATACGGGTCCCGCATTCCTAGCACAGGAATGCGCATTAAGGCACATCCCTTTCATTCATGTTTCAACTGACTATGTGTTTAACGGGAAAAAAGGAAAACCATATACAGAAGATGATCCTGTATGCCCCGAAACAGTTTACGGACGGACAAAAGCCGAAGGAGAAAAGGCTGTTTTGTCCCTTCATCCTCAAAGTATGGTTTTACGGACCTCTTGGGTTTATTCTGCCTACGGCCGTAATTTTGTGAAGACCATGATTGCTGCGGGTGCCAAAAACCCTATCCTGAAAGTCGTCAGTGATCAGAAGGGCAATCCGACCTCCTCTGACGATCTCGCCCAAGTTATTCTTGAGATTATCAATCAGATCCATGAAAAACACTGGCAAGAAGACTATCATGGTATTTTCAATGCTTGTGGACGAGGTGACGCGACGTGGTTTGAGCTGGCCTGTGTTACCTTGAAAGAAGCTTCTCTTTATGGCCAAAAAGAACCACAGATACAGCCCATTCTTACAGAGGACTGGCCAACACCAGCGAAGCGACCGTTAGATTCCCGGCTGGATACAACAAAGCTAAGGAAAACTTTTGGTCTTACCTTTCCCCTCTGGCAGGAAAGCGTCTCTAAAATCGTACAAAAGCTTTTCTCACATTAATTAAGGGGATGAGAGTTGAAATTTTTCTGGAATAATCCCGAATTAAGTCAGGATCCCACTAAGATACCAGTAATCAGCATGCGGATTCTCATCGGGGTCCAGATTTCCATGGTTGTTTTCATTTTTCTCGTCCATTGGACTGCCACGAACCTTCATGATTTTTAAGGTTGCCCCAGGTTCCTCAACCAGCCAGCCGTGATATACAGTCCGACAGCTCCGATCCCTATCAGGAAGGCAACCGGGAAATCTGTATACCAAGAACATATCAGCGCCCCCCAGGACAATGCCAAAGCCCCGAGAACAGAAAAAGTCAGTCCTTTTACTGGTGTAAGTCCCAGTCTAAGGGCAGCGGCTGCTGGACCAATCATTAAACTGAAAGACAATAATGCACCGGCCACCTCGGAACATGCTGCTGAGGCCAATGCGACCATAGCCATAAAACCATAAGAAATAACTGAAAGCCTTACACCTTGAGCTTCAGCCAGTTCTGGTGCCAGCGTTGAAAAAAGGAGGGGGCGTCCCAAAAGAACCAACATCGTCAAGCAAAAGACCGTTACACATGCCAAAACCAGCAAAGTTCCGAAACTGAGTCCCAGAACATCTCCGAACAGTAAATTTGTTGCCTGATTTGAGGCGCTATTTGCCTCAAAAAGACAGAAGACTCCTATTCCCAAACTGGCTGCCAGTACAAGCCCTGTCATCATTTCACGCTGAATGGGAAGAGATAAATGTGATTTTTTACGATCATCAGTTACCATAAACAGTCCGGCCGCCAGACTTGAGACAATCATTCCCGTGAAAGGTGATAGTTTGAGCCATATAGCAGCTGCCGCCCCGCTAAAGCCAATATGAGGCAGGGCATGAGCAGCAAAAATCTGATGCCGTAAAATCATGAACCAGCCCAGCGTGCCAGCCAGAAGAGACACGAAAAAACACCCCACAAAGGCGTGGCGCATAAAATCATATCCCAACATGAAGGCGCCCTTTTTCCAGCTTGACCTCCTGCACGGGGAGAGAAAAATCCTGTAGGGACAATGTTTCATGGGACGTCATGATAAACTTTAGACCAAGTCTGTTTCGTAAATCTCTGAAAAGAGCCAGACTTTCGTAACGGGCCTGCTGGTCAAGAGCAGCCAGAGGCTCGTCAAGAATAAGGACATCCGGCTTTGCTGCCAGGGCTTGTGCCAAGGCCACCCGTTGACGTTCTCCCCCGGACAGAACCCCCAAGGGCCGCCTGGCCAGGGCGGAAACGCCCGTTTGTTCCAATAATTCCATGACCTGCTTCTGACGTGATCGCTTGAAAAACAGTCCCCAGCGTGTCCCATCCACGCTCGCCATTACATGGCTGATTACAGGCAACATCAATGCCGCCTGCCCTATCTTTTGGGGCATATAGCCGAGGACGGGTTTTTCTTTCGACGATGGGACAAAACATAAGGAAACGGACCCTGCCTCGCATTTTACAAGTCCTAGTAACGTTTTAAGGAAAGTTGTTTTTCCCGCTCCATTACGTCCCCTTAAAATCATCAACCCTTCAAGAGGGATTGATTGTGTGTCATCCTGCAGGATAACAGTCCGCCCCACTGACAATGTGGCATGATCTATTAAAAGAGAAATTGGTCTCACCTCTTCTGATCCAAAGCCGAGAAGAGCTGGTCCAGAATCTGGGACATCCAATCCTGCCATTTCAAGCCAGAAGGAAGGCTTTCCTGAATCATTACGAGGGGAATCTGTTTCTGGGCAGCCAAGTCCAGAAGTCTATTGATCTGCGTCGATTTTACCAGTGGGTTAACAATAAGAGCGTGAATTTGCCTTTTTTCGACCGATTGTTCCAAACTGGCAGTCTCTCTGGCCGAAACACCCGTCTGGTTCATCACTGAAAGGGCCCAGTGCTTGTCAATCAATTCAAGTCCTGTCCTTGAAAGAAGGCGCTCTCCAGCCGGTTCTGTAATAGCAATAGGGAGCCCTTGATAACGCTGTCTGAATAAAATCAATTTTTTATCAAGCTCGTTCAGTGAATTCTCAAATCGGGCCAGATTATTCTGATAAAAATTACGATCCTGAGGAGCCTTTTCGCCCAGCCAATCCGCTAATTTTACCGCGACGGCCTTCACAATGGCCGGATCAAAAAAGAGGTGCGGGTCTTCACCTGTCCGCCAATGGCCAATCACAGCCGCATTTAAAAAATCGGTTTTCCCCTGATTAAATGAGAGAGCCCAGTCATCATAGGTCGCCCCATTTACGAGGAAACCATCCACCTGCCCTACTGAACGCCACAAAGAGGGAGAAGGCTGAAAATGATGTGGATCCAATCCCGGAGCCGTCAGAAGCACTTGCGTCTCCAAGTGCTCCCCTCCTATCTGTCTGGCAACATCACACCAGACGGTTTCTACGCAGAGCAGGGAAACCCGGGAGGCCGCTGCCTGCACTTTCCGAACAGGCACACAAAGGGAAATGCCCAGAGACAAAGCAACGAGAATCCCTGTCAAAACCCTTCCGTCCATACGCTGAAACAAGCGCATCCCCTACTCCTGTATCCGGCCATGCCCATTTTTTGTTATAAAGCACGTTCCAAGAGAGAGAAACAGATCTGATCCCGTTAATCTCCCGTCTTTACCCCCGCTTGTTTATTGTCTTTTTTTATCGAAAAATACCCCACTCCCGAAGAAATGATTCCTAAAATTGTCTCATGCAACTCTGCAGGAGTCAGCTTTACCGGGAGTTTAGTGATCCCGGAACAATCTTCAGAATTTGGCCTAAGAATTACATAAGGCGTGGTTCGTTCCAACCCTTCAACAGGGGGAACGGCCGCTAATGCTGGACGATGATCACCAAAAAAGACAAGCATGATATCGCGACCGCTTGCTTTGATCGCCTCTCGTAAGGTGCCAAGCATGGCGTCGCTGTGACGGACATGCGTGTACCATGATTCTGAGCCTGTTTTCTGCCCCAGACGCCCATTTTTCCAAGGCCCATGATTTTCGATTGTCACACAATAAGCCAGAAAATTCTTGTGATGGTCCAGGTAATCGAGAAGGAAATCCGTCAAAGCCCTGTCTGAAACATAAGGACCATAATGATCGCTCTGTTTAAACTGTTTTCCCCCCACAATTTCAGTAAACCCCATGGAGGGCATCAGGCGGTCCCGGCCGTAAAAACGCAGATCATAAGGATGCAGGAAGAGGGCATCACGATAAAAATATTCCAGCCTGCGCGGCAACGCATGGGATGATCTATGGGTGGCTGCCAGAAACGGATCAAACTGTCGATAAGAAAGAACCTGATCACTTTCTCCGCACAGAACGCCATATTCACTTCGCATTGTATAAGCGCCCAGGCCGCTCGGGTTAAGCTCACCCCACAAGAAAGCTTCTTTCCGGCTTTTCTCCAGTTCTGGCAAAGCCTGCCATTCAGGATTGAGGCAGGTCGGGTCAGCAAAAGACTCGCATTGAATGATCAAAACCGCCTCTGGAGCTCCTTGCACAAAAGAGAGAGGCGATTGGGCCGGAAGAGGGCTCTCGCGTTCCCAGCGGCAAGTGTAAAGCATCAATGTAGGCAGGAGACCCTTATCTCTTACATCTGCCCACAAAGCGGGCGCAGGGCTATCAGGCCTGCTCTTTCTCTCCAGTATTATCCATAACAACGCCCCCGAAAGAAGTGCGACAACGCCACCTTCCAGCCTGATAGTCACACTCCGTGAGGATGTATAAATCAGAATAAGAATCAGGCCGGCTGATCCAATAATCGCCATAATTCGCGTAATCAGGGGCACCGCCTGAAGATAGAAAGCTGGATGTTTTATAAAGGCCGACACCAGAGCGAGATCCGTAAAAACGAGAGGCTCATTCAGAAGTCGTAACTTTAGGTTAGACCCCGTTACAAGAATGGTCATCAAAAGGGCCCCCATAAACAGGGAAAATAGCAGCGAACCACTCAACAGGAGGAAAAGACTATTTAAAAGCAAAATAGGCAAGATTCGAAGGGGCATAATCTCTATGCCTCTCCCGAAACGGTGTGGCCGGACGAACAGATCCAGCCCTTCGCCTATAATAAAGCTTCCCACTATGAGTATAATAAGACTCATCTCATACGAAAAAATCGTTGCCTCCTACTTTCATCCGTTTTCTCAAAAAAATGATCGTCGCTGGATAATCCGGTACATCCCGAGAAAATCCTGATTTTCGAGATAAATTAGCCATATGGGAAACTCTTTATGCTATATACCGTGGGATATCTTATAGCGTGTTTGCATATTTTCTACCCGCAATGCGGAATATTAAAAGGTTTGTTATGTCACCGCCTAGTTCTTTTCCCGGACCAGAAGATCATAATCTACCGATTGTCTGCTGTTACGGCATAGCTTGGTGGAAGCGCCGCCGTATTCGGTCTTTCCTTCAGAGAGGCACGAGATTACGTTTTTTCCGAAGCAGGATATTGGCCCTGTTTTACGCCAGACGTCATAAAGGCGCTTTAGCCATATGGGCCAGTAAAGTAACAGCCCCGTTCGAAAAAATGGCTTATAAGATGGGTGTTCCCATTGTAATCATTGAAGATGGCTTTATCCGTTCTCTGGGATTGGGAAGCGGTTTTCTTCCTCCATGCTCAATTATCGCCGACCGGCAAGGGGCTTATGTTGATCCATCACGTCCTAGCGACCTTGAAAATTTATTAGCTTATAAAGAAATCTCCCCCGCCTTGTACAGCCGTGCGCAAGACCTGATTTGTACACTGCAAGAAAGGCATATCTCAAAATATGCGGCTTCAGCCATGGCAACAATTCCGCTGCCTCATCCCGAAAATTGCCACCTTATCTTGGTACCAGGACAAGTGGCTGGAGACCTTTCAGTTATTCGTGGAGGTGGGGCGATCACTAATAATCTGGATCTTCTTAAGGCTGTCCGCCATCATAACCCAGATGCCTGGATCATTTACCGCCCTCATCCTGACGTCGAAGCTGGCCATCGTTCCGGCGCTCTATCGGACGAGATAACGTGTCGTTACGCCGATTATATTCATCGAGGAGGCAGCATTACAGCTCTTCTCGAAGAAGTTGATGAAGTTCACACACTGACATCTCTAACGGGTTTCGAAGCCCTTTTACGGGGAAAGAAAGTGACCACATATGGCGCTCCTTTCTATGCCGGGTGGGGACTGACCACGCACAGGGGGCCGCGACTTCCTCGGAGAGGACGGCAACGTGATGTGATTGAATTAGTTGCTATCTCGTTGATTCTCTACCCGCTTTATATTAACCCGGAAACAAATCAGCTATGCGAGGTAGAAGATTTGATCGCCTGTTTTGATAAAACTCACTTATGGGAACCGACAATGGCCATGCTTCTGAGAAAAAGACAGGGGCAATTACGTTATCTCTTATCCCGTTTCTCTCTTGTATCGTTGTTCCGCCGTGTCTGACTCTAAAGATATATTCCCTCGCCTGGAAGAAAAAAGAAAGCTGTCAGATTCCGAAAGAGAGATACGACGGGCGAATTCTTTATTTGAAGACCCAGGACTAGAAGAGGTTGCCTCTTTTACGGCAATCACTTCCCGAGAGAAGTCTCTTCCTCGCCGGAATTTCCTTCTGCTCCAGGGCCTGATGGGGCCTTTCTTTCAATATATAGGTCGTGCGCTCAGAAAACGTGGCCATCATGTCTGGAAAATCAATTTTAATGGTGGAGACGAGCTTTTCTGGCGCATGGGAGGCAGTTTCTCCTTTCGCTCTAATTATGGTGCATGGCCGGGTTTTTTAGGACGGATTCTGCAACAACATAAAATTACCGATGTCATTCTGTTCGGTGATTGCCGGGAGTTACACAGACAGGCCATCCTTATCTGCCGCGAAATGCATATTGCCGTCCATGTTTTTGAAGAAGGCTATATACGCCCTGACTGGGTAACCCTGGAACTGGGTGGGGTTAATGGAAATTCCTCTCTCCCGAAAGATCCTCAATGGTATTGCAAGCGTGCCCGTGAGCTTCCCCCGGCGGCCCCTCATCATATAGTCCCTTCCTCTTTCAAACGTCGTGCGCTGGAAGGTATTGCCTATAATGCCGCTACTATCCTGACAAAGTGGCGCTTTCCCTACTGGACGGATTATCGCCCATGGCCTCCGCTAGTAGAAGGTATTGGCTGGTTGAAACGTCTGTGCCGGCGCAAAAAAGCACAAAAACGCAGTGCAGATTTAAGCCAATGGCTCACCAGTGGTCCCAAACCTTATATGCTGCTTCCTCTTCAGCTTGATGCTGATGCCCAGCTTCGGTTACATTCTTCTTATTCGGGCGTTGCTGAAGTTATAACCGAAGTGCTGGTTTCATTTGCGAAATATGCCCCCCTGGATATGCGCCTTGTCATCAAGGAGCACCCACTGGATAACGGCGTCCAGGATTGGAAAGCGCTTATCCTGCGTCTGGCTGCCGCGCATGGCGTCAGTAACCGGGTAGATTATATGGAGCTTGGTGACATCGCCCAGATCGTCCGCTACGCGCGTGGTGTCATCACAGTCAATAGTACTACAGGCACTCTGGCCCTTGCTCATGGCGTTCCAGTCCTGACTCTTGGACAGGCAATCTATGATATGGAGGGCCTGACCGATCAGGGAACTCTGGAACATTTCTGGCAGAATCCCGAACCACCGGATGCTATCGTTTTCGCCGCATTCCGCCGCGTTCTGATTGATCAGTGTCTGATCCCCGGAGGATTTTTCTCCGAAGAAGGCCTGGAGAAACTGACGAGCAGTGCCGTCGCCCGCCTCGAACAATATGCTGACTCTCACAGCAGGGAAATGTCATGACATTCTCTACGGGAACAGATTTTATTCTTGATATTTCACGCCTTTTGGCACGTTCTGGTCAGAATGTTCCGACCGGGATCGATCGTGTTGAACTTGCCTATGCGCATCATCTTCTGACTTACCCATCATCACGTGTTTTCTTCGTTGCTATCAGCCTTACGGGAAGGATGGGAAAACTTCCCTACGAGCAAGCCAAGGCCTTAATTGAAAACCTTGTCATGGGATGGAATCTGGGCGAGCAGTCCAGTCTGGTTCGTGCCAAAAAGATTGCCTGTTTCCTGAAAGCCTATCTCCTTTTGGGAAAAAGGCTTTCGCCCCTGACAGAAAGGCCTGTCTATCTCCTCGTTTCTCACCATCATCTTATGCGGACGGACACTATCAGGAAGTTTCTTCGTCAAACGAAGGCTTTGTTTGTTCCTATGATTCATGACCTGATACCTGTTGAATATCCTGAATATGCGCGCCCACGTGAGCCTGCACGGCATAAGGCCCGTCTCCATACGGTCACAATGCTGGCTGATGCTGTGATTGTCCCAACAAAAGCCGTGCATGACGCTCTTAGGCCTTATTTTATAAAAGCCGGACGTCCAGAGGTACCGATATGGACAGTCCCGCACGGCGTACATGAACAGGTGGTGAAGGGTTTCTCCGAATCAACTCTTTCCAGGCAAGAGGTAAAGCCATTTTTCGTTTATCTCAGCACTATTGAACCTCGAAAAAACCATCTCCTTTTGCTCCATCTATGGCGGCGGATGGTAGAGCAGCGGGGCAAGGAGGCAACGCCACAACTCATTCTTGTCGGGAAACGTGGCTGGGAAAATGAGAATATTCTTGACCTCCTGGAGCGCTGTCCCGCGTTACAGGGGGTCGTGATCGAAGAGAGCTATCTTTCAGATGAAGCCGTTGCGGATTTGCTTCAAAACTCCAATGGCCTTCTTTTCCCAAGTTTTGTCGAAGGATATGGACTTCCTGTCGCTGAGGCAATGAGTTTGGGAGTGCCAAGTATCTGTTCCGATATTCCTGCGCTACGCGAAGTTGGAAAGGATAAGGTAATCTATATTGATCCTCTGGATGCCATAGAATGGCAAAAAGTCATTGATGATTTTGCGCAACGCGGTCATTTGTGGGAAACACAGAAACGAGGTCTAGAAAATTGGAAAGCTGTTACATGGGGACAGCGTGTCTCAGAAACTATTGTATCATGTGAATCTTTGAAAAACTGACCTTACAATTTTTCTAAAATATTTCTTCATGAGACACATACCCGTATAAAAAATAATATATTTTCCCTGATAGACAGGCTGCTTGTCATCGGGACTTCCTGAATTTTAAACAAGCATCGGCATTGTGCTTCTCGTTTTAATTCCGCTCCAAGAACTTATCAAAGCGGCCTTCCTTTTTTAAAAAGGGTTCTTCATTACCATAAAGAACTTCATGCTTTATTATGATTGATATAAGGGTGTCAGCTTCGCTTTTTTATCCTTACAACACAGAACGGGCCAGCAGCCCTTAGTCACTATTACAATCAGTAAAATTACAAGGCACCTTAATCTCATTAAGGACATGTTCCTCACATTAAAAAACGGCGACTTACCACAAATAGAAACGCAAGACCAAGTCTACTCTTCAAAATTCTGACAATCTCAAAAGATTATCCTCCACATCATAGCAGTTTTGGAGCACTATTCCTCTGATCTTGCCCATGCCAATCTAATGTTTCCCCATATTACCTACTTTTATTCTCAACACCGGTTTCACTATCGGGCATGATACAAGATATTTGAAAAGTTCCCACAGGTCATGACAACACATACATCCCCGCAACCAAAGATAAATACGAAACGACCTGTGACCATCCTCCACTACTAATCTCAGAGAGGTAAACTTAGTTTATTATAACAATGTAAATTTACTACAGTATCAATATTTTCAAATCTTCATAATATACTACCGAAAATGAATGCCGACTATAATACGAGAAATGGTCAAATATATTTTTCCATAGCTTTCTCCTATCTTCCTAGACTCTTGACCAACTGGAGATTAATCCAGTAAAATAGGCCTGAAAAAATTTTATAATTTGAAATGGATATGATATTCATGTTGGGCTGCCTTAGAAATGCCGTGGACTCTAAAGATGAGTGAATCTTCTGACCAAAATCGGGATTTAAGTATGGTTGAATCTCAAAATGATTTGCCGTCGCCAGTGATGCAAGGGACTGCCTTACAGAAGAGGCTTATGTATCCCTTTCTTCATCCGGCTCTAAATGAAACAAAAAGGACAATCAAACGTCATAAGGTCTTCATATTTATAGTAATATTACCTACAATCATTATGGCCTTCTATCTTTTCTTTATCGCCTCTCCACAATATATATCGGAGACACACTTTCTTGTACGAGGTAAGGCGCCAACTGAGACCTCATCTTCTGGTGGATTAGGCAATCTGCTTATGTCTGAACATACTGGTTCACAAGATACATATGCTATTCAAGATTATATGGTCTCTCGAGATGCGTTACATATGTTGTCAAAAGAAGCTGATATAAAGGCTATTTATAATAGGCCATATGCCGATTTTGCAGCTAAGTTTCCTTCTATTTTTACCCGAAAAGATTTTGAGAGCTTTTATAAATTCTACAGGAAGCATGTTAAAGCACAAATTGATGAAGAGACTGGTATTTCTCATTTAACCGTTCGTACATTCTCTGCTTTGGACTCACAGAATATTGCGAAGCAGCTCCTGATAACTGGCGAAAAACTTGTTAACGATATAAATAATCGCCAGAGGTATAACACTCTCCACGCGTCCGAAACTGAATTAAACAATAGTCTGAAAGAAATTCATGATATCGAAGTCCAATTGGCGTTGTACCGTTATAAAAATGAAATTATTGACCCCGAAAAACAATCGACTCCCATGGTCGGGAAAGCATTCTCATTAGAGAATAGCCTTTCAATGATGGAAGCTGAAAAAAAGCAGTTAGATTTGACGGCCCCCAATAGCCCACTAAGAAAAGTCTATGCTCAACGTATTGAGTCTCTGCGCATGCAAATGGAGAAAGCTCAATCCAATGTAACAGGAAAAAAAGACGGACAGTCTTTAGTTCCAAAGCTTTTAGGTTATAATGAACTTCTCATAAAAGAAAGCATTGTGAAGGAGAAAATTATAGCCGAAACCAAGGCGCTAGAAGTAGCCAAAGCGCAGGCAGATCGACAGATGCTCTATGTAACGGTAGTCTCTCAGCCTAATCTCCCGGATTATGCTGCTTACCCACGCAATATTCTCGTCCTTTGTATCACATTCATCACAGCCTTAGGCGTCTATATCACAGGGGCCCTTCTTGTTTCGGGAGCACGTGAGCATGCAATCCAGTGAACGAAGGTCTCACCTCTTAGGACATGAAAGACGTGCTGCTTCCAGACACGCTTCTCCCAGTTTATTACAGTCATTTGTGACTCAGCTACGCGTGATCTATGCCCTTATTATGCGTGAGATTCATACACGTTACGGCCGTGAAAACATAGGTTTTTTATGGGTTATTGGCGAGCCTATATTGTTTTGTGCAGGTGTTGCAATCGTATGGACGGCAATGCGACCATCTCATGAGAATGGGCTGAAAATGACCGCTATGGTGGTTACAGGATATGTACCTTTGACATTATGGCGCCACGCAATGGGTAGAGCTATTAAAGCATATGCCGTAAATTCTAGTTTGCTGTTCCATAGACTGGTGACTCCTCTTGATATCATCATCGCGAGGACTACATTAGAAGTCGTTGGGACCGTATTGGCAGGCAGCTTGGTTCTGGGTGGTTCTATTTTTCTTAATTATATGGATCCACCTGATGATTGGGGAAAAGTTTATTTGGGGTTGGCGTTCGTTATTTATTTTAGCTATGATACAGCATTGATCATATCTGCGTTAACAGAGCGGTCAGAGCTTCTAGAAAAAGCCATGTCTATTGCGGGGTATTTGTCTTTACCTCTTACTGGTGCCTTTACAATGACAGAATGGGTACCAGCACATTATAGATGGATTCTAGAGTGGTCTCCGTTGGCAAACGCTATAGAATTAATACGTGATGGTGAATTTGGTCTAAAAGTAGTACCTCATTATTCTATCCCTTTTCTTATGGCAAGTTGTACGGTACTCTTTATTATAGGCCTTTTTTTAACTCTCCGAGTGAGAGAACATATAGAAATCCTATAAGGTAAGAATACAGTGTACCAAAGTGTAAAATGTCTTGATCTAAGTAAGAGCTTTCACATCGGGCGATCAAGGAAAATAGTATTAGACCGTATCAATTTAGAAATAAAAAAAGGTGATAAACTGGGAGTTCTCGGTCGAAACGGCGCAGGGAAGTCAACATTAATTAAATTAATTGGAGGGGTTGAACTCCCAACAAGTGGTCGTATCGAACGTGGGATGACTGTTTCTTGGCCGTTGGCATTTGGCGGTGCGTTTCAAGGTAGTCTGTCAGGCCACGATAATCTGCGCTTTATTTGCCGCGTTTATGACTTGGATTATAATGAAACATTGGACTACGTACAAGGGTTTGCGGAATTAGGTCGACAATTTTATGACCCTGTGAAAACTTATTCTTCTGGTATGCAAGCTCGGTTGGCCTTTGCATTATCCTTGGCAATTGAGTTTGAGTGCTACTTGATTGACGAAGTAATTATGGTAGGAGATGCGCGATTTACTCAACGATGTCAGGATGAACTTTTCGGAAAACGCTCAGACCGTTCATTGATCATAGTATCTCATAATATGAATTTTATTTGTGAAACTTGTAATCGCTGCGTTATCTTACATAACAAGAAGATAGAAGAATACTCTTCTATAGAAGAAAGTATAAGAGTTTACGAACACTTATAACACTACATTATTAATATATAATTAAAAATTATTTCTTAAGATCCTGACTCAGAAATCGTGTTTGACTATTTTTCGCAGGCCCCTGAGATATGAGCGAGAAGCGACCAGGCCTTTGATGAAGATTCTGTTGTTTCGACACACTTGCTGAGATAGCGGTATCGATCACTCCACGCGAGGCTGTGTTCAACACTACATTGTTTGGGCATGATCATGAAAGCTCTCTCGGGATCAGAGTGTTTTACGATCTCCATTTTCTACCGGCCAAGTCTGGAAAGGCTTTGACGAAGCTTGAGACCAGCATCCCCACCATCTCCCGATTATGTGCCTCAACCAGAAGAATAAATGTCGTGTTTTCTCAATGAACCAGCGGAGCTTCGTCACGATCCTGAAACTTGGCCCGATGAACAACTGCCGTAATGATATGTCTCTGGGGGTCGGTCAGAATATGGCGTTTGCGCCCTTTGATCTTCTTGCCAGCGTATGACCACACGGACCGCTATTTTCTGCTGTTTTGACAGATTGACTGTCAATAATGCCAACACTCGGTGTGTTATTCCGTCCATCTTGCTCACGCAAGATCATGATCAGAAGATGGTTGATGTTTTTCCATAATCCTTCCCTGAACCAGCTATAAAAATAGCCTTGAACCGTTGTGGAAGGGGAAACAGATATGGTAGCTGGCACCATTGGCAACCAGTCGTGATGCACACTGGTGCGTCAAGCCTGTTTGGGTAGGGGTATCATGGGCTCGCTCAAGGCCCATTCCTCATCGGATAAATTACGAGTATAGGAATACGAAAACGGAGACCATCTTACGTTGCAGGAGCTATTAGTCCTTGAGTTTGGAGCACATGCTCTTTAAAAAAACGATACGTTTTACAGAATTGTTGCTCGCGCTATTAATTTCTGAAAGTATTTTAACGATGTGATTTATGCGTTCTCTGAAAGAGAGGATGTATAACTGAGCTATTTCTATTATCTGAAAGGCAGATGGAGCGGATACACCCTTATTTCTCATTGGCTCACGGCATTCCGCATGTAGGTAGCCATCGGGTTCCGAGTAGGGTTATTTATTGTGATCCGCAACGGCCTTTAGTGGAAAGATATGCCCAAAGAGTATGACTCCCACAAGACGCTGTATAATCGCTTCTTCCGCTGGAGCCATCTCGGCATTTTTGACAGGATATTCACCACACTGGTGAACCAAGCTGGATCTTCTGAACGACTTATGACTAATGCAACGAATCTTAAGGCACACTGCACGGCAGCCTCATTGCTGAAAAAAGGGCTTTTTCCCGTCACATTGGGCGAACAAAAGGAGGATCGAACTCAAAGATTCATGCTGTCTGCGATAAGCAGGGACGACCTGTCCGTCCTCACCTCACAGCAGGACAGGCAATAACTTCAAGGGCACCGAAGTCCTGTCAAAGAACCGCCTGAAGAAACAGGTGAGCTTTTGGCTGATTATGGGTATGACAGTAACGCTATCAGGGATAGATCTGACTTTACAGGACATAGAATCTTGTATTTCCCCAAGGGAAAGCCGTAAGTCAAAGTGATATTACTACAGGAAGCTTTATAAAGCGCATCACCATATCGAGAATATGTTTGCCAGACTCAAGGACTGGCGACGTATCGCAACCAGATATGGCCTCTCTACCCTTATCTTTATGGCCGCAGTTCACATCGCCGCTTCTTTCATCTTCTATCTTAAATAATGCATAGGGCCTGTGCCTACATGCTTGGCGCAGCTAAGCGCTTCGCATCGCTGTCGTTAACCTACTCGCTACCAGCAGTAGCGAACTATTCTGCCAGAAATTACCTTTTAGTGTCCTTTCGGAGATTCGATGTAATGGCTTTTCAAGGCGGATTTATGAATAATAAAAATTCAGAATGACGGTACCATTACAACGAGGTTGCATAACCAATATTATGCGCAAGATAAAACGCTATCCACCTGATCTGATCGATAAAGAACAGGAACACGTGGCATATCTTGATGTCACCAGTTCATTTTGGTCCATGACAGAGCGTTAAGGCACCCTCTCAAAGACCGCAAGCGGCATATTGCAGTCGCTACGATAACCAGCTACTTCTGGTCAGGCTGATGACACTGGCCGATATTCCAGATAATGTAGTAGGATAGATAATCTTGAATGTCATCCGCAGACATTGGCCATGAATGAAGCGTCTGTTCATAGACCGAGCTTATGATCGCCTCCAGTTAATGGACAAAGCCACCTTTCTCTATTTCAGGATCAAAAATTATCCTGCGATCAGGTAAGGCAAAAGGATTTGAGACCCTGTCCTGTAGCTTAGCCGCTGAACAAGCGTTGACATTCGACTTGATGATTCGCTCTGTGCCTACGCTGAGGAACTACAAGCTACGTATTGATGCAACAGAAGCACAGAGCCACATCACCACGGAAAGCTACATGCTACACCGGCCCCGCTCATCGATGAATTTCCAAAATTACTAAGCTGTTAACCGTAACATAAAGGGGAAACGAAACCTTCCCTAACTGTTTTCATGATAGTTCTAAGACGAATCCAGTTTCATAGGCTTTTAACGTATCCGATAAAACTACAGTTCTTTTCATTAGGACACTCACGAAATACCAGAGGGCAAGCCACCCCTCTATCAATTTAGATAGCAAGGCTGGACTGATATAACCTCATCCTAAAAAAATATAGGATGAGTCCGTTCCTTGTATAAATTCATATAAAATTTCATGTCATTTTCTTAATAGAAATTCTTCCCAGTGATGCTTTAAATGGACCATTAACAGCCAATCGTGTCTCAACATAATGATAATATTCTCCTACTACAAACCTTACTTTTACCGTCCCATCACTATTGATACGATCAGAATCAATTTTACTCGCGATTATACAGATATCACCATGAGATGCTGTAACTTCAAACGTAGCGTCACCGTATAATGTATCTTTATCAAAATAAATTTCAGCTTCATAAAATCCTGAAGAAAGAGTAATATAAGGCCCCCAAATAACGATTCCATTATCGCAATCTATGTTAAACATATCGTTATTCCTAAAAACCTTATTATTATCTATGTTTATTTCTTTAGATCTAACAGTATAAACCCTTCCACTATTAATAAATTTAATAAATTCATCATTATTTTTATTTAAATTTATTATTTTGTTCCTAGAAATATTATTTAAATTAAAAAATATTTCATCCCACTTCTGATTATTATCAAAAAACCCCGAAAAATCATCCATAATATACATTCTGCAACAGTCAAGATTATTTATTGCGTTAATTTTATTTGTAACAAAGACAAATATATTCTCTCCATTCGTATATATACTATTTATAGAATGACATATTCTTTCCAGATCCTCTTTTCGAAAAGACCACTCAACTAGACCACTTCTGTAAAGATACCACCCTCTCGGGCCTAAATCACTATTTCCGAATAGAAATATTCTTTTTTCTAATTCATAAAGTCCCCTCATTTTCGATAGTAAATAATTATATTTTTCACAAACCTTTAACAACGAATAATTAATTTCATCTTTGTTTATATTGTCGTAGTCATTAATTCCATCGTGCATAAACCATGTTTTCGTCTTTCGAAGATAAGGTATTGCATAATGTCCCTTACGATCTGTATTCAAAAACAAATCATCCATATTTATATCATTATTTAAGCTTACATTATGCTTAAAAATATCACTTATGAAGCGGGGATCTTGGTAAACCCATCTAAAAAAAGACGATGTTTCTTGAAACTGGCATGCAAAATACTTTTCAAGGTCAACTCGCGCACGTCTAAGTTGAAACGCGTGAATACACGAAATCCCAATAGGGATGATCGCAATTTTCTCTGATAACAACATAAAACATCAGCTCCTTGACCATATATATTATCTACAATTAAATGCATTCTAATATAAGACATCCATTCAATACACAAGGGAGTATTATCGTAATTAATCACTCATATTTTTAAAACATATAAATGAAAATATATTTTGTTATTTTTATAATAAAAACACTATTCCCTTATCAATAATAGAAAGTTAATAATTCCCATTATTACGCACATTACAATTGTTTTTAATTATCAAATTAAATAATTAGTAATAATTATAATATTTTACCCATATAAAACCATTTTGTATAAGGCTTCCAACCTCTTTAAGTAATTTTCACGACTAAAAACTTTACAGCGCTCTTTCCCTGCATAAGAAAATTTCCGACAAAGCTCGTCATTATAGTCAAATCTATTGATTCCCTCACAGATCGAACGAACATCATAAGGATCGACCAATAAAGCGCAATCTCCAGCAACTTCTCTCAAAGCACCTCTACCAGACGTTAAAACTGGCGTTCCAAGGCTAAATGCTTCAAGAACCGGCAAGCCAAAACCTTCTGCAATTGATGGAAATAAGAGTGCACGCGCGTGACGTAATAAAGCCATGAGATCAGTTTTAGCTAAATATGGTACGTGCTTTACTCTGCCGCTGGCTAACGCCTTTGGCAGGAGTCGAAGCTCAGCCTCTTGCTTCCATCCGGTTGATCCCACTAAAATGAGTGGACGTTCCGTCGAAGAATTTAAAAATGCTTCCAAGATGCGCCCGATATTCTTTTTGGGCTCTAATTGCCCAAAAAATAGATAATACTCTCCGGGTTTACAGTAAGTAATCTTCCTAACAATTTCCGCGCTATCTCCATATGTCATTTTTTCAATAACAACATCAGGAATATAAGGCTGAAATGTATTCACCAGACGATCAGCACTTTTTGGGAATAACCGGATTATGTCATTTTTAGATGTTTCTGAAACTGTGCAAAGTCCGTCAGCTTCTTTCACAATTTTCTGAATAAGGCGCCTGTAAAGAGGCTTATGGTCCAGTGTCGTTTCAGGCAATAACAAAGGAACCAAATCATGTAATGTATAGATATTACGAGCCCCAACCAGTCTGAGAGGCACAGGATATGTCCAATGCATAATCTCTGGCCCTTCTGGAATCGTGATATTCAGAAAACGTCCTGTTGTCTTAAAAAAACCTTGCGCCGCCTTAAATAAAAAACTATCGTTAAATAAACGGTTATGCGGCGGCAAACGGAAAACTACTTCCTTCAGCGCCTCAGGAACAATATCAGGCTCTATGATAATCTGCGTTGCTCTATGGCCACGCAAATGCTGAAAAGTCTCTATCCACCATTGATACTCTGGGAAATGAGGACGTAAAGGGAAATTACCGTCTCCTAATCGTTCCAGGAATTCTAGGCTCTGCTGATCTGGCCTCGTAATCGGCAATCCATAAAGCAAGTCGACTTTACACCCTGCAGCATTAAGCGTCTCAGCCAGATTACGTGCGTAAGTCGCGACACCTGTTCCTTTTAAAAGGGCCAAGTTCAAACCATCAATACCAATGCTGAAACGTGAGAAATCCAGAAGCATAAAACTCTTTCCAAATCTATCCTTAAAAAATCTCTGTCAAGCATGGGCATTTCAACAAGAGAGGGAGACATTGAAATATCTCCCTCTCTATTATCTTTTAGTATTTATCTCACTGAGCCAATAATCCTGTCAGGCGACGGGAAAAACCAGCAGGATCAGGAAGAGATTCACCTTCTTGCACACGAGCAAGATCCAAGAGGACAGTTGCATAATCAGCAATAGTCTCGCCCTCGGCTACGCGTTCTGCCAGGCGGCGGATGAGTGGATGACGCGGATTAATCTCCAACACTGGAGCCATTGGCGGTAAATTCTGCCCAGAACGACGTAGAAGGCGCTGCATAGCCAGATCTGGGCCTCCTTCAGAGGCCAACACAACAGCACTGCCCGTCAAGCGATCTGTCGGACGGACTTCCTTGACACTCTCCCCTAGAGCCTCTTTCAAAGCCGGAACCAGTTTATCTGTCTCAGCAGCCTCGCCCTGATCTTTTACCTGAGATTCAAACTTCTCAAGATCACTGGATGACTGTGCAGCCGAGCGTAATACCTTGTCTTTATAGGAATGAAGACGATCAGGCCAAAAACTGTCGACCGGATCTGTCAGAAGCAGGACCTCTACTCCACGCGCACGAAAACCTTCAAGCTGGGCGGACGCTTTCAAGGCTGATAAAGATTCACCAACCAGATAATAAATAGCTTCCTGTTCCGGTTTCATACGGCTGATATATTCATCCAGCGTCGTCAGATTTTCATCATGAGTCGTATGAAAAAGGGCAATTTCGGCAATTTCCTGGCGGTGCTCGGAATCTTCCCACAATCCTTCCTTGATGACTGAGCCGAAATTATTCCAGAAATTCCTGAAACTCTCGTCATTATCCTTAGCTCGAGATTTGATCTCATTAAGAACGCGGCGCGTTACGGCTTTGCGAATACGTGCCAGAACAGGTGTGGACTGCAACATTTCACGTGAAACATTGAGTGGAAGATCATCCGTATCGACAACACCTTGTACAAAGCGCATCCAGCCCGGCACAAGTTTGGCTTCGTCGGTAATGAACATACGTCTGACGTGAAGATGAATATGGCTTTCGCGATCCTGCTGCTCCATAAAGTCAAATGGTCTCGCACCCGGCAGAAAAAGCAAAGATGTAAACTCTACTGTTCCTTCAGCATGCCAGTGTAATGTCGCATAAGGTTCATCAAAAGCATGGGCAATATGATGATAAAACTCAGTATATTGCTCTGGCTTTACCTCAGATTTAGGGCGAAGCCACAATGCCTTGCCTTCATTAATTGTCTGTTCATCGCTGGTACCATCTTCTTTGGTTTCACGCAAAACCACCGGCCAGGAAATATTATCAGCCCATTTGCGGATAATGGCCCTCAAACGGTGAGGTTCCAGAAATTCTTCTGCATCCTCTTTCATGTAAAGGATGATGTCGGTTCCTGCTTGTTCCCGGTTTGCTTTGCCCAGCGTATACGAACCTTTGCCGTCAGAGCTCCACATGGCGGCTTCATCCGTCCCAGCCTTGCGGGAAATAACTTCAACACGATCAGCAACCATAAAAGCTGAATAGAACCCAACACCAAACTGCCCGATCAGGTTAGGGCGATCTTCAGGCTTGGCATTACTCAATTTCTCTCCGAAAGCCTTTGTCCCTGACCGAGCAATAGTGCCAAGATTTTGCACCAGCTCTTCACGACTCATACCCAGCCCATCGTCGGAGACACTAAGAGTCTTCGACTTTTTATCTGGCATGATCATAATGTGGGGATTTTCGGGCAATGCCAGATTAGCTTGTGTCAGAGACTCAAAGCGCCTTTTATCCATAGCATCCGCTGCATTAGCAACGAGTTCACGCAGAAAAATCTCTCGATCTGAATAAAGTGAATGAACGACCAGATCCAGGAGACGACCCACTTCTGCACTAAACTGACGTTGTTCGCTCTGTGAAGATTCTGTTGCTGAGTTTTTAATGTCACTCATTATTTTTCTTTCCTCCATTTTATAGATGCGAAGCCGAAATCTTAACAAAAAACTCCAGCCCTCTGCTTTATCGTTACAGATGGGCTGGAGTGCTATTTTTTAAAAGAGGGAATTAACACCGCTAAAGCTATTTTATGCCCCAAGCCCTAAAGACGTCCCTTCATCGACGACGATAGAGGCCCCATGAAGCGCTCGTGCCCCATCACTACACAGAAAAGCGACAACCTCGGCGATATCTTCAGGCTTTGAAAAGGCCCTTTTGCTTGGGTTAGCCTCTGCTATAGACCGTAAAAGACTGGCTTGGGATGGATCATTAATCAGTTTGTCATGCATAGCTGTTTCCACCCGCCCTGGTTCAACAGCATTAATGTTAATCCCCATAGGGCCAAGTTCCAGAGCCAGTGTCCGAGTCAAAGCTGTTACGGCAGCTTTGCTGGCGCAATAACCCGAATAAGTCGCAAAACTGTAGAAAGAACAGATTGACGACAAGGCGACGATTTTGCTCCCGGGTGTCTGTGAATCACCTTTCTTAAGAAGCGGTAGAGTGGAGTGAATGATATTCCACATCCCATTCACGTTAACTGCCATCATGCGTTCAAATCTTGTCGTAGAATCTGACGCAAGCGGTGTATCAAAAAATACCCCAGCACCATGTACCAGGACATCAATCGTGATGTCCTCGGACTGAAGAGCTTTCACCAAATGAGCAACTTCAGATTCTTTCGTAATCTCGACCCCGTAACTTTTAACCCAGGGCTTGTCCTTTTTCTTCTGACTGAGTTCTGAAACATCCCTGACAGCATCTGAATAATCTTTTGCTGGATTGCTCCCGACCAGGATAATATTAAAGCCCGATGATGCGAATTTCCTGGCGATCGCCAGTCCAATCCCCGATGTTCCACCAGTTATAAGAGCTGTTTTTCCATTTGACATCTGATAGCACTTTCTTATCAATTTTTAACAATGTCTTTTTATACACCGAGACCGTCCCAAAGAGAGAAATTTTCTATACCCCCACCTTTCAAAAACATTTGGATTACAACGACAGCCTTAATTTCTCCCTATAAAATTTATATTTTTAGTATAAATAATCACTTATATCGTCGTATAGTTACGGCGATCTTTAACAAGACACCGGTAGAAAACGAGTTCTTAAAATTACTCCTGCTCACAAAACCAAAACAGAAAACGGGCTGCAGTCTCTACGTTCTGTAATCCTGCAAATCACGCTCTTCCTATCGGACCCTCTGAGGAGAATAAACCGTGTATATTGAAATTCTGTCTCTCGTAATTGAGGGAATGATTTGTGACAAATGTGTAGAAAAACTGGAAAAATTGCTGACAATGGAGCCTGGGGTTGTTGGCGTAAGCATCTCGTTGGCTGATAAACGTGCTGACATCCGTTACGATGAAGCGAAAACATCAGCCAGAACGCTTTGCAAACTTATTGAAAAAGCGGGATATGACCCTATGATCATTGATCAGTAACTTTTATAGGGCTGGAAAGATGCTTATCCAGGCCTAGACAGTATTCGTTAGGCTTATGGATAATTATCTTTCCTCTTCTCACGCTGATAAGAAAAAATCTTTTCGCCCTTGCCTGGAAGACCGCCGGCTTAAAAAAGCTCTCTTTATTCATGGAAGTATTTTCCATCACGTCGTAAAAATGGCTAGTACCGGGGCGATAGGGTTGATGGCTGTGTTTGCTGTCGACCTCCTTAATTATTTCTATATCTCTCATCTTCATGATTCGACGTTAACAGCAGCTATAGCCTTCGCCAGTTCGATCAGTTTTGTGCAGATTGCCGTCGGGCTTGGTATGTCAATCGGGCTCGGGGCCTATACGGGACGATTAATCGGAGCCTGCAAACATTCTCGGGCCAGAAATCTGGCTTCGGCTTTTCTGGTCCTTATGGTCGGTATAACATTTATCCTCGGACTGATAACCGCTGCATGTGCTCCTTATTTTTTAAGCCTTCTTGGCGCCAAAGGAGAAGCACTAACTCACGCAACGGATTTTTTGCGTATTATCTCTCCTGCCTTACCCCTTATTTGTATGGGCATGGCACTTTCAGCCCTTCTCCGCGCTATCGGAGATGCCAGACGCTCCATGAATGTTACTCTTATAGGGGCTATTTGTACGGCCATTCTGGATCCTGTCCTGATTTTTGGCCTTCATCTGGGATTGGAAGGCGCTGCTATTAGTACTGTCCTGTCGCGACTGGCCATAACCCTTAGTGGATTTTTTAATCTGCGGGATCACGACATGCTTGCATACCCAAAAATGCGCCTGATTCCGGTCGCCTCACGAAAAATCGGCCACATTGCTTTACCTGCCATCGGTACAAATCTGGCTACACCTGTGGGATCCCTTTTTGCTACCCATGCCATGTCCCGTTTCGGCCTGGACGCTATTTCGGGACAAGCCGTTATAGACCGCCTTGTCCCGGTCTCCTTCGCTTTCGTATTTGCCCTGACAGGTTCTGTCGGTCCTATCATGGCGCAAAATCTAGGGGCTCATCAGATTGACCGCGTTAAGGAAACTTTCTTATGTGCTCTTAAATTGACCGCTCTCTGCGTGATCATAGCCTGGTTTGTCTTTGCAATCTGCAATAACCTTATTCTGGAAATTTTTCACGTTCAGGGTGTGGGTAGGGGACTGGTCAAACTTTTCTGTTTTAGCGTCGTCACCAGCTATATGTTTGTCGGTCTGCTTTTCGTCTCCAATACGGCCTTCAATAATCTGAACCATCCTCTCTACTCTACAGCCTTCAACTGGGGGCGAGCCACTTTGGGGACAATTCCCTTTGTCACTATAGGCGCTACTTACGGTCCCAAAGGGGTCATGATCGGGCAAGCTCTGGGTGTTGTGATTTTTGGCTCACTTGCCATGCTGACAGCCTTTTCCGTTATTCACTCTCTTGAGAAAACAGATTTTCGTAAAAAGTCAGTTCCCTCTGTAAAGTCTCGGCTATGACAACAGGAGACCGAAAACCATGCCCTTCGTCAGGATAACGATAAAATAAGGCATGTTTCATCTGTTTTGCCAAAGTCTCTGCCTGCTCCAAAGGAACCACGCAATCCTGTTCGCCATGAAAAAATAACACTGGCCTGCCCAGTTTCTCAGGCCAGTTTATGGGAGAGCGCTCCTTATACAGAGACTCAGACTCGGGAAGAGGACCAACAAGACTGTCGAAATAGCACGCTTCAAAACGGTGCGTATGTTTGACCAGCCCCATCAAGTCTGTCACCCCATATAATACCGTTCCACCTCTAAAAAGATCAGATGAAGCCAAGGCTGAAAGCACTGTGAGCCCTCCCGCGCTACTTCCCCGAATCACGCAGCGGCGGGGATCAACTTTCTTCTGCTCTATAAGAGTCTTTACAGCCAGACAGCAGTCCTGCACGTCGGCTACTCCCCATTCACCCTTCAGAGCTTCCCGATAACAACGCCCAAAACCCGTTGAACCACGGTAATTGACATCAATCACAGCAAAACCGCGTGACGTCCACCATTGCACCTTGAAGGAAAATTCGGCTCGCGCCTGACCAGTTGGTCCGCCATGAACAAGCACAATCAAGGGAGGAGGCTCTTCCACTGAAAAACAATTATCTCCCTTTGCAGGAGGATAAAAAAATCCTCTGATCGGCATGGGATCATTCTTGCGAACAAAAGAAAGATTCTGAGGAACAGAGATATCCGCTTTTGTGATATTTCCGGGTAATTCCCAGGCTAATCTGAAACGATCATAATTGCCGGTTAACGACCCTATAGCCAAAGCAGGTGGAGCCTCTTCCGGTACATCAATCCAGAAATACCTCTCTTCTTCTCCGACAGGAAAGGGTACCATTTCTGGGGAAGCACCCCCAACGACATCCTTCCACCCCTCTTCAGGACTATAACGTAGAATATAAGCTACACCGTCCCTCAAACCGCGCGCTAAGATACATCCTTCCCCTTCGATATGATAGGAAGACTGGCCAAATACCCAAAGAGGAAGACCAATTTCACACTGGGTCGGAGGGAAATCGTGAAAACACCAGTCCTTCCCATCCCATTCATAAAAAACCGGTGACCAGAAACGCTCTAAACCTTGCTTCTTACGACTCTGATCTGACAGAACATAAAGGCATGTTCCACCCCATTGTGGTTCTATAAAACTGGCAGCTTCGCCTTGACCGGAAAATGTCCATTCCTTGCCATTTCCCAAAGAGTGAACACAAAGCTGAGTTTCATCCCACGGCATTGAAGGATTCTGCCACTGAATCCAAGCCAGAAACTGCCCATCAGATGATAAACAGGGAGATGCATAAAAATCACTTCCTTCAGCCCATACCCGACTCACCCCCTCAGAGTTGATGGACAGGATGAGGGACTCTTCATACCCTTTACTCTGGCACTCCCGGACACAAAAAACTTCATCTTCCTGCGGATGAAAATAAAAACCAGCATAGCTATAAGATAATTCTTCTCGTGCTGTTGAATCGGGCCAAAATTTGGTTTTTTTTCCATTAATACAGGACCAGACACCCTTTTTCTTCCTGTCTGTAAAAACGACTTCCCAACCTCGGGAGATTTGGCGCGCAACCCAGGCGCCGCCACCATATTCATGCAGATTTGTACCAACATCATAGTCTGATTCTGTCAGATCCTGTTCATGTCCCTGAGGATCGCGCATAACCACCACTGAGCGTCCATTTTCTTCCGGGCGACGCTCCAACCAAAAACAATACCTGCCAATTGTCCTTGCTTCGCTGAACTGACGTGTCTTACGTGTCATCAACGAGACATCAACCCAGGATGTTTTCTGTTTTTTAAAGTCAGAATCTAGCAAGTTTTATCTCACCATGTTTTGCGTAAATTATATTCTCTTTATAAGATATAAATTCTCGTTAAAGGGCAGCCTCATAAAGTCGTAAAAAATTTGTACCTATACGACTGAATTCTCCAGGAGCCGGATTCTGTTTCATCTTTCCGATCTTTCGCTTTATCTGGCACAAGTTCCAAGTTTTTATGCCTACCTTCTGATAGGGGTCGTTATCTCTCTGGAAAGCACAGGCGTTCCTCTTCCTGCTGAAACACTTCTGGTGGTTACTTCTCTTTATGCATCCCAGACTCACCACCTCAGCCCTGAAGGACTCGTTCTGGCAGCCGTCATTGGTGCTATTACAGGAGATAATATTGGTTATCTGATCGGTTTCAGGATTGGCTATACTCTTTTAAAAAAATATGGTGCCAAAATTGGCCTGACTGAAGACAGACTTATGTTAGGACGTTATTTTTTCAGACATTTTGGTGGTCCAGGTGTCCTGCTTGGACGCTTTATGATCTTTTTGCGCCTTTTTATCGCTCTTATTGCTGGCGCTTCTCGTATGCCCTGGAAAAATTTCCTGTTTTATAACGCTATCGGAGGATTTCTCTGGGGAAGCGGTTATGTACTGATCACTTATGAAATCGGACGTCAGATTGAAAAACTTTCCGGTCCTTTCAGCTTTGTCTTTGGTAGCATCATTGTGATCGCTCTTATAACAGGCGCCTTCTTTTTACGAAGGCACGAAAAACAGCTTATTCTCAAAGCACGTATCGAGGAAAAGCTTCTTGCACAGACAAAATCTGTCCGCAAGCATTAGGGTCTTACGACAATCATGATGACAATTATCATCATCAGAACTGTAGGGATTTCATTCACGCAACGATAGAATCGCTCATTATGTGTATTCTTACCTGAGGCAAAATTACGTCCCCACAGGCCACAACATCCTTGAAACCCGGCCATACCCAGAACTGACGCCAGCTTGACCCACCACCAGATACTTTGCCAATCGACGCTATGAGGCAAAACCGCCATGACACCTCCTGTCAAGAAGGTCACGATCATGGCCGGTGTCATAATCTGTTTATAAAGCCGTTTTTCCATCAGACTGAAACGCTGATCTTCTTCAGTCCCCGACTTGACCTGCGTATGATAAACAAAAAGCCTTGGGAGGTAAAACAGTCCTGCCATCCACGAGATAAAGGCCATAATATGCAGGGCCAAAATCCACGTGAAATGGTTTTGTAAAAAAACAGCCATAAACCCTCAGTTCAATGAGTAACGCCTGGAGCCAGCTTTGGTAAAAGGAGCGGCATAACCTCAGAAAGGCTGGTAATATGCACAAAATGCGGAACAGGCCAGTAAGATGGTAAGGAATGATTGTGATCCCTCAGAAGAAGGCAAGACATTCCAGCACGTCTGACCGCTTCTGCCCCTGTATCACTATCCTCAATGACAATTGTTTCCTCAGGCGTCACTCCTTCTTGTTGGGCCGCATGGAGATAGACACCGGGATCAGGCTTATGACATCCCATATCATTGGCTGAAAAGATGCGATCTTTAGGGATCAGGCGATCCATTTTTGTATGACCGAATTTGGCTTCCATTTCCACAATAGAAGAATTTGACCCTACTGAAAAAGGGATATGATGCTTTTTCAGATCTTCCAATAAATCAAAAGCCCCATCAATGGGATCTACTCCCGATTTCAGAAACTCTACCAGCATATGACGCATTTGCGGAACAGTTTCAGGCGGCAAGGAATGACCAAGCTCTTTTTCAAATGAGCTCACCGTCTGTGCAATGGTATTGCCTGCATAACGGGAAAAGGCCTCCTTGTCAGAAACCTTTATACCCAAAGATCGGGCATACTCCGCCACTTTACGACAGGAAGGACCTTCACTATCAATCAGTACACCGTCGCAGTCAAATACAACCAGTTTCAAACCACTTCTTAACTCACTGGATTTATTCATTATACCGACCTCACAGTTTCAACAAGCAATGAAACATTTTCTGGAGGGGTCTGCTGCATAACGCCATGACCAAGATTAAAAATATGCCGTCGCCCTTTCAGGCTATCCCTGATCCTCCGGGCTTCTGTTACTAGCGGTTCACCCCCATTAAGCAAAATCATGGGGTCCAAGTTGCCCTGTAACGCCATATTTTCAGGGATCATTTCTGCAATCCGCGCCATATCCGCAACTGTATCAAGAGCCAGACAGTCGAGGCCTGTTTTCTGGGCATAATCTACAGACATAATTCCCCCGAGACGAGGAAAACCGATAACAGGTGTTTCAGGATGTCTGGATTTCAATATTTCTACGATCTGGCGCGTAGGTTCCGTAACAAATTTCCTGAACTCTTCTGGTGGTAAAATTCCTCCCCAGGAATCGAAAAGCATGACAGCTTCAGCACCGGACTGGATATGAGCACTCAGCATATTTGCCGTCGCTCTGGTCAATAAAGTCATCAATTTCTGAAAAAGTACAGGATTTTGCAGCATCATTTTACGCGTCTGCGCAAAATCACGTGAACCACCACCTTCGACCATATAGCAAGCTACGGTGAAGGGACTACCTGCAAAACCCAGAAGGGTCGTAGTCGACGGTAACTCCTGGGAAAGAATTGATAATGTTTCTCTCACAGGGGCGATGGCTTCAAAAACTTTTTCTTCGTTTAGTGCGTTTAAATCTCTTTCTTCACGAATCGGTTCAAGAACAGGCCCTTTTCCTTCAATAAAATTCAGTGATTGTCCCATAACCCAAGGCAAAATCAGAATATCAGAAAATAGTATGGCCCCATCCATCTGATAGCGTCTGATAGGCTGTAGTGTTAATTCCACAGCTATGTCAGGTGTCATACAACGTGTCAGAAAGTTTGCCTTAGCCCGCAAGGCCTGAAATTCAGGAAGGTACCGTCCTGCCTGACGCATAAGCCATATTGGTGGTGGCCAAACTTTGCGTCCTTGCAGAACATTTAGGAGAGGTTTGGAAAGAGAATTATGTGATGTCATACGACACTCTAATCATAAAATAAGAAATAAAGAAATTCTGAGGTGGTTAAAGATAGCTGTGGATATCGGGGTACCCGGTTTTCTCGAAATGTACCCCGTTTTACTCACAGTGTGTACAACTTGTGAGACAAGGATATAAAAGGATCGTAGCGATTTATCCAGATTTTTCCACAGTAAGGCTGTGTACAATCCCCTATTTTTGAGGGTGTACGGTTTCATCCCCGGTACTCGGTACGTTAAAGAGACCACGTTCGTACAATCCCCACGTACCCCAGAATGCACATGATCTCTCTACAGGTCGTCAATGATGTTTCTATAAAGGGTGGCGTTTTGTTTTCTGGATTCGTTTTTGAGGGTAAGTTTTATGAAAATTCAGCTTCGGAAATCTCTCGTGCTGGCAAGTGGTTCAAAAACCCGTCGTGATCTGCTTGAACAGGCTGGAATTGATATACAAGTCTTTCCAGTTGATTTTGATGAAGAATCCTTGCGACAAACCGAAATAGCCAGAGGGACGCCTATCAGGGATATAGCTTTGAAGCTGGCAGAAGCAAAAGCCTTTGCAGCAGCAGAGTCGTTTGCTTCCGATCATATTATTCTGGCAGCTGATCAAATCCTGGAGCTTGAAGGAAGGATCTTTTCAAAACCTCAGACGATGGAGCAGGCTGTAGCACATCTGCAGAGCATGAGAGGGAACACGCATACCCTTCAGACTGCCATGGTGCTTTATGCAGATAAAAAAATTATCTGGAGGCATATTAGTGCACCGAAACTGACTATGCGGAATATTTCGGATGATTTTATTCAAGGTTACGTAAAAGCGGAAGGTCCGAACGTACTTCAGTCTGTTGGCGTTTACCGTATTGAAGCTATGGGAATTCATCTTTTTTCAAACATAAATGGCGAACGAGACGCCATTTTAGGGCTTCCTATGTTGCCACTTTTGGAAATCTTACGTCGTCTTGATATTTTGGCAGATGATTTTTGTTAAAGAGTTTTTTTTACTCTTGCTTTGTCGTGGAGTGCGGGATATAGGGAGTGGCAACAAGAAGTTTTCTTGTTAAGAGGGGCCATAGCTCAGTTGGGAGAGCGCCTGAATGGCATTCAGGAGGTCGTCGGTTCGATCCCGATTGGCTCCACCATTTCCCTCTTGAAATTAGTAGTTTGTTGCCAAGGTGCTTGATAGTGTCGTGGTAGGCAGATGCATTTATTTCTTTTTCCGTGGCGGAATATAAAGACTGTGGAATAAATTATCCAGCCATGGCATTGTAATGGAAAAGTTATGTTCTTCTGTTTGATAGTGGTGCAGGAGATGATGTTTTTTCCATAAAGACAGTGGTGTTCCTTTCATTTTGAAATTATGGGTCGCAAAATGCATTGCGTCATATAATGTATAACCAGCGAAAAAACCTGTAAAAAATGCGCTTCCTGATCCTATTCCGGCTCCCCATATCGACAGACCCCAGATGAGCATCCCTAAAGGGATAGTGACAATAAGGGGCATAATCGTGCGAAGAGGATGATTGGGCTGGATATGATGGTTTCCGTGAATCACATAGATCATATGCTGAATGAGCTTGTTATCGCTTTCAAAATGGAACACAAAGCGATGCAAAATATATTCTGTAATAAACCAGATAAAAAAGCCCAGAAAAGAATGCCAGAGAAAAGACCAGAATGATAATTTATAAAAAAAAGAAATAGTTAAGGCGGCAGTTTCAAAAATAAAACAAAAAATAAGGAATGTGCGGAAAGAGATAAAAGTAAGAGATTCGAGTTTATCATTCTCGAAAATCCGGACTGGTGGTTCTTCTGCCGAAATTTTATGATGGGGGACAGAAGGACGATCAGGATCAGCTATCCTGATGAGTCTAGACGCAGATTTTTGCATGAAGTGGCGTCGCTCCTAATTTATGTAACAGGAAATAGGTTATCCGATAGAGCAGAAAATTTTAGGGAATGAAATTATCCTATATAAAATTTTTTAAGTCAAAATCCCTATAATAAGAGAGAGCCTGTAAGTATTTTTTACAGTCTCTCTTTTTCATAAAAATCTAGAGTTTTATGAGGCTTGTCATCTTACGGCATAAAGACCGGCGGTCATCCCTTCTCCCATGAGAGTCCCAATTAACATGTTGATTTTATAGAAGCTGTCTGTGGCGGCATTTGTTATGAGAATAGTATCATGATCTTTGACAGGAATTTTCTGGGCAAGAAAATATTGCGTCGGATTCATCAGATCTATTTCGTAAACAACAGGCGCTGTGTGATATCCTGGCTTAAGAGGAATTCCTAAACGTCTGCAAACGACTTCATCCTCATAACGGAGAAGATAAACACCATTCGCGTCAGCGGTATTATCAGATGGTCCTCCGATACGGGATAAAGCACCTGCTAAAGTTAAAGTAGCCGTTCCAAATTTTATCTCATTACGCTGTTGCGTCTGACCAATTGCTCCAAAAGCTGTGAAGGTACGAGGTTGGTAAATAACTCTTATTCGATCCCCAGGATCGGCTCTTATGTCTTGTTCCGGGTGGTTTTCCAGTGTTGCAAGATCTGTCGCGCCAATTTTGTTGTGACGAACAAGCTCAATTTGTGTGTCCTGTGGTGGGTATTTTGTGCCTCCGGCGATGGCGACGACATCTGAGAGATGTTCATCTGCGAGCGATAGAACAACGCGACCTGGTTTAGCGACTTCGCCTGATACAATAACTGTGTTGCCAATATCATTCTGGATCCGCACCATGACCTGTGGATCTTGTGATTTCCCTTTTAAAGACTTCTGTATAAGAGTAGCAACCTGGCTAGGAGTTTTTCCCATAACATTCATCCGTCCTACGTATGGAACCATAATTGTTCCATCACCTTCTACTTGCGTAGGCGGTAAATTTTGCATGGAAATTCTTGGTGTTCCTCCTACAGAGCCATCGCCACCGGTACTGGTAGCGGTGATACTCCTATCCGATGAGGAAAAAAGCCCATTCCCTAGTTCAAATATAGAAATTGTTAAGACATCTCCCGCGCCGATATGATCATTACGAGAAGAACGAAAATTATGTCTGTTGAGCGTAGAAATTAGAGGCTGGATCTCAGATGCCAAAATATCTGCTATCTGAGGATTCATGGAAAGGAATTTATAGTCCAAGGCCGCTTTATTTTTTTTTGATTTGCTGTAAGAACGGACTTGTTTCTGGGTTGGTGTAGAACGCGGGACCCAACTGCAACCGGCTAATAAAAGGAGCGATATTCCCGTTATCGTGCGTGAAAAAGATTTAGAATTCCCCATTATATAAAAAAGGCTTTTTTTGCAGGAATTAGGGAAAGCCATTCTATGTTCCTATCTATAACGGTTTTAAAATCCTAGTCTAAGTGCGTCATACTCATTTTCCGGTTACGAAGCAAGCTTGTTGTGAGGTAGGACTCATTTTCTTGGAAAGCTACAAATATTTCTTATGGTCATTTGTCATTTTTTAGTGATAACTAAGAAAAGAGTCTGTAGCATGAATTAGAAATTATTGCGTATTGATGATTTTGTGGCCAAGATAGATAATTATATCTCGTAAAAGATATCCGTCTAATGTTAAGTGATGAAGAGTAGTCTCTGATTGTTCCATATTTATTGCTGGAGGAAGGAGCAGCATTTTAGCGTTAGCGTGCTCGCGAGAACTCTTTATAATGATCTGCGCTATTGTCATATGTTACAGCATTGCCTGGTGCGTTCGGTCCAATGATCTCCTAGTGGTGTGTCTTTTATCGATAACCTTGTCGTCGGATGAAGGTTGACTTTTTTTGAGGTCCTTATAAGCGATCTGAAAATTGTATTGCGTCTAGCCGCCGGTAAAAAAGCTGAGATAAAAGTTATTATCATTGATAGAGAGACTATTTGTAAACGTCTGAAAGTGACTATCTCATTTTCTATAATGATGCGAAAAGAAAGAAGTTTTAAAATATAAGGAGATATTTATACTTCATAAGATAAATAATGGTTTATACTGCTGGTAAAACGATAAGTCGTAGAATGTGGTCTCGTATATGTTACGCGCTACAAAAGGCTCGTAAGAGACTTTGACGTTACGCATCAAACCTAGTTGTTAATGTAACTCATCACTTCTCCTTGAAATACTGCTCTAATTTAAGAATTGGATGAGATGTCATTGGTTTTAAAAAAGATAATTTGCGCGGTCTATCAAAATTTTATAAAATTAAGGTCTTCAGAAGTGAAATTTACTGTAATAAAATTTTGATGTTATTAATAATAACAAAATGATATATTATAAATAATAAAGAAAATTATGTTTTATTGAAAAATCATGAAACGTCATAAGTTATTTAAAACTTGCTTTATATTCTGATTTATTCTCTTAAATTTTTTTAATAAATGATGTTAATAAAGTTATTATTTAAATAATACTCATAATATATTACGGATATAAAGAATGTTGTATTAACTCATAGCTTTATAAATGTAATATACAGTATATATCGCTGTTTTTTTGATATTCTATCCTATGCTTTTAAGTCTTTACTATAGGAATTACCTATTAAGGGTCTTTTTTGCAATTGAACTTATTGGAGATTGAGTTACAAAAAGTTCAAAAAAATCATTGTCCTACGCATAGAGGGGCTATATAAATCTGCCAATTACGTCAGAGATTTTAGGAGTCCGATTTGCGTGTTGCTTTATTAGCTCTAGGACTAGCCGAAAAAAATGATTCGGTTTGCAATGATATTGTATGGCAGTATCACTTTCTGAAAACAGCGTGCCTCTCAGTTAATGAAGTTCGCATTTTTTCTGGTTGTTATAAATCATCGTCTTTTCCTGATATTCCTGTAGAAAGTATAGATAATTTTAAAAATTGGCTACAGAATGATCCTGATATAATTGTTATTTTCCATTATTGTGATAGTACTACTCCATATGATGAATTTCTCCGTGAAAAATGTCATCATCTTATAATACGTTGGCATAATAGTACACCTCCTTGGTTTACTTTTGGTATACAAAATAATAATGCTTTACATTCTCTTCTTGGTTATGAAAATATAATTCGTTATATTGATTGCCCTTCTGTTGTATTCTGGGCTAATTCAGAATTTACAAAAGAGCAACTTATAGCTCTTGGGATGACCCCTGAACGCTGCCAGATTGTGTATCCTGCTAGTCGTTATCTTGATATGACCTTACTAGCGCATGATGCAGAAAAGCCTTTTTCGCCGAAAGAATCGTTGAAATTGCTTTTTGTTAGCCGTGTCGTTGCTCATAAGGGACATGCTAATCTTATTGCATTAGCAGATCGGGTAAAAGAAATTATTAATAGGCCTGTACAATTACATATTGTTGGTAAAGGATTAGATGATCCTAATAATTTTTCAAAACAATTGCTTAATGATATTAAGGAAGCGAGATCTGAAGTTATTATCCATGGACTTATAGATGACAATGAACTTATAAACCTATATAAAACTAGTGATGTATTTGTTTGTTTATCTGAACACGAAGGGTTTGGTCTTCCTGTATTTGAAGCAATGTATTATCGGTTACCAGTTGTCTGCTGGGCTATTACGTCGTTTTGTGCACTATTGAGAAAGCATCCCTTTGCATTTGAAAGTTTTGACCTCGACCTTCTAGCTTCTGCTGTTATGTCCTTGATGGATAACGATGTAAGAGAATACATTATTTCCTTACAAAATGAAATAGTATCCTCTTATAATAGTTCTGGTATTAAAAATCAAATTTCTAACGCTATAAGTAATTATATAGTGGATACTATGCGCAATGTTCGTAAAAATTTTTCATCGAGCGGTGCGTATATTGAAGAAATTATAGATAAAAATAGAAAATTTTTAATGGATAGTCGGTATGGTTCGTATGAAGAAGGAATACCTTTCGATTCACATGGGAATATCGTTTCATTATATGATTTAAGTATATATAATCAATTTATAGAACAGCAGGAACGGCTTATTGGATTATTGACCTGTCCTATTTCCAGTCCCCGAGTTTCTTTTGAACCTGATGAGTTCTCTTTACGTAAAGGGGTAATCCCGTATAGCTCCTTTTCTGAAGGATATACACCAGAAATTTCGGAAATTCCTCCCCAACATATTATTTTTGGTCCTTATGTCCAAATGCCTAAAGGCGATTATATAGCTACGCTGAAAATTGATATTTTTAATGCCTTAAAACATAAGGTGTCTTTCGAGATTGATCTACAATCTGGCGAGAAACAATTGACGCGTCGTGTGGTAACTGTCGGTCCTGGTAAAGTAAAGCTGGAAAAGCATTTAAATTTCGCGATTATGTCTGAAAACTCTTTGGTCGAATTGCGGTTACAACCGAAAGAAAAATTTAGGGGCTATATAGTATTTTATGGTGCGGAATTCATAAAAAAGCAAAAAAATCAGGGTGTGTTTTTCTATGAATATATTATTAAATAGATTGCACGTAGTTATGAAGAAAAGCTCGTCTAATTTTTTTAGAGCGTTTAATAAAGTTAGAAATTTTTATCGTTTTTGGCGTTCTCGTGATTTTTTTCGTAAGGCGCGTAAAGCGGCACGTCAGCATCAGTGGAAAATAGCGTCTGAATTTTATGAAGAAGGTTTACAGATATATCCTCTTTTTACTCTGGCCTCGTACAATTAGCCCATATTTATAAAGAGGATGGTCAGTTTGACAAGGCACGCATATGTTATGAAAAAGCTATAATACAAAAGCCGGATGATGCAGACTTATGTTTACAGATAGGGCATTTCTATAAGTTATATGGCGATTGGGAGAAAGCTAGACAGTTTTATAGACAGGCTTTGTCTTTGTGTGGGACTGTGGCTGTAGATGCTCTAAAAGAGCTGAAAATTGTAGATCATAATTAAATAGGATATGAATTTATGAAAATTGCTAGGATATGAATCTCGAATATTGCTCTTCTTGTCCAAGGTCTCTTTGAAAAGAGTGATTCTATTGGTTATGATTGTGTTTATGAGTATGAATATTTTTCTTCACGCTTCAACAGTTCGCATGATGATATACGTATATTTGCAGAACGTTTTGAGAAAAAATATTATCCTGATATTCCTATAGAATCTCTTAAGAGTTTTTATGTGTGGTGTAAGAAAAATCAGGATGGCATTGTTATTTATCACTACTGTGGTTCTTGGAAGGTAATTGATGAATTTCTTATAGAAAGAACACAAAAATCTATTATACGCTGGCATAATAATACGCCTCCTTGGTTTTATTTTTCTAAATACGACAATCTTACTCATACTCTAGAGGGATTTAATAACATTGTGTCGCTTACACAGAGTGAGCATCTCGTCTTTTGGGTTAATTCGAAATTCACACAAAAAGCAATTGATTGCGCTTGGTGGAAAGCTTTCGCAGGTGTCTGTTGTATTTCCTGCTAGTTGCTATTTAGAAAGAGCGTCTGCAAATGTTGTTCGCCGGTCTCATTTTGCGGCTGCTACGACTATAAACTTACTGTTTGTTGGACGTGTAGTCGGACATAAGGGGCATAAATCTATTGTAGCTGTAGCTGAAAGATTACATAAACTGACAGGTCGGGATATCATTGTTCGTTTTGCTGGGCGGGAAGATGCTATAAAAAAGATATCGAACTTTTCGGACATGGAATTGATGGTATAACAGTCGAATTTTGTGGAGAGGTGTCTGAACAATATTTACGTAAGCTTTATGATATTTCGGATGTCTTTGTTTGTTTGTCTGAACATGAAGGGTTTGGTTTACCTGTATTTGAGGCAATGCGTTGTGGACTACCTAT